>JBHHYJ010000061.1:0-15940 GCA_046757485.1 Gemmatimonadota bacterium
GCGGTCGACAAGTGCTTGCAGCTCCTCCTCGCTGACATCGGGAACCCGCTGTGATTTCTCCCCGCCGAGCGTGTATCCATGCTTGATGGTATAGCCTTTGTAAAGAACGGTGACGAGGAATCTCGCGTAGTCCTCGAGAGACGAACGGGACCCCAGCTCCGGAAACCTGCCTCGGATCATCCTGAGATGCTCGAAGAACTTCGTCTCGAAGTAGCTCGTGTAAATGTCGCTGTGACGGCCGAGCATGTACTGTACGAGCGTCGTTCCGGAGTGTTGGTAACCGATCGACGAAGATTGGGTTCGCACTGTCAGTCATACGTGTGACTCACTCAATGCCCGGTGCCCGTCACCAACAGATGCCTTGATACCCTTCCTCGTCATCCGTCGTCCGGTCGGCCAGGCGAACCAGATCGATGATGACCTGACCGTTTCGCCGCTCCTGAAGCAGGGATGCGAACTCGGTGCTCCAGGTTCCCAGCACGAGAGTATCCGCGTGCTGCAGGACTTCTCCACGACTGTCGCACATCAGGGACCAGATATGAGGGATGTGGGTCTCGATAAACGTCCGGTTCGCGCCGATCAGACTCGCCTGGGTGACGTGGCGGTCGTAGATCCGCAGGTCCAGCCCCTTGCCCAGGAGAATCTCCACGAGCGCGACCATCGGTGATTCTCTCAGGTCGTTCGTGCCCTCCTTGAAGCTCAGGCCCAGAATGCCGACCGAGCGATGCCCGGCATCCAACACCATCTGGGCAGCCTGCTCGATCTGCCGGCGGTTCGTCTCGAGCGTCGCTTCGAGCACTGGAACCTGCAAGTCGTGGCGTCGGGCTGCGTGCGTCAGGGCCCGGAGATCCTTCGGAAGGCAGGAGCCGCCGAACGCGAAGCCAGGCCGAAGGTAGGCCGGGGAGATGTTGAGCTTCGTGTCGGTGCAGACGACCTTCATGACCCGGTGGCTGTCGATCCCGAACGCCCGGCAGATGCGTCCGATCTCGTTCGCGAAGCTCACCTTCAGAGCGTGGAAGGCGTTGCAGGCATACTTCACCATCTCGGCGGTGCGCACGTCGACGCGCAAGAGGGGGGCATCGATCCCCTCATAAAGCGCTTCCAGCTGCTGCGCGGCTCTCTCCGTTGCCGCGCCGATCAGCGTGAACGGAGGTTCGTAGAAGTCCCTCACAGAGGTGCCCTCCCGGAGGAACTCCGGGTTCACGCAGGCGTCGAAGCCGGCACCCAGCTCCCTGCCGGACGACCGCTCGAGAGTGGGGATCACGACATCTTCCAAGGTGCCCGGCAAGACCGTGCTGCGCAGCACGACCGTGTGGGGGTCGAGCTTCTCCGAGACCGCCCGGCCGATCTCCTCCGCCACTCGCCTGACGAAGGTCAGGTCGAGGCTTCCGTTTCGCCGGCTGGGGGTGCCGACGCAGATGAGACTCAGGTCGGTATGACGGACGGCCTCCGCGGCATCGGCCGTGGCGCGGAGCTGGCCGGCCCGGACCGTCTCCTTCACGAGCCCGCCGATCCGTTCTTCGAGGATCGTCGCTTCTCCCCGGTTTACGGCGTCGACCTTGGAAGAGGTGACGTCGACGCCCACGACGGTGTGTCCCTCCTTCGCCAGGCAGGCGGCCGAAACGCACCCTACATACCCGAGACCGAAGACGCTCACTCGCACGCTGTCCCTCACCCCCTCTCCACCGCCGCGCTCTCGAACACGCCGGAGTGAACCGTCCCCCGGCGCCGAGCGGCTACGGCCTCACAGATCTCCGCGAAGGCAGCGCCGATCGCCCCCCAACCGAACTCGCGTCGGACGCGTTCGGCGGCGGCAGCGGCCAATGCACTGGCACGGGCGGGATCCAGAAGCAACGTGACGACCGCCTCGGCGAACGTTTCGGCTCCGTCGGCGATCAGAAGCTGCTCCCCGTGTCGTACCGGAAGTCCCTCGGCTCCGACCGTCGTCGAGACCACGGGCCTCTGCATGGCCATCGCCTCGAAGATCTTCAGGCGGCTGCCCCCCGCGATCCGCAGCGGGACGACATACACGGCGCTCTCCTCCAGGTGAGGCCGAATGTCCGGTACCCTCCCGGTGACGGTGACGCACGGATCGTTCCGCCCGAGCCTCCGGATGGAGGGCGTGGGGTCCCGGCCCACGACGGTGAGGCTCGCCTCGGGCACTCGGGCCCGAACCCGGGGCAGGATGTCGCGGGCGAACCAGAGGATCCCGTCCTCGTTCGGGAGCCAGTCCATGGATCCCGTGAAGACGATGCTGCCGGGGCGCGGGCGTACAGTGCCACGAGGTGTGAAGTACTCCGTGTCCACTCCGGTGCCGACGGTGGCGATGTCCGATAGGTTGTAGTCGTGCTCCATCGTGGACCGGTCGCGGTCGGACACCGCCACGACGCGGTCGAAGCGGCGGCAGAGGCGCCCTTCCGCCCGGCGGGCCTTGCGCCACTGCTCGCGCAGGTACGCCCTCTTGATCCCGTTGCGGGCCACCTCGTAGTGCCGCCTCCAGATCACCGCCTCCACGTTGTGCTGAAAGAGGATGGAAGGACGTGGGACCCGGCCCGGTAGGTTCACGGCCGGCACGAGGAAATCGCACACCGTGAGGTCGTGGAAGCCGGAAGCCACCTGATGCTCGATCGCCTCCCTCATGGGGCCCGACCTGTACCTGGTCAAGAAGTAGGGCAGAGGCGAGGCGAGATTCAGAGCCAGCTCCGCGTAGAACCCTGCGGACGGCTTCCGCCGCGCCCTGTGAGGAATCCGGATCAGATCGTGGCAGTACTCGGCGGCCCTCCGGGCGGCGTCCTCTCCCGCCGAGCCGTCGTCCAGCGTCAGGTAGGTGATCCGGTGGTCTCGCTTCAGCTCGCGCAGCATGTGATACGTCCGGATCTTCCCGCCCTTGTCGACCGGGTGCAGCAGCTCCGTCTTCAGCCAGAGAATCCGCACGATCTGCCGTTCCCCTGTACCGATCCGCCGGTTCAGACCGACGCTGCGGCCGGGGCGAGCGAGGGTGGCGCCTCCCGGGCCTCTTCGTCCTCGTCCAGGAAGAGCCGCTGCCACAGCTCCAGGTTGAGCAGGGACCACAACCGCTCCGCGTGATCGGCACGGCCCAGCTCGTGCTCGTCCACCAGACGTCGCACGTAGCCGGGCTCGAACAGGCCCCTGCCCAGCGTCCGGTCACCCAGGAGCAGCTCTCGCACGTAAGGGCCGTAGGCGGCTCGCGCCCACCGGCCGAAGGGCACGGGAAAGCCCATCTTTGGACGGTCCAGTATCTCCGGCGGAAGGACCCCTCGCATCGCCTCGCGCAGCACCCACTTCGTCGTTCTGCCACGCACCTTGCGCTCGGGAGGCAGGCGGACGGCGAACTCCACGAGTTCATGATCCAGAAACGGCACCCGGCTCTCGATGGATGCCGACATGCTCATCTGGTCCTGCTTCATCAGCAACTCGTGGAGATACGTTCGAATGTCCAGGTGAAGGAGCCGCTCCAGAGGCGAGAGCGTCGCCGTTGCCTCCATTCCCTCCGACAGCGCCTCGTACGGATCGTCCGGCACCAGCCGTCGGGTCGCAGCGCTGAGTAGCCGCTGCTGCTGCCTGTGGGAGAAGACGGCGAAGCAGTCCAGGTAGATGCTCCGGAGGTCGCTCGGCAGGTACAGGAAGGTCCGCAGGGCCTTCTGGCTGAGCCCGGTGGTCGGCAGGGCGCCGAGGAGCCGGCGAACAAGTCGCCGGGCGGCGCGCGGCACGCTTCTCTCGTAGGCCCTTGCCCACCGAAGGTTCAGCAGGGTCTTGGGATACCGCCCGTACCCGCCCAACAGCTCGTCGCTTCCTTCCCCCGTCAGAACGACCTTCACGTGTTCCGAGGCGAGCCGGGCCACGAAATGCAGGGGAACGCTCGACGGATGAGCGATCGGCTCGTCCTCGTGCCAGATGAGAGAAGGGAGGGCGTCGAAGAACTGGCCGGGCGTGACGACGACCTCATGATGGTGCGTCTCGTAGGCCCGCGCGACCGCCCGGGCGTAGCCCAGCTCGTTGGCCTCCCGTTCCGCGAAGGCCACGGAGAAACTCTCGATCGGCTCATCCACCAGCCGAGCCATCAGCGCCGTGATCGACGCCGAGTCGATGCCGCCCGAGAGGAAGACCCCGAGGGGGACGTCCGCCATCAGCCGCAGCTGGACCGACTCGGCGAGCAGGTCTCGGAACGTCGCGACGCACTCCTCGACAGGCCGGTCGTCCGTGCCCGTCTCGGCTACACCGAGGGCCCAGTAGGACCGCGTCTCGACCTGGCCATCGCGCCACACGAGCAAGTGGCCGGGCGGGAGGCGGCGGACGCCGACGAACAGGGTCTCCTCGCCGGAGGGCGCGTGGTTGGCCAGGTAATCGGGGAGCGCCCGGTGGTTCAGCGCCGGGCTGACCCCACTCGCCTCGAGGACCCCCTTGATCTCGGAAGCGAAGAAGAGGGATCCATCGTCGGCCCGAAGGTAGTAAAGAGGCTTGATGCCGAGGCGGTCCCTCGCCAGAAGGAGCTGCCGCTCGCGCTCATCCCAGATGGCGAAGGCGAACATGCCCCGGAGGCGCCCCACAGAGGCCGGACCGGACTCGAGGTACATCCGCAGGACCGTCTCCGTGTCACAGCGGGTCCGATACGTGTGGCCGCGCCGCTCCAGCCCGGCGCGTAGCGACAGGTGATTGTAGATCTCCCCGTTGTACACGAGATGCACGCGGCCGTCGTCGCCGGACATCGGCTGGTGCCCGGCTTCCACGTCCACGATGCTCAGCCTCCGGTGCCCCAGCGCGGCGCGGTCGCCCACGTAGACGCCGGCAGCGTCCGGGCCCCGGTGGGCGAGCAGATCTCGAGCCCGGATGAGGCGCGCGACATCCGGGTCTCGCCCGGAGGCGCTAGAGAGCGCGAACCCGCAGATTCCGCACATGTCGCCCTCTCACTGCAACCGGGGGGCCACGGCGCATCACGAGGATTCGCTCGACGAGCTCGCTACGCCCGCCGCCGCGGGGTGCGCCTGAGTCTCGGGGTCTCTCCGCCCCGCAGACCCATAGCAGTGGGCCACGAGCTTTTCCGAGTGGAAGAGCGGACGGCCCGAGGCTGTCAGCTCCCGGACGCCGACGGCCGCGTGCTCCGTGACCCTGCCCTCGGCGTCGCGGCGGAGCCACGCCCACCCGAACTCTCCCTCGACGTCCCGCCACGTGACGTGGCCACGATCGGCGATCAACATGTCGTCTACGAAGCCGCCTCCCTCGACGTGCAGCGTGCGAAGGTCGTTCCCCTCCGCGCCGTGCGTGATACCCACCTTCCGGCAGCGAGTGGTGGGGATCCACACGCTGAGAAGCTCGCAGCGCTCTCCCGATGCGCCGGCGTAACGGCGGACCGGTGCGGGAAGCCGCCGGCCGTAGACCGGTGAAACCCACCCCGGCCCATCGTCGAGACGCTCCGTGACCCCGAAGAGGAAGGCCTGCAGTACGGGGTCGCCGTCGGGTCCCTTGACGGTGAGCGTGATCCGCCCGTTCTCGGCGGCTTCCTCGACGGTCAGACTCGGGTGGAAGTGCAGGTGGGAGATGACGGTTGCTGGCTCGGCACCTGTCACGACGTCCCGAACGACCCAGTAGTCGCCCTTGAGGTGGAGGATCGCGCGGCGATGCTGCGCGGCTCGGGGGAGCCGGCGGTAGCCGTCGTGTAGACCCTCGAAGTAGTCGAAGCGCTCCGTGACGATCCAGCGGCACGCCGTTCCCGTACATGTCCTGCGCCAGCCGAACGGACCGCCGGGGAGGCACGAGGACTCCCCCGCCACCGTCAGGGTGTTGTGCGCGGCGGTGCAACGGAAGGCGTCCCGCGATGCCGGGTCCCGCGTATAGTCGTACGTGCCGGAATCCACGAGAACGGGAGTGCCTCCAGCGGTGAGCTCGAAGGCGAGCGCGTCGGCATGAGCATGCGCGCCTCGAAGAGCTCCGTGAGGTCCGCACCGGAGAAGCACGTAGTTGGCCTCGGCCTCCCAGCCGTCTCGCATCACGTAGAACCCGCCGTCGCGGAATGCCCTCGATCCCACGGTTGGAGGCCGTCGCTCGATCCGTTCCAGGGCGCGCACCCCCGTGGGTCCGAGCAGCCACAGCGTCTCCTCGGAAAGCGGCCCGGCGACCCAGGCGAAGTCCGGCCGCTCGTACAGCACGGCCGCGGTGGCCAGCGGAGAGCGGAAGTCGTTCGGGTCGCGGTTGTCGAGGAAGAGGAGGCGCCCTCCGTCCTCATCCCCGACCAGGGGCGTGCGCCCGTCCGGGCGCGTCAGGTGCATCAGATGGACGAGCGCATCCTCCAGCTTCTCCCCGACCCCGGGATCCAGCGCGATCCCGTTCCTCTCGGCCAGGAGACGCAGATGAAGGAAGATGTCGACCGTGTATCGGTGGTAGTAGGTGGCATGCTCGAAGTAGACTCCGTCCGGGCGGATCTGCTTCCGAACCTCCGACTCCAGGACCCTGAGCCCTTTCCGGAGCCAGCGGGCGGCACCCGCGAGCTCGGGAAGGCAGAGGCCGAGATAGACCAGGCCGAGCGCCTCGCCCGTCAGATGCGTGTTCGGACTGAAGCAGGTCGAGAGATAGCTTTCGATGTGCCGGCCGTGAACGTGAAGGTAGCGAAGCATCTTCAGGCGAACGTTCCGCGTCACGCTGGGCGAGCGCCGGAAGAGATTCAGGCACCAGATCCAGGCGATGCTCCGCAGGGCGACCTCCAGACTGCTGGCCCAGTTGATCCCGCGCTTGGGAGGGTTCGCATCCATCCAGCTCGTCACGTGCTCCACAAAACGTTTCGCGTACCGCTCGTCGCCCCGATACCAGTACGCTTTCCCCAGATGCACGAGGTACTGGTGCCGGTTCAGCTCCCAGATGACCTTGTGGTCGCCAACCTCTTCGGGGTTCAGGGAGTCGATGCGGCTCCAGTGGGCGAGCGGAGCGCGGACGCCGCTCACGGGATCCAGATGCCAGTCGATCGGATCGCCGAACGAGAGTCCTCGGTATCCCAGGAGATCGAACCGTCCATCGCTGATACGGTCGGCCCTGGCGATCGTCTGCGCTTCCAGCTCGGGCCAGGTCGAGCGGAGAAGATCCAGGGTCTGCGCGGGGTCCTCGAAGCTCGCGAAGAAAGCGGGATTCGCGCTTCGATCCCGAAGGACGGCCGCCGCGGCGGGAAGCCGACCGGATCGCCCCAGCCCCCAGCGCTCCCAATGGGCCCGGAGCACCTGCGACGTCCGCACCACGAGCCGGCGGCGCACGGGGATGCCGTCGCTCACGCCGCACCCTCCCGCACCGCTCCCCGCGGCTCCCGAGCGCCCGCGGGGGCAAGCGCGTCGGCCGGCAGGGGAGCGACCTCCCGGTAGAGGCGGACCCACTGGGCGCGGATGGAAGGCCAGGTGTACTTGACCTGACACTCCTCCCGGGCCGCCCGCACGAGCTCCTCCGCCAGATGCGGTTCCTCCAGGAGCCGAAGCGCCTGGCGGGCAAGCGCTTCGTGATTCCCCGGCGCCACGAGGAGGGCGTTCACGCCGTCCTCGACGAAGTAGGGGATGCCTCCGGCCGCCGTGCTCACCACGGGGAGCCCGGCCGCGAACGCCTCGATGATGGAGGTGGGCATGTTGTCGATCTCCGAGGCGTTGAGGTAGATGTCCGCTCGGTCGTACAGACTGCTCATCCTGTCAGGCTCCACGAAGCCGAGAAACTCCACCCCCGCGAGCTCCAGGTCGTCCGCCAGCTTCTCCAAGTCGCGCCTCTCACTGCCGTCCCCGGCCACGAGAAGCCTCGCATCGGCGAAGCGCTCCTGGATGAGGGCGAAGGCTCTGAGAATGCACCCCACGTTGTAGTGCGGCTCCAGGTTGCGGTTGGAGAGAAACACGGGTCTCAGCGGGCGGCGGACCCGGAAGTTGTACTGGCTCACGTCGACGATGTTCGGAATGGCGTGCGCCCGGAGTCCGAAGCGCGCGAAGACACCGATGAGGTAGTCGGAGCCCACCACGAGCCGATCGGCCAGCCGCATCAACCGGGCCGCCGTCCACCGCCAGCGGGTGAGATGGTCCTCCGCCTCCCCGCTCCGGTAGTTCAGGATCGCCCCCTTGTCGTACAGCCGAGCGACCAGGAGGGCAGGGACCGGAGCGAGAAGGAAGGAGAGATACGCCGCGGAGAAGACATGCACGACATCCGTATGCCTCAGCCCTCTCAGCAGGTCCAGCCAGTAGCGAAGCTCGGTGACGACCGTGCGCAGGTACTTGAACCGTTGGAACACCCTCCACGGAGACCGAAGCCGGGGGTTCACGAACAGGAGCGACGCTTCGAGACCCTCCACAGAGCTCAGCTGAGCGTGGAGCCGTTGGGCCTGTACCGCCTGTCCACCGAGAATGTCCAGGCTGGGGGCGACGATCGTCAGCCGCAAGGGCCGGTCGACGAGCTCCCGGTACAGAGTCAGCCAGCGATCGCGGACCGCGTTCCACACGTAGGAGCGCTCGAAAACGTGGCGTGCCCGCCTCGCGAGGCGACGGGCCCGCTCCGGCTCTTTCAGCAGGAGCAGCGCGGAGCTCGCCAACGCCTCGGGGTCGTCCCGCGGTACCATGAGTGCCGTCTCTCCGTGCTTCACGAACCACGGGATCCCACCCGCCGCGCTCGTGACCACGGGAAGACCGGCGGCGAAGGACTCCAGGATCGAGAGCGGCATGTTGTCCACCCGGGAGGCGTTCAGGTAGATGTCCGCCTCCTGATACAGCTTGCCCATGCGACCGGGGGGAACGATGCCGAGGAACTCCACATTCCTCAGCTCGAGTTCGTCGGCCAGGGCCTCGAGCTTCCGACGCTGACTGCCGTCGCCGGCCAGGAGGAGCTTCGCCTGCGGCAGGTCCCGCTGAATGTGCTGGAACGCTAGCAGCAGACTGTCCACGCCGTAGATCGGCTCCAGGTTCCGGTTCGCGAGAAAGACGGGACGCAGGGAGGCTCTCTCTCGGTGGGGGATGTGGCCCGTCCGCACGAAGTTGGGAATCGCCTCGGCGACGAGGCCGAAGCGCCCGAACACCTCCACGAGAAAGCGTGAAGGGACGATGATGCGATCGGCGCGGCGGAGGGTGGGGATTGCCGTCCGGCCCCACCGACGGAGATGATCCTCCGCCTCGCCGCTGTGGTAGTGCAGGATCACCTTCTTCCCGAGGAGCTTGCCCAGGAGGATCGCGGGGGTTGGCGCGAGGAGGAACGAAAAGTAGGAAGCCGAGAAAACGTGAACCACGTCCGTTCGCGGGAGCTTCGCGAGCAGCAGGAGGAGGTAGGACAGCTCGGTGATCACTGTGCGGGCGTACTTGAACCGCTGGAGCCATCCCAGCGGGCCGGCGAGCTGTGGGTTGATCGGCACCAGCTCCACCGCCAGCCCGGGCACGCGAGCCGACTCCGCGATGAGCCAGTCGGCCTGGATGGACTGTCCGCCCACGATCCGCATGCTCGGAGCGACGATCTTCACCCTGAGCCTGCGGGCGGACCGTACCTCACTCGCGGCCATGGCCACCGTGCCCTCCCCCTTCGAAGAGGAGGCCTTGCTCATTGTTGCGCGGGTCCCACAGGTTCCCGCCGGCTGAGCTGGAACCCGGGGCCGAAGCCGCGGCATCGGCACAATCTGCGGGGACATATGGCTCGCCGTGCGCCACCGGCGCCCGGTTTCTTCCCCGTTGCACTCCTCCCGGCCAAGAAGCCGCTCCCTACCTCGAGTGGGTGGTGGTCGGATGACCGCGATCCGGCCGGTCATCGGGCACAATCCATGCTAGACCCTCGAGCGCAAGAGAGGGAGGGTCTCACGAGCCGGAATGGGGGAATGAGCGCGGGTAACGGGGGCCACGCGGCATGAGGTTCATCTTCTGGTCGGGTCTCGGCCTCGTCGGCTGGTGTTACCTGGGCTATCCCCTCCTCATGAGCCTGCGTGCGCGGTTCGCACCCGCCGCTGAAGGTCGCTCTCGGGGCACCGGACCGCCGGCGACCGTCACGGTGGTTCTCGCCGTTCGCAACGAGGAGCGGCGGATCGCCGAGCGGATCGAGAACCTGCTCGGCCAGGACTATCCCGCCGACCGGCTCGAGATCGTCGTGGTCAGCAACGGATCCACGGATGGCACGGAAGGAATCGTCGCCGCCCGGGCGAAAGAGGATGCACGCCTGCGCCTTCTCCAGAGTCCAGCCCGAGATGGGAAGGCGGGAGCGCTCAACGCCGGGGTCGGCGCCGCGCGAGGCTCCGTCGTCGTCTTCGCCGATGCCCGCCAGCGGTTTGAGCCCGACGTTCTCCGGCGCCTCGTTCGGCGTTTCGGCGACCCATCGGTGGGCGCGGTCAGCGGCCGACTTCGACTTCGCGCGTCCGACGCACCCTCGCTGAAAGGCGTGGGGCGGTACTGGGACTTGGAGACACGGCTCCGCCTGGCGGAGAGCCGGACGGGGTCGGTCGTGGGGGCCACGGGCGCAATCTACGCGATTCGAAGGAAACTGTTCGTCCAACTGCCCGCCGGCCTGATTCTGGACGACGTGTACCTTCCTCTCCGGATCGTGGCGCGAGGGTACCGGGTCATCCTGGAGCCCGAGGCGCTGGCGGTCGACAGACCGGCGGGGAGCCCGCGCGCGGAGTTCGGGCGGAAGTTGCGCACGATGGTCGGGAACCTTCAGCTTCTCCGTCTCTGGCCCGAGCTGCTCGTCCCGCGGAAGAATCCCGTCTACTTCCGGTTCGTTTCCCACAAGCTCCTGCGTCTGGCCGTGCCCTTGTGCCTGCTGGCGGTCCTCGTCGCAGGGAGCGCGCTCGAGGCACCGGTGTACCGAGGGGCCGTGTACGGCCAGCTTCTCTTCTATCTGCTGGGCGCCCTCGGGCTCGTCCTTCCGCTTCGACGGCTGAGCATTCCGGCCGCCTTCCTGCTGGCGAACGCCGCCGTGGTCTGTGCGCTCCTGCGACCGAGCCTGGCCGCCGAGGCCGTGTGGAGGCCGGTGGGTTCCCCGCAGCCGGAGGCTCCGGAGTAGACGTGGGACCTGCGCCGAGGGTCAGCGTGGTGATTCCCGCCTACCGGGCGGCCGCGTTCATTCGCGGGGCGGTGGAGTCCGTCCTGCGTCAGACGTATCGGGACCACGAGATCCTCGTGGTGAACGATGGGTCTCCGGACACGCCGGAGCTGGAGGGGCAGCTCCGACCCTTCAGGGAGCGGATCACGTACCTCAGGAAGGAGCACGGCGGCCCGGCCGCCGCCCGAAACGGGGGCATCCGGCACGCGCGCGGCGAGTATGTCGGCTTCCTGGACGCCGACGATCAGTGGTTGCCCGAGTTCCTGGCCTCCCAGGTCGAACGGCTCGATCGGGAGCCGACGCTCGATCTCATCTACGCGGATGCCTTACTGTTCGGGGAGACGAGCCGGGAGGCCGGGACGCTGATGGACCGCTGCCCCTCGACCGGCGAGGTGACGTTCGAGAGCCTGGTGGAGACGACGTGCGTGGTCTTCACCTCCACCGTGGTGGCCCGGAGAGAGGCGCTGCTGCAAGTGGGTCTGTTCGACGAGGGCTTCACCCATGCGGAGGACTACGACCTGTGGCTCCGCCTGGCACACGCGGGCGGACGGCTGGCCTACCAGCGGCGGGTCCTCGCCCGGCACCGGGAGCACGGCGCCAGCCTGGCGGCGAGGGAGGGCGCGCTCCTGGCGGGCGAGCTCGCCGTGCTGAGGAAAACGCGAGCGACGCTGCCGCTCTCCACGGAGCGGGCGGCTCTCGTGGACGGCCGGATCCGGGCCTGCGAGGGCCGCCGTGCCGTAGAGGAGGGAAAGCGGCTTCTCGTCGAGCGGCGCTTCGGTCAGGCGCGCAACGCGTTCCGGCGGGCCGGCGTCGAGCTTGGCAGCGACAAGCTGCGGCTCGTGAGCCTGGGTCTGCGGATCGCTCCGGGCCTCGTCCGCCGCGTCTATCTTCGGCGCCTGGTGCCCGCCCCTCCCGATAGCGGGCTTGAGGCTGCCCCGGAAACGGGGGAGGACCGGACGTGCTGAGGCCGAGCAAGGAGAGCACCGGCTTCGTGGCCTACTTCGCCCGGGCCTATCCGTGGCGGACGGTGCTCACGGTGGTGCTCCTGATCCTGGCCGGCCTGGCCGAGGGCGTGGGGATCGCGGCGCTTCTTCCGGCCCTGAACCGGGCGACGGGAGAGGCCGGCGGTGGAGATCCGATCACCCGGTTCCTCCTGGAGGTCGGAATCGATCCGACCCTCGGCGCGCTGCTGACCGCGATCGTGGTGGCCATGGCGCTGAAAGGGGGGTTCCGCTGGCTGGCCATGAGGCAGGTGGGCTACACGCTGGCTCAGGTCGGCAGAGACCTTCGGCGAGGGCTGATCCAGTCCCTGATGGCCGCTCGCTGGTCCTGCTTCACGAGCCAGCCGACGGGTTACTTTCCCAACGCAGTGAGCACGGAGAGCTACAGGGCCGCGATGGCTTATGGAATGGCGTGCAACGCCTTCGCGGACGCCATTCAGGTTCTCGTCTACGCCTCGCTGATCCTGGCGATCTCCTGGCAGGTCGCGCTCCTCGCGCTCCTCGTGGGTGCGGTGGTGGCCTGGCCCCTCGGACGGTTCATCGACATGAGCCGGCAGGCGGGGGGGGACCAGACGGCCGTGATGAGGTCGCTCGTGGCCCGCCTGACGGACGCCCTCCAGGGAATCAAGTCGATCAAGGCGATGGGTCGGGAGGGCTCCTTTCTCCCGATGCTGGAGGAAGAGGTGGAGGAGCTGAACCGGGCCGAGCGGCGGCAGGTGCTGGCCCGGGAGTCCCTTCGCGCCCTGCAGGAGCCCATGGTCGTCCTCGTCCTCGCCATCGGTCTGTTCGTTGCGCTCCGCTGGGGACGCATCCCCGCCGCCAGTCTCCTGGTGATGGCCTTTCTCTTCCACCGGCTCACGGGACGCGTGCACAAGATACAGCAGGGGTACCAGGGGATGGTCGCGGGGGAGAGCGCCTTCTGGTCACTACACCGGATCACCCGTCTCGCCGAAGCCGAGCGGGAGGCGGGCTTCGGGGATCACCCCCCCCCGCCGTTGCGGAAGGAGCTCCGGCTCTCCGGCGTCTCCTTCTCCTACGGCACGCATCGGGTGTTGCGGGACGTATCTCTGACCGTTCCGGCGGGCTCCTTCGCCGCCCTCGTGGGTCCCTCGGGGGCGGGCAAGACGACCGTCGTGGACCTGATCGTGGGCCTCCACCGTCCGGATGCGGGAGAGGTGTTCGTGGACGGCGTGCCACTGGGGGAGCTCGACCTCGGTCAGTGGCGGCGAATGATCGGGTACGTGCCGCAGGAGACGCTCCTGTTCCACGACACCGTCTACCGCAACGTCACCCTGGGAAACGAGCGGCTCGCGCCCCCCGATGTGGAGCGGGCGCTCCGGCAGGCCGATGCCTGGAGCTTCGTCGAGGCGATGCCCCAGGGGATGGACACGGTGGTCGGAGAACGGGGCTCGAAGCTGTCCGGTGGACAGCGGCAGAGGGTCGCGATCGCGCGTGCCCTGGTGGGGCGGCCGAGGCTGCTGGTCCTCGACGAAGCGACGACCGCACTGGACCCGAAGACAGAGACGGCGATCTGCGCGACGCTCGCCCGGTTGCGGGGCGAGGTCACCATCCTGGCGATCTCGCACCAGTCCGCGATGAAGGGGGTCGCGGACGCCGTCTACGAGATCGAGGGCGGGAGCATTCGGGCGCTGGAGCGGGGAAAGCCCGCTCGCCTGCGCGCACCCTACGTCTGACCGTACGCGGAGCCCGGACGAGATGAAGGCGAACGGCGAAGCGCGTCGCCGGATCGCGTGGCTCCTGGCGGCGGCGATCCTCGGGCTGCACGCGGCGTTGGCGTGGGCGGCCCGGCAGCCCGACGTGACGACGGGAGGCGACGCCGCTCAGTACCTCTTGCTCGCGAGAGCTCTGCGGGGCTTGGGATACGGAGACCCGTACATCGTCGGGACTCCCTTTCACAGCCACTACCTTCCCGGTTTTCCGCTCCTCATCGCGGCGTGGACAGCCATAGTCGGCGAGAGCTTCCGGGCACTGATCGCCCTCAACGTGGCTCTGTCGGTGGGCGCCCTCTTCCTGGTGTACGCCACCCTCGCGCGGCTCTGGTCTCCCTGGATCGGGCTCCTGGTGCTGCTTCCGGTGGCTGTGAACCCGGGGCTGGTGACCCGGGCGGGGTCCGGGATGTCCGAGCCGGCCTACATGCTCTTCAGCCTGGCCGCTCTGGTGGCCCTTTCCGGCCAGGGGGCCGGCCGAAGGAGATCCCTTGTGGCCGGAGGGTGCGCGATCTTCGCGGCGCTCATCCGCCCCATCGGCATCTCGCTGCTCGCGGCGCTCGGTCTCTACTGGCTGGCCCGCCGCCGCTGGCGAGCGCTGGTGGCCTTCGGCCTCGCATCGCTGGCCACGGTCGGCGCCTGGTTGATCCTGATCCTGCTCGCCCCCCGACAGTTCGCCGGTGACAGCTACGTGGCCGACTTCGTGGCCTACTCCGAGATCGGGGGAGCCGTCGGGTTCCTCCGCGTCCTCTTCTCCAAAGCGGCGGAGGCCCTCGGGTCGCAGCTTCTGGACGCTCTCGCCCTCCCGCTCCTGTCCGGCGCCCTGTGGGACAACGTCGCCTGGGCGGCCGTCGTGTGGGTGGGCGGGCTCCTGGGACTGCGGCTCTATTGCCGGCGCTGGAGCACCGCCGCTCTATACCTGCTGGGGTACGCTGTCTTCCTGGCCGCGTACCCGTGGATCACGAAGCGCTATCTGGATCCGATCCTGCCCCTCGTCATCCCGGCGGTCGTGCTGGGCACGGGAGCGGCGCTGGCTCGCTGGCGGCCCGGCGTCTCGCGGGCCGCGATGATCGGACTCGCCGTTCTGCTGGCCGCGGCCGGTGTCGTACAGTCCGCCGAGGTGATTCGAGAGCGTCGTGGGTGTGGCGGTTCGGTCTTCCAGGGGGCGAGGGATTGCCTCTCGGCCGGGCAGGCCGGTTACTTCGACGCCCTGGGCTACCTGCGCGGCCACACCGACGGGACCGCCGTCGTTCTCGCGGCCAGAGGCGCACCGCTCTACTACCATACCGGCCGTCTCACCTCTCCGTACGGGGAGGTGTTCGTCTACGGTCCGGACCGCTTCCGGGAGTACGCGGAGCGGTACGCGGTGGACTACGTGCTCCTCGGGAGGCTCAGCAACTCGGAAGCCGATCTGGCCCGCATCCTCTCACGCCGCTGCGGGATGCTCCGGCTCGTGGAGCGCTTCTCGGGGGAGGTGTACCTGTTCGCCATCTCCGATGCGAGCGCCCCCGCTTCAGAAAGCGAAGCGTGCCGGGTCCTGTCCGGCTATCTGGAGGGTTCGCCTCGGCCGGAACAGGATCGGGTGATCGGCGCTTCGGACTCTCCCCGTTGAAGTCTCGGATTCGGCGGCGCATGCTCGAGGCGGCGAAGTCAACCGGCCTGTACCCTCCAGCCCGCTGGGCCGTGTACGAGGCCAAACGGGTTCTGTGTCCGCTCACGCGCCGGGGCAACGTGGTCATGTATCACTTCGGGCGATGCGGCAGCACGGTCATCTCCGACCTGCTGGGACAGCACGACCGCGTGCACTGGGACGGAGAGGTGTACGACCGGGTCCGGCAGAACCTCGCGATGCGGGCAAAGACCGGCCTCACGGCGATGTCTGAGCTGCGGATGACCGCCGATCCCGTGAAGCTGCTCCGCATACGAATGCATTGGTTCCGCTGTCGCTACTACGGGTTCGAGATCAAGCCCAGCCCGCACATGCACCTGCGGCCCGGTCTGCTGGCCGTGAGCGTGCCGGAGCTCGTCCGCCTTCTCACCGACCGACTCGGCTTCAACTACGCCATCGTGCTGAAGCGGAAGAACTACCTCCGGCAGACCGTTTCACGGCTCGTCGGCCGGCAGAGGCGCCGGTGGTTCCGGGAGGGTAGGAGCGGGTCCGGTCTGACGCGCGTG
>JBHHYJ010000062.1:0-15529 GCA_046757485.1 Gemmatimonadota bacterium
GCGTCCTTTCTCCCTCTTCCCGCTCTCGCAGCCGGATGTCGGATCCGCCTCGTACCCCGCGGCGCCTTCCAGGTGGCCATCCCGCGCCGGGGGGTTGGAAAGATCTCTCCGCAGCGAGCGCGGGTCCAGGGCACCGCCGGCGTGCCCGTGGCGGCCTCCCGGCTCCTTCGTGGGTCTCGGCTTCGAGACCCGCTCGCGGATCCCCGGCCTCGAGGTCCCCGCGGATCCCCGGGCCTCCAGACCCCCCCGTGGATCCGCGGCCTCACAGTTGACGCCCCTTTGACGCCGATCGTCACCGTGAACCATGGTCCACACCGTCCCCTCGGCCGCCCTACTGGGGCTGGAGGTGTGCCGCGTCCGGGTCGAGGTCTCCATCGCCCGCGGGACCCCGCTCATCCAGATCGTGGGACTGGCCGAGAGCGCCGTGCGGGAGGGGCGCGAGCGGATCCGCGCCGCGGCGGCCCAGCTCGGGCTTCACGTCCCGGGGCTCCGGATCACGGTGAACCTGGCCCCGGCCGGGTTGCGGAAGCACGGGGCCGCGTTCGACCTGCCGATCGTGGTGGGGATCCTGGCCGCCGCCCGGAAGCTCCCCGGCGGACGAGCCGCGGCGCACGCCATGACGGGGGAGCTGGGCCTGGACGGGAGCCTGCGGCCCGTCCGCGGGGCGCTGCCGATCGCCCTGCACGCCGAGCGGGCCGGCGACGTGGAGGGGCTCATCGTGCCGCGCGAGAACCTGGCGGAGACCCGGCCCGTGGAGGGGGTGGACGTCCGGGGGGCCCGGACTCTCGGCGAGGTGGTCGGCTTCCTGCAAGGAAGAGAGGCGCTTCCCCGGGTCGACGACCTTCCCCCCCGCCGTCCCGCGGAGCGGGCGGCGCTCGGCGATCTCGCGGCGGTGCGCGGGCAGCAGCGGGCCCGGCGCGCTCTGGAGGTGGCGGCGGCCGGGGGCCACAACCTCCTGTTCCGCGGGCCACCGGGCGCGGGGAAGACGACGCTCGCCCGCTGCCTCCCCTCGATCCTCCCGCCGATGAGCCTTCCGGAAGCCGTCGAGGTCACCGCGGTGCACAGCGTGGCGGGGCGCCTGCCACCCGGGGCCGGCCTCCTGGAAACCCGGCCCTTCCGGACGCCCCACCACACGGTGACCCGGGCGGGTCTCATCGGGGGTGGCTCCCCGCCGCGGCCGGGCGAGGCTTCACTCGCGCACCACGGAGTCCTCTTTCTGGACGAGCTGCCGGAGTTCAGCCGCGGAGCCCTGGAGGCCCTCCGCCAGCCCCTGGAGGAGAGCCTGGTTCACGTGGTTCGGGCGCGGGCCGCGGCCACTTTTCCCGCCCGCTTCATGCTCGTGGCGGCCCTGAACCCGTGTCCGTGCGGCTACCTGGGGGACGGGAGCGAGCGCTGCACCTGCGATCCGGCCGCCGTACGGCGCTACCTGGGGCGGGTGTCGGGCCCGCTGTTGGACCGGATCGACCTGCACGTGGAGGTGCCGGCGGTGAGGTGGAGGGAGTTCCGGGGCGAGCGGGGCGGGGAGGGGAGCCTGGCGGTGCGGTCCCGGGTGGAGGCGGCGCGGGCGCGCTCCGCCCGCCGGCTGGAGGGCCGGCCGACGGCGGGCATGGAGCCGGGGGAGATCCGGGTGCACTGCCGGCCGGACGCCGTGGGGGAGTCGCTGCTTCGCCGGGCGCTGGAGCGGGGCGGGTTCAGCCTGCGGGCGTACGACCGGACCCTGCGGGTGGCCCGGACGATCGCGGACCTGGGGGGCCGAGAGCGGATCGAGGCGGACGACGTGGCCGAGGCGCTCCAGTACCGGGAGCCGGAGCCGGGGCCGGTCCTCGGGTGAGGAGCCCGGGGGGAAGAACCGATCCGCCGGCCCGCCCTTACCTGGACGCCCGGGTGGAGATGCGCCCGGCTTGGGGCTGGAAGCGCGCCACCCGGCCACGGCCGAAGTCCGCCACGTACAGGGTGCCGTCGGCGCCGACGGCCACGTCGGTGGGCCGGGTCAGAGAGTCCGCGGTCTGGCCCAGATACCGGCCGCGGGGGCGGAAAACCGGGACCCGGACGTTGTAAACGCCCGCCACGTCCCCCCGGCCCCCGCCGGGCGCCCCGCCGGTGGCGACCCGGAACCAGCCCTTGAACGGGCCCGGGATCCCCAGGCCGAGAGGGCCTCCCCAGCCCCGGACGCGCCGGCCGTCGGGACGGAAGACCTGGATCCGATGGTTGTAGGCGTCCGCCACGTAGAGGAGGGAGTCCGCGGTGGCCACGTCGGTCGGGTAGTGGAGACGCCCGGGAAACAGCCGGCCCGGCCGGCCCACGGTGAAGGCCCCGTTCGGGCCGAAGCCCTGGATCCGGTGGTTGTAGAAGTCGGCGACGAGGAGGGAGGAGCCGAGCACGGCCACTCCCCCGGGAGCGTCCAGCTCTCCGGGGCCTCCACCGGAGCTGCCTCCCACGGTGCGGACCCGGTGCCCGGCCGTGTCCACCACCACGATCCGGTCCCCGAGATAGTCGGCGATGTAGAGGAGGTCCTCCGGACCCGCCTCGAGGTGCATCGGCCGGGCGAGCCCGAGCTCGTCGCCCCGCCACCCGCGAATCAGCGCTCCCGAGGTGTCGAAGACCACGACTCGGGCGCGCGCGGCATCCGTCACGTAGAGCCGCCCGCCCACGAGCGCGATGCCGATCGGCTCCCGGAGCTCCGAAGCGCCGATCTCGCCGGCCCACCGGAAGCGGACCGTCTCCCTCCGGAGAAGCGACGGGACGATGAGGAGGGCAAGAGCCAGCAGGACGCTCCCGAGCGCGAGCCCACCCCACCGCCTCACGCTTCCTCCTCTCTCTCCGTGGGCGACGCGCTCCTCGCCTCGGCGCCTCACCGGGGGCCCAGGGACTGGAGCAAGGCTGAGCGCGCGGCCCGCCGTGGTTCTTCCACAGGCTCCTAGAAGAAGAGGTAGCGGAGGCCGAGGGCGGGCCCAAGGCCGAACTCGGGCTGCGAACCGTTCAGGCGCTGGACCACCGGCACCTGGAGGCTCGTCTCCACCAGGAGTCGCGGAACGGGGACCCACTGGATGCCGGGGCTCAAGAACGCCACGTGCCCCCCGCTGCTCGACACCTTCACCCCGTCCGAGACGTCGCGGCCGGAGACGGCGCCGTTCCACTCCAGGTAGAGCTGCCACGTCCGGGTCCGGATCGTCTCCACCTGGGCGGGCCGCCTGAGCCCGATCGCCACGTCGTAGCGCGTCCGGGAGCCGAACCGGAAACCCTCGCCCTCCGCGTTCCACCGTCGCCCCACATCGGCCGACACCCCCCAGGCGCCCCGGATCAGCGTGCCGATCGCCGTCACCCCGGCGCCGAACGCCCCGGAGCCCGGCTGGAGGGGCCGGGGGGCGACCGTCCCGTCCTCGAACTTCCGGCTCGTGGAGCCCGTCGGGATCGAGACGTCGGCTCCCAGCGCGAGCCTCGTCGTCCCCCCGGCGCGGTCGCGGACCAAGAACGCCCACTTGGCCGCCACCGACAGGTCTCCGATCCCGACCTCGCTGTACCGCGTGCCCCCTCCGGCCCCCGGCGAGGCGAGGCGCTTGCGGACGAGCGGAAGCGCCACCTTCGTCGTCACCCGCGGGTGGGGCGCGTACGGGAGGAGGACGAGGGGCGTGACGAGCGCGCTCGCGCTGTCCCGGCGGGAGTACAGGGTGAAGGCGCGTACCGCCCGCTGCTCGAACGCGGTCGTCAGGGCCGTCTCGGTGTGGAACGGCAGCCCCTGGGCCCGGAGATGCGACGGCGGGCCGGCGAGCCCCAGGGCCAACCCCACGGAGGAGAGGAGGACCCGGCGGCGCGCTCCCGGACGGGCGGCCGCGGCCCGAGCGCACCGGCGGGTCCCGGCCTGCTGGGCCCCCTCGGGGGGCCCTTCTACTCCTCGGTCCGTCGGACCTCCCGCAGGCTGAACCCGGCCCGCTTCACCGCCCGGGCCAGCTCCTCATCCCCCAGGGTCGCTCCTTCCTCGAGGCGGATCTGGACGATCCCGTCGCTCAGACGGATGAGGAGCGTATCGACGGCCGGTATCTCCTTGAGCCGCTTCTCCAGCCCGTACGCGCAGAACGGACAGCTCATGCCGTCCACCCGAAGGACGATCTGGGCGCTCGCCAGCTCCGGCTCGACGGCGGGCGTCCCGTCCTCTCCCGGCGCCTGCTGCGCGGCCGCGGGGGAGGGCCCGGCCGCCGCGACGGTCGCCACGGCGCCGAGCCCGGTCAGCTTCCACAGGCTTCGCATCTTCATCGTGACCCTCTCCTTGAGCTTCGCATTTCTCATGGTGGGATCCTCGTCTTCTCTGCCCTGCCGAACAGAAGATAAGCCTTAGACTAGACTCTAAGGTCAAGCCCGGAACCTTATAGCGCGCTCGAGGGTTTCAGCCCCGGGCGCCGAGGTGAGAAGAGCACCCGCGCCCAGGCAGGTGGCAGGCGCGGCCGGATGCGGCCCGGGCGTCGGAGCCGCGCGGCATCACTGGTGGAAACACGGCAGCGAGGCAGGTGAGATTGAGCGACCCGGAGAGCCGGACCCTACGGATCGGCGAGGTCGCCCGCGTGGCGGGCGTCTCGACGCACACGATCCGGTACTACGAGCGCACGGGCGTCCTGCCCGAGGCCCCGAGAACTCCCACGGGCTACCGGGCGTACGCGCCGGAGACGGTCGAGCGGCTCGCGTTCATCCGGAAGGCCCAGGCGCTGGGCCTCCGCCTGGCCGAGGTGAAGGAGATCCTCGAGATCTCCGAGGGGGGACGCCCCCCCTGCGAGCACGTGCGGCGGCTGATGCGGGCGCGGCTCGCGGAGGTCGAGCGGCGGCTGGAGGAGCTCCGGAGCCTGAGGCAGACGTTGCGCGAGACGCTGCGCCTCTTCGATCGGGCGCCGCCTTCCCGCTCGGCTTGCGGCTGCGCGGTCATCGAGGCGGCCGGCTCGCCGTAGGACCGTCTGGGAGTCCGGGTCTCCGGGCGGGGGGGCGCGCCTCGGCCCCGCCCGCCGGGGAGGTGCGCCTCGGCCCCCCGGTGCGGAGGCGTGACGCACCGCCGTTGCGCCGCTCAGAGCCCCGTCGTCCCGACCCAGTAGACGAGGGCCGCCAGGCCCGCCGCGCAGGGGAGGGTGACGACCCAGGAGAGGACCACGTTCCGGGCGACCCCGGGGTTCCCGCGCCGGGTCGCGAGCCCGATGCCGAACAGGGATCCGACCGAGACGTGGGTCGTCGAGACGGGGAGGGCGAGCCGGCTGGCGCCGATCACCAGCAGAGAGGTGGCCAGGTTCGCGGCGAACCCCTGGCCCCGGCTCATCTCGGTGATCCGCCGGCCCATCGTCTCCGCGACTCTTCGGGCCTGGAGGAGGCCCCCCGCGGCCATCGCGAGACCCACGATCAGCAACCCCCACCGGATCTCCACCGCCCGGAGAACGAGGAGGAGCGCCGCGACCTTGGGCGTGTCGTTCAGGCCCCGGGCGAAGCCGACGAGGCCGCCGCTCAGGTAGTGGGCCCCGTCCACCAGCCGCTGCCAGCTCAGCCCGAGGAAATCCCCCACGTACCGCTCCTCGCACCGCACCTCGCGGTCCACGGCGAGTTGGAGACCCCCGCCGGCGTCGGTCATCGCCGCCAGGCTTCCGACCGGCACCCAGCTCGGCGCGGCCTGACCCACGCAGACGCACAGGTCCTTCTCGATTCCCAGTCCCTCCCGGGCGCGGTGGAGCGCCCCGTACAGGGCTCCCGCCAGCGCCACGGCGAGAAACGGGCTGGCGAGGAGCGGAAGGAAGAAGGTGGAGGTCAGGGCGCCGTAGTTCACCTCGCCGCCCGCGGCGAGAAGACCCGCGCCTAGGATCGCCCCCACCAGCCCGTGGGTGGTGGAGATCGGGAAGCCGAGCAGGGTGGCCAGGATCACGGTGCCGCCCGCCCCGGCGGCCACCGCGAACAGGAAGAGCTCCCCGCCCGCCACCGCATCCGGCACGAGCCCCTTGCCGGAGAAGGCGGCCAGCAGGCCCCGGGCGACGAAGAAGGAGGCGGCGGAGCCGAGAAAGGTGGTCACCGTTCCCCAGAGGATCGCGTTCCGGTACCCGGAGGTATCGCTGCCGAACAGGGAGGCGACGCCCTTGAAGTTGTCGTTGGCGCCGTTGGCGTACGCCAGAAAGCAGGTGGCGGCGAACAGCAACAGGCTGAGCAGGGTGGCTCCTCCGCGAGGACGAAAGCTCGGCCGCCGGGACGGCGGATCGACGCCTGACAAACCGACATCGGCCGCGATCGGTTCCCGCCGGTCTCCCGGGGCCAGGGTACGGCTCGCGGGTTCGGGACCGCCACCCCGGCGTGCCCCGTGGCACGGGTCCGCCACCCGCGGCTCGAGCGCGCCCCCCCATCGGTCAGGCCCGTCGGGCCCGCCGTTTCCGCCTCCCCGTCCCCGCGCGTAGCTTTCCCGAACGGTGGAAGCGAGGGAGGAATCGGAACCCGAGGGCGGGAGGAGAAGCGTGCGATCCACGAAGCTCGGTTTCCCGGGCGCGGCCGGAGAGAGGCTGGTCGGCCGCCTGGACCTGCCGGCCGACGGCGCGCCGCACGCCTACGCGCTCTTCGCCCACTGCTTCACCTGCTCGAAGGATCTGAAGGCGGCGGTGAACCTGAGCCGCGCCCTGGCGGGGGCCCGGATCGCCGTCTTCCGGTTCGACTTCACGGGGCTCGGGGAGAGCGAGGGGGACTTCGCCGACACGAACTTCTCCTCCAACGTGGAGGATCTGGTGGCCGCGGCCCGCTTCCTGGAGCGGGAGCACGGGCCGCCCGCGATCCTGGTCGGCCACTCCCTGGGCGGGGCGGCGGTGATCCGGGCCGCGGCGGAGGTGCCCTCCGCCCGCGCGGTGGCGACGATCGGGGCGCCCTGCGATCCCGCCCACATCCGGCACCACCTGACGGGCTCCCTGGAGGAGATCGAGGAGCGGGGCGAGGCGGAGATCACCCTGGCCGGGCGTTCGTTCCGGATCCGCCGCCACTTCCTGGAGGACCTGGAGGAGACCCGGATGCGGGAGGCGATCGCGGACCTCGGCCGGGCCCTGCTTATCTTTCACTCCCCGGTGGATCAGGTGGTCGGGATCGAGAACGCGGCCCGCATCTACGAGGCGGCGAGGCACCCGAAGAGCTTCATCTCCCTGGACGGGGCGGACCACCTCCTCACCCGGCGCGCCGACTCCCTGTGGACCGGCCGGGTCCTGGCGGCGTGGGCGTCCCGCTACGTGGAAGCGCCCGAGGAGGGGCCGCCGCGGGCCGCGGATCGGGAAGGCGGCGTGGTCGTGCGGACGGGACGCTCGGGCTACCGCACGGCGATCCTCGCCGGGGGGCACCCGCTGGTGGCCGATGAGCCGCTCGCGGTGGGCGGCACGGACGAGGGCCCCACGCCGTACGATCTGCTGGCGGCCTCCCTCGGGGCGTGCACCTCCATCACGCTGCGCATGTACGCGGACCGCAAGGGCTGGCCGCTGGAGGAGATCCGGGTCCGCCTGGCGCACCGCAAGGTCCACGCGGAGGACGAGCGGCAGTGCGAGTCCGAGCCCGCCCGGATGGACGAGATCCGCCGCACGATCACCCTGGAGGGGGAGCTGGAGGCGGTGCAGCGGGCCCGGCTGATGGAGATCGCCGACCGCTGTCCCGTGCACCGGACCCTGGAAGCGGGGGTATGCGTGGTCACGGAGGAGCGCCCGGGGGACTGAGGCCCGCGGGCGGCCCTCCACCCTGGCGCCCTCGCCGGGCGCGACGGGGGGCCGCACGCTATGATGGGGTCCGCCCACAGCGCTATGCCGGGTTCCGCCCCCAAGGATGGGTGCCGCCCCTATGAACACACAGCGCATCGGAGAGATCCTCTCCCGGCTGTCCCGCGACATCTCGGCCATCGCCGCGGCGGATGTGGCTCTGTGGCTCCTCATCGCCCTGGCCGTCTTCCTTCTCATCCGGCTGGCTCGGCGGTGGATCGACCGCGCGATCGAGGACGTCAACCGGCGCCACCGGCTGCGGAAGGCCGTGGGGTATGCGGGGACGCTGGTCGTCCTTGCCGTGGCCGTCGCCCTGTTCGTCGGCAAGTTCGGACACCTGGCCACGGTGCTGGGCCTGGTGGGCGCCGGCCTGGCGATCGCCCTCCAGGACCTGGGGAAGAGCGCGGCCGGTTGGATCTACCTGGCGAGCCGCTCGGGCTTCGGGCCGGGCTCCCGGGTGGAGGTGGACGGGGTGCTGGGGGATGTGGTCGACATCGGGATCCTCAAGACGACCGTCCTGGAGGTCGGGAACATCGTGTACGGCCGGCAGTCCAGCGGCCGCCTCGTCACGGTCCCGAACTCGAAGTTCCTGAGCTCCAGCATCCACCTGAGCCCGGCCTACTCGCCCTACGTGTGGCTGGAGATCCCGTTCCTGTTCACGTACGAGAGCGACTGGAAGCGGGCGGTGGAGCTGCTGGAGGAGCTGGCGACCCGGGAGTTCGCGGGCGTGGACCGGGGGACGCGGGAGGCGTTCGAGCAGCTGGAGAAGCGGTTCGCGTTCAAGTACGGCGCCCGGACTCCGGTCGTGTACGTGCGCACCGCGGACTCCGGGGTGGAGCTCACCCTCCGCTTCCTGTCCCACATCCGCCAGCGGCGGGGCGCGAGGGACCGGGTGACCCGGGCGATGCTGGAG
This sequence comes from Gemmatimonadota bacterium, assembly GCA_046757485.1. Lineage (GTDB taxonomy): Bacteria > Gemmatimonadota > Gemmatimonadetes > Palauibacterales > Palauibacteraceae > JBHHYJ01. The sequence goes on from JBHHYJ010000062.1 coordinate 8,644, forward strand.
GCGGTCGAGCGGGACCCGGGACTCGATTTCGCGTATCCGACGATGCGGATCTACCGCCGGGGCGAGCCGTCGCCCGCGGAGTGAGCCCCCGCCCCCGGGGTGAGCTCCGGCTGGACCGCCCCGGCCACCCCCGGCGGGGCGAGCCCCCGGCCGAGCGCCAGGAAGTTCGCCAGCAGCACGTGCCCGCCCCGGGTGAGGATCGCTTCGGGATGGAACTGAACGCCCCACACGGGATGCTCCGCGTGCTCCAGGCCCATCACCTCCTCGCCGGCGGCCGTCCGGGCGGAGATCCTCAGGGGCGGCGAGATCGAGCCCCGGTCCACGAGAAGCGAGTGGTAGCGGGTCGCCTCCAGCGGCCGGGGCAGGCCGGCGAACAGCCCCTCCCCGGAGTGCTCGACGAGCGACAGCTTGCCGTGCATCGGCCGCCGGGCCCGCACCACGCGGGCTCCGTACGCCTCCCCGATGCACTGGTGTCCGAGGCAGACGCCCAGGATCGGAAGCTGGCCCCCCAGCATCCGGATCGCCTGGAGGGAAACCCCGGCGTCGCGAGGGGTGCCCGGTCCCGGCGAGATGACGAGATGGGTGGGGGCGAGCCGACGGATCCCCGGCAGGTCGATCCCGTCGTTGCGGACCACCTCCACCTCCTCTCCCAGCTCCTCCAGGTAGCGGGCCAGGTTGAAGACGAAGGAGTCGTAGTTGTCGAGCAGGAGAATCACGTCGCCCGCCTCCTCGCCTCGGAGCCCCCCGGCGGCCGGCCCGGGACGCGATCGCGGCGGCGTGAGCCCCGGGGATCGGCAGGTGCCGGCCCGAGACCACGGGGAGTCGAGAGGGGTCTCAAGCGGCTCTCACCCCGATCGCTCCGTCACGTACCGGGCGGAGTGCCCCGGGGACTCCTCCACCTCCAGCTCGAGGTGGAAGGGAGGGGTCGCCAGCCCCGCCTCGCCCAGGTGATGGGCGAGCTCGGTCGCCAGGTGCTCGGCCAGGCGCTCGGCCGTCGTGTTGGAGAGGGGAAGCAGCCGGACCTCACCGGCGGGAAACTCCCAACGACGCTCGGCGCACCGGGCGGTCACCCGTCCCTCGGTCTCGGTGACCTCCACGAGCGGGCTCCGGGTCGGCAGGAGCACCCGATGGTCCAGGGCGGCCAGGCTCCGCCGCGCGGCTTCCTCGAGCGTGACGAAGTCGGCGACGTACCCCGCCTCGTTCACCCGCGCCGACAGGGTGACGGCCACCCGGTAGTCGTGGCCGTGGAGCGGCTCGGGCGTGCCGTCGGCGAACGTGATGAAGTGAGCGGCGGCGAAGCCGAGCCTCTCCTTTCCCACCGTGATCCGGAACGCGCCCATCCGACCTCCGAGTTGCCTCGATCCTTGCCGGGCATCCGTGCCTTGGATCAGCTTACGGGCTGCCCGCCGGCGGGGCGAGGAGCCGGAATGGCGGCGCCGGCGTGACCCGGAAGGAGGAGGGGCGCGTGCGGCTCTTCGTGGCGGTGAACCTGCCGTCCGAGATACGAGAGGAGATGTGGACGGCCGCCCGGCGGCTGCGGGAGGCCGGGTTCCCCGTCCGTTGGGTGAAGGCGGCGCAGCTCCACCTGACCCTCCGCTTCCTGGGCGAGGTGCGGGAGGCGGAGCGCTCGAAGCTGGAGCCGGCCCTCGAGGAGACGGTCTGCGGCCGGCGCCGGTTTTCCGTCCGCCTGGGAGGCGTGGGGGCGTTTCCCTCCCCCCGGTGCCCCCGCGTGGTGTGGGTCGGCGTTCGGGGGCCGCCGGACCTGGGGGAGTTGCAACGCGCGGTCGATGCGCGGGTGCGGGAGCTCGGGCTGCCTTCGGAGCCCCGGGCGTTCCACCCGCACGTGACGCTCGGCCGGGCGCGCCGGAGCGCGGAACGCTCGGCGTTCGACGCGTTCGAGACGGTGGCCCCCACGGTCGGCTATGCGGCCGACTTCGAGGTGAAGAGCGTGGAGATGATGCGGAGCGAGCTCGGGCGGGCTGGGGCCCGCCACTCCGTGTTATCTTCCTTCCGCCTTCGCGACCCGGCAGAGAAGGTGCCGGGAAAGCGCTGACGAAGTCATGGATGGCAGCGCGGGAGTTCCGCGGCGACGAGGGGCCACCGCTCTGCGGGCGCCTCGCCGCGCGGCAGCCGGGCGGGACCGCCAGGCTCGAGGGCGCGGCTCCGCGAAGATACCGATGAAGGGGGCCACAGGGATCGGATGACGGCATGAGAATCATCCGCAACTTCTTCGCGGCCATCGGCTGCTTGACGGTGATCGTGGCGCTCGTCGCGGCGGCCTGGTGGTACCGGGACGACCTGCGGGCATGGTGGTCGGCCCGCGACCGCGTGGAGGGCATCGAGCCGAGCCCCGAGCTCGCGGCCGCGGCGGCGGAGAAGCTGGAGTCGCTGGCGGCCGGCCGCGGCCCGGACGAGCTCCGTCTGAACGAGATGGAGGTGCGGAGCTACCTACGCTACCGGCTCTCGGAGGCACTTCCGCCGGGTGTGAGCGACCCCTCGGTCGACCTGAAGGACTCCACGCTGGCGATGAGCGTCGTCCTGGACCTGGTGACCCTGGGAGAGACGATCCCGGCGGCGCTCAAGCTTCGCCGCTTCTTCGGCGACACTGCCCGGGTGAACACGGAGATCTACCCGCGGCTGGTGGGGGAGGGGATCGGGCACGCGACGGTGATGAGCCTCCAGGCGGGCCTCGTGCCGGTCCCACCGCCGCTGATTCCCAACATCCTGGCCCAGACGGGGTTCGAGGTGACGGAGGGACGCACGGTCGTGATCCCCGTTCCCCGGGAGCTCGGAGGTTTTCGGGTCCGCAACGAGGAGGTCGTCGTCGTGCGGGGCGGCTGAGGGGCCGCACGCCGTCGGACCGTTCACCCCGGGCCCGGGCGTTCGGAGAAAGCGGCGCGCGGAGCGCGAGGGCCCGGGAAGCGGAGGGCGTGCCCGGGTGCCCTCGATGAGCGGACGTTGAAAGGAGGCGCTACCCTGGAAGCCCGTTGAACCCCGGCGGGGCGTCGCGAGCGCCGTGGGCCGGACGCGAGGGGCCCTGCACCTCGTTCCCGGTCCGCCCTCGGCAAGACCCGCACGTGCTGCGGAACGCCCCGGCCGCACTCAGGGTACGGGCCGGAAGACGGAACGGAGGGAAGAGGTCGAGAGCATGACCGAGGAGAGCGTGGGGAGAGAGACTCAAGAGGCGAGCGCCGCGCCGGCGGGTTCCCGTTCCCGGCGGCGGAAGGAAGCCTCGTTCGGACGATGGGTGTGGGAGTGGACGAAGTCCATCTTCATCGCGTTCCTCCTGTTCCTCTTCATCCGGGCGTTCGTCGTGGAGGCGTTCCAGATCCCGACCGCGTCGATGGAGAACACGCTCCTGGTGGGCGATTTCCTGCTCGTCAACAAGATGGTTTACGGGGCCGAGATCCCCGGCACGAGCCTTCAGCTCCCCGCGTTCAGCGCGCCGCGCCGGGGCGACATCATCGTTTTCGAGCCGCCCTCGAGCGCCGGCCAGCCGGCCCACACGAACTACGTGAAGCGGGTCATCGGACTGCCGGGAGACACGCTCTCCATGCAGGACGGCGTGCTGTATCGGAACGGCGAGGCCCTGGAGGAGCCGTACGTGAACAACGGGATCCCCTCCCGCGACATGCGGAGCCCGGAGTTCGACTGGCAGCGGGCCCACCTGGTGGACGACGGGCGGCGAACGGGGCCGTACCGACCGACGCGGGACAACTGGGGGCCGATTCTCGTGCCCGCGGACAGCTACTTCGTGCTGGGGGACAATCGTCACAACTCCCAGGACTCGCGATACTGGGGGTTCGTGCCGGCGGAGGCGATCAAGGGCAAGCCGCTCATCATCTACTATTCGTACGACCGGGGCACCCCGAGCCACGTGCGGTGGCTGACCGAGATCCGCTGGGACCGGGTGCTCAAGACGGTGGACTGAGGACTCCGGCCGTCCGACGGGCAACGTGACTCCAGAAACGGTGTGTCACTCGTGGCTTCAGCGTTCGACCGCTACCTGAAGGAGATCAGCGCGGAGCCCCTCCTGAACCAGGAGGACGAGCAGGCACTGGCCCAGCGGATTCGGGAGGGGGACGAGGCCGCCGTCCAGCAGCTCGTCCGGGCGAACCTCCGGTTCGTGGTGGCGGTGGCCAAGCGCTACCAGAAGCGCGGGCTGCCGCTCTCCGATCTCGTAAACGAGGGCAACCTGGGGCTTCTGCGGGCCGCCCGCCGCTTCGATGAGGGACGCGGCGTACGCTTCATCAGCTACGCCGTCTTCTGGATCCGCCAGGCGATCCTCCAGGCTCTCGCCGATCGGGGCGGAGTGCGTGGGGCCGCAGACCAACCCCTGCAGTACATGTCGCTGGAGACCCCGGTGTGGGAGAGCCAGGAGACGTGCCTCCAGGATGTGGTGGCGGACGAAAAGGCCGTCGGACCCGAGGAGCGAGCGCAACGCCACGCGCTGCGCGACGCGCTGGATTCCAGCCTCACCGGGCTGCCCGAGCGGGAGGAGCGCATCGTTCGCCTCTATTTCGGCCTGGACGATGGGGAGCCGCTGACCCTGGGTGAGATCTCATCCCGCCTCCGGATTTCCCGTGAGCGGGCCCGCCAGCTCAAGGAGCGAGCCCTGGCCAGGCTTCGGCTCGGAGGGCGCAGCGACAAGCTGAAGGGGCACTATCGGTAGCTGGGAGAGAAGCGGCGGGCGGGGAACGGGGTCGCCCGCGGCGCCGGCCGGCGTTGACACCATTCAACGCCAGTGGTAAACTAAGCGGCTGTATACAGAGTTCTTGAGCCGCCCGGCCCGGGCGGTTCTTTTTTCGAGTTTCGGGCGGCCCGTCCGTCCGAAGCGAGCCACAACCGCAACATGGACAGGGTCGCGGGCGCGCAGGCGAAGATGAAGACGTACTCGGTGAAGGCGAAGGAGATCCAGCGCGACTGGTACCTGGTGGATGCCAGGGATCAGGTGCTCGGTCGCCTCGCCACGCAGGTGGCGCGGGTGCTGAGGGGCAAGCACAAGCCGATCTACTCCCCGCACCTCGATGTGGGCGACTACGTCGTCGTCGTCAACGCGCGCGAGGTTCGCCTTACAGGGCGCAAGGCGGAGCAGAAGACGTACTTCCGCCATTCGGGGTTCATGGGAGGCGAGCGACACGTTCCGTTTCGTCGCATGCTGCGCAGACGCCCCGAGCAGGTCGTGAGGCTCGCCGTCAAGGGGATGCTGCCGAAGAACGCGTTGGGGCGTCAGATGCTCGGCAAGCTGCGCGTGTACGCCAGCGCGGAGCATCCGCACGCTTCCCAGGCCCCCCGCCCGCTGGAGATGTAGCGGGTACGGCGCGAGGAGCGGGGGGAACGCGAGACCGTAAGGATCGAGGAGAGGCTTGGAAGAGACACCCGCTGCCGAGAAGCCGCTCGTGCAGACCGTCGGGCGCCGCAAGTGCGCGGTGGCCCGCGTCGTCATGCGACCCGGAAACGGAACGCTCCAGGTGAACGGGCGCCCCGCCGAAGAGTACTTCCCGGTTCTTCGCCACCGGCTGGCGATCGAGCAAGCGCTGAAGGTCACGGAAACCGAGGGCCAGTACGATGTCTCGGTCCGCGTCCGGGGGGGCGGCCCCTCGGGGCAGTCCGAGGCCGCACAGCTGGGCGTCGCCCGTGCCCTGGTGGAGTTCGACGGGGAACGGAGGCCCGTGCTCCGGGCCCACGGGCTCCTGACGCGCGACCCGCGCGTGGTCGAGCGGAAGAAGCCCGGCCGGCCGAAGGCACGCAAACGCTTCCAGTTCTCCAAGCGATAGCATGACGAATCCCGGACTCACGACCGCCACGCGAGCGGCCTCCGACATCGGCCTGAAGGACCTTCTTCGGGCGGGCGTCCACTTCGGGCACCAGACGTCGCGCTGGAACCCGAAGATGCGCCGGTACATCTTCGCCGAACGCGGCGGGATCTACCTGATCGACCTGAAGAAGACGCTCCACGAGCTGCGGCGGGCCCAGGCGCTGACCCGGGAGACGATCCTCTCCAGGAAGGGCGTTCTGTTCGTCTGCACGAAACCCCAGCTGGCGGAGATCGTGCGCCAGGAGGCCGAGCGCTGCGGGGCGTTCTACGTGACCGAGCGCTGGCTCGGGGGCATGCTGACGAACTTCCAGACGATCAAGAAGAACATACGTCGGCTCAAGGAGCTGGAGCGGGGTTCGGAGGAGGGCGCCTTCGAGTTCTATACGAAGAAGGAGCAGCTGCTGCTGGGGCGAGAGCGCCAGAAGCTGGAGCGGTATCTCTCCGGCATCAAGGAGATGACGCGCGTCCCGGGCCTGGTGTACGTCGTCGATGCGAAGAAGGAGGAGATCGCGGTCCGGGAGGCGAACCGGCTCGGGGTTCCCGTGGTGGCGATCGCCGACACGAACGCGGATCCCGACCTGCTGACGATCGCCATAGCGGGCAACGACGATGCGATCCGATCCGTCTCGCTCATCACCCGGGCGATCGCCGACGCGGTGGAGATGGCGCGGCGCGAGGCGCCGGAGGTCACGCAGATCGAGGAAGAGGAAGAGGCGTACGTCTACTCCACCGACCGAGGGGAATCCGAGGAGAGCGGCCGGCGGGGGAAGAAGCGGCGGCGAGCCCGACCCCGTCGCCGTCCGCGGCCCGAGGTGATCGCCAGGCGGCTGGGTACGACGGGCGAGGAAGCGGAGCCCTCCGCCCCGGAAACCGACGCCGCTAGCGACGCCGGCGAGGCGACGCAGACGGAGGCCGAGGAGAAGGAGGAGAAGGAGGAGGCTCTCGCGTCGGCGGAGGCACCGGGCACGGAGCCGGAAGAGAAGGAGGAGGTTCTCGCCTCGGCGGAGGCCACGGGGGCGGAGCCGGAAGAGACGGAAGAGGTTCTCGCTTCGGCGGAGGCGCCGGGGG
>JBHHYJ010000063.1:0-14936 GCA_046757485.1 Gemmatimonadota bacterium
TGGAGCTCCTGCTGGCGCAGGTTCAAGTGGACCCGCACGTGGCGGTCGCTCGCCTGCGCCACGGGGGCCAGACACACCTCGTTCCGGCCGAACAGTCCCCGGGTATGGAGCTGCGCGGGCAGGCGGTGCACGAGCCGTCCGGCCAGCCGCTCCGGGACCGAGTAGAGACGCGCGAACGTCTGCCCGGTGGACCGAATCCGGTTCGTCAGCCGATCGCGGGGCGCCGCCAGGGGTCGAGGAACGTTGACCGCCTCCAGCGCGCGGGCCGTCACGTCCATCGAGCCGGACGCGGTGCGCGCCGGTCCCGGCATCGGCGTGAGGTGAGCGGCGACCGCCCAGCCGGTGGCAAGCGCCAGCCAGGCCACGAACCCGAGGATGGAAAAGGCCAGAAGTCTTCTCACCGCTCGCTCCGCGTCTATCGGGGTGACGGATCTCCCATCTCGAGACACAACGAGGGGCGGGCCCGCCAGGTTTCGGCGCTCGCCACCCTCACGGAGATAGACAGGCGGGGGTGCGGAAAGGTTGCAACGCCCGGGGCGAGGTCGCCGGCCGCCCCCGCGCCGCCGCGCCCGGCCGGGCTACCTGCCCCCGAGGAGCGACAGGTAGAGCTGGCCCCGAGCCCCGGTGACGTGGAGCGAGTCGCCCTCCCAGCGCCCGGCCAGGAACTCGAGGTACACCGTCATGCGGGCCCGGTCGCTCTCCGCCTCCGCCCGGAGGAGCTCCGACGGCAGGTACGTGCGGCCGGGGTTCGCCGCCGCGTACGCCCGGCCGCGTTCCACCAGCGGCCCCATACGGACCGACACCTGGGCCTCGCCCTCCCGGAGGAGGGTGAGCTCCCCCCGACCTGGATCGTAGGCGAGATCGTAGCGCTCTCCTTCGCTCCGCACGGAGTCGGGAGGAAGACGCCCGGAGCGGGGAGACAGGCGGAGGGAGTCGGGCGGCCAGGTGAGCAGGCGGAAGGCGTAGTCGTGGCCGGCGATCGGAACGGCGATGCGCGACCTCCCGCTCTCGAGCTCGGAATGCAGGGCGAAGCTCGTCTCCTCCGCCGGGCTCATCCGGGGGCCCACGTACGCGAGTCCCAGGTGATCCATCAGAAGCACCGCGCGGCGCCGCGCTTCGGAGGAGGTCTCCGCCGGGCGGGTGCCCGCGGCGATCGTGTCGAGCTCGGCCAGGGGAAGGTCGAACCACGATTCGAGCGAGGCGGTCCCGTGCATCTCCACCAGGTACCTCAGGGCTCCGCTGATCTCCCTGCGGTCCTCGAACGGCACCTCGGTCGTCGCGGCGTGCACGCGACCCCGTTCCAGGACCCCGTGCTCCTCCAGCAGCTCCGCGAGCCGACCCCGCTGGCTGCGCTCCGAGACGGCGTACGCGGACCACGGCCCCGCGAAGGCGAGGAACGCGAGGACGGCCAGGGTTCCGGGGATCACTTTGATGTTCCGGGAACGGGTGATCGTGTAGAAGATCGCCGTCCCCCCCAGCCACAGGGCCAGCAGGACGAGGAAGTAGCGGTTCTCCGTGATCCCGTACTGGCCGATCCGCTTCCCGATCGCCATGAGGAGCATCACGACGGCCGGGAGGATCGCCAGAAAGAAACCCCGCGCGTACGTGGCGATCCACCGGTTCTCCGCCCGCTCGCGGACCGGGTGGACGAGCAGCAGCGAGAGGATCCCGACGGCCGCCACGCTCGAGACCAGATACCCGATCCATCCGCTGGGCCAGGCCCGCGTCCACAGCACCTTTCCGAGATACAGGGTGAGGATGATCAGGTAGGTCGTCACCAGCGGGACGAGGATGAACTGCGCGAAGATCTTCAACCCCCGAGGATAGTCAACCCTTCGCTGGAGCTCGGCGAGGTCCGCGGGGACCCCGGCCAGGAAGAACCAGGTGTTGAACAGGAAGGCGATCCCGATCCACAGTCGGACGTAGGTCTCCTCCGCGATGCCCACGCCCAGGAGGTTGTCGATCGCCGCCAGGGCGACCGACAGCCCCGCGAACAGGACGCCCGAGTACACGCCGGCGGTCAGGAAGCGGAGGAAGAGGATCCGGTTGTACTGCCAGAACCCCTCCAGCTCGCCGCGGCGCACGTACGGGAGGACGGCGACGAGCAGGTGGAAGGCGACGGCGAGCTGGACGAAGCGCGTGGCCGCCATCTGCTCCGACCAGCCGAGCCACCCGAAGTAGAAGCCGACGAGGACGGCGATGGCCCCGAGTCGGGCCGCCGTTCGCACCGCCGTGCCCCATCCCTCGCGCTCGGCGAGCAGCTTGAGGGCGACGAAGAGGGGAAGCCCGAGGAGGGAGCTGAAGAGGAGGGCGAAGAGCGCTCGCTCCGACCCGCGGTCGACCAGGATCCAGCCGGCCGCCGTGGCCGTCGCGGCCGCGAGGAGCACGAACGGAAAACGGCGCAGCGTCTGCCGCGCGGCGCGCGCGGCGGCCGTCGGAGCCAGCCAGCCAGCCATCGTCTCCCTCCCGGTTGATGCCGTGGCGCAGCCGTCAGAGCCGAAAGCGGGTGACGAGCCGCTTCTCCGTCTCTCCGACGATGTGCGCCTCCACGGCGATGTGTTGCTCGAGGCCCGAGCCCCGGAGCTTGCGGCGGAGCAGCTGGTCCACCTGGAAGACGCCGGCAGAGTTGCTCATCTCGATCCGAATCAGAACGGGCGTCGCCTCGCCCGGCTCGATGTGGACCGCCTCCACGGCGGCCGCGGAGACGGAGTGAATGCTCATCGAGCCCGCCTCGAACGGAATGCGCGAGCGACCCTCCGCCATGTCCAGGGCGTCGGCGATCCTCAGGACTCCCCCCTCCACCGTGAGCGGTACGCCGCCCGCCCGGTGCGCGATGATCGCGTGGAGCACTTCGCTCCGGAGGATCGTCTCCACGGGCGGGGAGTAGTGCGCCCCCAGGAGGCGACGGAGAATCGGCTCGGCCACGAAGAGGGAGTAGCCCTCGTGGCCTTCCCGGTGGATCGACATCCCGACGTCGTGGAAGAGGGCCGCGAGGCACACGACCACCTCCGCGTCCGCCGGCTCCAATCCATAGTCGGAGACCAGGTTGGGGCGGACCCCGGCTCCCGTGAGAAGCCTCAGGAGGCGCAGGGCGGAGTTCGCCACGATCTGCACGTGCACGGGCCCGTGGTCGGACATCTCCAGCCGATCCACGGCGATCACGTTGGCGGCCGTCCACAGCGCGTAGATCTCCGGGTCCTCGTTCACCGCCTCGACGAGTGCCGCCAGCTTCGGGTTGTGGCGGACGGGCACCCGGATGAGAAGCCGTTCCGCCACGCGCTCCGCCAACGTCGATCGGGGCCGATCCCCCTCCCGTCCGGTTCCGGCCTCCGGCGTCCGGGGCTCCTCGCCCGTCCGGGGCTCGCCGCCCGGAGGGGAATCGGTCATCGGTGCCTCACGCGAGGGGCTCGCCACGCTCAACCGGGCGCCGCCGCGCGCACCGCCGCGAGCCGCCTCCCCGCCTCCCGGAGCACCTCCTCCGTCTTGCAGAAGGCGAAGCGAACCAGGCTCCGCCCGTCCTCGGGGCGGTGGAAGAAGCTGGAGCCGGGGACGGGTGCCACGCCGATCTCCGCCGTCAGCCAGCGCGAGAACTCCTCGTCATCCCGGTCGCTCAGCGCGCTGAAGTCGGCCAGCAGGTAGTAGGCCCCCTCGGGCCGCCCGCAGCGGAAGCCTGCCTCCCGCAGCGCCTCGTACAGGATGTCCCGCCGAACGCGGTACCCCTCGGCGAGCTCCCGATAGTATGGCTCCTCCAGCCCCTCGAGGCCGGCGGCCACGCCTTCCTGGAGAGGCGCGGGCGCCCCGACGGTGAGGAAGTCGTGCACCTTACGAATCGAATCCATCACCTCGGCGGGGGCCACGATCGTGCCGATCCTCCAGCCCGTCACGCTGAACGTCTTCGAAGCGCCGCTGATCGTGATCGTCCTCTCTCGCATGCCGGGCAACGTGGCCAGCGGGATGTGGACCCCCTCGTAGACGATGTGCTCGTACACCTCGTCCGTCACCGCGTACATGTCGAAGCGGCGGCACAGCTCCGCCACCCCCTCGAGCTCTTCGCGCGAGAACACTCGCCCGGTGGGATTGTTCGGCGTGTTCACGATGATCGCCCGCGTACGGTCCGAGCAGGCGCGCTTCAGCCGATCGAGGTCCAACCGCCACCCCTCTCCCAGAGGCACGAAGAGCGGCTTCGCGGCGCACAGGATCGTGTCGGGGCCGTAATTCTCGTAGAACGGCTCCAGCACGACGACCTCCTCGCCCCGGTTCACGAGCGACAGCAGCGTGGCGGCCATCGCCTCGGTGGCGCCGCAGGTGACGCAGATCTCCGTCTCCGCGTCGACCGGAAGGCCGTGGAACCTCGCGTAGTGCGCGGCCACAGCCTCCCGCAGCCGCTTCGCGCCCCAGGTGATCGCGTACTGGTTCACATCTTTCTGAATCGCCCGGGCGGCGCCGGTCTTCAACCGCCCCGGGGCCGGGAAGTCGGGGAACCCCTGCGCCAGGTTGATCGCCTCGTGACGGGCGGCGAGCCGCGTCATCCCCCGGATGACCGACTCCGTGAAGCCGTGCGTTCGGCGAGCGGTTTCCATGCGAGCAATGTGGCGGGCCCTGGGGTGACGGAACACCCCGACCGGCCCCGGCTGCCGGCCGGCGATCGGAGCTGAGCGGGAGCCCACACCGGAAGCGGCGCCGGGAGGCCGAAGCCGGAAAAGGGCGCGTAGCCGAGATGGCGATGGGGGGGGAGTCAGAAGAGGGAGAGACGCACCGCCAGCAGAACGCCGCCCCCCGGGGCCGGGAGCACCGTGGGTGCGGCGAACGGACCCCGGTCGCTCGCCTCGGCGGCACCCGGACGGCTCCGGGCGCGGTCTCTTCCGGGCCGGGAATCGGGAGCGCGGTGCAGGCGGCCGACGAACTGTCCCGAGAAGAGGCCCACCGCGGCGCCCGCCACCACGTCGGTGATCCAGTGCCGCTGGCCCACGACCCGGCTGGCGCCGACCAGACCGGCGGTCGGGTAGGCGACGAACGGTACCCAGGGCGCCTTGCCGCGTAGCTCCCGGTCCGCCACGGCGGCCATGGCGAACAGATGTGCCGTGTGGCCGGAGGGGTAGGAGTCATCCTCCGAGCCGAAGCTGAACGGGTGGAACTTGTTCGCGTCCATCGAGACACCGGGACGTTCCCGGCCGACGGCCAGCTTCAAGATCCTCGCCAGGACGACGGACGTTCCCACCGCCTCGAACGCCTGTCGGCCCACGCGCGCCGTCAGGGGGTCGTGGGCCGCTCTCCCGACGAGAAAGGTGGCCGCGCTGAGGCCCAGGTCCACGAACAGATCGCCGGCCGCCGCGCCGGCGGAGGCGAACTGCTGGCTGAACCCGTCCCGGCTGCCGGCCGGCTCCGTGCCGCGGCTGACATCCTGCTCGAAGCCCTGGAGAGCCGGCACGAGCGAGAGGGTCGTCACGATCGTGCCCGCGTACAGCAGATCCGAACTGCGGACCAGCGGCGCGCGGTGCGGGGCGGTTAGACTGTCGGCGGCCTGGCCGGCGAGCGAGGCGGGTGCCGGCGCGAGGAGGCCGATCGCCGCGCACGCGGTGCGCCATCTGCTCACCTCCCCCTGCCTGGCGATCCTGCCCCCTTGCGCTCGGGTGAGATACGGCGCTTCCCGCTCCGGGGTGAAGACGTACCGTGGTAACCGGGTAGGCGGCTCAGGGTTCCGGATCTCGCCGCGGGGCGGCGAGTCCCGGAAGGAGCCGGTTCGCCCCGGCTCCGTGCGGTGCCCGCCTTTACACGCGTCTCGTCTCGGGGCCATATTCTCCTGTCCGAGGGTCCCCGCCCCGGCGGATCCTTTCCTCGCTTCGGGTCCCCGCCGCGAGGCTCTCCCGTACGGCTCCGGTCGACGGGTCGAGCACCCCGACAGCCGGCCCACGGCACGCCGGGGAGCGGGGCGGAGGGGGGACGACCGGATCGTGGAACCCAGGGGCCTGCCGTCGTGTTAGGATTGCGATCCGGTACGATGACGAGAAGCGACCGGGGGACTCTCCCGTGGCCGCCGGGCCGTCGACCCGTGAGGAGAGGAGCGGATGACCGGACTCCTGGCGTACGACGAACTCATGTGGGACAACGCGCTCGCCAGCTACCGAGGAGAGCGGGTCAGCGTCCAGGGCAGGGCGAGAGCGTTCGTGGGCGAAGACGTGCGTCGCTTCGGCTCGCCCCGGCACCCGTGCCCCAAGCTCGCTCTCGTCCCGGGAGGCGGGTGCGAGGCCGTCCTCTTCCACGTGCCGTCGACCGACCGGCGGTACCTGTTGCACAACCTGAAGCAGCGCGAAGGAAGAGGGACGGGCCGGGTGGCGGTGCGACGCGAAGGGAAGCGCACGCGGCGTGTCCGGTGCTTTCAGCCCGGCGCGGCGGAGCGCGTGTGGCCCGATGCGGCCTCGGTGGTCGAAGGGTTGAAGGGGGCCCGGGGCGCGGTGGGAACGGGCGCGGAGTACGTTCGCACCGTCGTGCACGCCATGGAGCTGTGGGAGATTCGGGATCCGCTGGTCGAGGAGGTGTGGAGCGAGGTGCAGGGGTGGACGGCGGGCCGCTGGGCGCGAGACGCCGTATGACGGACGCATGCCCACCACGGTCCCGGCAGCGGGCCTCGGCCGGGCGCGGGAAGAGCCGGCGCACCCATCCGGTGATCCAGACTTTCAGAGGAGGAGAGCTCCCTTGTTTCCGTTCGGCGTGAACCCGGGGACGGGCGAGGACGACGCGGCCGATGGTGGTGGCCGGGGTCCCGACACGGTCTGTCGGCTCCTGCTTCACGGAGCCCGCTACCACGAGCGCGATGCCGCGTTCCTGCACTGGGGCCAGGGGCGCCAGGGATGGGGCTGGCTGCCCACGCCCGACTGGCGGGCGGATCGTGCCGCCATCCGGGTGGGCCTGGTGCTGCATCAGCGGATGCAGCTCATGGAGAAGGAACGGGTCGCCCTGTGGATCCCGCTCGATGACCGGTGGGGCGTCGTGGAGCGGGGCGTGTGGTCCGTGGGCGCCGTCTCGGTCCCCGTGTGGCCGGAGTGGCCGCTGGAGCGGGTCGCGGCCGTGCTCGAAGATGCCGCACCCGCGGTTCTGTTCGCGCCCGACGTCGGCGCGATCCAGGCGCTGCGGGCGATCGGGGGCTTCCCGGAGAGCGTGCAGACCACGATCCCGTTGCGGGCTTCCGAGGCGTCGGGGGAGGACTGGCTGTCGTACGACAAGCTCATGGAGTACGGGGGCGTTCTGGACACGCCGGAGCGAGCTTCCATGTGGCGGACCTACAATCGGGCCGTGGAGCCCGATGCGGTCATCTCGTACGAGTATGGCGCGGGGGACGCGGCGCCCGGCGAGCCCTCCTTCCCGGGGGAGCGGCGCGAGATGGACCACGGGACGATCGTCGGCCTGGCGGAGGCGCTGGCCCGCAAGTTCCCGGCGCGGCAGGGCAGGGTTCAGGTTCTCGCGGTCTCGCGACCCACGCTGCTCGCGCGGGCGCTCCTGTATGCCGGGTGGGCCGACGGTCTCACCCGGACGGCGTTCGCGGCCGGGCGACCCGCGCAGGAGCGGGTGGGCGAGCTGGCTCCCGCGCTCGCCCTGTGCGACGGGAAGGATGCGCCGCTCGTCCTCCAGGGAATGATGGGGGCATCGGCCGACGAGCCGGTCGGGCGCCTCGGCGGTCCCCTCCGCCTCCGGCGCGCGAACGGAGCGTCCCCCGCAGCGGCCCGCGCGGTCGAAGCGTGGGTCGTCGTCGCGGATGGCCCCGCGAGCCCGGACCTGGTGGCGACGTCGGGGCGGATTCGACTCCTGGCGGCCGCGGAACTCGAGGGCGAGCTGAACGGTTCTGTGGCCAGCGGGCCGTAGACGGTGGGGCGCGGCCGGTCGCGTCCACGCGGGCGGCGCTGCGGATTCTCCGGACCGCCTGGAGAAAACGAGGCGATTTACGTAAATTTAAAGATTGCGGGCCAGATGGGGCGGAAGAGCCCGCGGGTCGCCGGGGACCGGGACGGACGGAAGCAGGGGTGGGGTGAGGCGCGGGAGTGGGGAGCGAGGGAAGCCGTTGAACGGGTTGGGGGACCGAACTGACGAGGGAGGCCAAGATGAGCAGTGACCTTCTCGCGACTGCCACCAAGACGGCCGCCAGGATGGCCTGGAACATGTTCCAGGCGGTGAACACGCGGCTTCCGGACAGCCCATCGATCCAACCCGACTGGGCGCCGGGACCCCTCCCCAAGAGCTACGAGCGGACGAAGCCGCCGCTGGGCCTCCCGCGCGAGACCGACTCATTGTGTCCCAAGTGCGTCATCGAGGTGCGCGACGCGATCATCGCCGGCGAACGGGATCTGGAGGACTTCACCCACAGGAAGACGGGGGAGATCCGGGCCCGGATCGTGGAGGAAGACGGCAAGGTCTACATCCGGAAGCACTGCCCGGAGCACGGGGAGTTCGAGGACCTTCTCTCCATCGACCCGCACCTCACGGAGCTGCTTGAACGCCGCTTCTTCGGGAGGGACTACCGGACCTCCAACGACGAGCACGTCCACCGACACGGGAGCTCGACGATCCGCTACGGCCGGGGCGCGGTGCTCACCATCGACCTGACGAACCGCTGCAACATGATGTGCAACCCGTGCTTCATGGACGCGAACCAGGTCGGGTACGTCCACGAGCTGACCCTGGCGGAGATCAAGGAGGTGCTGGACGACTCCATCTCCTTCAAGCCACGGCGGCAAATGTCTGTCCAGTTCTCGGGCGGCGAGCCGACGGTCTCGCCCCACTTCCTCGAGGCCTGCCGCTACGCGAAGGAGGTCGGCTACTACAGCGTGCAGGCGGCCACCAACGGCCTCCGCTTCGCCCTGGAGCCCGAGTTCGCCTACCAGGCCAAGGAGGCGGGCCTCGACATGGCCTACCTCCAGTTCGACGGGGTGACGAACGAGGCGAACCGGCACCGCCACATCACCAACCTGTTCGACGCGAAGTGGCTGGCGATCGAACGGATGAACGCGGCCGGCATCGACATCACGCCCGTGACCACGGTGCTGAACACGGTCAACAACGAGCAGGTGGGCCCGATCCTGGAGTTCGTGATTCAGAACTCGGACAAGATGGGGGCCGTCTCGTTCCAGCCCGTCTCCTTCACGGGCCGGGACGAGGAGATCTCCGACGAGGATCGGCGCCGGCAGCGGTACACGATCACCCACCTGGCGCACGAGTTCGCCCGCTACTTCGATGGGAAGATCGACCCGTACCGGGACTTCTACCCGCTGGGCGCGATGGGGGCGTTCACCTGGCTGGCCGACCACCTGCGCGGCCCGCAGGTGGAGTTCGGGGGGCTGAGCTGCTCCTGCCACCCCAACTGCGGGGCGAGCCTCGTGCTGGCGATCAACGAGCGGACGAAGGAATGGGCGCCGCTCACCCAGTTCTTCGACATCGAGAGCTTCGTGAAGGACATCAACGTCATCACCGACACCTCCCGCGGTCAGAAGCTGAGCCTGCTGCAGACGGGGCTGGCGCTCCTCAAGAACCTGGATCAGCGGAAGATGCCGCCGGGGCTGACGATCGAGAAGTTCTTCAAGCTCGCGAACCGGAAGATGGGCGGCTCGTTGCTCGACGGGAAGAAGGGCACGGGCGAGTGGAACCTGATGTGGGTGGGCGGCATGTGGTTTCAGGACCTGTGGACGTACGACTTCCGGCGGACCGAGATGTGCGTGATCCCGTACGCCACCCAGGAGGGGGAGATCTCCTTCTGCGCCTACAACACGGGAGCGGGGTGGCGGAAGATCGTGGAGAACATGCACGTCGTGGCGGAGACCCGCGACTGGTTCAAGGAGAAGGGGCGCCACCAGATCTACGCGGGGGACCGGCCGATGAACCTGAAGCCGGGGAGCCGGGCGCTGCCAGTGGTGGAGAAGCGGAGCAAGCCGCCGCACCCCGGCACGATCCAGCTCGGCCAGGGGTGTGGAGCCCACTGAAGCGAGCGAGCTGAGGCGCGTCGGTCCTCGACCGGCGACATCGGAGCGAGGCGAGCGGCCCGACGGCCGCTCGCCTTTTTCTGTGCGCCGACTGGGCCTCGGAGCGCTTCTCTTCGTGCTCCTCTCGGCCGCCGGGCTGTGGCTCGTCTCCCGGGAGAGCTCCTCCTCCGGTGCCCGGCTGGGCGAGGCGCTGGCCGCCGCCCGTGTCGCGCCGCTTCTGGCAGCGGCGCTTCTGGGGCTGACCGCCCCGTTGCTGGGGGGAACCCGGCTGTGGGTGCTGGGCCGACACCTGCGCCCCGGCTTCCGGTGGAGGGACGGCTTCCTGGCTCATCTGTACAATGCGTTCTTCGGGGGGCTCACGCCGGCCGGGATGGGGGGAGGCCTGGGGCAGTACTACCGGCTGCGCCGGACCGGCCTTCCGGGATCGCAGGCCGTGGCGATCCTGGCCGCGACCTGGGTCGGGGCGCTGAGCGGCCTGGTCGTCATGGGTACGACGGCCGCCCTGTACCTGCTCGCCCGCTCGGAGCTCTTCGCGGTGGGAGGCGTGTTTCGGGGTCTGCTGGCCTCTATCCTGGTGGCCGCGGCTGCCGCCTTTCTCGTCGTCTTCTTTCCCCACCGGGTCGAGCGGTGGTTGCTCGGGCGGAGGCCGCGCTCCCGGCTGCCGCGCTGGCGGAGGTGGCTGGCGCGGGCCGGAGGCCGCTATCGAAGGTCCGTGTCTGCGTTCGTGCACGACGGCCGGCGCGCCTGGCTGCTGAACGCCGCCTGTAGCTGGCTCATCGTGCTCGTGAAGTGCGTGGCCGGCGTCGCCGTGCTCGCGGCTCTCGGGATCTCGGCCGCCCCCGCCTCGGCCGTGGCCCGCCAGGTGCTCCAGTTCGCGGTCATCTACCTGAGCCCGAGCCCCGGGGGCAGCGGTCTGGCGGAGCTCACCGCGCTGGGCTTCATGACGGGACTCGTGCCGCCGGCGCTGATGGCCGCCTTCGCGCTCCTGTGGCGGACGACAACGGCCTACCTGGCGATCGGCGTGGGGGGCATCGGCGTGGCGGCGGAGCAGCTACGGCACCATCTGCGACGGCGAGGTGACGAGCCTCCGGATCGTTTCCTTCGCCGGGCCGCCCCTCGTCCACAGGGAGCGGATGACGGGGAGGCCGGTCCTCAGGCCGCCCGCACGATGGGCTCGTAGAAGGAGACGCCGGGCGGCGGACACTCCACCGGTGCCTCGAGGTACGCTTTCGGGTCCCTCATCTCGCGCAGGGCACGGGCCAGGCGCCGGAAGACGAACCCGTACCCCCGCGCGTGGAGCCGGGCGAAGGAGCGGAGCCCCTTCACCCCCATCCGGTGGGTGGCCGCCCGGGAGTAGAGGCGGGCGAAGCGCTCGTAGAAACGCTCCAGGGGCAGGCGAGTGGGCAGCACGGCGTGGCAGACGTCGTACATGAGGTAGTTGTCCGTTACCAGTTGGTCCCGATACTCCTCGTACAGCTCGGTGCCGGGTAGAGGCGTGAGGATCGTGAACGCCGGCTGGTCCAGCTCCAGCTCCTCCAGGTACGCCTCCAGCCGGTCGAACTCCTCCTCCGTCCACTGGGGATCCACGATGAAGGAGGTCATCGGTCGGATCCCTTTGTCCTGAAGGATCCGGATCGCCAGGTGGTTCTTGTCGGCGTCGGTGCGCTTCCGCACCGCCGCCAGCCCCTCGTCGTCGATCTTCTCGATCCCGAGGAAGATCGTCCGCATTCCCACGGACCTCCACAGGTCGAACATGTCGTGGTACTTGACCACGAGATCCGCCCGGGTCTCGGCCGAGAAGTTCCGGCACACCCCGGCGTCCCGGATCCGCTCTCCCAGCTCCTCGTAGCTCGGACGGTGGATGAAGGCGATGTCGTCGGTGAAGAAGACGTTGTGCTCGGGGATCCGCATCAGGTCGTCCATGATGCGGGCCGGGCTGCGACGCCGGGCGCGGCGCGCGTAGAAGACCCACACGCTGCAGAAGTTGCAGTCGAACGGGCACCCCCTGGAGGTCTCCACGCAGGCCGACGGCACCCACGTCCCGTGGTAATAGCTCCTCCGGTATCGGTCGGTGAGATGCCGGGCTGGCAGCCCGATTCCGTCCAGGTCCGGGGCCATGGGCCGAGGCTGGAAGCCGCCGCCCCGGTTCGCCAGCGTCATCACTCCCGGGACCGCGTCGAGGGACGTCCGGTCTCGCATCGCCGCGACCAGCTCCCGGGCGGTGTACTCCCCCTCGCCCACGACCAGGGCATCGAACGGCGTCCCGTCGAACAGGAAATCATCCGGCTGTAACGTGGCGTGGTGGCCCCCGACGAAGAGGGTGGCCTCCGGGTCCAGGGCCCGCAGGAAGCCTCCCACGTGCAGGGCGGGGTACACGTCGGTCATGAACTGACAGGCGACGCCGGCCGCCTGCGGTCCGAAGCGTTCGTAGCGCGCCCGGAGAACGTCCCAGTCGTCGAGGCGCATGTCGGAGACGAGGACCTCGTGACCCGCCGCTTCCAGCGCCCCCCCCACGCATTCGACGCCCAGGGGCTCGAGCCGAAGGACGTTGGTGAAGCCGAAGCGTGTACCTTGGGGGGGCTGCACGAGCAGGACCTTCATGGGAGCCTCCGTGACCGGAATCGGTGTGCCCCGAACCCCGCGCCGCCCACCCGAGTGTCAGCTATCCCCGACGAAACGTCAAGGCTTGGTCCGAGCGACGGTTCGCCTCACGACCTCCACGCGTCCGCATCGACGGCCGAAGCCGCGGGGCGCGCCATCCCTGGTCTTGTCCTCACCACGCGATTCCGTAGTCGTCGCCGTGGTCGCTGGAGCCGCCCCACATCGTCCCGTGCTTCCGGTCGAACCATATGGCGTTGATCGGGCCCGAGGTGCGGTCCGCGAACACGAGCTCGTAGCCCATGCGGCTCAGCCTTCGCCTCACCCAGGGCGGCGTCGCCTCGTTGAGGAGCAGGCGACCGGGCCGGGACTCATGGTCCCCGAAGGAGTCCCGGAGCTGGTAGGAGTTGAAGTTCGCCGCCTCGGCCGCCTCCTGCGGATTCATCCCCCACTCCACCACGTTCAGGAAGAACTGGAGGAGGTTCTGATCCTGCGAGTCCCCCCCTTGGACCGCGAAGGAGAGGAACGGCGTTCCGTCCTTCAGCGCCAGGCTCGGGGTGAGGGTGGCCCGCGGACGCTTGCCGGGCTCGACCACGTTGTACGGATTCTCCGCCGGATCGGTGACGAAGCTCTGCGCCCGCTGGCTCAGCCCCACGCCGGTGCGGCCCGCGATCACCGCCGGGATCCAGGCACCGCTCGGGGTTACGGAGACGACCCATCCCTCTTCGTCGGCCGCCTGGATCGAGGTCGTCCCGGCGTAGAAGTCCGCATCGAAGCGGGCCGCGGCCTCCGCCCCGTCCGTCACGGTGGGCTCCGAGGGCCGGGGCGGCCACCGCTCCAGGTACTGCCGGAACGGATTCTCGCCTCCCTGGAACGGGTACGGGTCTCCGGGCTTCGCCTCGGGGTCGTTCTTCTCCCAGTCGATCCCCTGCACCCGCTGCCCGGCGTACTCCTTGGAGAGGAGCCCCGTGATCGGCTCCTCGGGCGGGAAGTAGGGGTCACCGTAATAGAAGTCGCGGTCGGCGAACGCCAGGTTCATCACCTGATACAGGGCATGGATGTAGCGGGCGCTGTTGTAGCCCATCGCCCGGACGTCCAGCTTCTCCAGCATGTTGAGCATCTGGAGCAGCACCGGTCCCTGCACCCAGGTCGTGAGCTTGTAGACGTCGATCCCCTTGTAGCTCGTCTTGACCGGCTCCTCGATGTGGACCTGCCACCTGTCCAGGTCCTCCAGCGTCAGGAGCGCGCCCTGCTCCTGGGCGCCGCGTACGAGCTCCTCGGCGACGTCGCCCCGGTAGAAGCGCTCGTAGGCGGCGTAGATCGCCTCCTTGCGGCTCGCGCCGCCCGCCCGCGCGCTCCGCTCCGCCTCCACCAGCTTCCTCAGAGTGACGAGGAGGTCCGGCTGCCGAAAGAGCTCGCCGACCGCGGGAGGCGCCGGCTCGCCATCCGCTTCGTTCGGGAGGTACACCTCCCGCGAGTACTTCCACTCCTTGATGCGCTCCTTCTCGCGCTGGATGCGTCGCACGGCATCCGCCTCGATCGGATAGCCCTCCGCCATCTGAATCGCGGGCTCCAGCACCTCGGCCAGACTCAGGGTGCCGTACTCGGCCAGCATCGTCAGGAGGCCGCCGGGCGTGCCGGGGGTGACGGCGGCGAGGGGACCGTACCGGGGCGGGTGGCGCATGCCCAGCTCGCGGAACAGCTCGGGCGTGGCCCCGGTGGGCGCGGCCCCGAGAGCGTTGATTCCGATGACCTTCCCCGTGTGCGGGTTGTAGATGAGCGCCTGCGTCTCGCCGCCCCACGCCAGTACGTCCCACATCGTCGCCCCGGCGGCGAGCATCGCGCAGGCCGCGTCCACCGCGTTTCCGCCCCTGTGGAAGATCATCGCCCCGGCCGCGGCGGAGAGCGGCTTCCCGGTGATCGCGACCCAGTGGCTCCCGTGGAGAACCGGCTTGTTCGGGCGCCCCTGGGCGAGGGCGGGGGAGAGGGAACACAGGACGAGGAGCGCCGTGCCGAGCAGCGACAGGGTCTGGCGGCCGGTGGGGGGCGGGGAAGAGCGTCTCACGAGGATGCCTCCTGTCACGGGTGGATCGGCTCGTTCCCTTCGAACTTTGTGGGTGAGCGGCTCGCGGGAAAGGGCGAGGTGCCTCCCCTCGCGCGCCCCCGGGCCGGGTGCCGCGCCCGTATCGCCCGGACTCCGTCGCGGGTATCTTGGCAATCGGTCCGGGACCTCCGGGTCCGGCAGGCCGCTGAAAACAAGTTCAGCGGACTGCGAAGCGGTGCCCACCCCGGGTGCCGGCTTCTCGTCTCGCCCATCCAGCCGTACGGGCAGTAACGGAGCCCGCGCGCACGCGGCCGTCAGCTCAGCCGGCC
>JBHHYJ010000064.1:0-14639 GCA_046757485.1 Gemmatimonadota bacterium
CTCGAGGCCCCGCGACACGGCACCACAAGCGACTGGCCCTCACCCTCGCCCTGGTTCTGTTGTACATGGGGGCCGAGGTGGTGGGCGGCATTGTCAGCGGCTCCCTCGCGCTTCTGGCCGACGCGGGCCACATGCTGTCCGACGCGGGCTCACTCGGACTCGCGCTGTTCGCCCTCTGGTTCGCCCGCCGCCCCGCCCCGCCGGAGCGGACCTACGGCTACTACCGGGCCGAGATCCTGGCCGCCCTCGCCCACGGCGGCACGCTCGTCGCCGTCGCGGTGTGGATCTTCTACGAGGCGTGGCAGCGGTTCCGGGATCCCCCGGCCGTGGAGGGCGGCCTGATGATGGCGATCGCCGCCGGTGGTTTCGTCATCAACCTCCTGGGCCTGTGGATCCTCCGCGGGGGGCGGAAGGAGAGCCTCAACATCCGGGGCGCCTGGCTGCACGTCCTGGCGGATGCCCTGGGGAGCGTGCAGGCGCTGGCCGCCGGCGCGCTGATCCTGGCCTTCGACTGGCGGCTGGCCGATCCGATCGCCTCGGTTCTGATTGGGATCCTGGTCGCCCACTCCGCCTGGCGGCTCTCCCGCGAGGCGGTGGCGGTCCTCATGGAGGGCGCCCCCGGCCACGTGGACGTGGACGAGGTGCGGGACGCGATTCGTGAGATCGAGGGGGTGGAGGCCGTCCACGACCTGCACGTCTGGACGATCACCACGGGCTTCGTGGCGCTCTCCTGCCACGTCGTGGCGTCGCCTCGAGCCCGCCGCGAACTGCTCTCGGACCTCGGTCGCATGCTGGAGGACCGATTCCGGATCGCGCACACGACGATCCAGGTCGAGCCTACCGATTTCCAACCCTGCGGCGCTGGCGAGAATCGCGGGGGGGACGGGGGAGAGTAGTCGTGCGGGAAGAGCGGGTGTTCGGCCTGCCCACCGCAGCCCGCGCGGGCGTGTATCGCGGCCCGTGAGCGCCGCCCGCCCTGTGAAGACCTCCTCGCAGGCCCCCCGGAGCCCGCCGAGGTCGCTCACCAGTTGCTTCAACGGCAACGCGTTCCGGACAGCGTCCGGTGGTGTCTACCTGAGGGGTCTACTTGGCACCCTCGCCGCCCTCGTCCAGGCCTTCCGCCAGCCGCGTGACGCAGTCGATCGCCCTCTCCCAGGCGTCCTCGAATTCCATCTCCGCGCCCGGGGGCAGCAGCCGCAGCAGGTTTCGCTCCCAGTCCGCCTCGAACTCGGCCCTTCGATCGGTGAGGCGACGGCCGAGGTCCCCCTCCTCGACCTCGACTTCTCTGGCTGCCAGCTTCTGCGGCAGGGCCTGCAGGACCCCTTCCTCGTCCACGTGTTCGCGCAGAAAGGAAATGTCGTACACGTCTCGCGAGATGGCGTAGATCCGCTGTCCGAGCACCGCCCTCACCTTCTCCGCCATCACCTCTTCGAGGGTGTAGCAGACCAGCTCGACCGGACCGATCTCCTCGGCGTCGCTGTAGTCATGGGCCATCGCCCGGGGGACCGGATCGAAGGCGACGACCCGGGCCGCTCCGTCAACGCTCACTCCCTCCACGGACTACAGACCCTGACTGAACGCGTTGGCCGTCGCCATGCACCCCTACGACGAGATCACCACGCAGGATTCACCTCGCCGGCCTGCCCATCAACGGGAACCCTATACCCAAGTACAGAGTGTTCCCACGGTGCGAACCTGGCCAGGTCCAGTCGCCAGGCGGGTCGCTGGTGGCCATTGGTGAATGACCCGGCATCGAGAGAGAGGATAGAGAATGTCGAGATTCCCGATTCACTCCGAATCGTCCAGTCCGGAAGGCTCCGTGGAGTCGCTGAGGCTGGCGAAAGAGAAGACGGATTCGTTCCCAACCTTCTCGGGATCCTCTCCGCGGCGCCGTCGGCGGTGGATGCCTACCTGAGCCTCGGCACCGTGTTCGAGCGGACGTCGCTCAGGCCGGTAGAGCAGCAACTCGTGCTCGCCAGCGCGAGCGTGACGAACGGGTGTGAGTATTGTGTCGCCGCCCACAGCGCCGGCCTGAGAATGACGGGATTGGACGACGAGCCCCTTTCACGGGTGAGAGCGGGACGGCGGCTCGATGACCCCAAGCTCGAGGCTCTGCGCTCGTTCACGACCGTGCTGGTCGAAACCCGCGGCCGGCCGTCCGAGGCCGACCTGCAGGCATTCCTCACGGTTGGATATCGTCCGGAGCAGGTACTCGAGGTGCTGGTCGGGGTCGCGCTCAAGACGCTCAGCAATTGCGCGAACCACATCGTCCACACCCCGCTGGATCCCCAATTGGCGCCGCATGCGTGGGATGAGGACGCCCTCGTTTCGGAGGATTCGGCGGCGTAACCGCACGGATCACTCACGAAGCCTCGAGCTGAAAGGATGGTGCAAGATGTCGAACTCACCGGGGCTGGAGGACTATTGGCATTCCCTGGAGGCCGCTTTGCCGGAGTTCTCCCCTGACGAGCAGCGTGCGGCGGTAACCCTGTATCGTGAGCTCGCCAGGGGGGAAGCGGTGTCCGAAGAGCAGCTGGCAACAGCCCTCGGGCTCCCGACCGAGGAGGTGAGAGAGGCCCTCGCTCGCGATTCGATCCGGGCCTTCATCTATCCCGACGAGCAGGGGCGGGTCCTCGGCTTCGGGGGGCTCGCGGCCGCCCCGATGGGCCATCGATTCGAGCTCGCGGGTCGAACGCTGTGGACATGGTGCGCATGGGACAGCCTCTTCATCCCGGAGATCCTCGGGGAGGAAGCGACCGTCGAATCCCGCGATCCCGAGACCGGTGCTACGGTTCGCCTTCGCGTGGCACCGAACCGGGTCCGATCCGTCGACCCCGAGACGGCTGTCCTCTCGTTTGTGCTGCCCGACGCCGGTGCGCTCGGCTCCTCGGCAGAGAACGTGATGGCGAGCTTCTGCCACTTCGTCTACTTCTTCGAGTCCCGAGAGTCGGGCGAGCGCTGGGTGGCCAACCACGAAGGGACGTTCCTTTACGAGATCGACGAGGCCCTCGAGCTCGCGAGGCGGCTCAACGCAAGGAAGTTCGGTATCGCCCTCGAGGAATCGGCCACGCGGGCGTGACGGTCGCCGGACGGCACGGACTTCATCGGTGGCCCCGCTGGGACGGGGACCGCCGATGAAGCGCCCACCCCACGGCCGCCAACGCGACGGCCACGAGAGCGGCCACTACGACGCCCATGCTCCGTGCGAAGCCGAGCGAGGCGAGCCCCACGGCCCCCAGCAGGAAGGGTCCGACCCCGCAGCAGATTGCGGCTGCGATGACGGCGAGGATGACGATGCGTTGGTCGGACTTCGCGCCCCTCAAGACGCCCTCTCCGCCGCGATCGGCCGACGATCGCCCTTCAAGAGGGAGAGCAGCGTGCCCCGATCTCGATCCGTCAGGAAGTGTTGGGTCAGCAGACCCAGTGCGACGCCGAACCCGATATGGGCCGCGAGTGTGATCAGGAAGAGTTGCGGCCAGGCGAAGTTGTAGCCGAACAGGCCTACCATCGGCCCCATCGGCGGAAGCGTCATCATCCCGAGTTCGACGATCAACGCCCACACCGTAGCCCAGAGAATGGCGCTCCGATACGAGGAGCGTTTTCCCCAGACGAAGGCGTAGAACAGCCCGAAGTTCGCGCCGTTCAACACATGCACCAAGAGGCCGACCGGGTAGAACGTCGTGAAGTCGGCGCTTCCCGTGGCCATCTTGCCAAACATGACCGGAGTGTCCCCCGGAAGCCATCCGTGGATCACGCCGGCCTGCCGGAACGCGTCGAGCGCGATCGTCGCGACCGCCCCCGCCCCAAATCCGACGACGATGCGTCGGAAGAGCTCCGGATATCGATCTCGTGCGTACCACGCGATCCCGCCCAGCGCGAGCAAGCCAGGAACCCATACGATCGGCAGGTACCAGCGCGCGAACTCGTGCGCGACCTGGAGTACCTGCGGGCCCATTTGGATGCCCCGCACGTACTGCGCGTACCCGAACGAGAGGGTCACGAGCTGTATCGGAACGGCTCCCCCCGCCACGAAGGCGGCGAGCACGAGCAGAGCTCGCTTCCTGTCTGCGATAAACTCCACGTCAGCCTCCGACCGACCCGACCACGCGGTCTACGATCGCCGCGAGCTCCTCGGCTACGCCCTCCAGCCCAGCGTAGGGAGCGAACTGGTGCACCGGATCGTGGTACCGGACCATGACGGTGCCGTCGGGACGTTCCATGACGACGAGCTTGAGCGGGGGCTCGATCCCTCCGTTGGGGTTGGCCGCGATGATCCGCTGCATGAAGCGCGGGTGGAAGAAGAGAATCTGTCGGATGCCGTCCACCCGCATCCCCACCATGCGGAGCATCTGCTGCGGGTTGATCTCGTGGACCACCATCAGGTTCTCGCCCTCGATCGCCTGCCTCAGCGTGGCCAGCGTCTGGTTGAAACCGTGCGACGATCGGCTCGTGATCAGAAAGTCGGGGGGTGGTGCCTGTTGAGCGGCGAGCCCCGAGGTCGACACCGTCAAGGCACCGACTACGAGAGCGCACGCAGCGATCCACCAACGCTTCGCCATGAACGGCGTCTTCGAGGCAACTCGGCTCATGTCACCCTCCTGGGATTTTCGTCGTGGCTCGACGGTGCCGCTCATCGGCGAGCCTCCATAACCACAACACCTTATACCTGAGTACAGGGTTTCTCTCGCACGCTCCCCTCGGGGGAGAGCACGTCGGGTTCAAGCGTTCAGGCCGCGCAGCAGGAGAGCGCGGCGACTTCCTTGTCGAACGTGAGCGCGGCGAGCCGGATGCCCTCGCCGAGCGTGAGGTAGGGGTGGAGCGTCCCTACCAGATCGTCGATGGTGAGCCCGAACTTGAGGGCCAGGGTCGGCTCCATGATCATCTCGCCGGCCTCGGGCGCCAGGATGGCCGCCCCGAGGATGCGCCTCGTTTCGGCGTCGGCCACGAGCTTGATGAAGCCGCGCGTGTCGCGAGCTGCGAGCGCGCGGGGCACGTGCTCGAGCGGCAGATTGGCGACCAACGGCTCGTATCCAGCCTCGCGCGCCTTCTCCTCGGTGAGCCCGACGACCGCGACCGCAGGATCGGTGAACGTCACCGCGGGCATGGCGGACAGGTCGATCGGCCGCGACTCGCTGGAGAGCGCGTTCTCGGCGGCAAGAGCCGCCGCGTGCGCGGCCACGTAGACGTGCATCGGCTCACCTGTCACGTCGCCTGCGGCATAAAGGCGCGGATTCGTCGTGCGGAGCGCCTCGTCCACGACGATCTCGCCCCGGGGACCCAACTCTACGCCGGCCTCCTCGAGTCCCATGCCGCTCGTGTTGGGCCGGCGACCGGTCGCAACGAGGAGCCGGTCCGCACGGATGCGCGTTTGCTCTCCGTCCGCTTGGCGCCCCACCACGACGCGTGCCGCCCCGTCGCGCTCGACGCGCTCGATCGAGAACTGCTCCCGGACGTCGATCCCTTCGGCGCGGAGGTACTCGGCCAGCGCGGTCCCGATCTCCGGGTCCTCATCCGAGAGGAGCCGGCTTCGCGCAAGGATGGCGACCTCTACGCCCAGCCGTGCGAACGCCTGTCCCGCTTCGAGACCGACAGACCCGCCCCCGAGCACGATCATCGAGACCGGGAGTTGGTCGAGCTCAAACGCTGCGGTGCTGTCCAGGTAGCCAGACTCCTCGAGCCCCGGCACATCTGCCACCCAGGATGACGACCCCGTGGTAATGATCGCGCGGTCGGTTTCGACACGGCGACCATCGTCCAGCCGAACCGCTCCGCTGGCCTCCACCGTCCCGTGCCCGTCGAACAGCGTGATCTGGGGGTAGGTAGCCAGGACGTCGGTGTACTTGCCCTGTCTCAGACGGCGGACGAGCTCATCCTTCTGATCGCGGACCGCCAACCAGTCGATCGGAGCCTCGTGGTGCGTGATGCCGTCGAACGGATGGTGCGCGCCTACGTGTCGCGCTTCCGCCGCCCGGATTAGCGTCTTGGATGGGACGCACCCCACGTTGACGCACGTGCCGCCGATCGTTCCGTGGTTGATCAACGCCACACGCGCACCTCGCTCGGCGGCACGGATCGCGGCCGCGAATCCTGCGGAGCCCCCGCCCAGGACGGCGAGGTCGAACCTCGCCTCCCCATCGTCGACCCTCGCGGGAGGAGGCCCGAGGGCATTCCTCGGACGACTCTCGTATCCCGCCGGTGTCAGACTTTCGGCCAGTGCCTGGGCCGTGACCGCTGTGCCCGCTTCCACGGTCGCCCGGCCCTCGGCGAAGCTCGCTTTCGCCCAATCCACGCCCGGTACCGATTCGAGTACCGAGATCACGGCTGCTTCGCACCCGGAACAGGACATGCCTTTCACATCGAGTTCGATCGTCTGCATCGGAGTCCTATCGGTTGTGCGGATCCGTTCGCTCGTGATCCGTCGGCTGGCGCGGGTCGCCTCCTTGGTCGCGCTCTCCGTTGCGCTCGGGGCTCATCCGCGGCTCGATCACCCGGCCGCGAAACCCCGTCTTCTCGGAGAGCGCCGCGAGGAATGTCTCCGGATCCGTCGCCTCCGGATCGTAAGTCACGACACCCAAGCCCTCCTCGTAGGAGAACTCGGACTCGAGGACGCCCGGCACACGGTTGACGGCCATCCTGGCCGCCGCGGCGCAGCCCGTTCATGTCATGCCGGTGACCTCGAGCGCCACGGTGCGCATGCCCGGACGTTCCGAGCGTGCGGCGTCCGCCGCCTCGGCCATGGACCCGTGGTCGTGGCCGTCCGCTGCGTGGTGCTCGGCGTGCCCGCCCCAACTCGGGATCTGCAAGAGGATCCCGCCACCGAGCACGAGCCCCACCAGAAACCAGGTTCGCTTCGACATGACCACTCTCCTACAGGACGAGGTTCTGCCAGCTGGGGAACGTTGCGAACACGACCGCGAGCGCTGTCGCGATCCAGAGCAGCGTCTTCATGCGCTTCCGCACCCGCGGATCCGCGCACGGCCTCCCGGGCTCGCACGCCTTCTTCTCCTCTCGGTGAACCAGGAAGAATCCGCCACCGAGAAGGAGGGCGGTCGAACCCAGGAAGTAAGGCCTGAGCGGCTCGAACGTGCTCGAAAGCCCCGCGCCGGACACGCCGAGCGCGACCGCGATGACGGGTCCCGCGCAGCACAACGCCGAGACGAAGGCGGTCGTCACGCCGGCGATCGCTGTTGCCATACCCCTTCCGAACATGCTCATATCGATCCTCCGTTACGCTTCGAGAGCCTCGAGGATCGGGCATTCCTCGGTTCCGTTGCGCCGCTGGCACGCCTCGACGAGTTCGGAAAGAACTTCCCGCATGCGGACGAGCTGGCGGATCTTCTCCTCGACCCGCGCGAGGTTCTCTCGGGCCTTGGCCTCGACTGGGCCACACGCCGCCCCGTGATCGACTCGGAGTCCGAGGAGCTGGTGCGCCTCGTCGAGCGCGAACCCGAGTTCTTGGGCCCGCTTGATGAATCGAACCCTGCTCACGGCCTCCGGCTCGTACTGGCGGTATCCCGCGGCGGTCCGGGGCGGCTCCTCCAGGATCCCCCTCCGCTCGTAGTAGCGGAGCGTCTGGACGTTGACACCGGCCTTCGCCGCGACTTCCGAAATCGTCATGGACATCGCGATCCTCCCACGTCTGACTGACGCCTCCAACCTAAACCCTGTACAAAGGTATAAGGTCAAGAGGTGGCCTCGGGTTCCCGGTCGTTGGACACTCCGCGCGTTTCCCCCCCCAAGGGGGAAGCATGGAGAGCGGCCCTCCGAAACCGGACGAGAGGTGCTCTCGTAGAATAAGAACAATAATTCTGATACTGTCGGGAGGAGCCGCATGGACCCGGAAGCACAGCGAGCGGGGAACGTCGGCAGGGCCGCCACGCAGCGAGGCCTGCCGACCCTCCAGTTCTTCACGGGCTTCCACCCCGAGTATCACCAGCCGACTGACGATGTGGAGACGATCGACTTCGGTAAGCTCACGCGGATCGCGCGGCTCGCCTACGAGATTGCCGTGGGGATCGCCAACGACCCTGACCTCGAGGATCTCGGCGAGAGCTGACCTCGGGTACCACTCGCGAACCCATGTGACTCTTGCGATCCCTGGGAACTCAGCGGCCGTGGGCGTAGTTTCAAGGACGTTATGCTGAGAACGGCAGCTGCCATCCTGATCGCGTCCCACATGCTGGGATTCGCGCAGCCCGCGCGGTGTTCCGCGGGTACCCATGAGGCGCCCGAGTGCGAGCACGCATTTCCTCTTCCGGATCGAAGCACTGTAGATAGTGGGGATGCGTGCGAAGCCTGCGGGGTGCCTGACTGCCAGGACATGGTGAGCTGCGCCGCCACCGCCTCGGCCGCCGTGGTATCTACCCCAGGGCCCTTGGCCCAGGTTGCCGTGCGGGACGTCGACGTTGTTCGTGCTGACGTCCCCCTCACGTACACTCGGATTCCCACCAAGCCACCTCCCCGAGCCTGATCTCGCTCTCCCAACAAACCTGACAGCCAATCCGCACCGCCGTGAAAGGGTGGTCGCGGTCTAATCCATCCTTATCGAGAGACGAGCATGTTGCGCATTCACAGATACCTTTGCGCGGTTGTGGCGCCGGTGCTGGTCGCACCCGCGCCCACCTCGGCGCAAGCACCCACGATGAGCCACGAAGCACACAGGACTGCCCCGGCCGCTTCGCTACCGGCACACACCGAGGCGTACGAAGATGCCTTGACCCGGCTCGTGGCCGAGGCGCTCGAACGCAACCCTCGCCTGGCCGCCAGTCGGGCTCAATCTGAAGCCGCTCAGGCCGCCATTTCCCGGGCTGGCACCTGGGAGGATCCCGTCCTCTCGCTGGGCTTCGTCAACTTGCGCACGACGTCGTTCGACTTCGCCGACGACTTCATGACCATGAAGATGGTGCAGCTCGCACAGCAGATTCCGCTTCCGGGTCAGATCGGCCACCGGCGCGCTGCGGCCGCCCTGCGGGCCGCTTCGGCCGAGCACATGGTCGAGGTCGCCCGTGTCGAGGTGGCAGCCGAGGTGAAGGGCGCCTACGCCGAGCTCTATTACCGCGATCGCGCTCTCGAGATCGTGGACCGGAACCTGCGCATCCTCCGGGGCCTCGAGGACGTGACGCGGACCCGGTACGCCACCGGAGTCGGCCGTCAGCCCGCCGTACTCCGTGCCGGGCTCGAGATCGACGGGCTCGAGGCGCAGCGCGTCCAGCTCGTGGCGAGTCGTCATGCCACCCTAGCTCGCCTGAACGCCCTGCGTGACCGGCCGGCCTCGACGCAAATCGACGAGACGCCTTTTCCGCACTTCCTCTCGGCCCTCCCGGAGCGCGGCGGGCAGGCTCTCGCGTTCGTCTCCGCCCTCGAAGCGGGCCGAAATCGGGGGCTGCCCGCGCGCGCGGGCATCCCGCCCCTTGACTCGCTTATCGCCCTCGCGCTCGAGAGCAAGCCCACGCTTCGGGCCCACGTGGCGCGCATCGCCGCCCAGGAGGAGATGGTCGAGCTCGCCCGCGCTCTGCGGTGGCCAGCGCCACAGCTCTCGATCGGCTACGGGCAACGGGAGGGCTTCCCGGACATGGTGAACGCGTCAGTCTCCTTCCGGCTCCCGATCTTCCTCGGCGCGAAGCAGGAAGCGGCCGTACGGGAGGAGTCAGCCGTCCTGGCCCGCGAGCGGGCCACGCACGACCGCATGGTGGCCGAGATCGAGCGCGATGTCACCGCGGCCTATTCCCTCGTCCTCGACGCCCTCGGACAGCTCGATCGCTACGACTTCGGGATCCTGCAGCGCTCGGAAGCGACACTGAACGCGACGCTCGCAGCATACCGGTCGGGCGCGGAGGACTTCCTCGCTCTGCTCGACAGCCAGACGCGCCTCTACCGGTTCGAGCTCGAGCGGCACCGACGGCTCGCAGACCTTCTCCGCGCATGGGCCGACCTCGAGCGCTCGGTCGGCAGGGAGATCGAGCCATGAATGCTGCGGACCGTGGACGGATGAGCGGCAACCCACGACGAACCGGGAAGCGGAAGAGGACCGATATGTGGAACACGGAAACAGATCCGAACCTTGCCCCCGAAGCGTGGAGGCGATCAGAGACCACCGCAGGCCTCGCGCTCCTGGCGTTGCTGGCCACGGTGCTCGGCGTCGCCGCTTGCAGCACAGACCGCGGGGGTGACGACGAGGGTGGGGTCGCCACCGATTCCGGTGCCATGGCAGCCATGCCCGGGATGGAGGGCATGGAGGGGATTGGCATGGACGCCGAGGCCGGCGCCACCGTGCGCCTCCAGCCCGGCCAGGCCGAGCGGATCGGACTCCGCTGGGGCGAGGTCACGGTGGAGCCCCTCATGCGGACGATCCGCACCTCGGCCGTGGTCGAGTACCCGGAATCGGAGATGGTGTGGGTGTCGCCCAAGGTGTCGGGCTGGGTCGAGCGGCTCCACGTGACGTTCGAGGGCGCCGCGGTCCGCCGCGGGGAGCCCCTGCTCGAGATCTACTCTCCGGACCTGGTCACCGCGCAGGAGGAGCTCCTGCTCGCCCGCCGGTGGGAGGACGACCTGGCCGCCGGAGGCGTATGGCGAGGGCAGGACAGCCTCGTCGCCGTAGCCCGGCGCCGGCTGGCGTACTGGGACATCACCGAAGACCAGATCATCCGGCTCCTCGAAACCGGAGAGGTTCTAAAGACCCTCACGCTCCACGCCCCGGCCACCGGCGCGGTGATGAGGAAACAGGTGTTCGAGGGCCAGGGGGTGCGAGCGGGCGACAACCTCCTCATGATCGCGCCCACCGATCCTGTGTGGATCGAGGCCGCGGTGTACGAGCAGGACCTGCCGTTCGTCCGGGAAGGCCTGGCGGCTGAAGTGTCTGTGCAGGGGCTTCCCGGCGACCCGCTTCGGGGCCGCATCGCGTTCGTATACCCCGCGCTTCGCGAGCAGACGCGAACCGTGGTGGCCCGCGTGGAGGTCCCGAACCCCCGCGGTCGGCTGAAGCCGGGAATGTACGCGACGGTCGGCGTCGAAAACCGGACAGAGCCCGTCCTCTCGGTCCCGTCCTCGGCGATCCTCCATACCGGGACCCGCGCAATCGCGTTCATGGACATGGGCGAGAACCGGCTCATGCCGATGGTCGTCGAGACCGGGCGGGTCGGCGATGAGCGGGTGGAGATCCTGTCCGGCCTCTCAGGGGGCGACCGGGTCGCCCTCTCGGCCCAGTTCCTCCTCGACTCCGAATCGAACCTCATGGAGGCCATGCAGGCGATGATGGCCCAGATGGGGAGGGCCGGCATAGAAGGCATGGAGATGGAAGGCATGGATATGGGTGAAACGGAAGACACGGAGCCGATGGAAGGGATGGGGATGGACTCGATCCCGATGCCCGGTCGCGATTCCCCCGCCATGCCGGACACCTCGCGTGCCCGGGGGAGGCACTGATGCTCGAGCGGATCATCGCCTGGTCGGTCGAGAACCGGAAGATCATGCTCGTCCTCACGGCGGTCGTCGCCGTGGCGGGCGGTTGGGCCCTGGCGCGGACGCCCGTCGACGCCGTCCCGGACCTCTCCGACGTGCAGGTCATCGTATTCACGGAGATGCGCGGCCAGGCGCCCCAGATCGTCGAGGACCAGGTCACCTATCCGATCTCGACCGCCATGCTCGCCGTCCCGAAGGCCCGCACGGTGCGCGGCATCAGCCAGTTCGGCCTCTCCTTCGTGTACGTGATCTTCGAGGACGACACGGACCTCTACTGGGCCCGGAGCCGGGTCCTCGAGGCGCTCAACACGATAGGGGGGAACCTCCCTGAGACGGTACAGCCACAGCTCGGCCCCGACGCGACCGGTGTGGGCTGGGTGTTCCAGTACTACCTGGAGGGCGACGGCTACGACCTCGCCGAGCTGCGCTCGATCCAGGACTGGTACCTGCGATACGAGGTCGAATCGGTCCCGGGCGTGTCGGAGGTCGCCACCCTGGGCGGGTTCGAGAAGCAGTACCAGGTGTTGCTCGATCCCGACCGACTCCGCGGGTACGGGATCCCGCTGTCAGGCGTCCTCCAGGCGGTGTCCGCGTCCTCGACAGAACGGGGCGGGCGGGTGCTGGAGCTGGCCGGGACGGAGTACATGGTGCGTGGCTACGGGTACGTCGACGAGCCCGACGACCTCGCCGAAGTCGTGGTCGGGACGGACGGCCGCGGCACGCCGATCCGGATCCGGGACGTGGGCCGGGTGCGGCTGGGGCCGGAGATCCGGCGCGGCATCGCCGACCTCGACGGGCGGAAGGAGGTCGTCTCCGGAATCGTCGTCATGCGCTTCGGCGACAATCCGCTCGCGGTCATCGATCGCGTCAAGGCCCGCCTGGAGGAGGCGGCGGCCGGGCTTCCGCCGGGCGTGGAGGTGAAGGTGGCGTACGACCGCTCGGGGCTCATCCACCGCGCCATCGACATGCTCGAGGAGAAGCTTCTCGAGGAGTCGCTGATCGTGGCCCTCGTGACCGCGCTCTTCCTGTTCCACGTGCGGTCGGCGCTGGTGGCGATCCTCACGATCCCGCTTGGCCTCGCGCTCGCGTTCTTGGTCATGCGGTGGGTCGGGATCACCGCGAACATCATGAGCCTGTCGGGGATAGCGATCGCGATTGGAGCCATGGTGGATGCGGCCATCGTGATGGTCGAGAACATGCACCGTCATCTCGAGCGCCCGGAGAACGCCGAGCGCAGCCGGTGGGAGGTGGCAGTCGAGTCGGCGCGCGAGGTGGGGCCGGCCCTCTTCTTCTCGCTCCTCATCATCACGCTCTCCTTCCTGCCCGTGTTCGCGCTTCAGGCGCAGGAGGGACGGCTGTTCAAGCCCCTCGCGTTCACGAAGACGTTCGCGATGGCCGCTGCGGCGCTCCTGTCGGTGACCGTCGTCCCCGTCCTCATGGGTCTCTTCATCCGGGGGAAGATCCCGCACGAGGATCGGAACCCGCTGAACCGCTGGCTCAAGGCCGCCTACATGCCGGTGCTTCGGTTCGCGCTGCGTCGTCGCGCATGGGTCCTGGCCGGGGCCCTCGCCGTGCTGGCGCTCACGCTGATCCCGGCCTCCCGCATCGGGTCGGAGTTCATGCCTCCCCTGAACGAGGGCTCGGTGATGGACATGCCGTCGCTCCTGCCAGGGATGGGAACCGGGATGGCGAAGCGCGTCCTCCAGAGCCGGGACTCGATCATGGCCTCGATCCCCGAAGTGGAGCTCGTGATCGGGAAGGTGGGACGCGCCCGGACCGCGACCGACGCGGCACCCATGTCCATGTACGAGTCGATCGCGATACTCCGTCCTCGCGAGGAGTGGCGCGCCGGGGTCGACTACGATGACATCGTGGCCGAGTTCGACCGCAAGGTGCGCACGCCGGGCGTGGCCAACATGTGGTCGATGCCGATCAAGAACCGGCTCGATATGCTCGCCACCGGGATCAAGACGCCGGTGGGGATCAAGATCTTCGGGCCGGACCTTGCGACCATCGAACGGATCGGCACCCTAATCGAGGGGCTCCTGCCCAATGTAGCCGGCGCCGGCTCGGTCTACGCCGAGCGCACCCTGGGAGGGCGGTACCTGGAGGTCGTGCCCGACCGTGCCGCGTCGGCCCGCTATGGGCTCAACATGGAAGACGTCCAGTGGCTCGCGATGGCCGCGGTGGGCGGCGTGAACGTCGCCACGTCGATCGAGGGGCGTGAGCGCTACTCGATCCACGTCCGCTACGAGCCCGAGCTGCGGGACGACCTGACGCGCATCCGATCCGTACTTCTCCCCGTTATGGGGGGCGCGGCGCAGGTGCCACTGGGCGAGCTGGCCGAGGTCGGCTTCGCGCAGGGACCCCCGATGATTAAGAGCGAGAACGGGAAGCTCAACGGCATCGTGTACGTCGACGTACGCGGGCGGGACATCGGGTCGTTCGTGGACCAGGCGAGGGGGCTCCTCGAGCGCGAACTAGAGCTCCCGCCCGGGTACCGTATCGAGTGGTCCGGGCAGTACGAGTACATGCAGCGCGTCCGGGAGCGCCTGAACGTCGTCGTCCCCGTGACGCTCCTGATCATCTTCTTCCTTCTCTACCTCAACTTCCGGAGCGCCACCGAGAGCCTGATCGTCATGCTATCGCTGCCGTTCGCGGCCGTAGGCGGCGTGTGGCTGATGTGGGCCCTCGGCTACGAGATGAGCGTGGCCGTCGCGGTCGGCTTCATCGCCCTGGCGGGCGTGGCCGCGGAGATCGGGGTGGTGATGCTCGTGTACCTCGATCATTCCTGGGACACACTGCGTGGCTCGGGTCACGTCGTGGATGCGACCTCGATCCGGGCGGCCGTGGAGGCGGGTGCCGATCTGCGCTTGCGTCCCGTGATGATGACTGTAGCGGCGATCACGCTCGGCCTCGTGCCGATCATGTGGGGCCACGGAACGGGCTCGGAGATCATGCAACGGATCGCCGCGCCCATGATCGGAGGTATGGTCTCGGCGACGGTGCTCGCGCTGCTGGTGGTGCCAGTGGTGTACTCGCTGTGGCGGGAGCGCCAGACGCGGCGGACGCCATGAAGACTGCCCCGCGGGGACACGCACATCCGGACACCCCCAGTTCTCGACGGAATCCGGAACACGGTCACGACCATCACGAATCCGACGCGCGGACCTCCCGCTCAA
>JBHHYJ010000065.1:0-12549 GCA_046757485.1 Gemmatimonadota bacterium
TGGGAAGGCCACCGCATGGACCTGGACTGGGCCCTGTTTACCCTCTATCCGCCCGAGGAGCCGGGGCCAGGCGAGGGACTCGAGCCCACCGACGGAGGGCAGGGGAGCGAGCGACCGGACCGGGACTCGAGCCCGGGCCCGGGAGGGAGTCCCGACTCGAGCGCGTACGGAAGCCCGGCCCGAAGCCTCTACTCGAGCCTAGGCTGAAGTGCGAACCGAAAGCCGGATTCGCGCACGGCCTCTCCGCGGAGACGCCCGCCATCTCCGCCATCGGCGCGGGCCGACGGGCGCTCTTCTAGTCGGGAACGACCTGCGGCCGGCCGAGCCGTGGCGAGGCTGCGCGGCTCGCCGCGGTGCTCGAAGACCACCAGAGGACGGTCACCCCGGCGAGGAGCCCCCCGGCCACGACATCGAGCAGGTAGTGCTCCCTGAGGGTCAGCGTGGAGAGGCAGATGAGGGTGGCCGTCACGACGTACAGGATCCGCAGCGGGCGGGAGCCGAGAACGAGGACGGCCAGGCTCGCCGTCAGAGTGCTGAGCGCCACGTGCATGGAAGGCAGACACGCGTACGGCTTCACCCAGCTCTGGCCGTGGAGGAGCGTCTGCGCGCTGCTCGCGTTCGCAGGCCACGGGGCTGTGGCGGGCACGGCGAGCTGAATCGCCGCGCCCACGAGGCTCATGCCCCCGTACGCCAGGATGGCCCGACGAAACGCGCGGGACGGAAGCCGCCAGACAACCCACGCGGCTCCCAGGGTCAGGTAGGGATACAGCGCCCAGTAGAAGGGCCACGTCCAGGGAAGACCGGGGATCGCGTCGTCGAGCGGTGTCCACAGGTTCCAGAAGGCGGACGGTGGCCGAGCGGCGTTGAGCCGGTTGACGAAGTAGTAGGCGGTCATGTGGAGCGCGCCGACGCCCACGATGGCCGCCAGACGGCCGATACTGCGCCGACCTCCCACCCGTCAGGCTCGAGCCGCGTGCTCCCGCTCCCGGGGCACCGTTCTCACCCAGGTCTGGAATCGCTTCTGCTCCTCCAGGCGGCAGGACCATGCGAGGCGGCCGTTCCACACGGTCATGTCCGGGCATCCGTCGCACATGTCCTGCCGCCCGTCCGGCAGCACGTCGATCGGCTGGATCATCATGATCGACTGCATCCGTAACCTTCCCAGGGCCCGCAGCGGGTTGCGAGCGACGGCGCCGAGGTAGGCCGAGGCGACGCGGGCCAGCCCGCGGTCCAGGGGGGAGAGGAGCAGAAGCGATCGGCCCCGGCGCAGGACCCGAGGTCCGGCGTAGGCCAGGTACCGGCCGTGAAGGAGATGATGGGAGGTCTGCGCCAGCTCCATGAACTTCGGCCCCGCGTAACCGTAGATCTTCTTCTTCGTTCCCACCCGGACGGTGAGCAGCCATTTGAAGGAGTCCGGGCTTTCCGTGCCGTTCAGGTACGCGCAGGGGCGGAACTCCGGATGCCGCTCCCGAATCGTCCGCAGCACGTCCGTGGAGCGGATGTCCACCCTCCCCGCGTCGTCCGCCCCGTAGGCGTAGGGAACCGGGGTGAAGTCGATCCGGCGCCCGTTCGCGTAGTAGTCGAAGTTCCCGCCGACGACGCCGGCCCGGAAGGCGATGAAGACGAGCACGTGCACGATGTCGATGTGCCTCTGTCCCCAGTCCACGATCTCCGGAACCTCCTTCAGCGTGTCGCCGTACACCGTGGCGTTGAAGGCACAGGAGAGCCCGCCCACCTCGGCGACCATGCGGGCGAACTGCAGGCGAAGCTCGTTCAGCTCCACCTCCGACTTCTTCTTCCAGTGCGGCCGGCTCTGTTTGCTGTCGACGTGGAACGTGAGGCCTTCCAGGCCGGCTCGCTTCAGCTCGGCCAGCAGCTCGGGCGTCAGGGCGAGGCCGTTTGTGTTGAGTATCGGCTTCAGCCCGCGCTCGGCGACGCGGGCCACGATGTCGACGACTCTGGGGTGGGTCAGCGGATCGCCGCCGGCCACCGAGACGCCGTCGGTCTTCCGCAGGCGGGTGAAGATGTCGAGGTCACGGTCGATCTCTTCCAGCGTCCGATGCGACTTCGGATCGTTGGCCCGATAGCAACCGAGGCAGTAGAGGTTGCAGGCCGAGGTCGGCTCCAGCCAGGAGATGGCGTTGTCGGAAAGGCTCCACGGAAGCCGGTAGAGGTCGCGGTGGTCCAGTGCCTCGCTCATGGTCTCCTCTCGGTGTGCGAGATTCGTCGCCGTTACGGTCGCTGCGGGATGGTCACGGGCCGTTCTAGTCAATACCAGTTATTGTTTTATATTAGACAGCGGGCAAAACAGATGGTGCCCTAACTATCACATGGAGTATCACTGGTCAAGCCAACCGCTAACTGGAATGACTATCAGTAGTATCATTGCGGAGGGTGAGCCAGGTGATGCCCCCGGGGGGGCAGGAGGATCCCCGAGAGGCCCGGCCGCGGCTTCAGGTGACGTCGGTTGTCCTCGTTGAGAGGCTGCAGGTGGTCCTGGATCGCGTCAGAGCGGCTCCACGCGCAGGCGCATCTCCCTTCCGACCGTGAACAGGGATCGCTCCGGTACCTCGGTCCACCGCTCCCCCGTGATCGGCTCGGAGGCGAGCACCAGGGTGCGGAGGGTTGCCCCGGCTGGAGCGCCCGCGTGCACCGTGCCGTGCACCTCGCACACGTGGGGCCGATCCCGTTCCACATACCACAGAGAGCGGCCAAGGCGAGAGCCCGTGAGCTCGTCGCCGACCGTCCACAGCACGTTCACGGCCACGTCGGCCTCCCCGCTCCAGCGAAGGACGTCGCGGATGGCGCTCCGAAGGATCTGCGCGGTGGGCCGGGCGGGCGATGCCTGCCGACGGGAGAGGAGTAGGTGGAAGAAGTGCTCGCTGTCCGTATCCCCGGCGATGGTGCACCGCCACTCGGGTGTCATCGCCTCGAGGAGGCGGGGACGGAGCGCCGCGAAGTCGCCCAGGTGCCCGTTGTGGGCCAGCAGGGAGCTCCGGTGGCGGAACGGATGCGTGTTGGCGAGCCCGCGACCGCCCACCGTGGCACGCCGGACGTGCGCGACGAGGGTCGTGGCGCGCACCCGCCGGGCCTCTGCCCGAAACAGCTTGCTCTCGAAGGCCGGTCCGGCCTGACGGATGCGCTCGACGCGGCCCCCGGCCACGAACCCGATCCCCCACCCGTCGGGGTTGGACAGCCCGCGCTCGTCCGCCCGGCTCTGGCGGATGAGGGCGTTCTGCGCCTCCAGGAGCTCGCACTCCACCGGCGCGGCATGGGTCGCGCGGTAACCGTACAGGCGGCACATCGCGCCCCCGCTACCGGGGGGCGGGGCGCCCGTACTCCCGCACGAGCGAGGCGACGGTGGCCGGGGTGGAGGTGGGGGGAGCGCACGTCCGGCCCACGCAGACGAACGCCCTGGGCCGGCCGCCGGGCCCGACCGCCCGGGCGGCCGCCGCGATGGCGTCCGGCAGGGAATCGAGCGCCGCCGTCGCCGGATCGAACGTCGTGACGACCCGTCCCGGCCGGAAGGCTCGCCGGGCGGCCGCCGCCAGCTCGCGGCTCCGCGGATCCGCCGGTGCCCCGATCACCACGACCTGCGGCGGCTTGCTCAGGTGGGCCGTGGCGGCAAGCCCATAGGTCGCCGCGAAGACCCCGGAGCGTGCCGCCGACCCGGCGAAGGCGGCCAGCGTTCGCTCCGCCAGCGTGCGCCATCGTTCCCGCGTCGTCAGGAGGTACAGCATCTCCAGTACCCCGGCCGCCACGGCGTTCCCCCCGGGCTGCGGGGAATCGAGGAACTCCTTGGACGGTCGGGCCAGCAGCCCCGGCCCGCGTCGAGCGGCGGGGCGGTCGAAGAACCCGCCTCCTTCGTCGTCCCAGAAGAGCTGCACGGCCCGATCCATGATCTCCTCCGCCCGGTACAGGTACCGCCGCCGGCCCGAGACCTGGTAGGCGTTGGCCAAGGCTTCCGCCAGCGCGGCGTAGTCGGTGAGGAAGCCCGGCGTATGAGCCCCCTCCTCCGTCGTGGCGTGGAAGACGCGGCCGCCCGGTCCCACCGCCTCGCTCAGCAGGAACTCCACCGTCTGCAGGGCGAACGCGCGGGCCACCGTATCCCCCAGCGCCTCGTACGCCTCGACGTAGGCGCTGATCATCAAGCCGTTCCGGTCGGTGAACTTCGTGCGCTCCACCAGCGGCGGCTTCCAGCCAGCTCGGGCGCCCGCCATCTCCCCGGTGCCGGTCCGGATTCGCTCTCGTGCGACGGCCTCGGTGACGCCGAGCTCCGCGGCCACCTCGGCCGGGGAGCGGGCCACGCGCAGCACGTTCTGAGAGGGATCCTCCCGCATCTCGCCCCGCTCCCGGACATCGTAGTAGATCCGCACGGCTTCGAACGTCTCGGGCGAGACGGCGCCTCGGAGCTGCGTGACGCTCCACGTGTAGAAGGAGCCGTCGTCCGCCGGCGAGAGATCCGCGTCCTGATGCGCGTAGAAGCCCCCCTCGTCCCGGTCCGCCAGCGCGGCGTCCGCGTAGCGCAAGATCTCCCGGGCCGCCCCGGCGTACGTTACCCTGCCCGTGAGCCGGAAGGCGTCGAGGTAAGCCCGGAGCAGGCCCGCCTGCACGTAGTCCATCTTCTCGAAATGGGGGACCGTGAGGGCGCGGTCCGTGGCGTAGCGGAAGAATCCGCCGTTCACGTAATCCCGCAGGCCGCTCCGGTCGTAGGCGTCGAGGGTGTGAAGGGCGAGGGCGACGAGAGACGTGTCCCGACCCAGGACCCCCTGCGCGAGGGCGAAGCGAACGGCGGCGGGGTGGGGAAACTTCTGCCCGTCGCCGAATCCGCCGTACGCCGTGTCGTAGGCGGAGGCCAATCCCTCGGCGGTCCGCCGGGGGAGGTCGGGCGAGAGCGCTCCGGAGAGTGACATCTCCTTCCGGAGCCGGTCGAGGCGTTCCCCGAGAGCGGCCGTGATGCGCTTTACTCGGCCCCGCTCTTCATGGTAGACCTTCACGAGCTGCGGGATGATCTCCTCGAGCCCGGGCTGGCCGCCCCGTGCCGAGGGAGGAAAGTACGTGCCGCCCGCGAACGGCTGTCCCGCCGGTGTGAGCCACAGGGTCAGGGGCCAGCCGCCCCCTCGTCCGTTCAGAGCCTGCTGAGCCGCCTGGTAGCGGAGGTCGATGTCGGGTCTCTGGTCGCGGTCGACCTTGATGGCCACGAAGTTCTCGTTGATGAGCCGGGCGATCCGGGGATTCTCGTAGCTCTCGCGGTCCATCACGTGGCACCAGTGGCACCAGATCGCGCCCACGTCCAGCCACACGGGCCGGTCCAGCTCTCGAGCCAGCCGAAACGCCGCGTCGCCCCACCGATGCCACTCGACGGGCTGGCCCGCCGCCGAGCGGAGGTAGGGGCTCCGCGCCCCGGCGAGCTCGTTCGGGGCTTCCTGCGCCGCGGGTCCGGAGGTCTCCCGCGGGCCCGCCGCCGCCGCCGGCCGACGGCTCGCGGGCGCGTCCCAGCGCGCCGGCTTCCGATCCGTGGGAAACAGGAGGAAGCCGCCCAGGACGAGCCCGGCGACCCCGACGCCGGTGGCAGCCCGGATTCGTAGCTGACCCATCGCCCGATTCCTCCCCGTCGTGATTTGCCTGGCTCCTCCGCGTCCAGGAGAAACGCCGGGTTCCCGCCGTGGAGTTTCCGGCCCCACGGATCGTTCATCCTGCCGCTCCGGGGAGGTCGGAAACAGGGCCGATGTAAAAAAACGCCCTCCTCGTGCACCTAGTAAGTAGGGGGGGAAGTCCGGCCGAATGTAAAAAAACGCCCTCCCCGTGCATCTAGTAAGTAGGGGGGGGAAGTGCGGCCGATGTAAAAAAACGCCCTCCTCGTGCATCTAGTAAGTAGGAGCGCGAGAGCAGCCGGGGGAAATCGGGAGAGCGGAGGGGAACAAGCTGTGGGACTCATCAAGGCGATATCGGGCGCGGCGATCCTGCACAACCGCCGGGCCCTGTCCGGGGCGACACGACCGGCCCGGGCCATGTCCGCTCACCGGCCGAGCGCCGGTTCGAGCCGGCTGGCGTTTCGCGTCCTGCTCCCGTACGCTGTCTTCGCGGTGGCCTGGCTGGCCGCTGCCGAGCGACTGCTCCCCGCCGTGGCCCGGGCTCCTTCCGCCGGCCCCCTCCCCGGTGGTGTGGCGGGGTGGGCGTTCGGACTCGCCAGCCTGGTGGTCATCTACCTTCTCGTGCGCAGAGACGTTCTGGAGCGCCGGTGGGCCGAGGCCGCGCTCACCGCTACCTTCGATGCCTGCCCGGACCCGGTCGGGATCGTGCGGCTCGGCGACGGGGCCCTCCTGGAGGTGAACGAGCGCTTTACCCGGGAGCTGGGGTACACAGCCCCCGTGGCCGGGGAGGGGCAGGAGACGAGCAGGGATCTGTGGGCGGATGAGCGGGAGGAGGAGAGGTTCCGGCAGGCCGTCCGGCAGGAGGGAGGGGTCGAGCGCTACGGAGCGCGGTGGCAGACGCGGGATGGCTCTCCCCGAGAGGTGCGGATCACGGCCCGGAGGGCGAGGCTCGGTCGGGAAGAGGTCGCGGTCCTCGTGGCAGGCGGCGGCACGGGACAGCCGGGCCTTACCCTGACGCCGCCCGCTCTTCACGACCCGCTCACCGGCCTTCCGAACCGCGACCTGCTGCTCGACCGGCTGACGAGCGCCCTGGACCGCTCGGGGCGCCAGAATGCGCAGGTCGCGGTCCTGACGCTGAATCTCGACCGGTTCAAGGTGATCAACTACAGCCTCGGGCATCACGCGGGAGACGAGCTGCTGGTCGAGGTGTCCCGGCGGGTCGGAAGTTGCCTCAGGCGGGAGGATACCGTCTCCCGGGCCGGAGGCACCGTCTCGCGCATCGGGGCGGATGAGTTCACCGTCGTCCTGGAGGGGATCTCGGAGGAGGAGGACGTGCTGGGGGTCGTGGAGCGGATCCGGGAGGCGCTCCGCGAACCGTTTCGGGTGCGGGGGCAGACGATGTCGATCACGGCCGGCATCGGGATCGCCCTCAGCGGTGAGACGGGAGCCCGGCCGGAGACGCTGCTTCAACAGGCGGACATCGCCATGCGGCGCGCCAAGGCGGCGGGCCCGGGC
This sequence comes from Gemmatimonadota bacterium, assembly GCA_046757485.1. Lineage (GTDB taxonomy): Bacteria > Gemmatimonadota > Gemmatimonadetes > Palauibacterales > Palauibacteraceae > JBHHYJ01. The sequence goes on from JBHHYJ010000065.1 coordinate 7,110, forward strand.
AGGAAGCACCTCTTCGACGCGACGGTGGACGTGCGGGAGGCCCAGCGCCTGCGCCTGGAGAACGACCTGCGCGAGGCGATCGGGAGGGACGAGCTGGAGCTTCGCTTCCAGCCGATCATCGCCCTGGACAGCGGCCACATCGCCGGGCTGGAGTGCCTCGTGCGCTGGAATCACCCGGAGTTCGGGATCCTGGCGCCGATGGAGTTCATCCCGATCGCCGAGGAGTCCGGCCTCATCCTGTCGATCGGGCACTGGGTGCTGACGGAGGCCTGCCGTCGGGGGCGGCGGTGGCAGAAGCGGTTCGCGGACCGGGCCCCCCTGGTCATGGCGGTCAACATCTCCGCCCAGGAGCTTCGCGATCCGGGGTTCGAGGATTCGGTGCGCCGGTCCCTCCTGGAAACGGGTCTCGAGCCGTCCTCCCTGCGCCTGGAGATCACCGAGAGCCTCCTCGTCCGGTCTCTGCCCGCCGTCCAGCGCCTGCAGAGGCTGGAGGTGAAGCTGGTGGTGGACGACTTCGGCACCGGCTACTCCTCTCTCAACTACCTGGGCCGCCTGCCGGTCGACGCGGTGAAGATCGATCGGTCCTTCATCGCCGAGCTCGGGAAGGGACCGGAGGCCGGTGCCATCGTCCGGGCGATGATGGCGATGGCCGAGACGCTGGAGCTGGAGGTGGTCGCCGAAGGAATCGAGACCCTGGAGCAGCTCGCCCAGGTCTGCGAGCTCGGGTGTCCCTACGGGCAGGGGTACCTGTTTCGGAAGCCGCTGCCGGAGGAGGAGGTGGAGGAGCTGCTCGCCGAGAACCCCCGCTTCGTGGGGAAGGGGTTGAGGTCGATCATGGGGACGGCGGAGTGAGGCGCGAAGAGCGTCCCGATCCGAGCCTCTCCCGTCGCCTGCTGGCCGCCAGGGACGGGGATCCGGCGGCCCTCACCTACCTGTATGAGGAGTACGGCCCGGAGCTCTACCGGATCGCGCTCGGACTGACGGGATCGCTCGCCGATGCCGAGGACGTCGTGCAGGACGTGTTCGTCGGTCTCCCGGAGGCGCTGCGGGGCTTCAAGGGGAGCGGGCACTTCCCCACCTGGATCAAGAAGGTCGGCGCGCGTACCTCCCTCATGAGGCTGCGACAGCACCGCCGCCAGGGGGAAGCGTTCCTCCCCGGGCTCCGGACCCTGTTTCCGGGGAGCATCCAGACGATGGACTCCCTGGATCGCATCGAGCTGGAGCAGGCCGTGGCCGCCCTGCCGGAGAGCGGCCGGATCGTGTTTCTGTTGAAGGTCGTCGAAGGGCTCACTCATCAGGAGATCGGGGATCTCCTGGGGATCACCCCCAACGCCTCCGGACAGCGGCTGTTTCGGGCGATCCGCCAGCTGCGGGCCCTCCTGAGCGAGGATGAATGATGAGCTTCTTCCGTCACCCCAGGTTTCGACAGCTGCTGGACTTCGCCGACGGCAGCGCCGACGACACGGAGGCCGCCCGCGTGCAGGAGCATCTGACGAAGTGCTCCCGGTGCCGCTCGCAGCTCGCCTTCCTGTGGGAGGTCGCCCGCGTGGCCCGACAGATGCCCGCCCCTCGGCCGCCGAGCGGGACGCTGGAGGAGATCCTCCGGCGCCGTGCCGCGGGCGAGCGGGTGATCCTGCCGACGAGCGACGGCCCGCCGCCCCGCGCCTCCCGGAAGCCGCTGGGCGCCCTGCTGGTGATCGGGGCGCTTCTCACCCTCGGGGTGTCTGTCTTCCTGCTCACCTCCGGCGAGGTGAGCGCCGGCTCGGTCGAGCTCCACGTGACCCCTCCGCGCCCGGGCGTGGGGAGCGAGCTGGCCGTGGAGCTGCGGATCGTCTCCCCGCTGGCCGCCGAGCCGGGCCTGCGGCTGCGGGGCCGGTATCGGACGGCCGAGGAAGGCCCGCCGCGGGAGCTTCTCGGCCGGCCGTTCGTGGCGCAGCTCGCGCGGCGGCGGGGCGGCCTCTTCGAGGGCCGGCTGCGCCTCCCCCCGTCCGCCGTGTACGCGATCTTCGCGGTGGAGGACCCGGCCGGGACGCGGGTGGAGACGGACGGCGGCCGCCCGTGGGAGGTGCTGGCGCACCACGAGACCGGGCGTCCCCTGTTCGCCGCCCTGCGCCAGAGGTACCGGGTGATGGGGCTGCGGGACTGGCGGACGGCGCTGGAGACGGCCCGCCGCATGACGGAGCTGTACCCGGAGCAGCCGGAGGGGTGGTTCTACCGGCTGCTCCTGGAGCGGGAGATCACCGAGCCCGCCGGAGCCGACAGCCTGCGGCGGTACCACGGGGCGCGGCTCGCCCGGCTGGACGAGACGCTCTCCCGGAAGGCGGAGGCGGGGCCGGAGGAGATGGCCGGCCTGGCGCGGTACGCCCGGCTGCTGGGCGAGGCGGAGGTCGAGGAGCGCTGGATTCGGCGCCTGGCCCGGGGACATCCGGAGCACCCCGCCGTCAGCCAGCGCCGCGTCCTGGAGGCCGTCGAGCGCCACCGGGGTGACCCGGCCGCCCTCCTGGGAGAGCTGGAGGCGGAGTGGAGGCGGACCGGCCCGGGGCTCGACCTCGTCGCCCAGCAGGGGTTCGTGGCCGCGCTCTCGACGGGCGAGCCGGCCGCCCTCCGGCGGTGGGCGGATCGGTACCAGCGCCTCCGCCCCGACGAAGCAAGCAGAATCGCGACCGACATGGCCTCCCTCCCCCCGCTCCGGGAGGAGGCGATGGACCGGCTGCGCCGGGAGCTCGGGAGGCTGGAGAGGGTGGAGAGAGAGGGGGAGACGCGCCCCCTGGACCGGACCGCGCGGGCGTGGCGGGCGGAGACCGCGGCCCGGATGAGAGGCGTCCTGGCCGCGCTCGGGAAGCTGCTGGTCGCCGCCGGACGGGTGGAGTCGGGGCTGGACACCCTCGCCCTGGCGGCGGCGGAGGGGTGGGACCCCGAGCTCTTCCGCTCCCTGGCGGCGGTCCGCCGCTCGGCCGGGGACGCGGCCGGGGCGCGCTGGCTGGCCGCCCTGGCCGCCGCGGATCCGCTGAGGCCGGGCGCGGCGGACCCCGAGCCCCCGGCGGGCACGGGAGCGGAGGAGTGGCGCCGGCTGCTGGAGGCCGCCCGCCGGGAGCGGGACCGCCGCATCCTGGCCGGCGCCGCGATCAGGCCGCTGCCGCTGGGGGTGGAGGTCCGCGACGCGGAGGGCAGGGTGCGGGACCTCCGGCGGCTGGCCGGAGGGCGGGTCACGCTCCTCGCCTACTGGTCCCGCTTCTCCTCCCCGGCGCTCCGCGACCTCCCGCGGCTGGAGCGGCTGTCGAAGCGGCTCGAGCGGGGCGGCGTCCGGCTCCTCACCGTGACGGACGAGCCCGGCTCGGCCGGGCTGGCCCGCTTCCTGGCGCGCCACGGCTACGCCTTTCCCGTCCTGCACGATCCGGGCGGCCGGGCGGCGTACGCCCTCGGCGGCTGGGCGACCCCCGCCTACGTGGTGGTGGACGCCCGGGGCCGGATCCGCTTCCGCCACGGGGAGCTGGAGGACGCCGTCCGCCAGGCCCTGACGCTCGCCGGGAGGGCGAAAGGCCTCGCCGGCGGCTGAGCGCCCCGGGTCCGCCGTCCATCGCGCCTGTCCCCCGCGCCGCCCCGGCGGGCCGCGGGGCGGGCGCTCTGTACCCTCGCATCGCCGTTCCGGAGGTGGGGCGGAGCGAGCGCTTCCGGAAGTCTCACCACCCACAGCAAGGAGGAAACCATGGAGACCCGAACGACTCATCGGCGCTGGACGCGGATCCTCTCCGTCGTGGCGCTCCTCTCCCTCACCCCGCTCGCCCTCTCCCCCCTCGGGAGGGTGGAGGAGAACCGGGCCTGCGGGGCGGGGGACCAGTGCGTCCGGGAGGCCGGCTCCGTCTGCATGGGGGACGGGCAGGTCCTCTGGGACTTCTACCTGAAGCAGGACAGCGACGTCGCCCCGTAGCGGGCTCTTATGCCCCGACACCGGCGGGCGACCCGTGCCCGCCACCTTACGGGAACGCGGCCGGGCCGAGAGCGGACGCCGCTCCGCCCCACTCGCAGCTCCGCAGGCGCGGGCGTTCCCGGATGAGATCAGGAGATGGTATCGATGAGAGTGACGAAGCTGTTCTTCGGCCTGCTGGCCGCGTTCGCCTGGATGGCGTTCGCCTTCTCCCCCAGGGCCGCCGCGCCGGCCAGGGCCTCCGGCCCTCCGGCGCTGGACCCGGCGGGGTTCGAGGTGACGGAGCTCGGCGGCTCGGTCCTCACCGCGAGCGACCGGCTCGGGCTGCCGGGCGCGGTCGAGCGGGTGGGAGAGTATCTGGTGCTCACCGACGGGCTGGGCGAGGCGGCCCTGCACGTCGTCGACCGAAGGACGGGGGAGGTGCGGTCCTCCTTCGGGAGAAACGGGGAGGGTCCGGGCGAGTACCGGGCCCCGCGGTCCATCGACGCGGAACCGGGCGGGGACGCGTTCTGGGTCTTCGACATCGGGCTCCAGCGGCTCACGCGGGTCGAGCTGCGGGAGGGGCTCCCGGCCCGCAGGCCGGCCGACAGCCCGGTGCTGACGCTGCGCGCCAGCGCCCCGACGACGGACCCGATCCGTCTGGCGGGTGGACATCTGCTCGCCCTCGGCTTCTACCCGGACGGAAGGCTGGCGGAGTTCGACGCCCGCGGCACGCTGCTGCGGAGCGTCGGGCCCCTGCCTCCGAATCCGAGCGGCGTGCCGCCGAGCGTGCTCCAGCAGGCGTACCTGGGGCGCATGAAGGCCCGGCCGGACCGCTCGCTCCTGGCGGTCGGGGCGCGGTACGCGGGAGAGATCGAGATCTACCGGGCCGACGGCACGCTGCTGCACCGGGTCTCGGGACCGTCGCCGGTCGAGCCCCGGTTCGCGGTGCAGGAGACCTCGCACGGCCCCGCCATGGCGAGCGGCGATGACCTGCGCTTCGCCTACCTCGACGTGGCGGCGACCCGGGAGCGGATCTACGCCCTCTTCTCGGGGAGGACGCGAGGCGGCTTTCCGGGAGAGGCGAACTACGGCGAGTACGTCCACGTGTTCGACTGGGAGGGCCGCTTCCTGGAGGCGTTCCGCCTGGACGCGGACGCGATAGCGATCGCCGCGGACGAGAGCGAGGGCCGGCTGTACGCGGTCCGCCACCTGCCGACCCCGGCGGTGGTGGAGTACCGGCTGCCCTCCATGACGCTGGCGGGGCGCTGAGCGGCCCGTCGGCACGATCGGCCGTACGGATGCGGGTCGACCGCCGCCGCATGGGTGACCGGATGTAGGAGTACAGGAGACCGGGTCCGGCGGGGAGCCGTTCGCCCTGACGGGCGGCCCCGCCGGCCCGGAACCGCGGGTAGGAGACTGGCTGCCGCGCAGGGGGCCTCGGTCCCGGCGGGTTCGTGTAGGCAGAAGCTGCGTCTCGCGGGAAGCGGCTCGCTTGGGTACCGTTAGAGGGCCGGCTCCGGCGTGGGCCGGCAC
>JBHHYJ010000066.1:0-12404 GCA_046757485.1 Gemmatimonadota bacterium
ACGACGAAGGCCGTGACGAACGTGATGACCATCGCCCGGAGTTTGGGACTCATGATGGGTCTCCTTGCAGGGGAGATGGGGAGGAGCGAGTACGGCGAACCGTAACTCCAACCGTCGCTGAGTTCAAGGGCGGCGCGGAGGGCCTCGAGGAGCGGCCGAGTCGCCCGACCGCTTGGCGCTCGCTTGACGGAGGCTCGCGCGACTTCGGCAGGCTCCCGAGAAAGGAGGTCCCGATGTCCGCTTCACCGATGCGACGCTCGGCGCTGGTTCGTCATCTCCTGCTCCCTCTCACGCTCGTGGCCTGGCTGTCGGCCTGCACGAGGTGGTCGGTCCGTTCGGGGCCGGCCGGATCGCTGGCCGCCGGCACGGAGCAGGTTCGCGTCTCTCTCGCGGACGGCTCCACCCTCCTGCTGTGGGAGCCGCGGGCCGAGCGGGGCAGCCTCAGCGGCTTCCTGGGAACCGATCGTCAAGGCCGTGTGGCGATCCCCCTCGCCGAGGTCACGCGAGTGGAGACCCGCCAGGTGAAGCCGGCGGCCACGGCGGGACTCGTGGTGGGGCTCCACCTTGTGGGCGCGGCCGTGGCCTGCGCCGCGGGGGCGTGTGACTACCGATAGAGGGATGTAGAGAGAACGTCTGCTGGCGGTTCAGCTCTCCACGCAGCGGATCCGAAGGGCAGCAACCTCGCCCGCGTCAGCTCCCGCTCGTCGCGTCCGTCTCGGTCTCCAGCTCCCCGCCGAACTCGATGACGAAGGCGACCCGACGGTTCTCCAGCCCAGAGCGCCCGGGACCCCACGCGCCCGGAACGACGAGCCGCTCCTCACCGTACGCCGCGACCCGGATGCCCGAGCGGTCGAGACCGCCGTGGTCGCTGAGGTACTGGGCCACGTTCTCGGCGCGTCTCCGGGAGAGCCGCTTGTTGTAGGCTGCCGATCCGGCGGGATCCGCGAACCCCTCCACCGTTAGCACAGCGGCGGGGTAGTACTTTTCCACCACCGCGGCGAAGCGATTCAGCGCCGGGCGGTCGACGGGCCGAATCTCCGCCCGATCGAAGTCGAAATGCACCGGCATAGCGAACCGGATTCCGTTCTCGATCTCGGTGATCTGCGTTTCGACGTCCCCGAGTCGTGCGGCGAGTGCCTCGAGATTCTCGCGCAGGGCCGCCAGTGCTTCTTCGCTCGCGTCGATGCGCGTCGTGTTCTCCGCGACCCTGGAATCCAGATCGCTCATGTGGCCTTGGATCTCCGCCACGGTCGAGTCGAACACGTCTTGGCGGACCTTCGCGGCGCAACCTCCCCAGGTAACCGCCGCCCCTACGAGAACGCAGGCCGCCGCGACACGCTGCACATGGGGTCTTCTATGGGTGTGGCGCATGGTTCGGTCTCCTTGTGGGGGCACGTCATGTCTTCTTCAAACGTCGAGGGGCTCGCACATCCGGCCGCCGCCCGGGGATTCTACTCCAGGGTCCAACGACTCCGCCAGGTCAACCCCCGCACTCCAAGACCATGTAGCCTTGCAGGAGTGGAGCCGACCGGGATCGAACCGGTGACCTCCTGCTTGCAAATCGGCGCAGGAGTAGGGCCGGATACGACGAAACGTAGCAACCACGCGGTGTTTCGGGCGTCCTCTGTCGTATCCGTCAGCCTCTTGTGTAGCACGATGTAGCGAGTTTTCTCCCCATTTTTCTCCCCACCTTTCAAGAAGAGAGGCACCGGATTTTGAGTCCGGACGATGAGATCCCCCAGATCCGAACAGATCCGTAGCAACCCGCACCAAATGGAGATCGACACGCCCTTCATTCAACGCACCGGATGCCCGGTTTCCGGATCAGCTACGAAGAGTTAGGGCACAATCGCGGCACACTCGAAAACTCCGCCGCGCGACGCGGGCCGCGAGCCACTCCGGGACGGGCGGAAGTCGCGCAGCGGAGCTCCGCACCCGAACTACTTCAGGGCTCCTACTCCACGGGACGTCGACTACGGATCAGGAGGTTGGGGATTCGAATCCTCCCGAGTGCATTGGCTTTCGGCAGATTCGACCGCGCCGTGGGGTCCATATGGGGTCCACGGCGTCCTTGGTTTCCCAACGTTTCGCGGGGCCCGCTCCGTTGCGTGAGGCGCCGCTAGACGGACTCCCGCAAGCGGCGTTCGCGGTGTCGTTTCGACTCTCCGAGGAGAACCGCCCCGAAGAGGATCCAGAGTAGCCCGACGATGACGTAGAGGACACGGAAGTAGTTGTCGTCGAGCGAGGGAGGAAAGGCGCCTCCGGCGACGACGTGGATGCCCACGGCCAGCGGAAAGAACCCCACCGGAAAGAGGGCGATCACGAACGCCCAGACCGAGAGACCGGACGGCAGCCCGCTCCGCCGCGCAGTCGCGGCGAAAGCCGCAAGCCCCGACATCGTCAGGATGGCCCCTGGAGCGATGAGGAAGTTTCCGCTGCGAGGGAACGCCAACCACTGACCGCCGAGCTCGCCCACCGTGCTCATCACGAGCCCGACGAGCGAAACCAGGACTCCGAGCCTCCCAGTTCGCGGTAGCAGGTGGGCCACCGCGCCGTACAGCGCTGTCATGCCCAGCATCAGGGCCGCTGAAGGCAAGAAGGTCAGTCGGGAGAATGTGCCGTAGGGCAGGTCGCCGGCGGCTCCAAGACCCGTGATCGCGAAAGCGGCCGCGATCGCGAGCCGCAGTAGGCCCCCTACGATCGCGCCGACGGCGGCGGCCCGATAGCGCCCGGCATGGGCGGTCGAGCTCAACACGGGAACCGCAGCGTCCTGGACATCTCGCGGTGCACCACGGACCGTGGGGTGGCGCGCAGGATGCGGTCTCTCACCCACCGAGCGGCGGGATTCTCCAGCTGGGCCATCGTCCCGATCATCCGGCTGCGAGCGACGAACCGTCGCGTCCGGCCCACACGCTCCCGTTCGTAGCGGCGGAACGCCGGCGAGGGGTCGTCGCTCTCGGTCATGCAGCGGCCGAGCACGACCGCGTCTTCGATGGCCTGGCCCGCCCCCTGTCCGGCATCGGGGGTCATCGGGTGGGCGGCGTCTCCCAGAAGCGTAACCCGGCCTCGTCCCCAGTCCCGCCGAAACGGACGATCGAGGATGTCGTTACGGATGATGGCCGACCCGGGGGTCGATTCGATGGTCAGGCGGACCCGCTCCGGCCAATCCGCGTATAGCTCGAGAAGCGCCGCCTTGCTTCCACCAGGCGCGTCGCGACCGTTTGCCGGCGCGTTCACCGGCGCGAACCAGTACAGCCCTCCGTCCACATGCACGCCCCCGAAGCGCTGTCCAGCGCCCCAGATCTCGAATACCTGCCCCCTCCTGAACTGCTCTCCCTCGGGGGTCCACCCACGCCAACACGTGTATCCCGAGTACCGGGGCGGGCCGTCGCCGAGATGCTGCCGCCGGATGGTCGAGCGGATGCCGTCGGCGCCGACGAGGACGTCGCCCTCGACCTCTTCCGCCGACTCGAGTCTCACCGCCACGCGGTCGCCGAGCCTTCGGTAGCCGGTCACCGCGGCTCCCAACCGCACGTTCTCCGGCCCGGCGTGGTCTAAGAGGATCCGATGCAGGCTCGCCCGGTGAATCCCGATGACCGACCCGGCGACCTGTGAGAAATCCAGCTTGGCGAGGACGCGTCCGGACCGACTGCTGATCCTCCCGCTGAGGACCTGCACGCCCGTCGCGGTTACGTCCTCGGCGATGCCCGTCCTCTCCAGCCCGGACATCGCGTTGGCTTGCAGAAGGATCCCGGCTCCGACCGTGGACAGGGTCGCGGTACGCTCCAGGACCTGCACATCGCAGCCGGCCTGTCGGAGTGCGACCGCGGCCGTCAGTCCGCCGATGCCACCGCCGACGATCAGGACTTCCCTACCCATGGTCAGCCGAACCCGAATCGGCGGCCGACGCGATCTGCGAGGCGCGCGGTCCAGCCGGGAGCGAGTCGTGCGGCCAGCTCGACCGCGCGGACATCTGCTCCGACGAGCACACGCCTCCGCCCACGCTCGATACCCCGGACGAGCCTCCTCGCCACTTGATCCGGTGGGCGACCCCACCGTTCCAGGAACTCGACCTCGCGCCTCTGCTTCATCGCATCGACCGCCCGCCCGGAGCGGACGAGATCGGTCGCGGTGGCACCCGGATAGACGCAGGTCACGCCGACCGAAGAGCCCGCCAGCTCGGCTGACAGCGACTCGCTGAAGCCGCGAGCCGCGAACTTCGACGCCGAATAGCCCGCCTTCCCGGGACAACCGAAGAGCGCCAGCTCGCTCAGGACGTTGACGATCCACGCTTCCGAGGATCGGCGAAGCAGGGGCATGAAGAAGTGACACCCGTAGACCATCCCGAGGAAATTCACGCGCGTGTCCCACTCGAGATCGTCCAGGTCGAGGCTTTCAACGGGTCCCGCCAGCGAGAGTCCCGCGTTGTTCACGAGGACGCGGACCTTCTCGAACTCGGCCTCGATCTTCTTTGCCAGGGCCGACACTTGCCCCCGGTCCGACACGTCGACCCGATGCCGTGATACCCGGCCACCCCCAGACGTTATTCGCTCCGCGGTCTCGTCCAGCCCCTCCGGATCCTGGTCTACGATCACGAGCCAGCAGCCGCGCGCCGCCAGCGTCTCGGCCGTCGCGCGACCGATTCCGCCTCCTGCCCCCGTCACGACCGCGACATCTCGCTCTCGGATTCGCATGTTCCCCTTAGGCATACCCAAAGACCATCACGGGGAGCAGCTCCCATGAGGCTTCTCGTTCTCGGCGCTTCCGGAGGATGCGGACAGTGGGTCGTCCGCCTCGCACGCGAGCGAGGACATGTCGTCACGGCCGTGGTGCGGCCGGCGACCTCCTTTCCTGAACCGGATGGCGTCGAGGTCGTACGCGGCCAGGTTCTCGAAGATGGACTGATAGAACGGGCGATCGGAGGTCAGGAAGCCGTTCTGTCCTGTTTGGGGCCCAAGCGCGAGAACCCGCGCAACGCATGGTCGAAGTACCTCTCGCCTCCGGACTTCGCGGAGCGCACGGCTCGCATGACGGTGTCCGCGATGCGACGGCAGGGCGTGTCGCGAATCGTCGCCATCAGCGCGGCCGGAGTCGCAGAGAGCGTCACGCGGCTCAACTGGCTGATCCGGTTCATGATCGCCCGCAGCAACCTGCGGGCAGGCTACGAAGACCTCGCGGGGATGGAGCGCGAGTACGCCCGGGGCGGCCTCGACTGGCTCGTGGTTCGTCCGGTCACGCTGGCCGACGGTCCTCCGACGGGCGCTGCGCACGAAATCGACCGCTATGGCCTCACGTCCAGGATCTCACGTGCTGACGTGGCGACGTGGATGCTGGACGCGGTGGAACAGAGCGGGCCCTTCACCGAGCATTCGGTCATGATCGGCTGGATGTAGACCGTACTCCGAGAACCGGCTCGGCCGAGCCAACCGACCGGGGATCGTAGCCCATGAGATACGCGACGGTGACCGGCGTTCTGGGGAAACGAAGCTCGCCCACCTCCCAGGCATAGTCGTCCGACCCGAGTTCGCTCACCAGAGCTCGGAGCTCGCTCGCCGAGTAGCTGCGCAGGCAGGAGACGATACCGTCCCACAGAACGAGTAGAGGCACGATCGGGACGAGATAGGTGAAAACCAGCCGGCCCCATCGGAAAGGACGTATGAGCGGAGTGGTCACGAGGACAGCGAGCGGGGCGGTCGCCGTGATCAAGATCGCCGCGGCGCTCCGCGCCGTCCCCTCGAAGACCCCGATCGAACGGCCGCGGTCGCGGGCGTCGGCCAGGATGCCGCCGGCAGTCTCCGGTCGGAAGTGATGAAACGAGCAGAACATGGTTCGAGTCCCGACGAGCTCTTCCGGAACCCGGGTGGCGTCCACGGGATCCTCGCGATAGTCGACGCGTCCACTCGGGTCCTGCCGGGCTCGCTCGATGGCGGCCCGGTTCGGGTACTTGTCGGTGAGCAGGAGCAACGGGTCGACGTCTTGGGTCTCGGCGGCGACCCGACGCAGACGTGGCGCCGGTCCACCGGCACCGGAACCGAGATCCACGATCCGCTCGCCCCCCGAGGCGCGAAGCAGCGCAGCGACATGCGGCGCGAAGCCGTCCCAGCCACCGTTCCGCGAGTTCATGAAGTCGAGCCAACCCGTCATGTAGTCGCGGAGCCGCTGCGGGAGCCACGCTTGGTCCTCGAACTCGAACAGGTGAATCCGTGACAAGGCGCCCCCTCTTCGGACCTCTAGATTTCCGGGTCCCGACTCACGACGCCGCAGCATCGAATACCGAGCCGACCTCGGAAAGCGGGTGTCTCAGGAGCCACAGGATCATACCGCCCGTGATCGCTCCGCCCACGGTCCCTGCCACGGACCCGACCAGAGCCTGAACGGCGGGCCCGGCTCCACCCTGGGCGCCGACCAGATCTACACCGTGGGCGCCGGCGAAGCCGGACGTCAGCCCCAGGGCCCAACCGATCATGGAGACCAAGACCCACTCGATGGAAAGTGAGAGCCGTCTTCGGAAAGCGAGCCAGTGGACCCCTCCCGCGAGAAGTCCGAGCACTGGTCCCATGATTATGCCGGCGAAGGATGGCACGTCCCCGAGGCTCCAACCGACTGCGAAGGCGAACATCGCAAACACGGCCCCACCGAGGACATACGCTCCCGGCCACCAGCCGGTCACCGAGACCTCTCGCCTGAGGACATGCCACTGGAGCAGGCCGACCACCGGCCAGGGCAAACCTTTGCCGAGGGCGACCGCCACGTCTCCGCCCAGGCCGAAGCCGAGGGCCCATCCCAGAGCCATGCCGGCACCCAAGCCGAGCGTTGTTGCCGCTACCCACGCGAGCCAGAAGCCGATGCCGAGATGGGATCGTTCGGCTGGCACGGGTACCATTAGAATGCGGCGTCGCGTGCGGATCGCTGCAGCGATGACGGCGACGAGCAAGCCGAGCGGCGCGACGATGAAGATCAGCCCTTCCCAGACGAGGCCGAACAGGCTTCGCCGTACGTCGTACGAGCCCAGCAAGGCGGGTGATGACGGGTCCGACGAATCGAGGATCGTGAGAACCCGGTAGGGACGGAAAGGCGCCCCGGTGTACATGTGGGCCGCATGGACCCGCTCGCCGCTTACGGCCACATCCGGTGTGTAGCCGATCGATGGTGGATGGTACGGCGCCAGCAACGCCGGTGCGGACGCGTCTGAGGCGTCGATGATCGCCAGCCCCTCCCAGCCGTCGGCCACGAGGGCAATCGATCCCGTAAGCGCGACGGCCTCGGAGCGACCCGGTGTTTCAACCAAGCCTCGAACCACGGGCGCCCTCGGATCGAGAACCTCGACGATCGCGAGACCGGAGCCGACCGCCCCGAAGACCAGCGAGCCCGAGACCGCAACCGCTCGGGCGGGGCCGGGTGTACGGAGCGAGCTCGACAGGATCGGTGCAGACGGGTCCGACACGTCCAGGATCAGCATACCGGCAGGGCCGTCCGCCACGAAGGCGAGCGTGTCGGCCACGGCGACCCCGGCGGCATATCCGGGCGTGTCGTACGTGCCCTGCAGGGCGGGCGATGATGGATCGGAAAGGTCGAGGACCCAGACTCCGGAGCGTCCTCCCGCGATGTATGCGGATGTGCCGGCGATCGCCACGCCGCGGGTCGTGGACGGCTCTCTCAAGACATACGAGCCGAGCAGCTCGGGTGCCGTGGGTATCGACACGTCGACGGTCCACACGCCCCTGAACCCGTCCGCGACGACTGCCAGCGAGCCGGAGACCGCGATATCTCGAACGATCTCGGCGGACGTGGACTCGATCGGAAGCCGCAGCCGCGCGACCAGGACGGGCGTCGAAGGCTGGGCCACGTCCAGAACCGTCAGATGCGGGCCCTGGCTCAGGTAGGCGAAGTCGCCTTGCACGGCCACGGCATAGACCGGGCGATCGCTTGACCCTGTCAGCTCCGCGATTCCGCTCTGCTGAGACTCAGAGCCGGGCGCCGACACGAACACGAGAAGCGCAAAACCGAACGGGCCGAGAACTCTACGGTCGCGAAGCAATGTCTCCCACCATCGTCTGACCTGGTCAGTCCGTAGTCAGGGCGTTGCTCGACGCTTCTTGAGCACCTTGATCGCTCTCATGACCAGGAACGCCACCAATAGGATCCAGGGAATGGGCGTGAAGGCGGCCCAGGCCATCTGACTCGCCGGACCCGCGAAGCCCACGGCCATCAGCATCCATCCCAGCCACCGCGACCACCTGCTGGCCAGCAGAACTCCAGCCACGATCAAGACCGCCGCCGCGAGCAGACCGATCGTTGCGGCTGGCTTCGACAGAGACCCGCTACCGATGCCGCCCAGCTCGAACGGTACGCTGATCCCCAGGAGGACGTAGAAACCCGCGATCACCGCCGCCAGGTCTCTCAGGACTTCCTGCGCCGTCGTTCCGCTCATCTCTCCTCTGACCAAAGTTCGTGACCGAGCAGCACCCAGCCCACACCGAAGCAGAGCAAGAGCAACAAGGGCAGCCAGCGGGGAGACTCCATCATCCACCCGGTCAGCAGAAGCACCATCACGAGCGGCAGGCTGTTCCAACGTCGGAGGCTCCGATCGCCGAGGTTTACGACGCCGAACAGCCCCATGCCGACGCCCAGGGCGAGGATGCCCGGTAGCAGAGGCAAAGCCGCCGGAGAATCTCCGAACCACCCGAGACCGAAGAGGCCCAGACTCACGAGAGCGGTCCCGACGATTGCGAGGACCAGCCCCCTTGTGGCCCACGGCCCGGAGGCTCCGCGAGCGTACAGCCCGACCAGGCCCCAAATGAAGAGAAAGGGCGCGAGGAAGTACCATCTCGCGGGCAGCGCGGGATCGGCCCACCACTGATGGATGAACGCGGCGCACCAGAGCAGTCCACCGCCCATCGTGAGAAGGCCGCACCGGCGGATCGACGGGTTCGACGACACGGCTATGCCTTTCTCGCAGCCAGAGGCCTACGAACCCGCAGCGGAGATCCTCGCTGCGGCTTCATCCTGATACTTCAGAAAGCGTCAAAGCGACCGCGGAACGGACATCAGGAGGGTTCCGGTTTGTCTCCCATCAGATAGCGCGGCCCGGGACCCCGCCGCGCGGCTCGATCCTCAACGTTGAACAGCGCGCAGTTGGAAATCGAGAGACAGCCGCAACCGATGCACGACGTGAGCTTGTCGCGCAGTCCCTCGAGCTGGCTAATGCGCGCTTCGACATCCGACCTCCAGGCATCGGCGAGCCGTCCCCAGTCGGCTTTGTTCGGAGTCCTCTCGGCGGGCAGCTCGTCGAGCGCCTCGCGGATGCGTGCCAGCGGGATCCCCGCGGCCTGCCCGGCGCGGATCACGGCCACGCGCCTGAGCGTCGCGCGGGCGAAGCGTCGCTGGTTGCCCTTCGTGCGCGTCGAGAAGATGAGCCCCTCGGCCTCGTAGAATCGGAGCGCCGAGGTCGCGACCCCGCTCCGCTCTGCCATGTTCCCGATGGTCATCTGGTCGGTCGGTTTCGGCATCGAAACTCAGGCCTTGACTTAAAGTCTACTTGAAGTTGTATCGTGCGGCATGCATACGGTGCTTGCTTCGGAGATTCAAGCCCGGGACACGCTCGGCTACAGCGACCTGCCGCGCCTCCTGTCGCTGATTACGGGAGATGAGAAGCACGCTCCGAGCGCGACGTCCACCCTCGACGTGCTCTGGGTGCTGTACGACCGCGTGCTCCGCGTAGGCCCAGGAGATCCCATGGCCACGGACCGGGACCGCTTCCTGCTCTCGAAGGGCCACGGTCCGATGGCCTACTACGCCATTCTCGCGGCGAAGGGCTTCTTCCCGGTGGAGGAGCTCCGGACATTCGGGGCCTTCGAATCGCGACTCGGCCTGCACCCGGATCGCGCTCTCGTGCCCGGAGTCGAGATCGCCTCGGGATCGCTGGGGCACGGGCTCCCGATCGCGGTAGGCGTGACCCACGCGCTTGCGCTCTCACGGGACCAGGAGTCGCGTGTCTTCTGTCTCGTCGGCGACGCCGAGCTCGATGAAGGCTCGAACCACGAGGCGCTACAGCTCGCGGGTCGCCTTGGCCTCGAGCGTCTCGTAGCGATCGTCGTCGACAACCAATCCGCTTCACACGGATGGCACGGAGGGATCGCGGCCCGTTTCGAGGTGGAGAGTTGGTCGAGCGCGACCGTGAACGGCCGGGACCACGCGGCCCTGGAAGCGGGCCTGACCGCGCCTCACCCCGGTCGGCCACACGTCGTGTCGCCATCGTCGAGTCGAAGTGGTAGGAGGAACCATGCGGGACCGGTTCACGGCAGTGACCGGAGAGCTGCTGGATACGGACCCCCGAGCGGCGCTCGTATTCGCCGACACCGGCTTGGATCGGTTCGCCCCGGCAGGAATCCTCGAGCGACATCCCCACCGAGCCATCAACGTCGGCATCCGAGAGCAGCTCATGGTCGGGGTGGCCGCGGGGCTGGCACTCGAGGGTTACCGCCCGATCGCTCATTCGTACGCCCCGTTCCTGATCGAGAGAGCCTTCGAGCAGGTGAAGCTCGATCTCGGACACCAGGGGGTCGGAGCGGTGCTCGTGTCGACCGGGGCGTCGTACGACGCGGCGGACAGCGGCCGGACGCATCACGCGCCGGGTGACGTATCGCTCATGGCCACCCTGCCGGGGTGGGAGATACATGTCCCGGGTCACGCCGACGAGGTCGAGTGGGCCATGCGACGCGCCATGACGATCGATTCGCCGGTCTATATCCGGCTTTCCGAAGCGGCAAACCGCGACGCCCACGCGCGTGCCTTGAATGGGTCGATGGTCGTGCGGGAAAGCTCCCCGACGGCACCTTTGGTGATCGCGGTCGGTCCCATGCTCGACCGGGTTCTCGATAGTACCCAGGGCCGAGACGTGACGGTGGCGTACACGGCGACCGTGGCTCCGCTCGATCTCGGATCGATTCGCGGTTGGGGGGCGACGGACGTAGCCATCGTCGAGCCAACCCTCGAGGGGACGTCGCTCCCCGGCCTGAGCACCGCGCTGTCCGACATGCCCAGACGCTTCCTGGGCATCGGCGTGTCCAAGACCGAGCTCCGGTGTTACGGCACACCGGCCCAGCACGACGCCGCATACGGACTGGATCCCGGAGGGATTCGTAAGCGACTCGAAGCTTTCTGGAGCTGAGCGTCGCACCTGGCGCCGCGAGCGTGGACGTGTCCGTCCGAGCGGAGACACGGCGCCTTGAAAGGTAGGACGACTTGGAGGAGCACCGTGAGGAGATATCGGAGATTCGGGGTTGGGCTCGTGATCGCGTTTCTGGCGAGCGGCTGCGACGATCCGACGCCCGGTTGGGAGCTGGCCAATCCGATCCTGCCGCTCCCCGAGCCGCCGCTCGGGATCGAGCAGCGACTGACCGAGCTGGAGGATCCGCCCACGCCCGAGCGGGTGCGACTCGGCCGCTGGCTCTTCTTCGACCCTCGACTCTCCGCGGACGGAAAGATCTCGTGCGCGAGCTGTCACCGTCCCGAAAACGCTTTCTCCGAGCCCACTCCGGTCTCGACCGGTATCGGAGGACAGATGGGTGGACGCAAAGCACCGTCCTTCGTCAACCAGGCGTGGACCATCTACCCCCACTTCTTCTGGGACGGTCGATCCTCGTCGCTCGAGGACCAGGCGCTGGGTCCCATCCAGAATCCGATCGAGATGGGGAACTCGCTGACCGCGATGCTCGCGACCCTCGAACGCGGTAGCTACGCCCCGTACTTCGAGCAGGCTTTCGGGGACGACGAGATCACCGCGGATCGCGTGGCAAAGGCGATCGCCGCCTACGAGCGGACGCGCCTGAGCGGCAATTCACCCTGGGATCGGTGGCAGGCGGGTGACGAGAACGCGGTGTCGGACCTCGTCAAGCGAGGCCACGATCTGTTCTTCGGCAGGGCGGGATGCAATCAGTGCCACCTGGGCCAGAACTTCACCGACAGCCGATTCCACACGCTGGGCATAGGCTGGGATGCCGAGGACGGGGCGTTCACCGACGAAGGCCGCTTCGCCGTGAACGGCGAGGAGCGCGACCTCGGAGCGTTCAAGACGCCCGGCCTCAGGGACGTCACCAGGCACGCGCCCTACATGCACGACGGTTCGATCGCGACGCTGCGAGAGGTGATCGAGCTCTACAATGCGGGAGGGATCCACAACCCGTTCCTCTCGCCGCGGATCCGGCCGTTGGGACTCGATCCCGAAGAGGTCGATGCCCTCGAGGCGTTCTTGAGGGCGCTGGATGGTGTGGGCTACCAGGACCGGGCGCCGTCGGCCTTTCCCGGTCTCGGCCCGCACGAGGTCGATACATCGAGCGCCGAGACCGTCGGCGGATGAACGGCCGCGCCGATTGGCGTTGACCCCCCGCGCAGCCGGCGACTAG
>JBHHYJ010000067.1:0-11772 GCA_046757485.1 Gemmatimonadota bacterium
GGGAAGCGGCTCGCTTGGGTACCGTTAGAGGGCCGGCTCCGGCGTGGGCCGGCACCGGCGTGGGCCGGCACGGGACGGTGGCCCGGTCAGCCGTCGGGTGACCGCCGGTCCCCGGGCGAATAGCTCAGCCTGGTCCAGAGCGCCTGCCTTACAAGCAGGAGGTCCCCGGTTCGAATCCGGGTTCGCCCATCGGAGTTCTCTCGCTGCGCTGCGACGACGCCCGCGACGCGCACGATCCCGCTCCCCCAGATGACGGGTGGTGTCCGGCGCTTCGACCGGGCCCCTCGCTTTCCTCGCTCACAGGATCGGCATCACGGCTCACACCCCGTTCAGCACTTCCTCAGCCGAAGATCACGAGAGGCGAACGGCCGGCGGACGAAGGAAGGCGCGGCGGAACTTCACCTCCGGTGGATCGACAGGGTCGAGGGACGGCTCAACGGGATGACCTCTCGCATACCGGGCGGGCGCGAGGCGTAGAATCTGCCCCCACGCCGCCCGTGTAAGCGATATGTAAGCGCGGCGGGCTACCCTTCTTTCAGCCCGCCAGGGCGGCGGGCAGCCCGCCCCGGGTGACCCCGGGCGGGCCAGGTGACACCGGTTCCGGGACGGAAGCATGGGAGCCCACATGGACCCGACGCGGATGCCGCGTCCGACCGCTGGCCGACGCCTCGCAGCGCCACTCCTCGGTCTCGGGGCGCTCTTCGGTCTCACCCCCCTCCTGTCCTCGGCCCGAGTGGCCGCCCAGGACGGCGAGGCGATCTTCCAGAACACCTGCAAGCCCTGCCACACGATCAGGGGCGGCCGTCTCATCGGACCCGACCTCGCGGGTCTGACGGACCGTCGTTCCGAGGCCTGGATCATCGAGTTCGTCCAGCACTCGCAGGCGATGGTGGCCCGGGACGATTCCGTGGCGGTCGCGCTCGCGGAGGAGTACCCGGGGCTCGTGATGCCCGACTGGCCTCTCTCGGATGACGAGGTGCGGGCTGTCGTCGACTACATCGAGCGCCAGGAGGCGTCTCTGGGGGCAGGCGCGGCTGGCCAGGGCGCCGGAGCAGGAGGCACGGCCGCCCCGCTCGCGGAAGGCGACCCTGTCGCGGGCGCCCATCTCTTCCAGGGGACGAAGGCCCTCTCGAATGGAGGGCCCGCCTGCAACTCCTGCCACCATGTGGGTGCCGCCGGGGTGGTGGGGGGCGGGACACTCGCGAAGGACCTGACGGACATCGTGGAGCGTCTGGGGGAGGCGGGGACGGCCGCCATCATGGTCGCACCTCCCTTCCCGGCCATGCGGACGGCGTTCCGCGACCGCCCGCTCACGGAACAGGAAGTCGCGGACCTGACCGCCTTCCTCCGGGAGAAGCGCGCCCTCGCGGAAGGAGGTGCCCTCGCGGCCTGGGATGCGGGCGCGCTGCTGCTGGGGTTCGGAGCAGGCGCCGCCGCCGTGCTGCTGGCGAGCTTTGCGCTCATCTGGCGGGGACGGCGCCGCACGACGGTCTACGAGGGCGTCTTCGCCCGGCAGGTGCGCTCGACGACGCACACCGGATGAGCTTCACAATCTGAACGGACGGAGCACGGCTGCCATGGGCTGGATCAAGGACATCGTCTCGCCGCAGACACGGAAGTGGGAGGAGTTCTATCGCAACCGGTTCCAGCACGACCGGATCGTTCGCAGCACGCACGGGGTGAACTGCACGGGCGGCTGCTCCTGGCAGATCCACGTCAAGGACGGCATCGTTACGTGGGAGACCCAGCAGCTCGACTATCCGATGCTTGAGGACTCCCTCCCACCCTACGAACCCCGAGGCTGCCAGCGTGGGATCTCCTACAGCTGGTACCTTTACAGTCCGCTCCGGATCAAGTACCCGCTTATCCGAGGCGCTCTGCTCGACGCGTTCCGCCAGAAGAAGCGCGAGACCGGCGACGCCATGAAGGCGTGGGAGGCGCTCCAGAACGACGAGGAGGCACGGCGGTCCTACCAGCAGGCGCGCGGCAAGGGAGGGTTCCGCCGGACGACCTGGGACGAGGTCCTGGAGATCATGGCGGTCGCCAACATCCACACCGCCCGGACCTGGGGCCCGGATCGGGTCATCGGGTTCAGCCCCATCCCGGCCATGTCCATGCTGAGCTATGCCGCGGGCGCACGCTTCCTCCAGCTCTTCGGCGGCGTCAACCTCAGCTTCTACGACTGGTACTGCGACCTTCCCACGGCGTTTCCGGAGATCTGGGGCGATCAGACCGACGTGTGCGAGAGCGCCGATTGGTACAACGCCAAGATGATCGCAGACCTGGGCGCCTGTCTGAACATGACCCGGACGCCCGACTGCCACTTCTTCGCCGAATCGCGCCACAACGGCACGAAGACCGTCGTGTTCGCTCCCGATTTCAGCCAGGTCGCCAAGTACGCCGACCAGTGGATCCCGCTCCATGCCGGAAGCGACGGCGCCTTTTGGATGGCGGTGACCCACGTCATTCTCGATGAGTTCCACCATCAGCGGCGGGTCCCCTACTTCCTGGACTACGTGAAGCGCTACACGGACAGCCCCTATCTGGTGAAGCTCGACGAGGACGGCGACGGCTACCGGCCCGGCAGGCTCCTGCGGGCAGGCGAGCTCCCCGCGTTCCGCGATCTCCCGAACGGCGAGTGGAAGTTCATAAATCTCGACGCGCGCACGGGCGACCCCGTGGTGCCCAAGGGCAGCTGCGGGTTCCGGTGGGAGGAGCCCGGGGGCAGCTGGAACCTGAAGCTGGAAAACGCCGTCGACGACGAGCCGTACGATCCGATCGTGACGCTGCTCGACCATACCGACCGGCACGCCCGGGTCCGCTTCACGGATTTCGCCTACGATCGGACCCGCCTGCGGGGAGTGCCCGTCCTCGAGATCGAGACGATCGACGGGCCCGCGCTGGTGACCACGGTCTACGACCTGGTCATGGCCCAGTACGGCGTGGGGCGGGGTCTACCGGGCGACTATCCCGAGGACGACACGGACGAGACGGCGGCCTACACGCCCGCCTGGCAGGAGATCTTCACGGGGGTCTCCGCCGACACGGTCCGCCAGTTCGCCCGCGAGTGGGCCCTCACCGCGGAGGCCACGGGCGGCAAGTGCATGATCATTACGGGGGCCGGGATCAACCACTGGTACCACGGGAACCTCATGTACCGTGCGGGCGCCATGGCCCTCATGCTCACCGGTTGCGTGGGCAGGAACGGCGGGGGCCTCAACCACTACGTGGGCCAGGAGAAGCTGGCGCCCATGGACTCGTGGGGTGCCCTGGCTTTTGCGAAGGACCACGTACCTGCGGTCCGGCTCCAGCAGACCCCGATCTGGCACTACATCCACTCCTGCCAGTACCGCTACGACGGGGCGTTCTCGCTCTACAACACGGTTCCGGACAACGAGCTGACCCGCCAGCACACGGCCGATCTCATCTTCAAGGCCGTGCGGATGGGATGGATGCCGTTCTTCCCCCAGTTCGACCGCAACCCGCTGGACCTGTGCCGGGAGGTGCAGGAAGAGGGGGCGGAGGACGAGGCCGCCATCCGCGACCGCGTCATCGAGCGGCTCCGCTCACGCTCGCTCGGATACGCCATCGCCGATCCCGACGCTCCCGAGAACTTCCCGCGCGTGTGGTACATCTGGCGCGGGAACGCGATCATGGGGAGCATGAAGGGGCACGAGTACGCCCTCAAGCATTATCTCGGCACCCACTCCAACCTGATCGCCGAGGATGCGGCCGAACGACCCCGTGAGGTGAAGTGGCACGACGTGGCGCCCGTCGGGAAGATGGATCTCGTCGTCGACCTGAACTTCCGGATGGACTCCTCGGCGCTCTATTCGGACATCGTGCTCCCGGCGGCGTCGTGGTACGAGAAGGCCGACCTGAACAGCACGGACCTCCACTCGTTCAT
This sequence comes from Gemmatimonadota bacterium, assembly GCA_046757485.1. Taxonomy (GTDB): domain Bacteria; phylum Gemmatimonadota; class Gemmatimonadetes; order Palauibacterales; family Palauibacteraceae; genus JBHHYJ01. Next base: position 3,908 of record JBHHYJ010000067.1, read on the forward strand.
CCACCCGCTGTCGGCGGCCATCCCGCCCGTGTGGGAGTCGAAGACGGACTGGGAGATCTTCCGGGAGATCGCCCGCGCGACGAGCGATGCGGCCCGACAGTGGTTCCCGGGGGAGCACACGGACATCGTGCTCAGGCCCATCGCGCACGACTCTCCGGGCGAGATCTCGCAACCCCGGATCCAGGGCTGGTACGAGGGCGAATGCGATCCCGTGCCCGGCCGGACCACGCATCAGCTCACGGTCGTCAAGCGCGACTATACGAAGCTCCACGAGCGCTTCATCACCCTGGGCGACCGCATCCGGGACACCGGGCTGGGTGCGCACGGGAACACCTTCTCCTGTGCGGACGTCTACGACGAGCTCCTGAGCTCGAACCACATCCCGAAGGTCCGCACGAACGGGAAGGCGCTTCCCTCCCTCCACGATGCGGAGGACGCGGCCGACATCCTCCTCCAGCTCTCCAGCCTCACGAACGGGAAGCTCACGGTCCGGGCCTACCGGAACGCCGAGACGAAGACGGGCCTGCGGCTCGAGGACCTGGGCACGGGCAGCGAGCACGTGCGGCTGCGGTACGCCGACCTCCAGGCCCAGCCGCGCCGCTACAACACCTCCCCGCTCTGGTCGGGTCTCATGCACGACGGGCGGGCCTACGCCGCGTTCACGTACAACGTCGAGCGATTCGTGCCGTGGCGGACCCTGACCGGACGCCAGCACTTCTACCTGGACCACGAGATGTACCTGGCGTTCGGCGAGCATCTGCCCACGTACAAACCCTCGCCCCGGCCCGCGGCGTACGGCGACCTCCGGAAGACGCTCGAGAGCGGCGAGGCCCGGGTGCTCAACTGTCTCACGCCGCACGGCAAGTGGCACATCCACTCGACTTACATGGACAACCACCGCATGCTCACGCTGTCACGCGGCTGCGAGCCCGTCTGGCTGAGCGAGAGCGATGCGCGGGAACTCGGGATCGAGGACAACGACTGGGTTGAGGTCTATAACGACCATGGTGTCTATGCGGCGCGCGCCAATGTGAGCGCCCGCATTCCGCCGGGCGTGTGCATCGTCTATCACGTGCCCGAGCGGACCGTGGGGATCCCGAAGTCGCAGGTGCGGAGAGGACGGCGGGCCGGCGGGCACAACAGCTTCACCCGCATCCACCTCAAGCCGAACTTCCTGGCCGGTGGCTACGGACAGTTCAGCTACGGGTTCAACTACTGGGGCCCCATCGCACCCAACCGCGATACCCACGTGATCGTGAAGCGCATGGACCGGGTGGAGTTCTGAGTACCGACAATCCCGTTCGAGACCAGGGAGACCTGACATGGACGTTCGCTCACAGATCTCGATGGTGTTTCACCTGGACAAGTGCATCGGGTGCCACACCTGCTCGATCGCCTGTAAGAACATCTGGACGGATCGTCGGGGCGCCGAGTACATGTGGTGGAACAACGTCGAGACGAAGCCGGGCACCGGCTATCCGGGCCGCTGGGAGGATCAGGAGGTCTACCGAGGCGGCTGGCAGAAGGACGGAGACAGCGTCGAGCTTCGGGGGGCGGGAAAGAAGAAGGGGCTGGGGAACATCTTCCACAACCCGCACCTGCCCGTCATCGACGACTATTACGAGCCGTTTACGTATCAGTACCTCGATCTGATCGAATCGCCGGCGGGCAACGATCAGCCGACGGCCCGCCCCATCTCCATGATCACCGGAAAGCCGATGGATATCCGGATGGGGCCGAACTGGGACGACGACCTGAGCGGCTCACCCGACTATGCGCGCAAGGACCCGAACCTGGAGGCCCTGTCGCCGGCCGAGCGCGAGGCGATGTTCCAGCTCGAACGGATGGCGTTCTTCTATCTGCCCCGGATCTGCAACCACTGCCTGAACCCGGCCTGCGTCGCGTCCTGTCCCTCCGGCGCCATCTACAAACGCGGCGAGGACGGGATCGTGCTCATCGACCAGTCCGTCTGCCGGGGCTGGCGCATGTGCGTGACGGCCTGTCCCTACAAGAAGAGCTACTACAACTGGAGCACGGGGAAGTCGGAGAAGTGCATCCTCTGTTACCCGCGGCTCGAAGCGGGACACGCGCCGGCGTGTATGCACTCCTGCGTGGGACGGATCCGGTACCTGGGCGTGCTCCTCTACGATGCCGAGCGGATCGAGGCGGCGGCCGCCGCGGGCGACGACGCGCTCGTCCACCATCAGCTCGACCTGATTCTGGACCCGTTCGACCCGGACGTGGTCGCGGCCGCCAAGGCGAACGGGGTGGCCGACTCGACGCTGGAGGCGGCCCGGAAGTCCCCCGCCTGGCGTTTCGTGAAGGAGTGGGAGCTCGCGCTCCCGCTGCACCCCGAGTTCCGCACTCTTCCCATGCTGTTCTACGTGCCGCCCCTGCTGCCCGTGATGGCGTCCGTGCGCGCGGCCCATCACGAGGACCGCGCGGGCGAGCTTCACGAGACCGCGAAGCACTGGCCCGACGGCCGCGTCTACGACACGACGACCGAGGACCTGTTCGGGACGCTGAAGGATGCCCGGTTCCCACTCCAGTACCTCGCCAGCCTGTTCAGCGCGGGTGATACGGAGGCGGTCGCCAGCCGCCTGCGGAAGCTCATGGCCGTGCGGATCCACCGCCGGCACGTCACGGTCGGCGACGTTTCACGCGAAACGGCCGGCCGGGCCCTGAGGGAGGCCGGGCTGGACCCGGACCAGGCCGAGGCGATCTACCGGCTCACGTCGCTGGCGACATTCGACGAACGCTTCGTCATTCCCGCCGCCCACCGCGAGCAGGCGATCGAGATGCTCGAGTACGCGGGCGATGTGCGGGGCGAGACCGGGTTCGGGTTCCGGTCCGACACCGCCCGGAGGGGGGCCTGATGCCGGCGGGAGCGGTGCCGGCGAGTGACCCGATGCCGGAGGGAGACCTAACGGCCCTCTGGGACCGGCTCGCCGGGCTGTTCGACTTTCCGGGCCCGGACTACCCCGCGGCGGTCGTGGCCGGGCGGGAGGCCGTGGCCGGGCGGTTCCCCACGGCCGGGACCGAGCTCGCCGCGTTCGCCCGCCGCCTCCCGGGCGGCACAGGGGACTGGGGCGAAGGCCCGCTGGAGGAGCTGCGCGAGATCTTCACGCGCACGTTCGACGTCCAGGCCATCACGACGCTCGACGTCGGATACGTCGTCTTCGGCGACGACTACAAGCGCGGAGAGCTGCTCGTCCATCTGGGCGCCGAGCACCGCGAGGCGGGCGTGGAGTGTGGCCACGAGCTCCCCGATCACCTGCCGAACGTGCTGCGCCTGCTGCCCCGCTGGGAGGACCGGGAGCTCGCGGCCGAGTTCGTACGCGAGATTCTGCATCCCGCGCTGGAGCGCATGATCGCACAGTTCGATCCCGACCGGACGGGCCAGCGCAACTGGCTCTATCGGAAGTACCACCGAACGCTCATCGCGACGTCCGCCACGCGGGCCGACCTGTTCCGGCATGCCCTCGCCGCCGTGCTCGACGTCCTCAGGGCCGAGTTCGAACTGGGAGGGTGGGTGCCGCCGGAGAGGGACAACGACTTTCTGGGATCGCTTCGGAGGGAGCTGGAGACCGACCTGGTCAGCGCCGTGGAAGAGCCGGCCGGGAGCGGGGCACGGAAGGGAGGATCCACATGAGCACGGGAGCGACGAACGTGCTGCTGTTCGCCGTCCTGCCGTATCTGGCGCTGTTCGTCTGCCTGGTCGGCACCATCTATCGGTACCGCAGGAGGGGATTCACCGTCTCGTCCCTCTCCTCGCAGTTTCTGGAGGGCCGGCGGCTGTTCTGGGGCTCGGTCCCGTTCCACCTGGGGATCCTCGCCCTTCTGGCGGGGCATCTCCTGGCGTTCCTCGTGCCCGACGCGGTGCTGGCCTGGAACCGGGTGCCAGTCCGCCTCCTCCTGCTCGAGGTGTCCGGATTCGCGTTCGGCCTCTGCGTCCTGTACGGCCTGGGCGCGCTGCTGCTGAGGCGGGTGACGAACCCCCGGATTCGCGCGGTCACGACGCCCATGGATCTCGTGCTCGAGGGCGTTCTGCTCGCACAGATCGTCCTGGGGCTCTGGACCGCGTTCGGGTACCGCTGGGGGTCCTCGTGGTTTGCAGCCGACCTCACGCCGTATCTATGGTCGCTCCTCCGTCTGTCGCCCGACACGGCTGCGGTGGCGGCCATGCCCTGGGTCGTGCAGGCCCATGTGGCCGGAGCGTTTGTCCTCGTGCTGCTCGTGCCGTTCACCCGGCTCGTCCACGTCCTCGTCGCCCCGCTCCACTATCTCGTGCGACCCTACCAGCGCGTCATCTGGAACTGGGATCCGCGAACGGTGCGGCACCCCGAGGCCCCCTGGAGCCGGGTGAGGCCCTCGTGAGCGACGCGCACGAAGTGCCCCCGCTGCGGGGCTCGCCCCGGGAGGGGTTGAGCGCCGCCACCATCGGCTTCTTCGTCGGGTTCGCGGCCGTCGCCCTGTTCGGCCCGACGGCGGAACGGTTCCGCGAAGCCATGGACCTGAGCCCGATGGCGGTGGGGTTCCTCGTCGCCATCCCCTCGCTCTCGGGCTCCCTTCTCCGGATCCCCTTCGCCGCCTGGGTCGACGCCGACGGAGGCCGCCGCCCGTTCCTGATCCTGCTGGGGCTATCGCTCATCGGCATGGCCGGACTGTTCCTCGTCGTGAACTTCCTCTATCCGGATCACCTGGGTGGCCCCGTGTTCCCGCTCCTCCTGCTTCTGGGGATGCTCTCGGGGTGCGGAATCGCGACGTTCTCGGTGGGGATCGGGCAGGTCTCGTACTGGTTCCCGCACAGCCGCCAGGGAAGGGCTCTGGCGATCTACGCCGGGGTCGGGAACCTGGCGCCCGGCCTGTTCTCGTTTCTGCTGCCCGTCGCGCTCGTGAGCCTTGGCCTCTCGGGGTCGTACCTGATCTGGCTTCTGTTCCTCGGCGCAGGCACGGCCTACTACGCGCTGCGCGGGCGGAACGCATGGTTTTTCCAGCTCCGGGCGAAGGGGCTCCCCGACGAGCGCGCCCGCGCGATCGCGAGCGAACGGGGGCAGGCCATCTTCCCCGCCGGAGGCGCGCTCGACAGCCTGCGAGTCTCGGCACGGGTTTGGCGGACCTGGGCGCTCGTGTGGGTCTACTTCACGACCTTCGGCGGGTTCATCGCGCTCACCGCCTGGCTTCCCACCTACTGGACCCGGTTCTTCGGGCTGAGCATCGGGCTGGCCGGCCTCCTCACGGGCCTCTATTCGGTCCTCACATCCAGCATCCGGATCATCGGTGGCCTTCTCGCGGACTACCTCCGCGAGGGCGGTGAAAACACCGCGATTCTGGCGCTCTTCATCATGCTGTTCGGCGCACTCGTCATGACAACGACCGACCGGTTCGAGCTGGCGCTCCCCGGCATCCTCCTCATGGCGTTCGGGATGGGGATCTGCAACGCGGCGGTGTTCAAGCTCGTCCCCAAGGAGGTCCCACAGGCCGTGGGGGGAGCCGCGGGCTGGGTGGGTGGCCTGGGAGCGTTCGGTGGCTTTGCGATCCCTCCCATGCTCGCGTTCGCCGTGGACGACCTCGGGCAGCCGGGCTACGCGATCGGTTACGTCGTGTTCATCTTCCTCGCCCTCTTCTCCCTCTCGATGGTGTGGGTGCTGAAGTACGCGTCGGACGAAGGCGAGGAAGAGCTGCGGGAGGGCGCCCGGGAGGGCATCAGAAGCGCGTGACTCCCTCCGCCTGACAGGCCGCCCGGAGGCGCTCCAGCTCGGGATCGAGCCGGGCCTCGCGGGGCGCGATCTCTTCGATCCGGCGGAGGACGTTCAGCGCACCGGGAACCTCGTTCCGGTCGAGCTTCGCGCGGGCGAGAAGCGCCGCCGCGTGCAGCACCTGGCGCCGCGCTCGGTCCGCCCGCTTCCCCGGCCACGAGGCGCAGAACTCCCCCTCGAAGGGGTCGCCACGGTAGAGCGCCAGCGCGGCCTCCAGCCAACGGACCACGGCGTCCGTGACGGGCGGGGTGCTGCTCCTCCGGAGGAGCGCTCCGAACCGCCAGAGGTCGACGTCCACACCCGACAAGGGATCCAGTCGGTAGTGCCGCCCGTCGCGGACGATGTGTGGCCGCTCCGAGCCCGGCGCCTCGACCGTCCGGCGGAGCGTGGAGAGAGCGACGTGGAATCGGTTGCGAAGGGCATCGCTCCGCACCCCCGGCCATAACTGCCTCGCCAGGTCCTCCCTCGGCCGACCGCGCTCTCCGGCTGCGGCCAGGAGCGCCAGGAGCTCGCGGGACTTCTCGCGTCGGAACGCCGACCGCGGAAGCGGTTCTCCTTCGAGGCGGACCTCGAAGCCCCCGAAACAGCGGATCCTCAGGCGGGCGCCCGGCGCTCCTTCGACCTCGAGCGCGAGTTCGGCCACCGTCGTGGGCTCGGCCGCCAGATCCTCCGTCTTCCAGAGGAGTTCGGGCAGGAACCGCGTGAGAGGGACCGGAGGGCGATCCGGAAACGTCCAGGTGGCGATCCCCCACACGCGCCCCTCGGTGACGAGCGGCACGCAGTACCGCGCCCGGCCGCCGCAGCCCGCCTCCGCGCACCGCTCCGGCCATCCCGCGCGCCCGCCCAGTACCTGAACCGCCTGGGTCTGTCGGGCGGGACATGTCTCGGGATGGGCCTCGACCGGGGTCACGATCCACTGTCCCCCCCCCGCGGCCGGCCCCGGAGTGGATTCGCCCTCCTCCGCCCGCTCCCCGCTCCGACGGGCCGCGCGGGCCAACTCCTCCGCCCGCAGCCGTGTGCGCAGCAGCTCGACCGCGACGGCGATCGGGGCCGATCCCAGGACCGCGAGCCGGACCACGTCGGCGAGATTGGCGGGGGGAGACTTCCAAGCCAGCAGAATGGAGCCGGTCACGGCGTCGCCCGTCCGCAGGGGGAGGCATACGACGCTCGTGTAGCCGGCCGACGTGACCCGGGAGCGCACGAACGCCGGCTCGGAGGAGAGCGCCTCCGTGCGGAGGGGCATGGCGGAGGAGAGCACGATGCCCGGGAAGCCCTCGCCCACGCGGAACCGGTCCCGCTGGAGGAAGGCCTCGGTGTCAGCCCCCTGATGCGACACCATGTACATCTCGCCGCGGTCGGAGGCCGTCAGGAAGAGCTCGCAGGCATCGGCCCCGAGCTGGCGCCGGAGCAGTTCGAGCGCCCGGTCCAGCGCTTCGACATCGCTCCCCGCGTGGAAGGTCATCGCGGTGTCGCCGGCAAGCGCCAGCTCGGATCGTCGCGCCGTCGCCCACGCCTGGTGGGGCGTGATCGGTTCCGCTCTCATCGGCCGCTCTCCTCGCGGCGGGCCTCTTTCCGGCGCCTCTCCCCCCGGGCCGGCATCGCGTCGGCCGGGAAAAGGATAGGCATGATAGGGGCAGCGCGTCCGCGACCGGAGGCTGCCCATGGACCGTCTGATTCCAGAGGAAAGCTGGCGCTCTCCTGCGGGGCGGGCAAGCTGGAGGTTCGGAGTTCCGGCCAGCACCCACCCCAACTGGAGGGGACGGCGTCAGTTATCCGATCGGTATCGCGCTGGACGAGGCCGCACCGCCCAACTCGAAGATCGGAACCGTCGTTTACTCCGGCGTGCTCGACTGCGACGGAAACCTGCTCGCCCTCCAGGCCAACGAGAACCAGTACGCCGTGAAGGAGATCATCACCCGCGGGACATCGTGTGTGACCGGGGGCACCATCCGTTTCACGCACGACGCGGCCGCCGGCACGCTGCGATACAGGTGGTTTCACCCCCGGAGCGGCACGGTGGAGGCAGAAGCGATGCTCACCCGGAAGAAGTGAAAAGGATAGGAAATCCAACGGCCCTCCTGCCTCGCAGGCAGGCAGACGAAGCCG
>JBHHYJ010000068.1:0-11366 GCA_046757485.1 Gemmatimonadota bacterium
GCGCCCAGCCGATGCGGCCCTCGTAGCTGATCTGGCACCAGTCGCCGCGGCACTTGCGTAGCTGCACGGAGGCCCCGGCGGGAAGGCTGAACAGCACGCGGCTGTCCTCCGCATCTTCCGCCCGAACCCTCAGATCCTTCGCCGCGTACCGGGTGGGGAGCTGGGCCGCGAGCGGGGAGCCGGACCCGAGAACGAGCAACAGCAGGGCCGCAAGAACGCCGCTCTTTCTCATCTTGCCTCGCTTCCTTCCCAAGCCCCGTGGACGCCGCTCCTCGTGGGGCGCGGAGACGGTGGGTGCGGAGGCAGGCTCCAGGTTCCGGAACCCTCGGCCATGGCCCCTGGCGGAAGGTGCCGCCGGGGCGCCGGAAGGGCAAGGAGACCGGGCGTCGAGGCTCGACCGCCCGAGCCTGCCGGGAGTCAGGGCGCGATGCGGGGAGCGCCTCCTGAGCGGTGTCGACGGAAAGGGTGCATCGGTCGGCGAGCGGAGCGCCCGCCGCCTTACCCCAACACCCGCTTGAGGAGCGACTTCACCTTCCCCTCGTAGCGTTTCACGACGAGGACGGAGGCGGGAGAGAGACGGGCGACCTTCTCGGGGATCTCGCCGAACAGCACCTTCCGGAACCAGGGCTCGCGGGCGGCGCCCAGCACGACGAGATCGTACTCCCGGCTGGCCCCGGCGATGGCGTCCGACACGGAGTCCGAGGAGAGCAGCCGTTGTTCGACGCTGAGCTCCTCCCCCAGGCGGATCGCGGACTCCGCCAGGACCTCGTTCGCTTCGGCCTGCCGCTCCGGCATCGCCGCCGGGGGAAGCACGTAGCAGGCGGTGATCTCCATCTCTCGGCCGCGGGCGAGGGTCCCGAGATACTCCGCCGCCAGGCGGGCGTGGGGCCCTCCCGCCGTGGGGTACAGGACCCGACGGAGGTCACCGTCCGGCATGATCTTCAAGAGCATGAGGTTGCAGGTGGCGTGCCGCACCACCTGATCCACGACCTCGCCGAAGATCCGCTCCCGCGTGTTGGTGAACCCCTTCCAGCCCATCACGAGCAAATCGGCGTGCAGGCGCTCCACCGCGTTCCGGATGCCGTCCTGCACGTGGTGGGCGATCACCAGATCGGTCTCCAGCGGGATGCCGTGCTCCGATGCGTAGCGGCGGGCCTCCTCCAGGAGCGCGGCTCGCCGCTTCTGGAAGCGAAGCCCCTCGTGAATCGGCAGCTGCCGTGGCACCTGAACGACGGAGACGGCGACCACGCGTCCGCCTTGCTCGCGCGCCAGCGGTCCGGCCAGATCGAGCAGCGTCCCCACGTTGGCCGGGTTGGAGAGCGGAACGACGACGGTGAACACTCCCTCCGCCCACTCGGCCCGTCTCCCCGGCACGAGGACCTGGGGCAGCTCCGCGGCGGCCCGCGTCCGGAAGGCGACGAAGTAGACGAGCAGCCCCGCCCCGATCCAGCCGAGCGTCACGTACCAGGCGATCGGCTGGAACTTGAACTGGTAGAGGGCCAGAAAGATGTTGAGCCCGAAGCCGAGGGCGGGGACGACGGGGTAGAGCGGAACCCGATAACGCCGCGGGATCTCCGGTGCCTTCCGGCGGAGGACGATGACGGACAGGTTCACCATCGCGAAGGTGAGTAGGAAGATCAGGCTCGCGGCCGATCCGACGGCCTCCAGCGGCAACGACACCGCGAGGACGAGGAGGATCGCGCCGGTGGCCAGGATCGCCAGGGCCGGCGTCCGCCGGCGGGGGTCGATGCGGGCCACCGCGGCCGGGAGCAGCTTGTCGCGGCCCATGGAGAAGGCGACCCGGGAGGCGGCCATCACGGTGGCGTTCAGGGCGGACATCGTGGAAAGCAGCCCCCCGAAGACGATGATCGCCACTCCGAAGGCGGGCATGAAGTCCTCCGCCGCCCGCACGATCGCCGTCTCCTTGTAGTTGCCGAGGAACTGCCAGCTCGGAATGCCCTCCCCGCTCACGGCGCCCAACGAGACGAAGAGGATGAGCAGGTAGAGCACCACGGTGATCGCCAGGGCGATGAAGGTGGCCCGCGGGATGTTCCGCTCGGGCTGCTTGATCTCTTCGGCGACCGTGGCGATCAGGTCGTACCCCTCGAACGCGATGAAGGTGAGCCCCATCGCCACCAACACCCCTCCCGCGCCGCGGGGAAAGAACGGCGTGAAGTGCTCGGCCGTCTGGGCCGGCGCTCCGAAGACGGTCCGCAGCCCGAAGGCGACGAACACGGCCAGCACGAGGAGCTTGGAGACGGTGAGCACGTTCTCGGCGCGCCCCGTCACCTCGGCGCCCCGCACGTTCAGGCCGATGAACGCGACGCCGGCGAGGAGCGTGACGACGAGCACGGCCGCGTGGTGGCCCGCGACTCCGAAGACGCCCTCTGCCAGGCCGGGGGCGTACTTGAGGAAGAACTCCCAAAAGTACCCGGCGAACCCGAGAGCGTACAGGCTGCAGGCGACGGTGTAGGCGAACCACAGCATCCACCCGGCCGTGAACCCCATGGCGCCGGGAAACGCCATGCGGACGAAAGAATACCCTCCTCCGGCGCGCGGGATGGCGGAGGCGAGCTCCGCGTAGGCGAAGGCGGTGAGCAGGGTGACGGCGCCGTTGAGCGCGAAAGCCAGAATGGAGGCCGGGCCTGCTTCGCCGGCCGCGATGCCGGTGAGCACGAAGATCCCCGCCCCGATCATCGCCCCGACGCCGATCATGGTGGCGTCGAACAGACCGAGGTCTCGGGCGAGGCTCGCCTCGTGGACCGCCGGGGAAGCGCCTGGCGCGCTGCTCGTCTCGGCGGAAGTCCCGTCGCTCAGATGGCGTTCTCCCTAGCAGGTCGCGGAAAACCCGTAGCGGGCCGCGTCACGAGCGCCGTGGGGCAGATGCCTGGCGGCGCGGCGACGCGTTGCCCCGCACCCACCGGCCTGTCGGGGGCCCTCCCCCTATCGAAGCTCCGATTATACAGGACGGTTGGCGTCCTGGCACGCGAAGCGGCAAGCGGGTTCAGCCGGTGATGCTGTACGCGTAGCGTCCTCTCACGGGCTCCTCCTCGGCGAAGCGGGCGAAACGGAAGAGGTGCGGATCGAACTCGGGATCGGAGGCCCCCGTCACCAGGTCGGCCACCATCCGGCCGACGGCGGGCGCGAGCTTGTAGCCGTGCCCGCTGAAGCCGGCGCACACGAAACAGCCGCTCTCCGGCGGCACCTCATCCACGATCGGGTGCCAGTCCGGGGTCACGGCGTACAGGCCGGCGTAGCCTCCCGTGCTGTGTCCGCGCTCCATCGGAGGGAGGCGCCGGAGCAGGCGCTCGCCCGCCGCCGCCACGAAGCTCCCGTCCACGTGCTCGGGGAAGTCGTCGGGGTCCACGACCGCCCGACCCTCCGACGGATCGATGGAGCCGACCAGGGTCAGACCGCCCGTCTCGGAGCGGAAGTAGGTCCCGTTCACGAAGTCGATCACCACGGGGTGCTCCACGCCGAGGGTGGCGGGACGGCGGAAGCAGGCCACCTGCGCCCGGCAGGAGGTGACCGGCAGGTCGACGCCGGCCGAGCGGGAGACGCGAGCACTCCACGGCCCCGCGCAGTTCACCACGATCGGCGCCTGGAACGTGCCTTCCCGGGTCTCCACCCCCTGGATCCTGCCACCCGCGAAGCGCAGCCCGGTCACCTCCGCGTCCAGGAGGATCGTCGCCCCCCGGCGGCGGGCCGCCTCGGCGTACGCATGGACCGTCAGGTGGGGGTCCGCGTGGCCGCTCCGGGGCTCGTACGCCGCGGCCACCGCATCGCCCATCTCCAGCCCCGGGAAGAGCTCATCCAGCTCCTCGGGTTCGAGGAGCCGCGCCTCCACTCCGAGGCTTCGCTGGAGGGCCAGGTTGGCCATGAGGCCCGCTTCGTCCTCGGCCGCCACGAGGCCCACCCAACCGGTGGACCGGAACCCGCACTCCCCCCCGACCCGCTCGTCGAACTCCTGGAAGACCCGGAGGCTGTGAAGTGCCATGCGGATCGTGAGCCGGTTCGAGTAGTGCTGGCGGATGATCGCCGAGGATCGGCCCGTCGAGCCTGCTCCGATGGCCCCCTTCTCGAGCACGGTGACCCGGAGACCGCGCCCGGCGAGGTGGAAGGCGGCGCTGCAGCCCATCACCCCCGCGCCCACGATGAGGAGATCAGAAGTACGTCCTCGGGGAGCCATCGCCGACCAACTCAGTTCACGACGCTGAAGTCCACGGGCTGGGAGAGCCACACCGGCGTCACCTTGTCACGGTTCATCGCCGGGGAGAAGATCATCGCCCGGGCCACGCTCTGCGCCGCCTCGTCCAGGTGGAGATAGCCGCTGGACGTGGCGACTCGGGCGTCCGCCACCTTTCCGATCTCGTCCACGAAGATCCACAGGAGGACGGTCCCGCCGACGCCGGCGTCGCGCAGCACGGCGGGGTACTCCCGGCGAAGAAGCGCCAGCACTTCGTCCCGGTTCTGGAGCCGCGGCGCCACGTCGTACGGAATGAACTTCGGCTTTGCGCCCCCGTCGGCCGCCGGGGAAGGCGGCGGTCCCAGGTTCCGCACCGGATTCTCGTCGAAGGTCGTCGCAGCGATCGTCAGCTCTTCGCTCACCTCCACGGCCGCGATCTTCGGGGTCGCCGGCCGGGCGATCTCCTGCGGAGGGGGTGGGACCTCCACCTGGGGCGGCAGATCCACCGCCTCGATGGCCCTCGCGGCGACCGAGGCCGGAGCGGCGTTCAGCCGGGGAAAGAGGGAAAAGAAAACGAAGTGAACGCCGACCGCGGCCAGCACGGCGGCCCGAGAGACCAGGGACGCGCGCCGCTTGAACCGCTCGTGCGCCGGGTGGACCGACACGGCCGTCAACCTATTCATCTCCGGTGTGTCCGTTTCTCGTCAGGGTTGCAGGGGCGGGATCGACGGGGTGTCCACCGTCCTCCCCGCGGCCTATGACGAGGGTGGGGTCACCGGAGTTTCAGATGGAAAAAGAGACACGCCGGCCGCGACGACGCGACCCCGTCGCCCCGACCGGCGCGTAACAGCTGGACGTAGGCGGTGAGCTACACCCGCACCCGGTCCTTCAAGCCTTTCCCCGCCCGGAACGTGGGAACGGTCATGCCGGGAATCATGATCGTCTGTCCCGTCTGAGGGTTCCGTCCTCTCCGGGCCTTCCGATAGCGCGTGCCGAAGGTGCCGAAGCCGGTGATCGTGAAGTCGCGGCCCCCGTCCAGCTCAACGGCGATGATCCCCTCGCGGGGGTCCGTCGAGAAGATGGCGTCGATGACGTCCCGGGCCTTCGACTTGGAGAGTCCGGTCTTGCGGCCCAGCTTCTCGGCGAATTCGTCCTTGGTCACCTGGTCCCCCTTCTTTGTGGGTTGCGGTTGAAAGAACTCTTCGGCTTGACGCCGGCGGGGCCGGCCGTCTCCGCGGTCGGCCCCGCCAGCCGGGAAAGGGCATCGCCGCGGTCAGCTACACTATTACGCGATTCCGGCGCGTTCGCCAACCCCCCATCTTCCCGAAGAGTCAAGCATGACGGGCCTTTTCGGGAGGCTCCGGGGCGCGGGGGGGACGGCCGCCCACCGAACGGCGCGGCGAAGCGCGCCCCACGTCGATCCGTCAGCCGGCGCGGGCGGACATATAACTGGCCCGAGTGTAATCACTTACACGGGAGACCGCCGAGCTCCCTCACGGGATCGGCAGCCGGAGGCGGGCGATGCAGCCGCTCGCCGAGCTCCGGTTCTCCAGCGTCAGCGTGCCGCCGTGCGCTTCCGCGATCTGGCGGCCCGGCGCCAATCCGATCCCCGATGCGCCCGGCTTGGTGGTGTAGAACGGCACGAAGAGGTTCCCCGTGTCGGAGATCCCGGGGCCGTCATCCTCCACCCACACCTCGAGGTGTCGCCGGACGACCTCCCACCCCACGCGGACGCCGCCGTCGGTCTCGCGGGCGGCTTCCACCGCGTTGTCGATGAGGTTGATGAGGAGCTGGTCCAGCTGGTCCCCGTCCGCCTGGACCTCGAGCGGCGGGCCGTCCAGGATCCGGACCGGAAGCCGCGTCTCCAGCCCGGCGACCCGTTCCACCCATTCGCCCACCCGGAGCGGGGCCCGCAGGGGCGGCGGAAGGTGCTCTTCCTCGACCCGGCCGTAGCGCCCCTTCTGCCTCGCGAGAGAATGTGCCACCGTTCCTCTTCCACACGGCGGCTCACCGCGGAGAGGAAGCCCGGGGGAGCCGGACACGGGAGATCCCGAGGGCAACGGTCGTGCCGCCGGCTGTAGATTGCAGTATCTATCGGTGTGACAGATAGTTACGGAACACGCGGCTGCCGGCGTGGAAGCCGCGCAAGTGCCCAGAAGTGGGATGGAGTGACCGGAATGGAACACCCTGTGATGAGCCGGCCGGACAGGCTTCTAACGTGACAACCTTCGGGCCGCCCTTCGGGCACGCTCACCTCTCTCGGCGGCCGCGGAGCGGTTCATCGAGTGTGCGGAAAAAGAGTATCGGACGTCGGACGACGACCCGCGCGCCCAGACCGGGCCGGGCCGGCCGTGAACCGAGCCCTGACGACGGCCCGGGCCTGGCCGCCCGTGAACCGAGCCCTGACGACGGCCCGGGCCTGGCCGCCCGGCTACAGGGAGGCTGAGAGGAGGCGCTCCAACAGCCCCCGATACCCCTGAAGGGCGAGGCGCAGGTCCTCGGTCGTCACCGGGTCTCCGGTCTGGTCCCACCGCCGTACGAGCCGGTCCCGTTCCGCCGTCAGGCCCTCGCTGAGCCGCTTCAGGACGCGGTCCACCAGGTCGTCCGCCTGTTCGACGGTACGCCGCGGCTCGTCGATGAAGCCGGCCTGGACCGTCTCCCACCGAGTTCGGTACTCGATCGCCTCGTCCCGTGTCAGGAGCGTGGACGGCTCCTCCGTGCCCGCGCCGTTCTCCGACTCCTGCCAGCTGTCTGGTTCCACGAGAAGCTCCTCGCCCACCTCGACCTCATCCATTTCCGCATCCTCCCGGCCTGACGGTGCCCCACGCGGTCCCCGGTGTGGGATTCCGCATGATTCCTCCAATCCTGCAAGATCTACCGGACTGCCGGGCCTCCTGCCTCTCCGCTTCGCGCCCCGCTCCGGCGTCCGGATCTCGTACCGGCCGACTCGGGGGACCGACCCACTATCCCTTTGGCCGCTTCGCGGTTGCGCGGCCCGTGTTCCGGGGGATTCCGTCGGCGGAAAGCCGGTGGAGCCTGGTCCCCGCCGCCGTCCGGACCCCCGGCCGGCCCGGGCCGGTGCCGCAATCCGGGTGCCACCGGTGGCGGCGCGACGGGGTCGGTCACTTCCGGCACCTCACCCGGGTCCCGGACGGCGCCGTGCCGCCGCCGGCCACCTCCGCCAACCGTGCGATCTCCGTGACTGGCGGCCACCGGCCGGTACGGGCATCCTCACGAGGTCGTGGGCCGGCAGGCGGCCCCGGGGATCGACACGGAAAGGGTGGCCGTGAGAGACGGCGATCGAAGGCCGGTCGGCGAGGAGCTACTCCACGATCCGGCGTGGAACAAGGGCACCGCCTTCACGGAGGAGGAGCGGGACCGCCTCCACCTGCGCGGCCTTCTGCCGCCCCGGGTCTTCGGGATCGAGGAGCAGGAGGTCCGGGTGCTCGAGAACTTCCGCCGCAAGCCGACGGACCTCGAAAAGTACATCTACCTCATCGGCCTACAGGACCGAAACGAGACCCTGTTCTACCGGGTGCTGATCGACCGGATCGAGGAGATGATGCCGATCGTGTACACCCCCACGGTCGGAGAGGCCTGCCGTACGTATGGACACCTCTTCCGGCGGGCCCGGGGCCTGTACGTCTCGGCGGAGGACGCCGGCCGGGTAGGCGAGGTCCTGGCCAACTGGCCGCGGGAGGCCGCGATCGCCTGCCTCACCGACGGCGAGCGCATCCTCGGGCTGGGCGATCTGGGCGCGCACGGCATGGGGATTCCGGTCGGCAAGCTCTCCCTGTACACCGCGTGCGCCGGCATTCCTCCCTCGGCCTGTCTCCCGCTGATGCTCGACGTGGGGACGGACAACGAGGAGCTGCTCGGGGACCCGCTGTACACGGGGATCTGCCGCCCCCGGCTGCGAGGCGCGGCGTACGACGCGCTTGTGGAGGAGCTCCTCTCCGGCCTGGAGAGCCGCTTTCCCGGCATTCTGGTGCAGTTCGAGGACTTCGCGCGCGAGAACGCGTTCCGTCTCCTTCGCCGCTATCGCGAGCGCCTGTGTGCCTTCAACGACGACATGCAGGGAACGGCGGCCGTGGCCCTGGCCGGACTCCTGGCCGCCGGCCGGCTGCGCCGGCGTCGTCTGGTCGATGAGCGGGTCCTCTTTCTGGGCGCGGGGGAGGCGGCCACGGGGATCGCCGAGCTCCTCGTCGCGGCGCTCGTGCGGGAAGGTCTCGAGGAGCAGGCGGCCCGCTCGCGCTGCTGGTTCGTCGACAGCCGGGGGCTGGTCGTCGCCGGACGGGAGGGTCTCGGCGCCCACAAGCGCCCGTTCGCCCACGAGCACGAGTACCTGCCGGATCTGGAGCGGGCGGTCGAGGCGCTTCAGCCCACCGTCCTCATCGGGGTGTCGGGCCAGCCGGGGACCTTTACCGAGCGGGTCCTGCGGAGGATGGCGCGGGCGAACGAGCGCCCGGTGGTCTTCGCCCTCTCCAACCCGACGGCGAAGGCGGAGTGCACGGCGGAGGAAGCGTATCGGTGGACGGACGGGAGGGCCGTCTTCGCCGGCGGAAGCCCGTTCGCTCCCGTGGAATGGGGCGGCCGCACGAGGGTCCCCGGCCAGGGCAACAACGCGTACATCTTTCCGGGACTCGGACTGGGAGTCCTCGCCGTCGGGTCGGCGAGGGTGACGGAGGAGATGTTCCTGGCGGCGGCCCGCTGCCTGGCGGGGCTGGTGGACGACGCCACCCTGGATCGAGGATCCGTCTACCCGCCGCTGCGGCGGATCCGCGAGGTGTCCCGGACGATCGCCGTCGCCGTGGCGCGAGAGGCGTACGCGGCCGGGCTGGCGAGGGTGCCGGAGCCGCCCGACCTGGAAGCCCACGTTCGCGCGCGCATGTGGGAGCCCGAGTACCGGGAGCTGGTCTGAGGGCCGGACGGCGATGACAACGGATCCTCGGGATCCCGGCGCGAGCCGTCGGGGGTCGACGCGACCCGTGGGGGGATCCGGCGGGCGCGAGTCGCCCTCCGGGTCGTGCTTCAGATCCGGATGAGCGAGGTCAGCTCCCGGAGCGCCGCGAGGCTGTGGGCCGAGGCGAAATCGTCGACGTACTGCAGGGCGGCCTTCATCCCGCGGGCCTCGGGGCGGTACGTGGGGCTCTCCAGGAGCGGGTTCAGCCAGATCACCTTGCGGGCCCGACGCTGAATCCCCGCCATCGCGCGCTCCAGCAGCTCCACGTCGCCCTGGTCCAGGCCATCGCTGAGGATGACCACGACGGTGCGGCGGCCGAGGAGCGTCCGCCCGAAGCCGTCCAGGAACGCCTCCAGGCTGGCCCCTATGCGCGTCCCGCCCGACCAGCCGGGTACCCGGTCGCTCATAGCGGCCAACGCCTCCTCGGGCCGGGAGCCGCGGAGCCACCGGGTGAGTCGAACGAGGCGCGTGCTGAACACGAACGTCTCCACGTCGCGCGTGCGGCGGGTCGCCAGGAGAAACCGGACGAGAAAGCGGCTGTAGCGCTCCATGCTGCCGCTGACGTCGCACAGCAGCACCACTCTCGGCCGATCCACGCGGCGTCGCCGTCGAGCCAGGCGGAGCATCTCGCCTTCGTGCCGCAACGCGCCGCGGAAGCTTCGCCGGAGGTCCGCGCGGCCCTTGCGCTTCGCCGGCCGCTGGCGGCGGCTTCGACGTGTGGCGAGCTTCACGATGAGGCGATCGAACGCCCGGTCGAGCTCCCGGAGCTCCGACTCGTTCAGGGTGCGGAAGGAGCGCCGGGCCAGGCGCTCGATCGGACTCCAGGCCGCCCCGGCGGGCGACCCCTCGCCCGTTCCGGTCTCGTCCGGGCGCGGGTGGGGGGAGACGCTCGGGTCGGGGGCGTTCTCTTCCCGGGCCGGGCTCGCCGACCCCGGTGCGGGTCGGCGTCGGGCGCCGCGCCTGTGTAGCACGTGGACAGGCGAAGCGCCGGGGCTTCCTCGCCGACGTCCCTCCCACAGCGCCCAGAAGACGCGGTCGAACGCCGGCTCTTCCGTTCGCGTCGTGAGAAAGACGGCCTTGAGCCCCAGGTAGGCGTCCAGCGGATCCTCCAGGTCCAGCTCGGGGAGTGCCTCCAGGGCGGAGACCGCCTCGGTCAGCGTGCAGCCGGCCCCTTCCTCCCGCAGGCGCCGACCCAGCCGGGCCGTCCACTCGAGAGGTCGTCCGCGGAGCTCGGAGCCCGGGACAGGCACGGGTCGTGCCCTACTCCCCCGTGGAAGCGCCGGCCGGAGGGGTCTCGACGAGCAGCTTTCCGACGCCGTTGCGCAGAATCCGTTCCGCGTCGTGGCGATCCTTGAGGAGGCATCCGAGCGTCGTGCCGACCGTCTCCTCGTCCAGCTCCTCGGCTCCGAGCTCCTCCAGGGCCCGAGCCCAATCCAGAGTCTCGGCGACGCCGGGCCGCTTGTACAGCTTCTCCTGCCGCAGTCTCTGTACGAAGCTCACGATCTTCGTGTCCAGGGCATCGCGTGCGCCCGGCAGCCGAGAGCGCAGAATGCGAAGCTCCTTCTCGGGGGAGGGATAGTCGATCCACAGGTAGAGGCAGCGCCGCCGGAGCGCATCGCTCAGCTCGCGGGTGCTGTTCGAGGTGAGGACGACGTGGGGGCGGGAGGTGGCCCGCAGCGTCCCGAGCTCCGGAATGGAGACCTGGAACTCCGAGAGGAGCTCCAGCAGGAACGCCTCGAACTCCTCGTCCGCCCGGTCGATCTCGTCGATGAGCAGCACGGGGGAAGCGATGCGGGTGATCGCCTTCAGGAGGGGACGCTCCAGGAGGTACTCCCGCGCGAAGATCGTCTCCTCCAGCTCTTCCAGACGGTGAGTGCCCTCTTTCCCCTCTCCTCGTTCCACCTCTTCCATGCGAATGCGCAGAAGCTGCCGCTGGTAGTTCCACTCGTACAGGGCCGTGTGCACGTCCAGGCCCTCGTAGCACTGGAGCCGGATCAGCTCGGCGTCGAGCACCGCCGCCAGCACCTTGGCGATCTCCGTCTTTCCGACGCCCGCTTCTCCTTCCACGAGGAGAGGTCGACCCAGACGGGTCGCCAGGTGGACGGCCGTCGCCAGGGGGCGGTCCGCCACGTAGCCCTGTCGCTCCAGGGCCTCCCGAAGCTGGAGGATCTCCTCTTTCACTCGGACTCCTCTCTCCCCCGTGCCCGGCGCCCCGGG
>JBHHYJ010000069.1:0-11146 GCA_046757485.1 Gemmatimonadota bacterium
AGGGAGGCGCCGGGGAAACGGCCGCCGGGGAGACGGACGGGGGAGCCGGAGGGCGCTTCGAGCCCTCCTCTTGGGACGAGGCGATCCAGGCCGCGGCCCGGGCGACGTCCGGCGAGGGGGTCGTGCTCCTGCACGAGCCCGTGACCGGGACGACGGAGCAGTTCTTCAGCGACTGGGCCACGTTCCTCGGCGCGACCCGGTTCGTCTGGGACGGCTTCGACTACGGGCCCCTTCGGGAGGCTCACCGGATCGCGTACGGTCAGCCCGGCGTCCCATCCTACGAGCTGGACGCGGCGGACCGGATCGTCTGCTTCGGGGCGGAGTTCCTGGAGACGTGGCTCGGGCCGCTCGAGCTGGCCGCCCGTTTCGCCGGAGCGCGGGAGATCGAGGAGGGGCGGCACGCGAAGTTCACGTTCGTGGGTCCGCGGCTCTCCCTCACGGGCATGCAGGCGGACGACTGGGTCGCCGCCCGTGCCGGGACGGAGGGGCTCGTGGCCCTCGCGGTGGCCGGGGTGGTCGCGGAGCGGCGCGGCGTGGAGGAGCTGGACGGGGTGCTCGCCGGCCACACCCCCGAGCGGGCGGCGAAGGCGGCCGGAGTGGAGGCGGAGGCGATCCGCCGGCTGGGCGAGGAGCTGGCGGCGGCGGAGGCGCCCGTGGCTCTCCCGCCGGGCGTCGCGGCGCAGGGGCCCGGCGCCACCGAGGTCCACCTGGCCGTGGCGCTCCTGAACCACGCGCTCGGGGCGGTGGGCCGGACGGTGCGCCTGGAGGCGGGCCCGGTCCGGCCGGCTTCCGCTTCCTTCGCCGAGGCGCGTACGCTGGTGGAGGAGATGCGGAGCGGCCGGGTCCGGACGCTCATCGTGGCCGGAGGCAACCCGGCGTTCACGCTTCCGGCCTCCTCGGGCTTCGCCGAGGCGCTGGGCGATGTGCAGACGGTGATCTCCCTCTCCTCCCACCTGGACGAGACGGCCTCGGCGGCCGACTGGGTCCTCCCCGCGCATCACCCGCTGGAGTCGTGGGGCGATGCCGACGTACGGCCGGGGGTGATCGGCCTCGCGCAGCCGGTGATGCAGCCCGTGTTCGACACGCGGCAGCGCGAGGACATCCTCCTGCAGATCGCCGCCGCGCGGGGCTCGGAGACGTTCGGGGTCGAGAGCTTCCGGGAGTACCTGAAGGAGGCCTGGCGCCCGGTACTGGGCGAAGGGCCCGGATTCGAGGACCGCTGGCGGGAGGCCCTCCGGCGGGGCGGCGTGTGGGGTGGCGGAGCGCCGGCGAACGGGACCGGCGCGAACGGAGCCGCCGCGAACGGGGCGGGCGGGGGTGGGACGGCGGCATCGGCGGGCCCTGGGCGACCCGGGCGTCAGGCCGCCCCCTCGCTCACCGCGGAGGCCCGCGCCTACCGGTTCGCCTCCGAGCCGGCCGCGGGGGAGCCCCCCGGCACCGCGCTCGTCGTCTACCCCACCCTCCAGTTCTACGACGGGCGGGGGGCGAACCGCTCCTGGATGCAGGAGCTCCCCGATCCGGTGACCCAGAACGTGTGGAACTCCTGGGTCGAGCTGCATCCGGATCGGGCGGGGGAGCTCGGAGTGCGCCACGGGGACGTGGTCGAGGTGCGGGGCGGCGCGGGAGCCGTCCGGGCGCCGGCCTACCTGTACCCGGGGATACGGCGGGACGCGGTGGCGATCCCGATCGGCCAGGGGCACACGGCGTACGGCCGGCACGCGGCGGGGCGAGGGGTGAACCCGCTGGATCTGCTTCCGGGAGAAACGGACGAGACCTCCGGGGCGCTGGCGTTCGCCGGCACCACGGTGGAGGTCGTGGCCACGGGTGAGCGCACTCTGCTCGCCCACACGCTGGGCAGCGACACGGACCACGGGCGCGAGATCGCGGAGCTCATCCAGGTGGAGGAGGCGCGGGCCGCGATCGCCGAGCACCGGGTGGACCTCACGGAGCTGCTGGAGGTCGCCTGGGACTCGGATCCGAGGAGCCCCTACCGCTGGGGGATGACGGTCGACCTGAACGCCTGCATCGGGTGCGGGGCGTGCGTCACCGCCTGCTACTCCGAGAACAACGTTCCCACGGTGGGCGAGCGGCAGGTGGCGTTCGGGCGCGAGATGTCGTGGATCCGGGTGCAGCGCCTGTACGAGGAACGGGCCGACGGCGGGTTCGAGACGGTCCACCAGCCGATGCTCTGCCAGCACTGCGGGGACGCCCCGTGTGAGCCGGTCTGCCCCGTGTACGCCGCCTACCACACCCCGGAGGGGCTGAACGCCCAGGTCTACAACCGCTGCGTGGGGACCCGGTACTGCGCCAACAACTGCCCGTACAAGGTCCGCCGGTTCAACTACTACACGAGCGAGTGGCCGTATCCCCTGAACCTCCAGCTCAACCCGGACGTCACCGTGCGGGAGAAGGGGGTGATGGAGAAGTGCACCTTCTGCGTGCAGCGGATCAACCGGGCGAGGATCGCGGCGAAGGAGGAGGGACGGACGATCCGGGACGGGGAGGTGGTCACCGCCTGCATGCAGAGCTGCCCCACCCAGGCGATCGTCTTCGGAAACCTGAAGGATCCGGAGAGCCGAGTCTCGCGTCTCGCCCACAGCGCCCGCGGGTACGGGGCGCTGGCGGAGCTCGGCACCCGACCCGCGGTCATCTACCTGGAGGACGTCACCCACGCCGAGCTTCCCGCCCCGGAGCACGGCTGAATGGCCACCGCCGAGCTAGAGGCCCGGAGGGTGGCCCTCACCCTCGCCGACGCGAACGAGGACATCTCGCGTCCGATTCAGAAGCCGCGGCTCCGCTTCTGGATCCTGCTGGGGATCACCGCCTCCCTCATCGGCCTGGGCGGCGCGGCCTGGCTCTACCAGATCCGGCAGGGCCTGGGGGTCACCGGTCTCATGCACCCGGTGGGCTGGGGCGTCTACATCACGAACTTCGTCTTCTGGGTCGGCATCGCGCACAGCGGCACCCTGATCTCCGCCATCCTCTACCTCTTCCGCTCCGGGTGGCGGACGACGATCAACCGGGCGGCCGAGGCGATGACGATCTTCGCGGTGATGACGGCGGCCCTCTTCCCGCTCGTCCACCTGGGACGGGTGTGGTACTTCTACTGGCTGATGCCGTACCCGTCGCAGCGGCAGATCTGGCCGGACTTCCGCTCCCCCCTGGTGCTCGACGTCTTCGCGGTCGGCACCTACTTCACGATCAGCCTCATCTTCTGGTACACGGGGCTCATCCCGGACCTGGCCGCACTGCGCGACAAGTTCCGGGGCTGGAAGAGCCGCATCTACGGCCTCCTGTCGCTCGGCTGGCAGGGGACGGTGAACGAGTGGCGCCACTACCGGCGGGCGTACCTGTACATGGCCGGGATCGCCACCCCCCTCGTCCTCTCCGTGCACAGCGTGGTCTCCTGGGACTTCGCCCTCAGCATCGTCCCCGGGTGGCACTCGACGATCTTCGCGCCCTACTTCGTGGCCGGGGCGATCTTCTCGGGGATCGCGATGGTCATCACCCTGATGGTCCCGCTCCGCTGGGCGTTCGGCCTCCAGGAGTACGTCCACGAGTACCACTTCGAGAACATGGCGAAGCTCCTCCTCCTTACCTCCCTCATCGTCGGGTACGCGTACGCGGTGGAGTACTTCCTGGCCTGGTACTCGGCCGACCGGATGGAGATGGACAGCTTCCTGTGGCGGGCCCGCGGCCACTACGCGCTTCCGTTCTGGATCATGGTCTTCTGCAACGTGATCGTCCCGATGACCTGCTGGTTCCGGCGCGTGCGGCGCAGCATCCCGGCCCTGTTCGCGGTCTCCATCTTCGTGAACATCGGGATGTGGTACGAGCGCTTCGTGATCATCGTCAGCTCGCTGGCCCACGAGTACGAGCCAGGAGCGTGGGGGGTGTACACGCCGAGCTGGGTGGAGCTGAGCATCACGGTGGGCAGCTTCGCGTGGTTCTTCTTCTGGTTCCTCCTCTTCTCCCGGACGCTGCCCACGATCAGCATCGCCGAGGTGAAGGAGCACCTGGCCCACGAGCACTCCCGTGCGCGCGCCGAGGGGGGAGCGTGAGCGGCCTCCTCGCCCACTTCGAGCGACTGGACGACACGCGGCGCGCGATCGAGCGCCTCCGCGAGGCGGGACACGTGGAGCTCGAGGTCTTCTCCCCGATCCCGTCGCCGGAGCTCGAGGAGGCGATGGAGATCCACTCCTCTCCCGTGGGGATGTGGGCGCTCATCGGCGGCATCACCGGCTGCACGACGGGGATCCTGCTCACGGCGGGGACGTCGCTCGCCTACCCGCTCGTGACTCAGGGCAAGCCGATCGTCTCCGTCCCCGTGTTCATCGTCGTGATGTTCGAGCTCACCATCCTGCTGACCGGGATCTTCGCCCTCTTCTCCATGCTGGTGCACGCGCGGCGCCCGAAGCTCTCCCTGTCGCCGAACTACCGGCCGCACTTCTCGGTGGACCGGTGGGGCGTCTTCGTCCCGCTGGCGGCCGAGCACGATCGGAGCCAGGCGGAGCGGCTCGTGCGGGAGAACGGCGCCGTCGAGGTGGAGGTGTCTCGGTGAGAGATGGAGCGCCGGTGAGAGGTGGAGCCCCGGTGAGGCGCCGGGAGGGGCGGCGGCGGCGGATACGGCGCCGGATCGTGGCGCTCGTGGTGGGGGACCTGCTGGCGGCGGGGGTCGCGGGGTGCGACAACCAGCTCAAGTACGTCCCGTGGTTCTCCTCCATGTCGCGGCAGCCCGCCGTCGAGACGTTCGAGGAGCCGCCCAGACCGCCGGTGGAGGGGACGGTGCCGGTGGACGGCCACCGCACGTACACCCTGGTCGAGGCGGACACGGCTCTCTTCAACCCGCTGCGGGCCACGGCCGAGAACGTCTCTCGCGGGCAGACCCTGTTCGGGCAGTTCTGCACGCCGTGCCACGGGACCTCGGGGCGTGGAGACGGCCCGGTCATCCTCAGCGAGAGGCGGCCCCGGGGGATTCCCGGAACCCCGGCCATGAACCTGCACTCCGAGACGGCACGAGACCGCTCCGACGGATACATCTGGGGGGTCATCGCGGAGGGCCGGGGGCTGATGCCCTCCTACCGGCGCATTCCACCGGGAGAGCGCTGGCACCTCGTGTTGTACGTCCGCCATCTCCAGCAGACGGGGGGAGCCGGCGCGGCGGTTGCTGCTCCGAGGGCGGGGGAGAGCGGGGCGGGCGCCCGGACCTCCGAGACCTCCGGGCCGCGCCCCCTGGCTCTCGAGACTCCGCCGGGGTCGGGGAGCCGGGCCGGATCCGAGGCAAGCCCGGCGGGCGCCGGGAGGCGTCTGCCGTGAGCGGCGAGCGCGCCCCCGTGACGCCGGCGCGGGCCCTGAGCACCGTCCCCGGCTCCATCCCCGGCCGCCGGCTCGCCGCCTGGCTGGCGGCGATCGCCCTCGGGGTCGCGGGCTTCCTCCAGGCCCGCGAGGCCGCTCCGCAGCGCGCCTGGATGAGCGTGTGGTCGAACTTCCTCTTCTGGACCTCGCTCTCCATCGCGGGGGTCATGTTCGGGGCGATCCTCCAGGCGGCCAAGGGCCACTGGGGAAAGCCGTTCCGGCGCGTGGCCGAGGGGGCCGCGGCGTTTCTTCCCCTCTCCTTCCTTCTCTTCCTGCTGCTGTACGCCGGAGCCGATCAGATCTTCCCGTGGCTCGGGCCGGCGGAGGGAGCGGAGCTGAACCGGACCTGGCTGACGAAGGATGGCGTGTTTCTGCGGGACGGGATCCTCCTGCTCCTCCTGTACGGCGCGAGCTTCCTCTTCCTGCGCAGCTCGCTCCGGGTGGACGCTCCGCTCCTGGTCGGGCGCCATACGGGGTGGCGCCGGCGGCTGGTGAGCGCCCTCGGCCGCGGTTGGGGCGACGACGAGGAGGAGGTGGCCCGCTGCCGGCGGCGCATCGGCTGGCTCTCGCCGACCCTCATCCTGGCCTGGGCGATCGTGTTCACGGTGCTGGCGTTCGACCTCTCCATGTCGCTCGTTCCCGGGTTCGTGAGCGTGATCTGGGGGCCGTATTTCTTCGTCGGCGGCTGGCTGTGCCTGCTCGCCCTCGTCGGCCTGCTGTCCCACGTGTACCGGCGGCGCTACGAGCTGGATGACGTGTGGGGTCGGTGGGAGTTCCACGACCTGGGCAAGCTGACGTTCGCCTTCGTCGTCTTCTGGACGTACCTGTGGTTCGCCCAGTTTCTCGTCATCTGGTACGGCAACCTCCCCCGGGAGGCGGCGTTCTTCCTGCCGCGGACGGGGAACGTGTTCTCCAGGATCTACTGGCTGCAGATGGTCCTCATCTTCGGCCTCCCGTTCCTCTTCCTGCTGGGAAGGAAGCCGAAGATGCGCTCGGGCTGGCTCGCGTTCGTGGCCGTGCTCATCCTCACCGGATTCTGGATCGAGCGCTACAACCTCGTGGTGCCCTCCGTGTGGCAGGGCGCGGGGGTCCCCCTCGGGTGGCCGGAAGCGCTGATCAGCCTGGGCTTCCTGGGCCTCTTCGGCCTCTCCTACTCCCTCTTCGCGAGCACCTTCCCGAAGATCCCCGTGCGGGACACGATCGCCGTCGGCTCTCCGCAGCGGGGGCCGTAGGGAGCCGATCCCGCTCCCGCCGCCGCCACGCATCACGGGTCCGCAGGGCGGGCCGGGCGGGCCTCCGCCGGGCGGCGCGTACGGCCTCACGTCCCGGGGGTGCATTCCGGAGGCCGGTCGCCCATTATTAGGGTGACGCACCGCCCCCGGATCCGCGCCCTCCGCGCCGGACCCGACCATCCCGTGACCGGAGCGGCGTACGGTGATCGACACCTCTGAGGACTTCGAACAACTCATGGAACGGACGGAGGCGACGCTCGAGAAGTTCCGCGAGCGGGCCGACAGCTTGCAGGAGGAGCTGGGCGCGGTCTCGGCCGCGACGAAGGTCCAGGTGAAGGCGATGATCGCCCGCCTGGAGAGAAAGTACGAGCGGGGGAAGGCGCGACTCTCCACGTTGCAGCAGGGCGGTGAAGAGCACGCGGACGAGCTGAACCGCTTCCATCACGAGGTCATCAACAGCCTGTCCGACATGAAGCGGACGATCGACCGCATCCTGAGCTAGAAGCCTCTTCGCTTCCAGCCGGTCGGGCGGTCGCCTGCCCCGCTCCGGCCGAACCTCGCTCTCTGTGGCTGCTCCCCTCTCTACCTCCCGAGAGCCTCCTCCACGATCTCCGCCTGCCGCCGCGCGTGGCGGGCCGCGTACCCCTCCGCCGGGCTCGCGCGCTCGGGCCGGCCCACGTAGCGGACGACCCGAGACTCGCCCGCCACGGCCCGCAGCCAGGGGGAGACGAACGCCCAGGCCCCCGCGTTCGAGGGCTCCTCCTGAACCCAGCGGATCTCCTCCAGCGCGGGGAAGCGCCCCACCACGGCCCGCAGCTCCGCCCACGGGAACGGATACAGCCGCTCCAGCCGGACGAGGACCGCATCTTCGGCGCCCTCGTACGCCTCCGCGCCCGAGAGATCGTAGTACACCTTGCCGCTGCACAGCAGGAGGCGGGTCACCCGCTCCGGCGCGACCGGCGAGGTCTCCTCTTCGAGGACGGGCCGAAAGCCTCCGCCGCTGAGCGCCCCGAGGGGGGAGCGGGCCCGCGGGTGCCGCAGGAGGCTCTTGGGCGTCATCAGAACGAGCGGGCGGCGGGCGGGCCGCAGGGCCTGGAGCCGGAGCAGGTGGAAGTACTGGGCGGGGGTGGTGCAGTTCGCCACCCGGAGGTTCCCCTCGGCGGCCAGCTGCAGGAAGCGCTCGAGGCGGGCGCTGGAGTGCTCCGGCCCCTGCCCCTCGTAACCGTGGGGAAGCAGCAGGACGAGACGGGATTCCTGCCCCCACTTCGAGCGGCCCGCCACGATGAACTGGTCGACGATCGCCTGGCCCACGTTCACGAAGTCGCCGAACTGCGCCTCCCAGAGGACGAGCCAGTCCGTGGCGATCGTGCTGAAGCCGTACTCGAACCCCAGGCAGGAGACCTCGGACAGCGAGCTGTTCCACACGTGGAACGAAGCCTGGTCCTCCGCCACGTGCCGGAGGGGCACGTACGTCCCCTCGCCCCGCGCGTCGTGCAGGACGAGGTGCCGCTGGCTGAACGTCCCCCGCTCCGTGTCCTCGCCGGTCAACCGAATCGGAACGCCGTCGGCGAGCAGGGAGGCGAACGCCAGGGCCTCGGCGTGGGCCCAGTCGATCTCCGTCTCCAGGGCCTCGCGACGCCGCTCGAGCTGGCGGCCCAGCTTCTGGAACAGCTCGAACCCGTCAGGCCACGTGTGGAGCCGGGCGTTCAGCTCCCGGAGCCGGGCCTCCCCGACGGCCGTCTCGACCTCGTCCCCCCCGTCCCCCCCGGTGAGCCGCGGTACCCGGCCCGACCCCAGGGGTCGCCGGGGCTTCTCGCGCTCCTCCGCGACCGCCGGGTCCGTCTTCTCGGGGTGGAGGACCGCCTCCCGGGCGCGGGCCAGGCGGTCCGTCACCGAGCTTTCCATCTCCCGAGACGCATCCTCCGGGAGGACCCCCTCCCGGACGAGCCGCTCGGCGAGCCGCATCCGGACGCTCGGATGCCGGGCGATCCTCTCGTACATCCGCGGCTGGGTGTAGCCCGGCTCGTCCCCCTCGTTGTGCCCCCACCGGCGGTAGCCGACGAGATCGAGGACCACGTCCTCGCCGAAGGCGCTCCGGAACTGGACCGCCAGGCGGGCCGCCGCCAGGCAGGCCTCCGGATCGTCCGCGTTCACGTGAAAGACCGGGATCCGGAAGCCCAGCGCCAGGTCGCTGGCGTAGCGCGTGGAGCGGCCCTGCTCGGGCGGGGTCGTGAACCCGAGCTGGTTGTTCGCGATGACGTGGATCGTGCCGCCCGTCTCGTACGCCTCGAGACGGCACAGGTTGAGCGTCTCCGCCACGACGCCCTGGCCGGGAAACGCGGCGTCCCCGTGGATCAGCAACGGCAGAACGCTCCTCCGGTCCCCCTCGCCCCGGGCCGCGCGGGCCATCCCCTCGACGACCGGGTTCACGTGCTCCAGGTGGCTGGGGTTCGGGGCCAGGTGGAGCTCCACCTCCGCCCCTCCCGTGCGGACGGTGCCGCGGGAGCCCACGTGGTACTTCACGTCTCCCGACCCCGTCTCCGGCAGCGCGGTCTGGATCCCCCGGGAGGCCATCTCCTCGAACTCCGCCAGGATCGACTCGTAGGAGAGCCCGAGGATGTGGGCCAGGACGTTCAGCCGGCCCCGGTGGGCCATCCCGACGAAGACGCTGCGCGTGCCCTCGCCGACGGCCCGCTCCAGGATCTCGTCCAGCACCGGGACGAGCATCTCCAGCCCTTCGAGGGAGAAGCGCTTCTTGCCCAGATACGAGCGGTGGAGGTAGCGCTCCAGCCCCTCCACCTCCGTCAGACGCTCCAGCAACGACCGCGCGGCTTCGCCCGTCAGCCGCTTCCAGTGTCCGTCCGACTCGATGAGGTCGATGAGCCACTGGCGCTGGCCCGGGTCCTCCAGGTGGTCCAGCTCGTAACCGATCCGGCGGCCGCAGTAGATCTCCTCGAGCCGCCGGAGCACCACGTCCACCGTCGGGCCCAGCCGCTCCAGGCCGATCGCCGAGGCAGGGATCCCGGCCAGCTCCCGGCGGTCCACCCCGTGGAAGTCCGGCGTGAGGAGGGGATGGCCGGGCGGGGGCGAGCCGAGCGGATCCAGCCGGGCGGCCAGGTGGCCGTGGTCCCGGTACGACTCCACGAGAGCTCCGGCGGCCGCGGTCAGGCACAGCTGCTCGTGAGGGGCGGTCCCCCGGCCGGGCGCGGCGGCCGGCGGCGGACGGGCGGGAGCGGGAGCCACCGGCGGCGCCGGGGCCAGGGAGGCCGGCACGAGCCCGCGCGCGCGGAGCGCCCGCTCGTAGAGGAGCTCCGCGTACCCCGCGTTGTAGCCGTCCGGGGTCTCCTCCCCCGCCTCCGGGGCGGACCTGCCGTCAGGCGGGCGTCCCGTCACCTCTCCCCGCTCCGTCACCTTCTCCCGCATCCCGTCACCTCTCCGGGGCTCCGGCGCCCTCTCCCGTGCTCCGAGCCGCTCAGCGGGACTCCGCCGAGAGGCTGCGGTACAGGGTCTCCAGCCACAGGTCGGTCGAGATGAATCCGCTTCCCCACTCGGCCCATTCCTCCGGGAGCCCGGCGGCTTTGATCTGCTCCAGGCTCTGCTTCTCGGCGATCCGCCGGCCGACGATCGCCGACGTCTCCTCCAGCATCCGCCGGAAGGCGCGGAGGTCGTCCACCGTGGACAGGGAGCCGTGCCCGGGAATCACCTTCGCGTCGGCGGGGATCTGCTCCAGCACGAGACCGACGGCCCGGATCAGGCCGCGCACGCTCCCGCCGCTTTCCAGATCGATGAACGGGAAGCGGCCGGCGAAGAAGTCGTCTCCCATGTGCACCACGTTGGAGTTCGTGAAGAAGATCACGGCGTCGCCGTCGGTGTGCCCGTTCGGGAAGTGGAGAGCCCGGATCTCCTCGCCGTTGAAGTGGATGGAGAGGGAGTCCCCGAACGTGATGACCGGAAGCCCTTCCTCGGGGGTGGGACCGATGATCCGGCCGCGCAGATGCTGCTCGGTCGCCAGGCGCTTGCGCACGTTTGCCTGCGCGATGACGGGCGCTTCCGGCCCGAACTCCACGTTTCCGCCCGTGTGGTCGCCGTGCCAGTGGGTGTTGAGAACGTACTTCAGCTCCCGGTTCTTCCGGGTGAGCTCCCGCAGCGCCTTGCGGATCTTTTCCGCCAGCGGAGCGAACTGGTCGTCCACGATGAGGATCCCGTCGGGGCCGGCGGAGACGCCGATGTTCCCCCCGCTTCCGGTCAGCATGAAAACGTTCCCGGAGACGGGCGTGGTGACGATCTCCACCTGGGAGAAGTCCTGCTGAGCCGCGGCACCGGCCGCGACCGGCGGCGCGGCGAGGATCGCGGCGACCGTGACTACGGTCGACCCTGTCTTGATCACATCGTGCATGAAATCCCTCCTGAGGTCCGGGAGTCTCCAGCGGCCGCCGCCACCGCCGACCCGTTCGAGCTCGCGGCTACCCGCCGGGGTCTCGCGCTCGTTCTCGATGCTTCCGCCCTCTTCGGCCACCTCCGTGCTCCGCCCTCTTCGCCCGCCTCCGTGCTCCGCCCTC
>JBHHYJ010000070.1:0-11090 GCA_046757485.1 Gemmatimonadota bacterium
GGGCGTGGGTCCCGGGTCGCGCCGCCGGGACGGGGAGGCGCACGGACGCACCGGAGCCTGTGGCTGTCCGGGCTGCCGCGCCCTGGAGAGAACGGGCGAGATCGCCGAGACGTGCGATTTCCGCCTCTCCCGACTGGAGCCGGCCCTCCCCGCCTTCCCGGTCCCGGGGGGGCGAGACGCGCAGGAGTTCCTCGGCGGGCTGGTGGAGGAGGGCGCGCGTACGCGGTACGGAGAGCGTCTGACCCCCGAGCACCGACGGCAGCTCGAGCGGGAGCTCGAGGTGATCGGGCGGCTCGGGCTGGCCGGCTACTTCCTCATCGTGTGGGACATCGTCCGCTTCGCGAACCGGAGGGGGATCCTCGTCCAGGGGCGAGGCTCCGCGGCGAACTCCGCCGTCTGCTACTGTCTCGGGATCACGGCCGTGGACCCGATCGGGCTCGACCTCCTCTTCGAGCGCTTCCTCTCCGAGGAGCGGGACGAGGCCCCCGACATCGACCTGGACATCGCCCACCGGGACCGGGAGGAGGTGCTTCAGTACGTCTACCGCACCTACGGCCGGGAGCACGCCGCCATGGTGTGCGAGACGATCACCTACCGGGGCCGGATGGCGGTGCGGGATGCGGCCCGGGTGCTGGGCTTCCCCACGGAGGTGGCCGATGCCCTCTCCGTGGAGGCGGATCTGGGGGAGGCGACCGCCGCGGCCCGGCGTCTGGCCGAGGGCGGGGCGGCCCGGGCGGGGCTGGACCCCGCGCACCCCCGGACCCGGGCGCTCCTGCGGGCGGTGGCGGCGCTCGACGAGCTGCCTCGCCACCGCTCCATCCACGTGGGCGGCTTCGTCCTCTCGGCGGAGCCGATCGGCCGGATCGTGCCGGTGGAACGGGCCTCGATGCCGGATCGGACCGTGATCCAGTGGGACAAGGACGATCTGGACCTCCCGGGCCTCATCAAGTTCGATCTTCTGGGGCTCGGGATGCTCACCGTGCTGGGAGACGCCGTCCGTCACGTTCGGCGCACCCGGGACGTGGCGCTCGACCTGGCGCGGATCCCGCCGGACGACCCCGACGTGTACGACATGATCTGCGCGGCGGACACGGTGGGGCTCTTTCAGATCGAGTCGCGGGCCCAGATGAACACGCTCCCCCGGATGAAACCCCGCTGCTTCTACGACCTGGTGATCGAGGTGGCGCTCATCCGCCCCGGCCCGATCCAGGGGGAGATGGTGCACCCCTACCTCCGGCGGCGGCGCGGGGAGGAGCCGGTCACCTACCTCGACCCCCGGCTGGAGCCGATCCTGAAGCGCACCCGGGGGGTCCCCCTCTTCCAGGAGCAGGGGATGAAGGTGGCCGTGGCGCTGGCCGGCTACACGCCCGCCCAGGCCGACCGGCTGCGCCGGGCGATGGGCTTCAAGCGGTCGAGGCGGGCGATGGAGGAGGTGGGACGGGAGCTGGCCGAGGGACTGCGGCGGAACGGCGTGAGTCCGGAAGTGGAAGCGCAGATCTTCCAACAGCTCACCGCGTTCGCGAACTACGGGTTTCCGGAGAGCCACGCGGCGAGCTTCGCCCTCCTCGTCTACGCCTCCGCGTATCTGAAGCGCTACTACGCGCCCGAGTACTTCTGCGCCATGCTGAACGCCCAGCCGATGGGGTTCTACTCTCCTTCGACCCTGGTCCACGACGCGCGCCGCCACGGGGTCGAGGTGCGTCCCGTGGAGCTGGCGCGCTCGGAGTGGGACTGCACCCTGGAGCCACGGGAGGGAGAGCTCTTCCTCGCGCCTCCGACGGTCGGATCCCGGGGCGGCGCGCCGCCCTCGCGTCTGGGCGGCTGCCCACTGCCGGTGCCCTCCGCGGGAGAGTCCCCGGAGGGGCGTTCCCCCGCCCTTCGTCTGGGCCTCCGCCTCGTCCGGGGGCTCGGCCCGAAGGCCCGCGAACGGCTCCAGCGGGCCCGGGAGGAGGGGCCGTTCGGCTCCGTCGAGGACGTCGTGCGGCGGTGTGGGCTGGGGATGGCGGAGCTCCGCACCCTGGCGGAGGCGGGGGCGTTCGACTCCCTGTGGCCGGGGCGCCGGGAGGCCCTGTGGGAGCTCCTGCGTCGGCTACGGGGCGACGCCGGCCCGCTGGCCCCCCGGTGGCCCGAGCCCCGCCGCAGCTTCCGTCCCCTGTCGAGGGCGGAGAGGGTGCTGGCGGACTACCGCACCCTGGGCCTCTCCGCCGAGGGCCACCCGATGGAGTTCCTGCGGGCGGAGCTTCAGAGCGCGGGCATCCTGCGGGCCGCGGAGCTGGCAGAGGCGGCGGACGGCACCCGGGTGCGGGTGGCGGGCATCCCGATCTGCCGCCAGCGGCCGAGCACCGCGAAGGGGGTGATGTTCGTCACCCTGGAGGATGAGACGGGCTTCGCGAACTTCGTCGTGCTGCACGACGTTCAGGAGCGGTACCATGCGACCCTGATCCGCTCCCCCGTGCTCCTCCTGGAGGGGGTCGTGGAGCGGGAGGAGGAGGTCGTGAACGTGCGGGCGCGGAAAGCGGAGGCCCTGCCTCCGCGGGCGGGGGCGGACTCGGTGCGGGCGAGGGACTTCAGGTGAGCCAGAGACGCCGGCCAGGCGAGCGGCCGGGGGTTGGCTGTCCGGCACTCGACAGCGGCGAGAGGATCGCTTTTACTGTATCCGAGTAGCAAGCAGACCCGGAGACGGGGAAAGCGAGCCCTGCCCGGCTGCTGACAGCCGGCTCTGGTCCACGCGCAGGAGTCCGTCATGCGGCAAGTCACCCAACCCGAGATCGTGGACAAGCCCTGGGGCAGGGAGATCTGGTACGCGCACACGGACCGCTACGCCGGCAAGGTGCTGGAGGTAAGGCAGGGACATCTGCTCTCCCTCCAGAAGCATCGCGTGAAGCACGAGACCCTCTATCTCCACACGGGCAGGATGCGTTTCACGCTCGGCGGCCGCCGGTTCGAGTGGCGGCCCGGAGAGGCCGTGGAGATTCCGGCCGAAACCGTGCACCGCATGGAAGCCCTGGAGGACAGCGTAATCCTGGAGGTCAGTACGCCGGAGCTGGACGACGTGGTGCGGCTAGAGGACAGGTATGGGCGGAGCTGAGGCGGGCCGCGGCCGGGCCGAAGTCGCGGCAGGTCCTCACGCCGCGTCGCGCCTTGCGACCGGAATGCCGTTGAGAGGCCTCCGGTGACGGATCCCCTGACTCCAGACCGCCGCTCCTATCCGCAGACGTGGTTTCTTCTGGATGTCGTGGATCGAAAGGAGCCTCGCCTCCTGGGACAGGAGGTCGTGGACCTGTCCCCCGGCGCGATAGAGCTCCGGCACATCGCGCGGGAGCTGCGTCGTTACGCCGAGCGACGAGAGCGGTGGCTGGCCGTCCGGCCCGGGTCTCTCGAGTCGCTCCTGGCCGAACAGTACCGCAGGACGCTCTCCTTCGGACCGAGCGTGGCGTACTGCGTCGAGCACGACGGGACCCGGCGCATCCACGGCGGAGAACCGTTTCGCCACCTCCACGTGCGCTTTCCCTCACGGATCCTCACGCCCGCCACGTCGGCCGAGATCGGCCTGTACTTCTATGGAAGGCGTCCCGCCACGTTCGGCATCGCGGCTCCCGGGGCGGTGCACGGCTACATAGGAATGGCCTGGGAACCGCTGGACCCGGGGGACATCCATTGGCTGCTGCGGCGCGAGATGGGAGGTGCATCATGAGCTCGAATGATCCGGCTTCCAGCCTTCGGGTGATCCACCTGGCGATCGCGGGTGGAGTCGTGCTCTTCGCCGCGGTCGTCTTCGGGTGGGTCGGCCCTGGACCCGCCGAGCAGGATCGGGACCTCTTCCGATGGGTGTGGCTGATTCTGGCGATCGGCGCGCTCTTCGGGGCGGGAGTCGTCCGGACGAGAATGACCGGCCCCGGAAGTCGGCCGGAGAAGCGAAGAAGCGCGGCGATCATCATCTGGGCGCTGGCCGAGGGCCAGGTGCTGCTGGGCCTCGTGGGGTACCTCGTGACCGGCGACGTCGTGCCGGGCGCGATCGGGATTCTGGTCTTCCTCTATCTGTGGACGCGGCACCGTCCGTCCTCGTTTTTCGAGACCGAGGGGCTCTCGGACCGATGACGCCGGGGCGGCTCCCCGAGGGCGGGGCCGCGGAGTGATCCCCGCCGAGGCCCCGAGAAGAGCGAAGAGAGCCGCCGAGCCGGGCACGGCACCGAAGGCGGTCGTCGCAGGGGCCTGGGTCCCCGGGCGCGCAGAACCCTCCCATCGTGCCGAGATGGTCACCCAGTGGCTGTGCGGGGAGATCCTGGAGAGAGTCGAGGCCGGGGACCGCCCGAGCGGGTGGCTCCGATGCCGGGGCGCCGACGGCTACGAGGCGTGGGTAGCGGGGGGAGGGCTGCTCGGCGTCACTGAGGCGGAGGCGCGGCGGTGGGCGAAGAACGCGACGGCCCTCTCCCTCGGCACGTCGCTCGTTCCGGGAGAAACAGAGGGAGCGATCGAGCCCCCGCGCCACCTGCCGTGGGGCTGTCGTGTCGAGCTCCGGGAGGATGGTGCTCTTCACCTGCCGGGCGGCGTCCGTGCGCGACCCGCCGACCCGGACGCCATCGTTTCCGATCGAGACCGTGCCCTGCGGTTTCCCACGCGCGGAGAGGCGGTCGTCTCGTCCGGTCTCCGGTGGCTGGGCGCTCCCTATCTCTGGGGAGGGCGGACGGAGTGGGGGGTGGACTGCTCGGGATTCGTACAGGCGATCTTTCGCCTCCACGGGGTCGAGCTTCCTCGAGACAGTGCTCCCCAGGCGTCGGCGGCTCCGAAGCTCGAGGCAGAGGTGGACGCAGAGGGCGCGGAGTGGCTTGAGCCGGCCGACCTCCTCTTCTTCACGCCCGAGGGAAAGGGGATCACCCATGTGGCGGTCTGGGCGGGAAACGGGCGGATCGTCCACGCCGCGGCCGCGAACGGCTGCGTGGCGCTGAACGCTTGGGGCGGCTCACGACCCGTCGAGCGTCTTCTGCGTGACTCGTTGGCGATCGTGACTCGCCCGCTGGCGCGCGTCACGCCGGGGGGGGCGACCGGCGGAACCTTTCAACCGTGAACCCTTCTGTGAGTCCCGTGAGCCGTCGCTGCCGGGCCCGCCGGCCGTCGGGCCGGCGAACGTTGCTTCCGCGGCGGGTGCCCTCTATCCTCCCCCCGTGCAACGGTGGCGATGTGCGCCGCCGTTCGACCCCAGCGACGTGGTAGGCCGAGACACGCCAGGCGTTCATTCCAGGGCACTCACCTTGCTTCCCGGGCTCGACCGGAGCCGATCTCCCTAGCGCATCGATGGAACAGGCCACGACCGCCAGGCAGCGAATAGACCGGATTCTGAGCGTCCTGGACCCGTCGGAGGTCGGCGCTCCCAGGGCAGCCCTGGAAGAGTTCGCCCGCCGTCTTCTGGTACGAGCCGGGGGCGAGGCTCTGGGGGAATGGTCTGTCGAGCGTGCCCTGGCGGAGCTTTACGCGCTGTACCGCCTGACGGAGAAGACCCCACCCGGAGAGATCAACGCCCGTGTGCGGCTCCTCCGCGAGGGTCCGAACCGAGCCGTGCTGGAGACCGTGATGCCGGACTGCGCCTTCATCGTGAACACGCTGAAGGAGGCGCTCCACTCGCACGGGTGCGACATCCATCACCTGCTCCACCCTGTCTTCGTCCTGGAGCGTGATGCGGCGGGTCGCATCCTCGAGGTGAAGGAGCGGACGGCGGAGGGGCACCGGACTTCCGTGGTGTACGCGGCGATCGAGGGGTTCCTGGATGAGGAAGAACGCCGGGCCCTGGAACGCGAGGTCTGCTCCCGCCTGGCGCAGGTGCAGCAGGCGACCCGGGACTATCGCGGGATGGTGGGGCGGGCCCAAGAGATCTCCCGGGAGTTGAAGCTCCAGCAGGAGGAGGTCTCCTGGCGCGCCGGCGAGCTCGAAGAGGTTCAGGACCTCCTGCAGTGGCTGGAGGAGGACAACTTCGTCTTCCTGGGCTACCGGGCGTACCGTTTCGATAGGGATGAGGGGCGACAGTGGGTCCAGCTCGAGAACGGCTCCAGCTTGGGGATCCTTCGGGACGAGAGCCGGTCGCGGTACTACGAGCGTCGGGCGATGGAGGAGCTCTCACCTGAGCTCCGGGCGCGCGTGCTCGGCGGGCCGCTGCTCATCATCTCCAAGACGAACGCGGAGTCCCCGATTCACCGCCGCGAGCCCATGGACTACATCGGCATCAAGAGGATGGATGCCGGGGGCGAGGTGCGGGGGGAGCACCGTTTCCTGGGCCTGTTCACCGCGAACGCGCTGCAACAGGACGCGTCGACGATTCCGATCCTTCGCCGGAAGCTACGGGAGATCCTGGAAGCCGAGGGGGCGGCCAAGGGCTCCCACGACTACAACCTGATCCTCCAGCTCTTCAACAGCATGCCGAAGGAGGAGCTCTTCCTGTCGACCGTGCCGGAGCTCGCTCAGGTGATCGAGACGGTGATGGAGGTGGAGGGCGCCGATGAGGTCCGGGTCACCGCCCATCCGGACCCTCTGTCCCGCGGCGTGAACGCGCTGGTCATCCTCCCACGGCACCGCTTCTCCGACGACGTGCGAGAGAAGGTACAAGAGGCCCTGGTCCGGGAGTATCGCGGCAGCGTGCTGAACTACCATCTCGCGCTGGACGAAGGCGATCAGGTGCGTCTTCACTACTACATCGCCACGGAGCTCGCCGAGCCGGGGGGCGTGGACCTCGAAGAGCTCGAGTCCCACGTGCGTGAGTCGGTGCGAAGCTGGGAAGAGCGCCTGTCCGCGGCCCTGGAGCGAACCCGCTCCCCGGAGGAGGCCCAGGAGCTCGCGCAGCGGCACCTGGGCGACTTCTCCGCCGAGTACAAGGCGGTGACGGATGTGGGGACGGCGGTTCGGGACGTGGAGCGGCTGGAGTCGCTCGAGTCCACGGGCGTCCAGCAGGTCGTCATGGAGGGAATCGATACGGAGCGTCCCCACACCTCCCGCCTCAAGGTGTTCGCCCCCCGGGGTCGGTTCGTCCTCAGCGACGTGATGCCCACCCTGGAGAACCTGGGGTTCCGGGTGATCGAGGCGGAGAAGTACGACGTGGGGGAGGGCGGGCGGGCCAGCACCATACACACCTTCCAGGTGGAGACGCCGGCGGAATGGAGGGTGGACCGTAAGCAGGCGGAGACCCGCGTGGGCGATGCCCTGCGGGCCGTGCAGGAAGCGTGGGCCGAGGACGATCGGTTGAACTCTCTCGTTCTCTCCGCGGGCCTCGATTGGCGAGAAGTGGCCGTGCTGCGGGCGTACGCTGCCTACGCGGTTCGCATCGACGCGGCCGTCCGGTCGGGGATTCAGCGCTCCCTGACGAAGCACCCCCGACCGGCGCGGCTGCTGTACGAGCTGTTCGAGGCCGCACTGGATCCGGGCCGGGAGGAAGGACGCGCCGCGCGCGTGCGTCGCCGGAGGGCGGCGTTCCACGACTCCCTCCGTGCGGTGGACAGCATCGAGGACGATCGGACCTTTCGGCGCCTTCTGGGTCTCGTGGGGGCCACGCTCCGCACGAACTTCTTCCGGGCGCGTTCCGTGGTCGGTCCGTTGGCCGTGGCGCTGAAGTTCGACGGCACGCGGATCGAGGTGATGCCGGAGCCCCGGCCCCGCTACGAGGTGTACCTGAACGGTCCGCGAACCGAGGCCGCTCATCTCCGCATGGGCCCCGTGGCCCGTGGAGGCATCCGCTGGAGCGACCGGATCGAGGACTTCCGGGACGAGGTCCTGGGCCTGGTCAAGACACAACAGGCCAAGAACGCCGTCATCGTCCCGGAGGGCGCCAAGGGGGCCTTCATCGTAAAGCGACGGCGGGGTGATCCCGAGGACTCTGCCGCCGCCGTCGTGGCCAGCTACCGCGAGTTCATCGGTACGCTCCTCGACCTGACCGACAACGTGGTGGACGGAGAAGTGCGCCACCCGAGCGGCCTTGTCGTTCGAGACGGCGAGGACCCGTACCTGGTCGTGGCGGCGGACAAGGGAACCGCCCGCCTTTCCGATACGGCGAACGAGCTCGCGCGGGAGAGGGGCTTCTGGCTCGACGACGCGTTCGCCTCCGGCGGTTCCCGAGGCTACGACCACAAAGCGCTCGGGATCACGGCCCGAGGGGCTTGGGAGTGTGTGAAGCGTCACTTCTGGGAGCTGGGGAAGGACGTGCAACGGGAGGAGTTCACGGTTGTCGGGATCGGCGACATGAGCGGCGATGTGTTCGGCAACGGGTTGCTTCAGAGTCGCCGGATCAAGCTCGTGGCCGCTTTCGACCACCGGCACATCTTCGTGGATCCGGATCCGGATCCAGAGGCGAGCTTCGGGGAGCGCCGGCGGCTCTTCGAGCTCCCCGGCTCCTGCTGGGCGGACTACGATCTCCGTCTTCTGAGTGCCGGGGGCGGGGTCTTCGAGCGGGGTGCCAAGGAGATTCCCCTCTCGCGGGAAGCGAGGGAACGGCTGGGTGTGCCGGAAGAGGAGCGCGAGCTGAACGGGGAGGTGCTCATCCGCCACATTCTCCGGGCGCCGGTGGACCTCCTGTGGAACGGGGGGATCGGCACCTACGTGAAGGCGGACGAGGAGCGCGACGGGGATGTGATGGACCCCGGCAACGACGCGGTTCGACTGAACGCTCCCGAGGTGCGGGCCCGGGTGATCGGGGAGGGCGGCAACCTGGGCCTCACCCAGCGAGCCCGGGTGCAGTATGCGCTGCACGGCGGGCGCCTGAACACCGATGCGCTGGACAACTCGGCCGGTGTGGACATGTCCGACCACGAGGTGAACCTCAAGATCCTGCTGGGAGACGCGGTTTCCGCCGGCCTGCTGGACGCGGAGGCGCGCGACCATCTCCTGTTCGAGGTCACCGACGAGGTCGCCGATGCTGTCCTCGCGGACAACTACACACAGAGCCTCGCCGTCAGCCTGGACGAGCACCGAGTGCGCCGGAATCCGGCGAGCTTCCGCGATGCCCTGGCGGCGCTCGAGGCCGAGTCCGGCCTGGACCGCTCGCGGGAGTGCCTCCCGACGGCCGAGGAGCTCCTGGAGCGAGGAGAGAGAGGAGCCCACCTGACCCGCCCGGAGCTCGCCGTGATCCTGGCGCACGCCAAGATGCACCTGAAGCGAGGCATCCTAGCCTCCGATCTCCCCGGGGATCCCGCGTTCGCGACTCTGTTGGAAGGCTACTTTCCCGCCCGCACCCTGGGACGCCTCGGCGACCGGGTGGAGGAACTGCTCCGCGCCCATCGTCTCCGGCCGCATATCATCGCCACGGTGCTCGCGAACCGGTTCGTGGACCGGATGGGCGGAGCGGCTCACCTGCAGCTTGCCCGGGAGACGGGGAGGGAGGCGGTGGAGGTCGCCCGCATGTGGTACATCGCCGGCTGCCTGGGGGGTGTGGACGAGATCCTCCGGGCTCTCCGGGAGACCGATGGCCGGGTCCCGGCGGGCGTTCAGTACCAGTGGCATCTGGAGATCGCCCGCGCGCTGGAGCGGGCGACCCTGTGGCTGCTGGCCAAGAGCGACCCGGGGGTCTCCACCTCCGAGTGTGTGGAGCGGTTCAGGGGCCCCGTAACGGAGCTGAGGGCCGCCCTGCCGGGTCTCCTGCACGGGGAGTCCGGGAAGGCCCTGGAGGAGCGCCGCGCCCTGTACGAGACGGACGGCCTGAGCGGGGAGGTGGCGGTCCGGCTGGCCACCTTCTGCCAGCTGGACGAGCTCCTTCCGGTCGCGCTCCTGGCCCGGCAGACGGGGATACGGGCCCCGCTGGCGGGCGCCGTCTACTTCGGCATCTCCGAAGCGATCGACTTCCCGTGGCTCCAGGCCCAGCTCGCTCGGCTGGCCGACCGGGAGTCCTGGGCCCGACGGGCGGCGAAGACGCTTTCCCTGGAGCTCCAGATGGCCCGCGAGCGGATCTCGCGAGAGATCCTCGGCGCGATGGATGAAGCGCCGGGAGGCACGGCAGCCCAGGTGGGGAAGGGTGAAGGGGGAGCGGCGCCCGGAGAGAAGGGAGGCGTGGACGCGGCCGCGCGCGACGTCCTGGCGGCGTTCCGAACACGAGAGAGAGCTCGCCTCGGCCGGATCTGCGAGGTCGTCGAAGCGGTCCGAGCCGAGCCGGAACCTGACCTTGCAGCCGTCCTGGTAGCCGTGCACGCGATTGCCGGCGCTAGCCTCCCCACCTCGGGCCATTGACTCCGGGCGCTCACGTTCCTCCCGGTACCCGCTGACGGGATGGAACCAACCGTCCGTCGTACCGGCAGCTCCCGCCCGGTGTAGCGAGGCGACCACAGCACCCGATGCCGTCGGGTCACCAGAGGCTCCGGAAAACACCTCTATGTGGCTGGCGCGCTTACCGTTGTGTGTGTTTCTGCCCCGCACCGAGCGTCGGCGTGCGGCTTGCATTCTGCCGACCCCCAGTCAGCGCCCTTGTCGCCGGACAGCGGAGACACGGGCACCGCCGCGCGGGTCGCGGTTGGTTCGAAGCGTCTTCGGATGTTCGAAAGCGGCAATCGATTGGATCCTTCTCGACACGGATCTCCGAGCCCGAGGCCGGCGGCACGCCTGAGACCCGGCGATCGGGTGGTCGTGATCGGAGCTGGCCCGGCGGGCCTGACGGCTGGGTATCTCCTCGCCCAGCGCGGGGCGAAGGTCCGAGTCTTCGAGGCGGACCAGACGGTGGGCGGAATCTCCCGTACCGTGGAGTACGAGGGCTTCCGATTCGACATCGGGGGCCACCGGTTCTTCACGAAGCTCGACCCCGTCCAGCGGATGTGGGAGGAGGTGCTGGGCGAGGAGTTCCTCACCGTGCCCCGCCTGTCCAGGATCTACTACGATGGAAGGTTCTTCGACTACCCGCTGAAGCCGCTGAACGCGCTGCGCGGTCTCGGGCCGTGGACCGCCCTCAGATGCTTGCTCAGTTACCTCAAGGCGCACTATCGGCCCAGCCCCGTGGAAGAGAACTTCGAGCAGTGGGTGTCCAACCGATTCGGTAGACGGTTGTACGAGATGTTCTTCAAGACGTACACGGAGAAAGTGTGGGGCATTCCGTGTACGGAGATCAGAGCGGAGTGGGCTGCGCAGCGGATCAA
>JBHHYJ010000071.1:0-11009 GCA_046757485.1 Gemmatimonadota bacterium
CCGAGGCCGGTGTCCCCGGGTCCGGCACTCTCGAGGGCTTCGTGGAGGTGGAACGGGCTCGTCTGTATTATCGCGTCGTCGGGGAGGGAGACCCGGTCCTGGTCGTCCACGGCGGGCCCGGCATGGACCACACCTACCTCCTGCCGGGCATGGAGTCCGTCGCGGAGCACGGGCTCCGACTGATCCTCTACGACCAGCGGGCCCTGGGTCGCTCCACCGGCGGGCCGGACTCCGCGTACGTCTCGCTCGACGGCTTCCTGCGGGACCTGGACGCCGTCCGCCGCGACCTCGGCCTGGGCCGGGCGACCCTCCTGGGTCACTCCTGGGGAGGGTTGTTGGCCCTGCTGTACGCGGCCCGCTACCCCGAGGCGGTCGGCGCGCTCATCCTCCTGAATCCGGTGGAGCCGGGACGCCGTTACCAGGCGCAGGCCGCCGCCCGACTCGCCGCGCGGCGCACCTCGCGGGACTCCTCGACGCTGGATTCGCTCTTCCGGAGTCCCGGCTTCGCGCGGCTGGACCCGGAGGCCG
Organism: Gemmatimonadota bacterium; assembly: GCA_046757485.1. Classification (GTDB taxonomy): domain Bacteria; phylum Gemmatimonadota; class Gemmatimonadetes; order Palauibacterales; family Palauibacteraceae; genus JBHHYJ01. The sequence goes on from JBHHYJ010000071.1 coordinate 529, forward strand.
TCAACCGCATCTTCCGGATCACCCTTCGGTCGACTTTCGCGGACACGTCGCGCATCCGTGACCTGCGGATCGACTTCGGGGAGCGGACGGCGCGCAACGGCGCTCGGGTCGCGGCGCTCATCATGGGCCCGCTGGGGGCGTACGACTTCTGGGAAGAGGCCGGCGGGGTTCAGGCTCCGACCCTTCTGATTCACGGCGAGGCGGACCCGATCCCGCTCGAGATGAGCCGCGAGCTCGCGGCCCGGATCCCGCACGCCCGACTCGTGGTCCTTCGGGGAGCGGGCCACTTCCCGTTCGTGGAGCAGCCCGAGCGGCTCGGCTCGGAGATCCGAGCGTTTCTGGACGGGCTCGAGTAGGGAGCGGCGGAGGGAGCGGCGAAGGGAACGGCGGCCTGCCGGATAGACGCGCCCGAGGGCCGCGACCGGCAGCCCGAGAGCCCGGGCCGCCTACAGCTTCGCCACGGCGGCGAAGAAGCGGTCCCTCTCCTCCTCGCGGGTCATCCGGTTCGGAGAGATGCGGGCGGTGTTGAGCTCCGGCGTGTGAAACGCCCGGAAGACGAACCCTCCTTCCTTCCACAGGCGGTCGAAGAGCTCCGGGCTGGCGAGCCCATCCACCTCGAGGGCGAAGAGCGACGCCGAGAGGGCCCACTCCACCGGCGACCGCCAGCGGACGCCTGGTGCGCTTTCGCTCGCCGAGCGCCACGCCTCCCAGAGCGCCCGGTAGCTTCTCCCCTCTCCACCTAGCGCCACGGCCCCTTGGAACTCCACCGCGTCGCCGAGGGCGAGCAGCTCCGGCAGGTTGCGGGTCCCGTAATCCTCGAAGATCCGCACGCTGCCCTCCCAGCGCTCCTGGCCCCACGTGACCCACATCGGTCGCAGCCGCTCGGCAAGCGGCCGCCGCACGTACAGGAGCCCCAGGCCCTTGGGCGCTTGCAGCCACTTATGGGGACTCGCCGCGTAGAAGTCGATCCCCATCTCCTCCACCGCCACGGGGAGCATGCCCACCGACTGGGCCCCGTCGACGGCCACGAACTCCACCCCGAGGCGATGGGCCATGCCCGCCAGCTCCTCCACCGGATGCCGGAGGCCGACCTGGTTGTCCACGTGCGGGAAGACGAGCACGCGCGTGCGGTCGGTGATCTCCCGGCGGTGGAGCTCCACGACGTCCCGCACCGAAAGGCTCGCCACCTCCCGGACGGGAAACGGGAAGCGGCGAACCCGATACCCCGCGTCTCGGGCGCGGTGGAACCAGCACACGCTGGCCCCGGGGTGGTTGAGGGTGCTGAACAGCACCTCGTCGCCCGGTCCCAGGGGCAGCCCCTGAGCCAGCAGGTTGAAGCCCTCCGTCGTGTTGTGGGTGAGGGCCACGTCCTCGGCGGCCGCCCCGATCGCGGCGGCGACCTTCGACCGCACCGCCTCCCGGGGCTCCTCCCAGGCCCCGCCCCACATGTAGAGCCACGGGTTCGTCTCGCACAGCTCCAGATAGGCTCGATGAGCTTCGTGGACGACGCGTGGAATCGTGCCGATGGAGCCGTGATTCAGGTACGTGATCTCGGGGCTCAGGAGGTACTCGCCTTCCAGCGACGCTTCCTCCGGGAGGCGAGCAAGGGCGGCGCCCAGCGCCTCATCGGCGGCCACCAGACGCCCCAGTCCGGCGGTCACCCCCGCGGCCGCCAGCTGCTTCAGGAAGAGGCGCCGGTGGCTCACGGGGATATCAGCCCTTGCCCTGGAGCTCCTCGGTCAGCTTCTCTTCGCGCGACAGGAGCTTCCCCACCTCCGGGTTGATCTCCTTCATCTTCTTTTCGAGCATCTTCTGAACCTTCTCGATGCTCCGCGAGATCCTCTGGTCCTGCATCGCCTCGGCCTGGGCCTTCTGGAGATCCGCCTGAAGCTCCTGCGCCTCGTCCATGAGCCGGGTGATCTTCGACTGATTCCCGGCCTCCTGGGCCTCGCGCATCTCGGTTCGGAGGTCGTCCAGGCGATCCCGTTTCTCGTTCGCCCTGGGGTCGGCCTTTCGCATGGCGGCGGCCATCATCTCCTGGAGCCGTCCGCTCTCGGCGGCGATCTCCTCATCCTGCAGCGCTTCCTGTCGGATCTCGGCCAGCTGGCGCCGAATCTGCTGCAGCTCGGCGAACGCCTCCTGGCGGCCGGCGTCCTGCTCCTTCCCCTGGGCTCGAAGCGAACCGGGCGCGAAGAGCGGCAGCGACACGAGGACCAGGAGGACGGGAGCAAGACGGCGAACGTCGGCGGCGCGAAACCTGTGTAGATCGGCGGGCCGTGCCGATTGTCGGACCTGGCTCAGGGCTTTCATGGCTCACTCCGGGTGCAAGGAACCGCGCACGAGCAACGCACCGGCGGGGAGCCACGGTTCCGTCGCCTCCCCGGGGATGGCGGATCATGCACGGCACGGTATCTGGAAGCAAGCCACGGGAACCGCCCGCGGTCGCGGCACGTTGAGGAACCCGGCCCGCTTGCCCCGAGGGCCGGCCCGCCGGTATGGTTGGGCGGCAGTGTGAACCCGGGCTCGGGAGACGATGAACGACGTTCCACGCCTGGCCAGGCGATATGGAGATGGATGGCGCCACCGAGCGCGCGGCCGGCGGTCCTCCGTCCGGCGGGCGACCGCCGGGCTGGCCGTCCTCTTCGTCCTGGGGGCCCAGCCGACCTACACCTGCGCCCTGGCCTGTCTCCTCGGCAGCCACCACGGGACCCTGGGGAACGGGCCTCACGACACGCAGGTGGGGCACGAGCACGACGCGCTCTGCCACGGGGCGAGCTTCACGGAGGGCACCGTGACCTCGGTACCCCCTCTCTCGGCATCTCTGGTCGCCACGACCCCGGTGCAGGCCGGGGTCGCCGGGCGGGAGAGCCTCGTCCTGCCGATCGAACATCCGCGGGCGCCGACCTCGGCCGTGGCGACTCCCGAACCCCCTCCCCCTCGCGTCTGACCCTTTCCTGACAGGCTGAGCGGGCCCGTGGCCCGCGCCCGGCGTGACCGGGCGACGCAGCGAGATCCGGCGGCTCACGGCGCCATGTACGCGTCGGTGCGCCGCGCCGACGGATCCACCGGAAAGCAACGGACAACGAGACGGAGGTGGCGTGATTCCAAGATACAGGCGGGCCGCTCTCGCCCTCGTGGCGGGCCGAACCCTGGCGGCGTGGGCCCTGGCGGGGTGGACCCTGGTGGGTCTGGCGACGCCCGACGAGGCGCGGGGCCAGGAGGACCGGCCGGTGGAGCTGGCGGGCCCGGAGGCCCAGGAGATCGAGAAGCTCACGCGCGAGAGCCTGTTCCCCGTGCAGATCACGGGCTTCGGCGTCGGCAACTACACGTTCGAGGGCCGGACGGACGAGAACACGTTCCAGGCGAGCAAGATCGCCGTGTCGCTGTTCAGCGAGCTCTCCGAGCACCTGTGGTTCTTCGGGCAGCTCACCACGCTGCTCGAGGAGCCGGAGGCGACGGAACAGGCCGGCGGCGAGGCGGCGGCCGCGGCCACCCGGTGGCCGGCGACGGACGGCTTGCTTCTTCCTCAGGCGGCGGTCGCTTCCTCCGGAGGGGAGGAGGAGGAGGTCGTCACGGAGATCGAGATCGACAACCTGATCCTGAGCTTCACGCCTCCGGGCCTGCCGGAGCTGAGCTTCAGCATCGGAAAGTTCGACTCCCCCCTCGGGTTCGAGCGGGACGACGAGCCTCTGAACCTCCAGCCCACCACGAGCCTGAACTTCGAGTTCGGCCGCCCGATCAAGCTCGTCGGGCTGGTGGGACGCTGGAACGCCACGCCGAAGATCAACGTTCTCGCGATGGTCACCAACGGCTGGGAGTCCCAGGTCGATCCGAACCACGGCAAGACGGTCGGGGCCCGGGTCGGCTTCCTCCCCACCAAGCGCACGAGCTTCGGGATCGGGGGGACGTTCGGTCCCGAGGGCGAGCAGGGGGAGACGACGGACCGCTATCTGCTCTCGGTCGACTACGCGTTTCAGCCGAGCCGCGGGTTCGTGCTGGCCGGGGAGGCGAACTACGGGGGAGACGACGACGCGGCGGAGGACGGAACGGACGCCCGGTGGGCGGGCGCCACCCTGACGGCGTTCGGACGGGTGGGCAGGCGATTCGGCCTGACGGCCCGGGCCGAGGTGTTCGACGACATGGATGGAGGGCGCACCGGCGAGGAGCAGACGATCGAGTCCTTCTCGCTCTCGCCGGCCTTCCTCTTCGGGACCGGGCGGGAGGGGATCTTCACGAACATCGAGCACACCACGCTCCGGATTCCCCGCTTCCAGCTCCGGGGCGAGATCCGGGTGGACCGCTCGAACGTCGACTCCTTCGAGACGAGCGACGGGCTCGACAACTGGGACGTCCGTTACATCGTGCAGCTCGTGACGGTCTTCTGATGAGGAGCTCGTCCGGATCGGAGAAGGCCTCGTGAACGAAGCGACCGGCCTGTACAGCCTGCGCCGCGCGAACCGCTCGGTGAGGATCGGAGCGCTCCTCTTCCTGCTCGTGCTGGGCTACGCCTACGTCTTCGCCTTTCTGATGGTGAGGGAGTTCGCGGGCCTGACCCCGGAGGCGGTGAGCGCCACCTACGCGCCCGATCGGTCTCTGGATGAGGAGGGGCTCCCGGACCGTTCGGTGAGCGTCACCCAACCGCTCGATCTGTCCGCGTTGGAGGAGGAACGGCACACGGTGGACACGCGGCTGCTCATCCAGGACAGTCACATCCACATCCTGATGTTCGCCGTGGTGGCGGCCCTCCTGACGCTCATCGTACTGGGCCTCGAGTGGCGTCCCGGGTGGCGGGACACCGTGATCGTGGCGGCGTTCGCGGCCGGAGCGCTGGACTTCTCGGGCCAGTGGCTCATGAAGGCCGGCCTCGGGGGGTTCGCGTGGCTCACGATCCTCTCGGGCTGGACGATGGCGGCCGTGTACCTCGTCGTCCTGGCGGGAACCGTGAGGGCGACGCTCGGTAGGGATCGGATGCAGAGTAAGGAGGAGAAATGAAACCCACATACAAGAGAGCGGCCGACGCACATCGGCCGCCGAAGGTCGCCGGCTCATCGGGGGTACGGGGGGCCGGCCCGAGGCGCGGGAGGGCGGCCGCGATCGCCCTGGCGGCCGTCCTGTCCATCGGGGCCGCCGCGCACATCACGCCGACGGTGACGCTCCGCAAGCACGCCGACGTCATTCGGAGCACCCTGCCGGGGGCGAAGCAATACTTCGTTCGGGAGGTGAAGATCGGGCGCCAGGATCTCCGCCGGCTGCGGACGGAGGCCTCCTTCTCTCCCGAGGACCGCGAGCTCCGGTTCTTCTACGCCACGGCCGAGGACGACGCGATGATCGGGGTCGTCCTGTTCCCGCAGGTGAACACGCAGCACGGGCCTCTGGAGGTCGGGCTCACGCTGGACCCGAGCGGCGCGGTGACCGGTGCGGTGGTCACCAAGGTCACGGCCGAGACGAAGCCGTGGGTGCTGAAGGCGGTGCGGGCCGGGCTGATGGACGGCTTCGTCGGGATGCGCTTCGGCGACGACACGAAGCAGGCGCTCCAGCGGGTGGCACGGGAGGGGCTCGGGAAGATGCCCTACTTCTTCGCCGGTGTGACGGCCGAGGCGGTGCACCGGGGCCTGGCGCTGTACGAGGTGCTGTTCGCCGAGGCGGAGTAGCCCGGCTGCGGGGCGCCGGGCCGCTCCCGCGCCCCCGGGCCTTCGTTGCATGGAACACGGGCTCCGGCAGGCGTATCATGGAACATGCCGCTCTCCCGTTTCCACCCGGCGGTCCGGAGCTGGTTCGAGGAACGCTTCCGCGAGCCGACCCCCCCGCAGCGCGCGGGCTGGGAGGCGATCCGTCGCGGTGAGCACACGCTGATCGCCGCCCCCACGGGCTCGGGGAAGACGCTCGCCGCCTTTCTGCATGCCCTGGATGCCTTGCTCCGCGAGGGAGTGGCGGGCGGGGCAACGACCCGGCGTTCCGGCGAGTCTCCCGTGGCGAGCGGACCGCCCGCCGCGGATGCGGGTGGAGACCGGGTGCCCGGGGATCCCGACGGGCTCCCGCTGCCCGACGAAACGCGGGTCGTTTACGTCTCGCCCCTCAAGGCGCTCTCGGCCGACATCCACCGGAATCTGGCCGAGCCGCGGCGCGAGATCCGTCAGGTGGCCGAAGCGATGGGGCTGCCGCGGGTGCGGATCACGGCCGCCGTCCGCTCGGGCGACACGACGCAGGCCGAGCGCCAGGCGATGGTGCGCACGCCGCCCCACATTCTCGTCACCACCCCCGAGTCGCTCTACCTCCTTCTCACGGCTCGACGGAGTCGGGAGATGCTCCGCACCGTGCGGACGGTGATCGTGGACGAGATCCACGCCGTGGTGGAGTCCCGGAGGGGCTCGCACCTGGCGCTCAGCCTCGAGCGACTGGAGCACGTGGCGGGTCGGCCGCTCCAGAGGATCGGCCTTTCCGCCACCCAGCGCCCGATCGAGGAGGTGGCCCGCTTTCTGGTGGGAGGCCGAAACGTTCGGGCCGACGGCACCCCGGAGTGCACGATCGTGGACGAGGGACACCTGCGGGAGCTGGAGCTGGGCCTGGAGCTCCCCTCCTCCCCCCTCGAAGCGGTCGTGGCCCACGAGGTGTGGGAAGAGATCTTCGACCGGCTCGCGGAGCTGATCGGCGAGCACCGCACCACCCTCGTCTTCGTGAACACCCGCCGCATGGCGGAGCGGGTGGCCCGCATGCTGAGCGAGCGGGTGGGGGAGGAGGCCGTGATGGCCCACCACGGGAGCCTCTCCAAGGAGGTCCGGCTCGACGCCGAGAGCCGGCTCAAGGAGGGCAGGCTCCGGGCGCTGGTCGCCACCGCCTCGCTGGAGCTGGGGATCGACATCGGGCACGTGGACCTCGTCTGCCAGCTCGGTTCCCCGAACCGGATCACCGCGTTCCTTCAGCGGGTCGGGCGCTCGGGACACACGGTGGTCGGCACGCCGAAGGGGCGGCTCTTCCCTCTCTCCCGCGACGACCTGATCGAGTGCGCCGCCCTCCAGCGGGCCGCCCGCACCGGGACCCTGGACCATCTGATCCTCCTGGAACGGCCCCTCGACGTCCTGGCCCAGCAGGTCGTGGCGGAGGTGGCCGCGGAGGAGTGGGAGGAGACGGGCCTCTTCGAGCTCCTCCGGGGCGCCTATCCGTACCGGGAGCTGGCGCGGGAGACGTTCGACGAGATCGTGCACATGCTGGCCCATGGCTTCCGGACCCGCCGGGGCCGGCGGGGCGCGTACGTCCATCACGACGCGGTGAACGGCCGGCTTCGGCCGCGGCGCGGGGCACGGCTGGCGGCGATCACCAGCGGCGGGGCGATCCCCGACCAGGCGGACTTCCGGGTGATCCTGGAGCCCGAAGCCACCTACATCGGCACCCTGAACGAAGACTTCGCCGTCGAGAGCTCGCGGGGCGACATCTTCCAGCTCGGCAACAGCTCGTGGGAGATCCTCAAGGTGGAGACGGGGGTCGTGCGGGTGGCCGACGCGCACGGACAACCCCCCACGATCCCGTTCTGGTTCGGCGAGGCCCCCGCCCGGAGCGACGAGCTCTCGGCCGAGGTGGCCGGGCTGCGGGCGGAGGTCGACCGGCGCCTCGGTGCCGCTGGGCGGGCGGCCGCCGAGGAGTGCGCGGCCTGGCTCCGGAGCGAGTACGGGATCCCGCCGGCCGCCGCGGACCAGATCGTCACCTACCTGGCGGACGCGAAGCACCTGCTCGGGGTGCTGCCGTCCCTCGAGACCCTCGTCCTCGAGCGTTTCTTCGACGAGGCGGGGGGAATGCAGCTCGTGCTCCATTCCCCGTACGGGAGCCGGGTGAACCGGGCGTGGGGGCTGGCGCTCCGCAAGCGCTTCTGCCGGAGCTTCAACTTCGAGCTGCAGGCCGCGGCGACGGAGAACGGGCTCCTCCTCTCCCTCGGTCCCCAGCACTCGTTTCCCCTGGAGGACGTCTTCCGCTTCCTGAACCCCGAGACGGTGCGGGACGTCCTGGTACAGGCGGTCCTCGACAACCCCCTCTTCGAGACGCGGTGGCGCTGGAACTCGACGATCTCGCTCGCCGTCCGCCGCTGGCGAGGGGGCTCCCGCACGCCTCCACAGATCCAGCGGATGGAGGCGGAGGATCTGCTGGCCTCGGTCTTCCCCGACGCGGTCGCCTGCTTCGAGAACATCGAGGGGGGCGAGCGGGAGATCCCGGAGCACCCGCTCGTGGATCAGGCGATCGAGGACTGTCTCACGGACGCGATGGACCTGGAGCGCCTCCTGAAGGTGCTGCGGAAGGTACGGGCCGGCGAGCTTCGGCTCGTGGCCCGCGACACGCCCGAGCCCTCGCCTCTCTGCCACGAGCTGCTCACGGCCCGACCCTACGCCTTTCTGGACGACGCGCCGGCCGAGGAGCGCCGGACGCTCGCGGTCTACGCCCGGCGGGCGATGGAGCCGAGCGCCGCCAACGAGCTGGGGGCCCTGGACCTGGCCGCGATCGAGCGGGTGCGGGAGGAGGCCTGGCCGGAGCCGAGGGACGCCGAGGAGCTCCACGACGCCCTGATGGTGACGGGCTTCCTGACGGAGGAGGAGGGGCGGCGCGGCCGGGCCGGGACCTCCTGGGACGGGTGGTTCGCCGAGCTCGTGGCCGCCGGGCGGGCGACGCGGGTGCGCCTTCCCCCCGCCGTGCTGTGGCTCGCGGCGGAGCGGCTTTCCGAGCTCCGCGCCGTCCACCCCGGGGCACGGGCCCGGCCCGACGTCGTCCCGCCGGCCGCGTTCGCGGCGGAGCCGGCGAGCCGCGAGGAGGCGGTGAAGCAGCTCCTGCGCGGACGCACCGAGGCGCTCGGGCCGGTGACCGAGACCGAGCTGGGTGCCCCGCTGGGGCTCGACCCGGCCGAGACGACGGCCGCCCTTCTCGCCCTGGAGGCCGAGGGTGCGGTCCTGCGGGGCAGCTTCACGCCGGGGCGGGGGCGAGAGCCGGGATTCGACTCCGCGAGAATCGGAGGCAGCGGCACGCACCCGCTCCACGTCGCGGGCCCGAAGGAGCGAACGGAGAGCCAGCCGCCGACCCGGGAGTGGTGCGACCGCCGGCTCCTGGCTCGCATTCATCGCTACACGCTTGCGCGTCTAAGATCCGAGATAGAGCCGGTTACAGCATCCGACTTCATGCGGTTTCTATGCGCCTGGCAGCGGCTTTCGGGCGAGGAGCGAGGCGCGGGACTCGAGGGGTTGGCCGCCGTGATCGAGCAGCTCGATGGATACGAGCTTCCCGCGGCGGCGTGGGAGCCCGACGTGCTCGCGGGCCGCTGCGAGAGCTACGAGCCGGAGCACCTGGACGCCCTCTGCCTCACCGGACGGCTCCTGTGGGGACGACTGTCGGCGCCGGACGGAGACGGTCGGAACGGGGAAGCGGACGGATCGCGGGTCGGGGAGGCCGGACCCACGGGCCGCCGGACGGGAAAAAACAGCGCGAGCTTCGGCACCGGACCGCTCCGCTCCTCACCCGTCGCCTTTCTCCAGCGGGAGCGCGCGGCCGCCTGGATCGAGTTGGCCCGGCCCGCCCCGAAGTGGGATCGGCTCACGTCGTATGCACGCCGGGTGGCGGAGATCCTGGCCCAGCGCGGGGCCTCTTTCTTCCACGAGCTCGTGGACGGAAGCGGGCTCCTGGCCACCCGGGTCGAGATGGCCCTCGGTGAGCTCGTCGCCCATGGCGTGGCGACGGCCGACAGCTTCACCGGCCTGCGGGCGCTCCTCACCCCTTCGAACCGACGCCCCCCGGTGGGGGGAGCCAAGGGCCGCCGCCGAGGCCGTTTCGCCCCTTACGGCGTGGAGACGGCCGGGCGCTGGTCCCTGCTCCGCGAACCGCCCGTCGCGGAAGCGGCATCGACTCCGCGGGAGGGGCGCGAGCCGGGCGCCGTCGGCCGCGTGCCGCGACGTGCCGGCCGCCGTGATGCGGCGTACCGCGAGGCGGTCGAGGCGTTCGCCGTTCTTCTCCTCCGCCGGTACGGCGTCGTCTTCCGTCGGCTGCTCGCCCGGGAGACGCTCGCCCCGGCCTGGCGGGACCTGCTCCTCGTCTACCGGCGCCTCGAGGCGCGGGGCGAGATCCGGGGAGGCCGGTTCGTGGCCGGATTCTCCGGCGAACAGTTCGCGCTCCCGGAGGCGGTCGGTAAGCTGCGCGGCACTCGGCGAGCTGAGCCGACCGGCCGGCTCGTCACGATCAGCGCGGCGGATCCCCTGAATCTCATCGGCGTCCTGACCCCCGGGGACCGGATTCCCGCCCTGGCCACGAACCGGGTCGTCCTGCGGGACGGCGTCCCGGTGGCCGCGCACGAGGCGGGCGCGACGCGCATCCTCGTCCACCGGGAGCCACCCGACCCCCGGGAGGTGGAGCGGGCTCTCCGGCGCCGCGTGCCCCCGGCGCTACGCTGGTATCTGTGGCGGGCCGGCTGAGCTGACGGCCGCGTGCGCGCGGGCTCCGTTACTGCCCGTACGGCT
>JBHHYJ010000072.1:0-10987 GCA_046757485.1 Gemmatimonadota bacterium
CCGTCTCTTCCAGCGTGACCAGAATGTACTCCCGCTCCAGTCGGTCCAGATCCCAGCCTTCGGCGCGGGCGCGCTCCACGAGGCCGTGCTCGTCCCCATCGCTTCTCTCCCGACCGGGCGGATCGAACCGCACGGACGGGGCGCCGGCGTACATGATCATGGCCCGCTCCACGAAGTTCTCCAGCTCCCGCACGTTGCCCGGCCACTCGTACTCCATCATCCGAGCCAGCGTCTCGGCGGAGATCCCCGGGGGCTCCACCTGGTTCTCCTCGGCGAACCGGAGACGGAAGTGGTTGGCCAGCAATGGAATATCGGACTTCCGCTCCCGGAGGGGCGGGACGTGGATCGGGAACACGTTGATCCGGTAGTAGAGATCCTCACGAAAGCGGCCGGTGGAAACCTCCTCCGCCAGATCCACGTTCGTGGCGCAGATGAGGCGGAAGTCCACCGAGATCGGCGCCCCGCCGCCCACCCGCTGGATCCTTTTCTCCTGGAGGACCCGGAGCAGCTTCACCTGGATGTTGGCGGAGACCGTGGAGATCTCGTCGAGAAACAGAGTGCCTGCGTGCGCTTCCTCGAACAGGCCGCGGCGGCTGGCGATCGCGCCGGTGAAGGCACCTTTCACGTGGCCAAAGAGCTCCGACTCCAGCAGGGTCTCGGGCACCGCCGAACAGTTCACCGGCACGAAAGGCTTCCGGGATCGAGGCGAAAGCTCGTGAATGGCGCGGGCGGACAGCTCCTTCCCCGTCCCCGTCTCGCCGGTCAGGAGAACGGTGGAACGTGTGGGAGCCACTCTCTCGAGAAGATCGAACATGCGCTCGAGCGCGGGAGCCTTGCCCACGATTCGGGCCCGCGCTCCCACGCCGGATCGTCGTCTGAGCTGCGCCACTTCCCTCCGCAGCTCCTGCTCGTACGCCGCGCGCTCGACCGTCAGAAGCAGATGTTCCGGATCCAGCGGCTTCGTCAGGTAGTGAAAGGCGCCCGAGCGCATCGCATCGACCGCGGTTTCGACTTCGCCGAACGCGGTCATCACGATGAACTGCGCGTCCGTCTGGGTCGCCGGCGCCGCCGCCAGGACGTTGAGGCCGTGCATTCCCGGAAGGTTCAGGTCCAGCAGGACGACGTCGAAGAGGCGTCGCTCCAGGGCACGGAGTCCCTCCTCCCCGGTGGATACCTCGGCGACCTCGTACCCCGCGTCCGCCAGCAGCTTCCGCAGGAAGCCCCGGATCACGTCGTCGTCCTCGACGATGAGAATCCGGGCCGCCGTTCGACCTCCCTCGTGGTCAGGCTCTCGTGCGCTGTGGCTCAACGCCTGTCTCGTCATAATGCGGCTCGTCCCCGTCCAGCCTGCGCCGTGTGTCCGCCATGCGCATGCCGTGCCAGCGACGGCTTGCGAGCATGTGCCTCGGCCGTGATGGCTCTTCAGCTGGCCCGAGCTGCCAAAAACCTCGGGCCACGTGACCCGCCTCCTTCGCTTCGAGCGGGATCGACCCGTCCGCGAGGCCTTCCAAGGAGCTCCGGCGCCCCACGGTGCGGGACATAATGAGACATCGGACGGGGTATTATGTTCCTCCTGACCGGCTGAGCGAAAGCCCTGTGTTTCCGTCCCCCGTTCCTCCTGGTACGGATTCGAGGCTCGAAGGAGGGCTGTCCCGCCTATTCTCGCGCCACCGGAAGGGTAATGGTGAAGGTGGCGCCCTCTCCCGGACGGCTGCGAACGTTCACCGCGCCCCCGTGCTGCTCGACGATGCCCCGCACGATGAACAGCCCCAGGCCGATTCCCGACCTGTCGGCACCGGCAGGTCCGGCCCCGTGCCAAAAACGGTCGAAGACGTACGGCTGGTCCTCCACGGCCACCCCGGGACCCGTGTCGGACACGGAGATCTCGACCCGCCGGCCGCGGGCCACGGCCCGAACGGTGATCGCGCCGCCCGCGGGGGTGAACTTGATCCCGTTGTCCACCAGGTTGGAGAGCGCCTGGACGATGCGGGCACGATCCGCGCTCACCGAAGGAAGCCCCGGCTCCGCCTCGCAGGAGAGGCTCACCCCGGCCGCGGCCGCCCGTGGCTCGAGGGCCCGAGTGGCCTCGTCGAGCAGGGCCTCGGGCGCGACCGGGCGAGGTTGGACCAGGAGGCGCCCCGTTTCGATCCCGGCGACGTCCATCAGGTCCCGCACCTGGCGGTCGAGCTGCGCGGCCGAGAGCTCGATCCCCTCCAGGAGCTCCGCCAGATCCGCATCGGACTCCGCCCGCGCGCGGAGCATCTTGACGCCCAGGAGAATGGCCGCCAGCGGGTTCTTCAGATCATGCGAGATGACGTGGAACATCTCGTCGCGGGTGCGGGTCGCCTGCCGAGCCGCCCCGTACAGGCGTGCGTTGTCCACGGCCAGGGAGGCCCGGTCCGCCAGCTCTCGGGCGAGGGCCAGCTCCGCCGGGCCCAGGCGACGCTCCCCACCGACGGTGAGGAAGCAGAGAGCCCCCAGCGTGGCCCCCCGGGCCGCCAGAGGCAGGATCATGAGAGAGCCGGGCCGCATCCTCCGGAGCCTCTCCAGGTCCTCGTCATCCACCGCGAGACGAGCCAGCTCCGTCTCCCCCAGCTCCGGAAACAACGCGGGCTCTCCGGTCTCCATGACCTCGCGCACCGGGTGAGCAGCCGTCAGCTCCGCCGGCACCTCGGGCATCTCCAGAGCGCCGATCTCCAGGCCGGGGCGGGCCACCACCCGCGCGCGGCTCACGCTTCCCCGCTCCGTCGCGTGCACGACGCAGACGTCCCCCAGCATCGGCACGGAGAGCTCGGCCAGCGAAGCGAGCGTCTCGTTCAGATCGAGGGAGCCGGCCAGCTGCCGGCTGGCCTCGGCCAGGAACTGCGCCCTTCGCTCCGTCGCTTCTGCTCTTCTTCTCGCCTCCTGCTCCGCCGCCAGGAGATGCTCCCTCTCCGCCTCGATCCGCTTGCGGTCGGATGTGTCGCGCAGGATCACGGTGAGCACCTTGCGGCCGGCGACCTCCACCTTCTGGATGGAAGCTTCGGCCGGGAACTCTTCTCCGCCCTTCCGGAGGCCGATGATCTCCTCCCGTTCGCCCATGAGCCGTGCGACATCCTCCGAGCCGGCGAACGCCTGCACGTGAGCATCGTGGACCTTCCGAAGCCGCTCCGGGATCAGAAGCCCGAGAGGCTGCCCGAGTACCTCTTCCCGCGAGTAGCCGAAGATCCGCTCCGCGCCCTCGTTGAAGAGCTCGACGTGCTGTGACTCGTCGATGGAGATGATGGCATCCGCCGCACCTCGCAGGATGCCCGCGAACTTCGCCCGGGAGAGGCGTAGCTCTTCCTCCGTCGCCTTGAGTGCCGTGATCACCCGCCCCTCCGGAACGATCGCCACGACCTGGCCGTTCGTGCCGAGAACGGGTTGGAGAGAGAAATCCACCACGGCGCGCTCGTCGCCCTTGCCGCGGACCTCCGCCTCGTACCTGACGAACTCTCCCGCGGCGGCGGAGCGGACGGCGCCGCGGAGTCGCTCCTGGGCCGGGGGATCGGTCGACCACCAACCCGTGTCCCAGAACGGCCGGCCGACGACATCCTCCCGGGCGAGGGCGCCGAACTCCAGCGCCGACCGGTTCACCTCCAGCAACGTCCCGTCGGGCGCGAGGAGCCCGAGGAACTGGTAGGCATGGTCGAAGATGAGGCGGAACCGATCGCTCCCTTCCGTGGGAGGGTCCTCCCGAGCCGACTGCGGCGAACCAGGACGCGAGGACGACGAGGCCCCCGGGCCTCGATGCCTCGACCTCCCCTGTCTCTCGTCGGAGCTACGCATCGAGGCTCAGGTTCCCGATCGGATTCCTCGTAAGTCGCTGGAGGAGCGGGGGACAGCGGGAATGTAGGGACGGCGGAGTGTGTCGAAAAGCTCGGCCGGCGAACCGGTTACGGATTACTCGAGCCGGGGGGCGATGATGCGCGCGAAGCGGTTGCGGGCCCGGTTCAGCCGCGACTTCACCGTACCGAGCTTCGTGTCCGTGATCTCGGCGATCTCCTCGTACGTCCTCCCCTCCAGCTCCCGGAGCACGAAGACCTCGCGGTGGTGCTCGGGGAGCGCCGCGACGGCCCATTCCACCAGCTTCCGGAGACCCCGTCTTCGGGCCATCTCGTCGGGGACGTACCGGGCGTCCTCCCACTCCAGAGGACGATGGTCCTCCTCCCAGCGCTGGGTGATCGCCTGGAACAGGACGAGCGGTGTCCGGGATCGGTTGCGGAGCTCGTTCTTCGCCAGGTTCGCCGCGATCGTGTAGGCCCAGGTGGAGAATCGCTTCGCTGGATCGAAGCGGTGAAGATGCCGGTACACGCGGACGAACGTCTCCTGGACGAGGTCTTCCGCCCTCTCTCGATCGCCGATCGTCCGATAGATGAAGTTCAGCAGACGGTCCCGGTAGCGGTCGGCCAGGACCCGGAACGCACGTCCCTCACCCCCGAGGTAGCCGACGACCAGCTCCTCGTCGCTCGCCAGGTCGAGCTCCGCCCGTCCTCCGTCCACGGTGCGTGTCCGTGCCTCCAGCGCGCTGGCCATCCGATGCGTCCTATCGCCTCCCTACGTGTTGGTCGGAACCGCCGCCGGCTTCCGGTCAGGGCGGCTCCGGCCGGTTCCGGGTGGGACGCCCGGCCGCGCCGCGGCCTTTCCCCCACGGATGATGGCGTAATCTAGCGAACGCGCCGCCTCCGTTCACTTCACCAACAGCACGGGGCACTGGGCCAGGATCGCGACTTTGTAGCTGAGCGTCGTCCACCCGGAACCCGGATCCGCCAGGTCCACCCGGTGCGAGCTCATGATGATGAGGTCGTTGGCGTGCCGCTCCGCGTACTCCACGATCGCCTCGCCCCTCTTCCCGTAGGCGACCTCTCGATGGTGCGGGATCTCCGCCGCCCGCAGCGGCTCCGCCAGCGTCTCCATCCCTCGAGCCGCCTTCTCCTCGAGCCGCCGGTAGAACTCCTCCAGCTCGTCGAACGGCAGGTCCAGCGTCTCGATCACGTGCAGGAGAGTCACCTCTCCGCGGCTCTCGCCCGCCAGCTCCCGCGCGAGCCGCACGGCGTGCTCGTTCTTCTCCGTCAGGTCCACGGGGACCAGAACGCTGCGAAACATGGTGCACCTCGCCGTTCGAAATCGCCGCTCAGGGGAGCGTCGCCTCCACCTCCGCCCGGTAGCGGCGCAGCGAATCGCTCACCACCACCGGGTAGGGAGGCACCGCCGGGTCGAGCGCCCGCACGCGCTCGGGAAGGCGATCCAGCTCCTCACGGGCGTGCCTCCGAGCTTCCTCGAGACTCACGCGGCCCGCCGACAGCCGACGGCCTCCCTCCATCACGGAGCACAGAAGAGGAACGCCCGGAAGATCCTCGTCCTCCCGGGCGATGACGTCCCGCACCGAGCACCCGTCCTCCAGCTCGCGGAACACCTGCTTGCGCCCCGGAAGGATTCCCTTCCCCGGGGACCGCTTGAGACGCCCCCGGCCGGCGTACGCCACCAGCTTGTAGGCCATGTCCAGCGCCGGCGCCCCCCTGCCCACGCCGATCCCCGTCCCCACCCCGAAGGCGGCGATCGGTGCTCCGGCGCGAACCAGCTCTCCGATCTCCTCCTCGTCCAGGCCGCCGCTGGCGAAGATCTCCACCGAGCGTAGACCCGCCTCGTCGAGCATCCGACGCGCCTCCGAAGCCAGGGGTCCCAGCTCCCCCGAATCGAGCCGGACGCCCCGAACCCGGAAAGCCTCTCCTGCCTCCCGGGCCAGCTCGATGACGGCCCGAACCCCGTCGAGCGTGTCGTACGTGTCCACCAGGAGGATCGTCTCGGGGTAGAGCTGCGTGAACGCGCGGAACGCCGCCCTCACGGAGTCGTGAGCCTGGACGTAGCTGTGGGCCATCGTGCCCGCGATCGGGATCCCGTAGACCGCGCCCGCGAGGACGTTGCTCGTCGCATCCACCCCGGCGATGTAGAAGGCCCGGGCCCCTTTCAGGCCGGCATCCGTGCCGTGCATCCTCCGCAGTCCGAAATCGACCACCGTGCGGCCGCGGGCCGCGGTGACCAGGCGGGACGCCTTCGAGGCGAGCACCGTCTGCAGATGCACCTGGTTCATCAGGAACGTCTCCGCGAGCTGGGCTTCGGGAAGCGGCGCGGCGACCTCCAGAATCGGCTCTTCCGCGAAGACCGGCGTCCCCTCGGCCACGGCTCGAACGTCGCCCGTGAAACGGAGCCCGCCGAGCCACTCGAGGAAGCCGGCACTGAACTCGTCTCTCGTCCGCAGGTAGGCGATCTCCTCCTCTCGGAAGCGGAGCCGTTCCAGGTAACGAAGGGCGTCGTCCAGCCCGCAGGCGAGCAGGTAGTTCCGCTTCCGGGGCATGCGGCGGACGAAGAGGCTGAAGACCGCTTCCTCGGCCATCCCCTCGCGCCAGTAGGCCTGAAGCATCGTGAGCTCGTAGAGGTCGACGAGCAGGGCGGCGTTGCGGTCATCCACCCAGCGACCCGGGTCGCCGGCGCCGACTCGGGACGTACGATCACCCATGGACTCCCTCCGTGCACGCGGGCCGCGGCAGACTGGCCGAGGGACCGATCGACCCCGGAGGATGGTCCGGACGGGCCGGGCGGCGCCAGCCCTTCGGCCCGCCATCCCCGCTGCATCCGCCGGGGCGGGCGGGACGCGATGCGGGTACGGCGTGGGCCACCCACGCGAAGCGCCGCCGGGATCTCGACCGGGCCGTGCGGCCGACGCTCCTTCAGCCCGTTGGAGAACCTGCATCGCGAGCGCGGAGGAGGGCGGGCTCGCGTGAGACACCCTGACCCGGCGAGCCGTGGCCTTGTGTCCCAGCCGGGCAGCCCGAACCGACGATCCGGGGGCTGGCGCACGGCGTCGCCGCCCGGGAGTTTGGCGGCGAGTGGGCGCCGACAGGTTCGAGGATCCACCGGGCACCCGTGTGGCAGGAGACCGGGGGGCGACGATCGAGACAGTACAGGTTTTCCTCTTCGCCCTCGCCACGGCGGTCGCGACCGGGCTCGGGGTGCTGCCGTTCGTCTTCTTCCGCCGGAGCGCTCAGAGGTGGCACGGAGTGTCGAACGCCGCCGCGGCCGGCCTGATGCTGGCCGCCAGCTTTCGTCTCTTCGACGAGGGGGCCACGTACGGCCTGGCCCGCATGCTCCTCGGACTCCTGCTCGGCCTGTGGTTCATTCTCAGCAGCCACCGGGTTCTCGAGCGACGCAGAGACGTGCTCCAGATGGGAAGCCTGCGAGGCGCCGACGCCGTCAAGGGGTTGATGTTCGTCGGCATCATGACGCTGCATTCCCTGACCGAGGGGGTCGGGGTGGGCGTCGCCTTCGGCGGCGGGCTGGAGCTGGGACTGTTCATCACGGCGGCGATCGCCGTGCACAACGTTCCCGAGGGGCTGGCGATCAGCCTCGTCCTCGTTCCGCGCGGAGAGTCCGTGTGGCGAGCCGCCTCGTGGAGCGTCTTTTCGAGCCTCCCCCAACCGCTCCTGGCCGTTCCCGCCTTCCTTTTCGTCGAGGTCTTTCGCCCCCTCCTGCCCGTGGGACTCGGCTTCGCGGGAGGAGCGATGCTGTGGATGGTGTTCGCCGAGATCGTTCCCGAGGCGCTCAGGGAGACCTCCCGGGGCTCGGTGGCGGTCGCCGTGACCCTGGCGGCGGCAGCCATGGTCGCCATCCAGACGGTGCTGGCCGGTGGCGGATGACGCCGTGTCCGTAGCCGGCCACCCTCGAAAGGAGCTGCCGGACGGGCCGGAATGCACCCTGTAGGGCCAATCCTCCCGGCACGTGTCGCAGTTTTGCACGTGACGGGGCAGAATAGCCCAGGCGCGCGCCGGGCGCCGGTCAGCTCTCCTCCCCTAAGTCGCATCTCTCGGTGACTTACTCGAACCGGCGGGGTCGGCCCGGGAGGTGCACGAGGGTCTCCCGACCCCGGGGATCCGTGCCCGGGGGCCGCGCAGCGTGACGGCCGGTGAACCGGGCCACGATCCGAAACCCAGAACGTAGGAGGATGCATCGCATGCTCGCACGTCACGCGTGGGCCGCCCTGGGGCTGGCCGGGCTCCTCGCCCTCGGGGCGTGTGGCAGTCCGGGGGAAGATGGGGCGGGGGGCTCGCCCGAGGAGGCGCGGGCCGAGCCGCGGGGCGAGTCGGGCGGCCTGCCCGTGGCGGCCAACGAGGGCCCGGTGGACGAAGCGCTCGCCGAGGAGGGGGCGGCGACCTTCCAGGCGCGGGGCTGCATCGCCTGCCACACCGTCGGCAACGGCCGGCTCGTGGGTCCCGATCTGGCGGGAGTCACCGCGCGTCGGTCCTTCGAGTGGTTCTACCACATGGTTACGAACCCCGACTCCATGGTGCAGAACGACTCGATCGCCCGACGGCTTCTGGCCGAGTACCTGACGCCGATGATGAACCAGGGAGCGACCCCCGAGGATGTACGAGCCCTGTGGGAGCACCTGCGCCGGGCGGCGGAGAGCGGAGTCGAACCGCAGGCTCGCTCCCGCCGGGGCCCGACGACTCCGTCGGCCGACTGAGGACGGACACACCCACGAACCGGAAAGAATCCCGAGGAGCGAGGGGGAGAGATGAGAAAGCTGGAGCGAATCTGGATCGGAGCGGCCACGGTGGCCGGCACGGGGGCGCTGACCCTCGCCCTGGCGTGCGGGGGCGGCGCCGGCGGAGGCGGGAACGTGGGCGACATCGCCCAGTCCCGCGGACTCAGCCAGGCGGACGTCGAGGCGGCGGTGAAGACGTACGTGCCGACCGGAAAGATGGACGAGTACGTGATGTTCGCCTCCGGGGGGCATTCGGGACAGGCGCTCGTCATCGGGATGCCCTCCATGCGCCTGCTGAAGGTGATCAGCGTCTTCACGCCGGAGCCGTGGCAGGGGTACGGCTTCGGGGCCGAGGAGACGCACGAGGTGCTGGCCCAGGGGAGGATGAACGGCAAGGAGATCCTGTGGGGCGACACGCACCATCCGGCGCTCTCCGAGACCGACGGCGACTACGACGGCCAGTACCTGTTCCTCAACGACAAGGCGAACCCGCGGATCGCGGTGATCGACCTCCGGGACATGGAGACGAAGCAGATCGTCACCGACCCGCTCATGGGCTCGAACCACGGGGGCGCGTTCGTCACCCCGAACACGGAGTACGTCATCGAGGCGGCGCAGTACGCCGCTCCCCTCGACGGCGGGTACGCCTCGCTGGACGAGTACGCGGAGAAGTACCGCGGCGCGGTGACTCTCTTCAAGTTCGACCGCGAGGCGGGCCGGATCGATCTGGACCGGAGCTTCACGATCGAGCTTCCGCCCTACTGGCAGGACCTCTCCGATGCGGGGAAGGGACCCTCGTTCGGCTGGGCGTTCCTGAACACGTTCAACACGGAGCTGGCGACCGGGGGGATCGAGAAGGGAAACCCGCCGTTCGAGGCGGGAGCGTCGGCCAACGACATGGATTACCTGACGCTGATCGACTGGCAGAAGGCGGAGCAGGTCGCCGCGGAGCCCGGAAAGACGGTCACGATCCAGGGCCGGCGCGTGATTCCCCTCCAGACGGCGATCGACGAGGGGCTCGTGTTCTTCACGCCGGAGCCGAAAAGCCCCCACGGGGTGGACGTGACGCCGGACGGCACCCGTCTGGTGATCTCGGGGAAGCTGGACCCCCACGCCACGATCTACTCGTTCCAGAAGATCCAGGACGCGATCGCGAGTGAGAACTTCTCGGGTCGGGACCGCTACGGCGTCCCGATCCTGGACTTCGACTCCGTGATCGACGGGCAGGTGGAGCTCGGGCTCGGCCCCCTGCACACCCAGTTCGCCAGCAACGACATCGCGTACACCAGCCTGTTCATCGAGTCGGCCGTGGTGAAGTGGAACGTCACCGAGCAGAGAGTCCTGGAGAAGATCCAGGTGCACTACAACGTGGGCCACATCGCGACGGCCGAAGGAGACACGAAGTCGCCGGACGGCAAGTACCTCGTGTCCCTGAACAAGTGGTCCATCGACCGGTTCATGCCGGTGGGGCCGCTGCATCCGCAGAACTTTCAGCTCATCGACATCTCGGGTCCCCAGATGCAGCTCCTGTACGACATGCCGATCGGCCTCGGGGAGCCGCACTACGCCCAGATCATCAAGGCGGACAAGCTGAGCGCCTGGACGACGTATCCCCAGGTCGGGTTCGACCCCGTGTCGATGGGGCCTGCCGAGGACGTGACGATGGCCGGTTCCGAAAGGATCGAGCGGCGGGGGAACGAGGTCCACGTCTACATGACGACGATCCGGAGCCACTTCACTCCCGAGCACATCGAGGTGCGGCAGGGCGACACCGTGGTCATCCACGTCACGAACATCGAGCAGGCGCGGGATGCCACCCACGGCTTCGGGATCGACAAGTACAACATCAACCTGAGCCTGGAGCCGGGGGAGACCCAGACCGTCCGCTTCGTCGCCGACCGGGCGGGCGTCTTCCCGTTCTACTGCACGGAGTTCTGCTCGGCGCTCCATCTCGAGATGATGGGGTACCTGTTGGTCCAGCCTTAGAAGCCTGCGGAAGAACCACGGCGGGCCCGCCACCGCTCTGCCGGGACGGCGTGCCCACCGCGCTCATCTCTCGTGGGGGGCGTGCCATCGGCCGCCCCCCCTTTCCCTGACCGACCTCGAAAGGCGAGCTTCACGAGATGGACAGGATCACCCGCTTCTTTCAGAGCGACCTCTCGCCGGCCAGCCGCATTCTGCTCGTGGCCGTGGCGGCCGCCCTTCTGCCGAGC
Organism: Gemmatimonadota bacterium; assembly: GCA_046757485.1. Classification (GTDB taxonomy): domain Bacteria; phylum Gemmatimonadota; class Gemmatimonadetes; order Palauibacterales; family Palauibacteraceae; genus JBHHYJ01. Next base: position 10,774 of record JBHHYJ010000072.1, read on the forward strand.
ATCTTCCTGCCGGTGTGGAAGATCACCCTGCACGCGCCCCAGTATCCCGACGGTCTCAATCTCATGGTCTACCCGCACACGGTGGCGGGGGACCTGCGGGAGGTGAACCTCCTGAACCACTACATCGGGATGCACGAGATCGACGCCGGCGAGTTCCCGGAGTTCATGTTCATCCCGTTCTTCATCCTGCGCTTCTTCGCCTTCGCCGTCCTGG
>JBHHYJ010000073.1:0-10883 GCA_046757485.1 Gemmatimonadota bacterium
CACCGTGCGCCCCGACGGACCTGCCGCGGCTCAGAAGAGCCCGTACGCCTTCCCCTCCTCGTCCACTCCCATCGCCTCGGCCGAGGGCCGCCGGGAAAGCCCGGGCATCGTCATGATGTCGCCCGTCTTCGCGACCACGAAGCCCGCGCCGGCCGAGGGCGTCAGCTCCCTCACGGTGAGATGGAACTCCCGCGGCCGACCCAGCAGGGTGGGATCGTCCGACAGGGAGTACTGCGTCTTCGCGATGCACACGGGCGCGTTCCCCAGACCCAGTTCCTCCATGAGCGGAAACGCCCGGACCGCCTGGGGCAGGAAGTCGACCCCGGCCGCTCCGTAGATCCGCGTGGCGACCGTTTCGATCTTCTCCGCCAGGCTCGAGCTCCCGTCGTACAGGGGACGGAACTCGGCGTCATCGGCCTCCAGGATCCCGAGCAGTGCATCGGCCAGGCCCAGCGCGCCTTCTCCGCCCGAAGCGTGCGGGTCCGCGACGACCGCTTCCGCCCCGATCTCCCGGCAGCCGTCCACGACGGCCTGAAGCTCGGCTTCCGTGTCCGATGCGAAACGGTTCAGCGCCACGAGGGGCGGCACGCCGAATCGCCGCACGTTCTCGACCTGCGCCACCAGGTTCTCCAGGCCGTGTCCCACGGCCGTCACGTCCTCCCGCGTGAGTGCATCGGGTGCCGCGCCGCCGTGGTGCTTCAGCGCCCGCACCGTGGCGACCAGGACGGCGGCCGCCGGCTCCAGCCCGCCCGCCCGGCACTTGATGTCGAAGAACTTCTCCGCTCCGAGCTCCGCCCCGAAGCCCGCCTCGGTCACCACCACGTCGCCCAGGGCGAGGGCGGCCCGGGTGGCGACCAGCGAGTTGCAGCCATGGGCGATGTTGGCGAACGGGCCGCCGTGCACGAACGCCGGGACTCCGGCCAGCGTCTGGACGAGGTTCGGTGCCAGCGCATCCCGCAGGAGGAGGGTCATGGCCCCGGCCGCCTCGAGGTCGGCCGCCCGGACCGGCTCGCCGCCCCGGTCGTACCCCACCACGATCCGGCGAAGCCGCCGGGAGAGGTCCTCCAGATCCCGGGCGAGGCAGAAGATCGCCATCACCTCGGAGGCCGCGGTGATGACGAAGCGCTCCTCCCGCGGGATGCCGCCGGTCGGACCCCCCAGGCCGACGAGCACCCGCCGCAGCGCCCGGTCGTTCAGGTCCACGGCCCGCGGCCAGATCACCCGGCGGGCGTCCATCTCAGGGGGGAGCCCGAAGTGAAGCCGGTTGTCGATGAGGGAGGAGAGGAGGTTGTGGGCCGCGGTGAGCGCGTGCAGGTCGCCCGTGAAGTGGAGGTTGATCTCCTCCATCGGAACGACCTGGGCGTAGCCACCCCCGGCCGCGCCGCCCTTGATCCCGAACACCGGCCCGAGGCTCGGCTCCCGAAGGCAAAGGACGGGACTACGGTCCCGGAGGGCCAGGGCATCCGTCAGGCCGACCGCCACGGTGGACTTTCCCTCGCCCACCCGCGTCGGGTTCATGCCGGTCACCAGGACCAGCTTGCCCGGAGCGCTCCCCCGCGCCTCCACGGCCTCCAGCGGGACCTTCGCCTTGTGGCGGCCGTACGGCTGGATGTCCGTCTCCGCCAGACCCAGTCGCTCGGCGATCTCCGCGATCGGACGCGGGGTCGCGCGTTGGGCGATCTCGATGTCGGTCAGCATGGCCACCGGCCGGCTCCTCTCCGATTCTCTCGCGCCCGCGGCTCGCCGACCCCTCCGACGCGGCGGGCATCCCTGGTCGCTCACGCGTTCGTCGAGTCGCACGCGCGGCCGGTGGCGTCCGCGTCCGTCCAACGGTCCGCCCGCGCCCGCGGCGAAACGGAGCCTACCCTGCCACGGGAGCGCCGTACCCGTCAAGGGCGCCGTTATCCGGAGGGGCCGGACCCGGTTCTCAGAAACGTTCGGCGGCTCGAGCGACGAGGGATCCTCGGCCTCGTGCTCAGAGAGGGGCTCACCCTGACGGCGATCGGGCTGGGGGTGGGAGCGCTGGCCGCCCTGGCGACGAGCCGGCCAGCACTCTGCGGGAGTCCTGAGAGGGATCAGCGCCGCCGGGGAGCGGATCGCCGTTCGTCCCGCCCGCTTCTCGTCTCTCCGCGGCGGCGCGCCTCCCTCTGGAGCGCCTTGAGCCGGCGGCGAAGCTCGCGTTCCATCTGCCGGGTGGTCATCTCCGCCCGTCCCGCCAGATCACGCCACCACCGGTCCAGCTCCGCCAGGTTGCCGACGATCCGCCACGGCGAGCAGCTCTCCCGGGGCGCCGTGCCGGCCAGGAAGAGCTCGAGCTGTCCCCGGCAGCCGGGTCCGGCCCGGAGTCCCGTCTCGGGATCCACCTCCGCGAGCTCGACTCCCGCGGGAGCGCGGAACGCCCCGGGCACGTGCGGGCCGGCCGCCGCTTCCAGGAAATCGGCGAAGATCGGAAGCGCCGCGGCGGCGCCCGGCACCCGCAGACCGCGGCCGTCGTCGAAGCCCACCCAGACGCCGACCGCGAGCTCCGGGGTGTAGCCGACGAACCAGGCGTCGCGGAATCCGTTCGTGCTCCCGGTCTTTCCGGCTACCGCTCCCGTGACCCCGAGGCGGGCCAAACGCCTCCCCGTTCCCCACTCCACGACGCCTCGCAGGGCCGAGGTGACGAGAAACGTCTCGGCCGGGTCGAACGCCCGATCCCCGCCGATCCGAGGGTCAGGGTCGACCCTCCACGTGCGGCCTCCCTCCGGACCCACCGTCGCCAGGATCGACCGGGTCCTCGCGCGGCGTCCCTGCGCGGCGAATACGCCGTAAGCGCGCGTCATCTCCAGCAGCGTCACCTCGGAGGCGCCCAGGGCGAGGCTGGGATACGGGGCCAGCCGGCTCGTGATCCCGAGCCTGGCCGCCGTCTCCACGATCCGCTCGGGACCCACCGCCAGCCCGAGCCGGGCGAACGGCACGTTCAGGGAGGACTGGAGCGCCTCTCTGAGGCTGACGCGACCCCGGAAGCGACGGTCGTAGTTCACCGGACGCCACACGCCGGCCGGTGTCCGGACGGCGAGCTCCTCGTCATCGAGTCGCGAGGCCAGGGTGAACGGGGGATCTCGGCCCTGATTCCGCGAGAGCGCCGCCAGCGCGACGACGGGCTTGAAGAGGCTTCCGGGCTGCCGGCGGGCGTCCACCGCCCGGTTGAACTGGGAGGCCCCGTACTCCCGGCCCCCGACCATCGCCAGGATCTCACCCGTGTGCGGATCCAGGGCGACGAGTGCCGCCTGGAGGGGTTCGGGCCCGCCGCGGAGCCAGCGGTGCTCGCGCTCCAGCCGCCGAAGCCTTCGGTTCACCGCCTCCTCGGCCGCCCGCTGCAGCCGGGCATCCAGGGTCGTGAAGAGCGCGACGCCGCGGGCGGCCTTCGAGCCCGGCCGGAGCTCCGGAGGCAGCGCCCGGGTGAGGTAGTCGGCGAAGTAGCGCGCCCCGGAATCCGGGCGACGGCGAACGCGCACCCCGAGCGGCGAGGCCAGGGCCCGTTCCGCCTCCTCCCTCTCCAGGAGCCCGCGGTCCCGCATGAGCCCGAGCACGAAGTCGCGGCGCCGGCGGGCGGCCTCCGGGTGCCGCCGCGGCGAGTACAGGCTCGGCCCACGGATCAGGCCGGCGAGGAGGGCCCCCTCCGCGACGCCGAGCTCCGTCACGTCCTTCCCGAAGAAGTGGAGCGCCCCCTGGCCGACGCCGTGCACCCCGGCTTCCCCGTCCTGCCCCAGGTACACCTCGTTCAGGTACGCCTGCAGGATCTCCTCCTTCGTGTAGCGGGCTTCGAGCGCGAGCGCGAGCCACGCCTCGGAAAGCTTGCGCAGGAGGGTGCGGCGCGGAGACAGGTAGAGGTTCTTGGCGAGCTGTTGGGTGAGCGTGCTGCCCCCCTGCACGACCCGGCCGCGTTCCAGGTTGGCGACCAGGGCGCCGAGTATCCGCTTGAGATCGAGGCCCCCATGCCGAAAGAAGCGCCGGTCCTCCACGGCCAGAACGGCGTTCACGACGTGCGGCGGCACGTCGGCCAGCGGCACGGCCAGCCGTGCCTCCGCTCGGGGCCCGTACGCCGTCGCCAGGAGCTCGGGCTCCAGGGTGGCGGCCTCCAGCGAGCGCCCCGCCCCGTCCGTCAGCTCCAGGATCCGGCCTCGCCGGTCCACCCGCGCCGTAAGGAGCCCTCCGGCGTACAGCTTCCCTCCGACCCGGAAAGGACGACGACCGATCCGCCACGTGCGGCGCCCGAGGCGGTACCGGCCCGGCTCCACGCTTCTCCCCGCGGTGCGCTCGTACCCGAGCCGCTTCAGGTCGGCCTCCAGGGCGGACGGGTCCATCGGGACCCCGACCCGAAAGGCCACGGGCCGAGCGTACATGCGCAGCGGCTCCGGCAGCAGGGAGGAGTCCAGGCGTGCGATGCGAGCGGTGAGCAGCCCACCGGCCAGCAGCGAGCCGCCGAGCACGGCCAGGAGCCAGACGCTCCACCCCGTCCGCCAGCGGGCGCGGAGCTCGGCGATGGACGGCAGAGAGGGCGGTTTCATCACCCGTACATACGCCCCGGCGCCCGGCGGAGTTTCCTGCCCGGGAGCACGGCGGGGTTTCCCGCCCGGGCGGCGGGCGGCGCTCGCTGCCCGGGCACAGGGCGGGGTTTCTCGCCCGGGCGTGGGGCGGTCCCCGCGCCGACCGGCCAGGCGGACGCGTGCGGTGGACCGCCCGCCATCCCTACGAGACGGCCCGCGGCTCCCGCTTCTTCAGGAGGAAGACCCCCTCCCGCATGCTGGTGACCACGATCACGCCGCTCTCGAAGAACGGATAGTTGCTCCACGAGCCGGCGAACCCCGGCGTGTCGTTCCCCCAGGGCACGGTGTCGAAGTAGCCGACCTCGACGGGATGGGTGGGATCGGCGATGTCGAGAATCCGGAGGCCGCTCACATAGTTCGATTGGTACATGTAGCGGCCGCGGACGTAGAGGTTGTGATCCGAGGCCTCCGTCTGTCCCAGATACTCCGCCGCCAGCACCGGATCGTCCAGATCCTGGACGTCCCACACCAGCGTCCGGGTGCGGGGAACGGAACCGGCCACCTCATCCTCCTCGTCATCCAGGAAGAAGTACCGGTGGTCCTCGCTCAACCAGCCCTGGTGAGCGTACCCCACGTTCGGATACGTGGCCACCGCGAGAGAGACGGGATGCGCCTTGTCCGTGACATCCGCGATCCCCAGGGCCGTCTCGCTGGAGTTGAAGCAGATCTCCTTCCCCACGTGCGCCGCGTCGGGGCCTCGGTACACGACGCACTGGGCATCGTGCGTGTAGCCGGTCTTCGCGTTCCCGGTGGAGGGATCGGCGTAGCAGCCGGCGAAGGTGGGGTGCTCCGGGTCCCGAATGTCGACCATGTGCAGGGCACCCCCGCACGTCTCTCCGCCCATGCTCGCGCCCACGACGTAGGCGAACCCCGTCTCCTCATCGATGACGAGGTTGTGGGCCGAATGGATCCGATCGTAGTGGGCGTCCTCCGTGAACGTCACCGGGGGCTGCCGGACCTCTCGAAGCCGCGCCAGGTCGAAGACCTGCATCCCGTGGGGTCCCGCCCCGTCGGAGACGATGAAGGCGTGGTTCGCGTACACCTTGATGTCCCGCCACAGGTTCGGCACCGCTCCGTCGGTGAGGGGAAGCTCGCCCACATACAGCGGCCGGGCCGGATCGCTGACGTCCAGGAACGCCGTGCCGTCGGTGCGGCCCACGAGGGCGTACTCCTTGCCCGTCTCGGGATCGGTCCATCCCCACACGTCGTTCACCATCACCCCGCGAGCGCCCCCGAGCCGGGGGAGGGGGAGAAAGGAGACGAGGTTCACCCCCTCACAGGTGAAGTCGCGGGCCGCTCCCTCCTCGCACTCCACTTCTCCCCCGACGACCGGCTCGAGCGCCGGAGCTTCGCCCATCACCGAACCCGTCCGGCTCCACCGCCCGGACGCCGCGTCCCGGGCATAGATGTACCCCACGCCATCGAAGAGGGCGGCGTTGGGGGCTCCGGCGACGGCCAGGTCGCGCCCGGCCGCGAGGGCGCTCCCCAGAAGCGCCCCGAAGCCCCGGGCGCGAACGGTGAGCCGCTGCGCGTCCCGCCATCCCGACGCGCCGTCCCTTCGCAGGACGTGCACCTCCCCGGCCAGCTGGGCCGCCAGCGGGGCGCCCACCAGGAGGTCCTCGCCGGCCCAGGCCAGGGCGGCTCCGAAGAACGCCTGCGGCTTGGGATCCGCCGCGGTCAAGCGCCCGGCCGCCCGCCAGCGTCCCGAGGCCTCATCTCGCACGAAGCGGAAGAGGACCCCGGCGGCCTTCTGGGCCACGGGGGCAGAGAGGAACGCTTCCGCGCCGTGCAGGAGGACGGCGAACCCGAGAGCGAGCCCTCCACTCTCCTGCACCGCGAGACGGTCCTCCTCCTGCCACCGGCCGTCCACGAACCGGAAGATGTAGCCGGCGCCCGGCCGGGGCTTCTCCGCGAGGCCGAGGATGGACGGCGCCACGTGCGGCCCCGGGGCTCCGACGACGGCCCGGCTGCCCTGCACGGCGAGAGCCGCTCCGAAGCGACTCCCCGGCTCCGAGCCCGATCCCGTGAGCCGGCCCGCCGCGGTCCAGCTTCCGCTGGCGGCGTCGCGCCGGAACAGGTGGACCGCGCCTCTCTCCCCGTCGCTGCCGGGGGCTCCCGCCAGGACCAGATCTCCCTCCAGGACGAGCGCGAAGCCCAGCTGGTCTCCCGGCGCGCCCTCCGGCGCCTCCAGCCGCGCCGTCCACCGCCAGTCGCCGGCCGCGTCCCGCTCGAAGAGGTGCACGGCTCCCCGGCCGTCCGCCTCCTTCGGCGCGCCCACCGCCAGTCGCCCTTCCTGCACCGCCAGGGTCTGCCCGAAGGCATCTCCCGCCCCGACGCCCTCCGGGCTGAGAAGCTGACGCTCGATCCACTCGGAGCCCTCCTCGGAGCGCTGGAAGACGTGCACCCCCCCGGGCCGGCCGGCCGGCATCGGCAGCAGGGTGGCCTCCCCGGGCCGACCGATGAGGATCTGCTCGCCAGCCACCGCGACGGCGGACCCGAAGCCGACGGCCGGCCCTGGTCCTCCGCCCGCGCGCGTCTGGGCGTTCAGCGCAGTGGCGGTGATCAGGGGAAGCGCCAGACCGCCGGCGACGGCGGCCAGGCTGCGGAAGTGAGAAGGCCTTGCGCTGCTCATCGAGAGATCTCCGCGCGGCGGATCGGGACAAGACGACACCAACGGGCCGGGCAAGTGTGTGGGCTCGCCCTCCCGGCGGCAAGCTCGGGCGGCGCGGTGGCTGCGAGCGACCACGGCCTCTCGTGAAAGAGGGGCCGCGGCCGGCGAGCGGAGAGGACCGGTGGCCGCGTTTTCGGCCCCGACCCGCCGGTTACTCCGCTCGCAGCGCCTCCGAGGGATCCACCGCGGCCGCCCGCCAGGCGGGCAGCCCCGCGGCCATGCCGGCGACCGCGAGCAGCAGCAGGGAGACGGCGGCCAGGGTGACGGGATCGCGCGGAGAGATCTGGAACAGAAGCGGCTCGACGAAGCGGCCCGCCGCCAGGGAGACCCCCAGGCCGAGAGCCCGAGCCCACTCCGCTCGGACTTCCGGGCTCCGAGCCCGCTTCCCCCGGTACGCCGCAGGCCGCTCGTGCCGCTGGCTCCCTGCCTTCGGAGCCCGTGCCCGCTTCTTACCTGCCCGAGGTCCTCGAGGGCCGGGCCCGTCAGCGGGCGCTGGAGCGTCTGGGCGACGAGATCGCCCGGCTCTCGGCCCACATCACGGCGGCCACCTACCGGCTGCTGTGCCTGATCCGGGCGTTCGACGAGCGGCATCGTGGCACCTCCTCCCTTGGCTCAACGCCAAGTCTCAGGGTCTCCACGAAACCGGGTCAACCTCACTCCGTCCCGCCCACCAAGCCTCACCAGCGCGTTGCACCTCGGATCGAAGACCCTGACGCTGTTGTAGCGGCCGAGCGCCTCCGTGTCGGCCACGCGTTGCCAGCTCTCTCCGTCCCAGGCCCAGAGATCCCCGTGCACGCCCGCCTCGTCCGCGCCTCCGAAGAGTAGCACTTCTTGGCGTGCCGAAGCGTACTCGAGCGCGTGCGCGTTTCGAACGCCCGCAGACCGCGAACAGGAGCACTTCCCCGCGCAGGCCCACCTCGGACTCGCGCGGCAGCCCGTTGGGGGTCAGGGCCAGTACGGCTCGAAGCCCCCAGAAGGCCAGAAGGATCCCGCCCGCTCCCGCCACGAGACCCAAGCTCCCGCTCTCCCCGGTACCGGAACCGGACACCGACCCTCCTCCCTGTTGACTCTCCGGCGGTACAGAGTGAGGCGACGGGCCCGGAGATCAGGTCTCCGGGGTCTCCGCCCGGGCACCGGCCTCCCGGAGGAGCCGCTCGTGCTCCTCCGCCATCGTCTGGTAGGCCCACACCATGTCGTAGCGCTTGAGGACCGCGACGAGCTTCCGGCCCCGCGCATCCTCCACCACCGGAATCAGCTTCACATCCCGCTCCCCGAAGCGGCGGAACGCCGTCCGCAGCGTGTCGGCGGGCTGCAAGGTGACGACGGAGGTCGTCATCACATCGCCCACGGTGAGGCCGTCCTTCTCCCCGAAGACGACGCTCTGTTCCAGGTCCGTGTCGGTCACGATGCCGACCAGCTCACCCGACGCGTCCACCACCGGCCAGCTCCGGGTGCGCTTCGCGCGGGCGCGCCGGTGCAGCTCGGCCACGCCGAGCTCCGGCGAGACGGCCTCGAACTCTTCGCTCATCGCGTCATCGACCAAGAGCATGTCCAGGATGCTGAGCTCCCGGCGCGGGCCCTCGAGGCCGCCCAGCCGTCGAAGCTTCAGAGAGTAGATCGATTCGGGGAAGAGGCGGCTCGCCACCAGGTAGCTGACTCCCACCGTCAGCATCAGAGGCAGGATGATGTGCGAGTCGTCGGTCATCTCGAACAGGATGAGCACGGCGGTGATCGGCGCGTGAGCCGCCGCTCCGAACGCCCCGGCCATCCCGACCAGCGCGTAGGCCCCGGCGGGGGCCGTCCAGGCGGGGAACACCGCCTGGGCAAGCTGCCCGAAGGTGCCCCCCAGCATCGCCCCGACGAACAGGGCGGGCGCGAAGACCCCTCCCGAGCCGCCCGCCGCGAGGGTGAGGGAGGTGGCGAGCATCTTCAGCAGAACGAGGAGGAGCATGAGCCGCAGGGTGAGACCGCCCGCCAGGGCCATCTCCACCCCCTCGTATCCCACCCCGAGGACGAGCGAGCTCCCGACGTACGCCATCAGGCCGACCGCCAGCCCGCCGGCCGCCCCCTTGAGCGCCGGACTCGCCCGCCAGCGCTCGAAGAGATCCTCGAAGCCGTACACGCTCCGCACGTAGGCGACGGCCACGAGACCCGCCAGTCCGCCGAGGATCAGGTAGAGGAGGAGCTCCCGCTCGCTCGCCAGGGTGAACGGCTCCGGGAGATGGAACGCCGGCTGGGGCCCCAAGATGACCCGGGCGAGGGTCGTCCCCGCCACGGAGGCGATGACCACCAGCCCGAAGGAGCGGGCGGCGAAACTCCCGAGGATCACCTCGAGGGCGAAGAGCACTCCCGCGATCGGCGCGTTGAAGGTGGCGCCGATCCCCGCGGCGGCGCCGCACGCGACCAGCAGCTTCGTCGGCTCGGTGCCCAGCCCCGCGAGGCGTCCCACCGCGCTCCCCACCGTGGAGCCGATCTGGACGATCGGCCCCTCCCGGCCGACCGATCCTCCCGAGCCGATGTTGAGCGCGCTCGCCAGCGCCTTCACCAGCGCCACCCGTCCCCGGATCTGCCCTCCCAGGGCGCGCACGGCGTACTGGACCTCGGGAACGCCGTGCCCCCGGGCTTCCGGCGCCCAGCGGCGGACGATGGCGACGACGATCACCAGCCCCACGGCGGGCGCCACCAGAAGATGCACGTCTCCCAGGGACTGCGGCACGTGGAGGCGCGCCGCCAGCGCCCGTCCCTGCTCCTGGAAGAGCCACTGCGCCCCGCGGATCAGGTAGCGGAAGAGGATGGCCCAGGCGCCGCCCAGGAGGCCCACGAGGACGGCGAGCAGAACCGGACCCGCCGCCTCCGACTGCTGTAGACGGTGCCGAAGGTACCTGGGGAGCTGAGCGCTCATCCCGCCAAGCTGTCGCTCCGACGCCAGCCGCTCAAGCTCGGATGCCGGAACCGTCCGCTTCGCGGGCCGCGGGCCGTGAGGTGCCGGCCGTCAGCCGTCTCCTCACCCGAAGAGCAGCCGGTCTATGGCTCGTACACCTCGGTCCCGGGGAACGTCAGGGCGAAGCCGTACCAGCGGGTGAAGACCTGGAGCGGGCGCTCCACCTCGAGGGGCTCGCCGCCGGCATTCCACAGGCGCCCATCCCGAAGCACCGTTCCGTCGCCCAGGTGCAGCTCCTCCCCCTCCCAGAGGGCCTCGGTCGCATCGGTGTACATGGCGGAGAGCGCGCCGGAGACCGGCTCCACGTAGATGGCGAGGTTTCGGCCCCCGAACGAGTCCACCAGGAGGTTGCCCGCCGCCCGAACCGTCTCGAGCGGGTAGTAGCGCGCCGTCTCCTCCGTCCACACGCCGATGCCGACGTCCAGCGTGGGCCGGCGCGTGTCCTCCCCGGCCATCGTACGCCGGAACGGGGGCGGCAGCATCCGCATCCTGCCGAGGCGCGAGGCGAGGGAGCCCCGCTCCTCTCGCATCGGACGGTCCGAGATCGCCACCCGCAGATCCGGATCGGCTGCCAGCGCCTCCTCCACGTTCGTGTGCAGCGCGTTGAACACCGGCATCCGTTTCCCCGCCAGGGGCCCGTACATGGCCTGGCCCGTGATGTGGTCCCAGAGCGTTCCCGTCT
>JBHHYJ010000074.1:0-10634 GCA_046757485.1 Gemmatimonadota bacterium
CGAACGGCTCGCTGTCCACCAGCACGCCGTCGTTGTCGAAGATGACCAGGTCGAAGCGCCTCACGGGACCCGCCGGCCCGGCCCCGGGGCACCGACGCGCGACATCCTCACCCCGGCGCTCGGCGTTGGGGCGGGTTTGTCCGGATGTTCGGCCGCGGCCTTCGCGGCCACCACCGCCGAACCGTGCGGCGGTAGCGGCGGTAGCCCTCCCCGAACCGCCGTTCCAGACCTGGCTCCTCGACCCACACGACGAAGAGGTGGACGAGACCCCAGACGAGCCCCGTGAAGAGCAGCATCGCGAGCGATCGGTGCCACAGGGAGAAGCCCGCCAGCAGGCTCAGCCCCCCCACGTACATCGGGTTCCTCACCCAGCGATACGGTCCCGTCGCGACGAACTCCCGGGGGGGATCGAACGGCGCGGGTGTGCCCCTGCCCCGGGCAACGAAAAGAGCGGCGCAGGCGAACGCCAGGACGGCACCGACGACCATGAGCGGGAGCCCCGCCGTTCGTACGCCCTCCGGCAGAGCACCTCCGAGCGCCCGGTCGAACGGACGAGACTGGAGGGCGAGCCACCCCCACAGGAAGAGGAAGGCGGACCCGTACACCGCGGTGCGCACCGCTCTGAACCACGGGCTCATCGGCTCGCTCCCTCCTTGGCGCGCTTCGACCACTGCCACAGCCCCGCGGTGACCCGGGACGGGAGCCGGAGCCCCGTCTGGCGGGCGACCATGCAGATCTGTCCCCGGTGGTGACCCTCGTGAGCCACGTGGTACGCCAGGAAGTGGACGACGTCCGGCGAGAAGCCGGTCAGCCGACCCCCGTTGTCGAGCCCGATCCGGAGCAGCTCCACGATCCCCTCGCTGCTTCGCTCCAGGGCCGGGAGCAGCTCCGCCGGCTCGACCCTGTGCCGGTCCACGCCAGGCGGAGGGATAAGGCCGTGGCGCGGCCCGAGCATCTTGATCCACATGCAGCGACAGTTGTGGAGATGGCCGGCGATCATCCGCACGGTTCGCCGGGGAGCGCCCGGCACCTTCGTCGGCCACAGCTCCGCGGGCAGGTTCTCCAGCAGGAAGGCGGTCGTCCTGTGGTTCGTGCGCCAGGTGGAGAGGATCTGTTCGCGCAGCAGCTGTTCGAGAGCCATCAAGGACCTCCGTTCACGAGCGGCGCCCACAGCCGGGGTGTCCGCCGACAGTCCGGGGCGTTCGCCGAGCCTCCGGGGCGCCCGCCGAGCCTCCGTTCCGGCCGGCGCGCTCCGTGCCGTCCGCCGATCCTCCGGGCCCCTCGACACGGTCCGGGCCGCCGGGCCGGACGGAGCTCCGCGCGGCCGGCCTCACATCTCCCGCCAGTCGCCGGACTGCTCGAACGCGAACGCCGCCCGATACACGGCGGACTCCTGGAAATGTCGTCCCACCAGCATCATCCCGATCGGCAGCCTGTCGCTCAGGCCGCACGGCAGCGAGATCGCAGGGTGTCCCGTCAGGTCGAACTGCTGCGTGTTCACCAGCATCTCGAGGCCGCGCCGTACGATCTCCTCCCGCGCCGCATCCGCGGCGGGAAGCGGCGTGGCCCGCATCGGCAGGGTGGGCATGAGCAGGAGATCGTAGCCCGCCAGGACCTCGTCGTACGCGGCGCGGAGCCGCCGCCGCAGGTTGGCGGCCTTCGCGTAGAAGCGGCCCTCGCTCTGTCGGAGGAAGTACTCTCCCGTGAGCATGAACAGCTTGAGCGTCTCCGACAGCTCGTCCGCCCGCTCCCGCCAGGCCCGGCACGCGTCGAACAGGCTGAGGACGAAGAGACCCTCGTGGTTCGTTCCGCACCCGTACCCCTTCATCATCAGCTCGGTCGCACCCTCCGCCGCGATCGGCATGAAGATGGCCGCGCCGGCGGTGTGCATCGGGATCGAGACCTCCTCCACCGTGGCTCCCAGCGCCCGCAGGCGCTCCGCGCCGGCCCGCACGCACGCGTCGACCACGGGTTCGGAGACGGGCGTGCCGAAGCCCTCGGAGACGACGGCGATCCGGAGATCCGCCACTTCGGGCCGCAGCGCATCGGTGTAGCGCGCGGGCTCGACGCCCCGCTGTCTCGGATCGATGCCATCGGGGCCGGCAATCACCTCCAGGAGGAGGGCGTTGTCCGCCACGCTGGCCGTGATCGGACCCACGTGATCCAGCGTCGTCTCGATGGACATGATCCCCGTGTACGGCACGAGACCGTAGGTCGGCTTGAGCCCGTACGCCCCGCAGAAGGAGGACGGGATCCGGATGGAGCCTCCTTGATCCCCCCCGATCGCCATGTCGACCTCTCCGGCGGCGACGAGCGCCGCGCTGCCCGAGGAGGAGCCGCCCGCCGAGTAGCCGCGTTTGTGGGGGTTGTGGACGGGCCCGGTGGCGCTCGTGTGACTCCCTCCCGAGGCGGAGAAGTACTCGCAGGCCGCCTTCCCCACGATCTCTGCGCCCGCATCCAGAATCCGCTCGACGATCGTGGCGTCGATCTCCGGCACGTACCCTTCGAGCACCGGGACGCCCCCCATCATAGGGACGTCCGCCAGACAGACGTTGTCCTTCAGAACCACGGTCCGGCCCGCCAGCTTCCCGGAGGCCGCCCCCCTGACGGACGTCTTCACGCACCATGCGCCCAGCCGGTTCTCCTCGCCTTCCGGGCGGTACCCGCTCTCGCGGGGGTAGCGAACGGGCGGCGGGTCGTCCGGCATCTCGTCGACCGCCTCGTAGGCCGCCACCGCCTCTTCCATGAGGCCCAGGAACGACTCGAGATCCGCCTCCGTGAAGTGAAATCCGAGGTCTTCGGCGACCTCGCGGAGGGAGGCCAGCGTCGGCGGGGTGACAGGCATACGGCTCTCCCGGTTGCGTGTGATCGGCGGCCCCTGCAGAACCCTGTCCGGCGTCCCAGAGGAGGGACGATGAAGTTCGTCATGACCTACCGGATCGACAATGCCTCCCGGGGCGCGGCCGTCGCCCGCTTCCTCCGCCGGTCGTGGACGACGAGCAGGCGGGCGCCGTCCTCGCCGGCGCTTCCGGCTAGCCCGGCACCGCCACCGGCAGCACCCGAAAAGCCGGCGGCTCGTACTCCTTGGGCAGATAGTCCTCGGGGATGTTCACCCGATTCCCGTCGCGCACGGCCGCCAGGTGCGGCGAGGCGATCTCGATCCCAGCGGCATGCAGCTCGTTCTGGATGTTCTGGTGGAGCTCGGAGTAGATCGCCTGCATCTCCGCTGGCTCGCGGGTCGTCGCGTTGAGCTCGTAGGCGACCGTGAAGTCGTCCAGGCTCTTTTGCAATACGAACGGAGCCGGCTCTTCCTCCACCCGTGACGTGGCCCGGGCCGCCGCCACCAGCCGCTCGTGGACCCGCGGCCACGGGAGGTCGTAGCCCAGCGTGACCGTGGTGTGCAGGGTGACGCCCGTCGTCTCGGCCTGGGCGCTGTAGTTGACGATGTGGTTGCTCATCACCATCGCGTTCGGAATCGTGATGACCACGTTCTTCACCGTGCGGACCCGCGTCACGAACATCGTCTTCTCCACCACGTCTCCCACGGCGTCGGCGATCTTCACCCGCTCTCCGATCCGGAACGCCCGCATGTAGGTGAGCACCGTCCCGGCGATCACGTTGGCCACCGCGGAGGAGCCGCCCAGGGAGAGGAGCACCCCCAGGAAGATCGAGACGCCCTGGAAGGCGGGGGAACCCGACCCCGGCAGGTACGGGAAGGCGACCACGAGGAAGAAGGCCCACACGAGACCGCGGGAGATCTTGAACGTGGGCCTCGCCCACTCGGCGTGGAATCCCTTGAGGCGAATGCGGCGGCTGGCGATCCCCCGGAAGACGAGCTCCAGGAGCTTGACCAGGCGAGTCGCCAGGAAAAAGAGGATCACCAGAAAGACCAGGCTCGGCAGGTACCCGAGGATCGCCTGCCCGATCAGGACGACCGCGTCGGCCAGGTAGCCGAGCAGACTGTTGCCCAGCCCGTGGGTCGCCGGGAAAAGCAGGAAGATGAGCTGAAGATAGACCTAGATGAGTAGCGCGCTCACGGCGTAGCTCACCCACCGGCCCAATCCGCGCGTGATGCGGCTCGTATCCTCCTGGGAAAGGATCTCCTGGTCCTGCCACTTCAAGGCCCGGATCCGTATCCCCTCCCACGCGGCGATCCGCCGATCGAGCCTCCGAAAGAAGAGCCTCACCCCCAGCCAGGTCAGCACGGCGAAGATCAGCACGACCAGCGTTCCGATGGCCTGGCCCAGCAGGCTCGCCTGCACGAGATCGGTGAAGATCCGCTCCACCCACGTGGCCGCCTGTGTGATCTGCTCTCTCATGGTGGGCACCTCCCGGGTTGAAGTTCCTCTCCGAGCTCCAGGGGTCCAAGGGTCGCTCGGACGGGCGCAGGTGATCGCGGGGCCGCCCCGCCGCAAGCAGCTTCCGGAGAGTGAATCTGCCTGGCGGACCGGAACGTATGGCAGCACGAAACCGTATGCACCGTTCGGCTCGCACCTCCCGGCCAGGAGCGTCTCGCATGTACTCCACATGCCTGTTCTGCAACCGCTCGTTGGGGGCGAACGAGGCGATCGAGGAGTTCCCGATCGGCCGCCGGCTGGCGTTCGATGGAGCCCGCGGCCGCCTGTGGGTGATCTGCCGACGCTGCGAGCGGTGGAACCTCTCCCCGCTGGAGATCCGCTGGGAGGCGATCGAGGAGTGCGAGCGTCGCTTCCGGGAGACCCGGCTCCGAGCTTCCACCGACAACATCGGACTCGCCCGCCTCCCGGAGGGCCTCGAGCTGGTGCGCATCGGCGAGCCGCTGCGGCCCGAGTTCGCCGCGTGGCGGTACGGGGACCAGTTCGGGAGGCGGCGAAAGCGGGCGATCGCCTATACGACGGCCGGGGTGGCCGCCGGCGGCCTGCTGGTGGCCGGCGGGGTGGCGGCGGGCGCCTCGATGGGCGGAGGCTGGTGGTTCATCGGCCACCTGGTCGACCAGTGGCGAAACGAGCGCGTCGTGGCCCGCCTGCGCGACGACCACGGTGATCGGATCCGGGTGCAGTACAAGCACCTCGGCACCTCGCGGCTCCTGCCGGCCGACGGGGGAGGAGGCTGGGCGCTCGAGCTGCACCACGCCGAGGGGTGGCGAGGAGGAACGAGCAAGCGCTCCCGGACCTGGGTAATGGACGGCGAGGAGGCGCTCCCGGTGGCGGGCAAGCTGATGGCGCGGGTAAACCGGGCCGGGGGGAGGAAGCGCACGATCCAGGAGGCCGTGGGGCGGATCGAGGAGGCAGGGCACTCCGCCCGCTACCTGCGACAGGCGGCGAACGAATCCGAGCGACTGCATCGACACGGGGTCGGAAGGCATGGGCGGGGAAGGTACAAGCGGCAGGCCGGCTCTCTCCGGCAGCTTCCCCCAGACGCCAGGCTTGCCCTAGAGATGGCGACCCATGAGGAGGCGGAGCGCGAGGCGCTGGAGGGTGAGCTGCTGATGCTGGAGGCCGCCTGGCGCCACGCCGAGGAGATCGCCCACATCGCCGACAACCTGCTCGTCCCCCGGGAGGCCGAGGCGTTCATCGAGGAGGAGAAACGGCGGCTGAGCCATTAGACGTCCGTGGACCGCGTCGCCCTCAGCGAGTCCCCGGGGTCTGGTCGATGGATCCGGAACTCTGTTGAGGAACCATAGCTTCTTCTCGGCTTCGCCCGCGGGCGCCCCTCCTGTATACTCCCGGCATGGACTCTCTCACTCGAGCCCTCACCGTAGGGGAACTCCTGGCGGCGGGGCGCGACGAGGACGTCGCCCTCGCGGCCCCGGGTCGGCAGGCCCTCACCTACGCGGGCCTGCGGGAGCAGGTGCTTCACACCGTCACCGCACTCAACGAGCGGGGCATCGGGCGGAACGATCGGGTGGCCATCGTGTTGCCCAACGGACCGGAGATGGCCTCGGCGTTCGTGTCGGTGGCGGCGGGTGCCACCACGGCTCCGCTCAACCCAGGGTACAAGGAGTCGGAGTTCGACTTCTACCTCTCCGACCTCCGGGCCAAGACGCTGCTCGTGGAGGAAGGCAGCGACTCGCCGGCCTTGGCCGCGGCCGAACGGCTCGGCATTCCGATCCTTCAGCTCCGGGTCGAGCCCGGCCGGCCCGCCGGCGCCTTCGAGCTGGGCGGTGATCTCGGCCGGCCCGCCGGCTCCCGCGAGCCCGGCGAAGGAGCCGGAACAGAGCTTGGTGCGGAATCCGCCTCACCCGGGGGCATGGCCACCCGCGATGACATCGCCCTCGTCCTCCACACGTCCGGCACGACCTCGCGGCCCAAGATCGTCCCGCTGGCCCAGCGCAACATCTGCGCTTCGGCCGCCAACATCCGGCGCACCCTCGGTCTCACCGACCGCGACCGCTGCATGAACGTCATGCCGCTGTTCCACATTCATGGGTTGATGGCCGCGACGCTCGCTCCCCTCAGCGCGGGAGCGTCGATCTTCTGCACGCCCGGCTTCAACGCGCTCAAGTTCTTCACCTGGCTGGAGGAGGCCCGCCCCACCTATTACTCCGCGGTGCCCACCATGCACCAGGCCATCCTCGCTCGTGCCTCTCGCAATCGGGAGGTTCTCGACCGGGTGTCGTTGCGTTTCATTCGCTCCTCCTCTTCCTCACTGCCGCCGCGGGTCATGGCCGAGCTCGAGGAGACCTTCGGAGCTCCGGTGATCGAGGCGTACGCCATGACCGAGGCGGCCCACCAGATGACCTGCAACCCGCTCCCGCCCGGCGAGCGGAAGCCCGGCACGGTCGGCATCGCCGCCGGCCCAGAGGTGTCGATCATGGACGAGGCCGGAACGCTCCTGCCGCCGGGGGCGGTGGGCGAGGTCGTGATCCGGGGGGCGAACGTCACCGACGGCTACGAGAGCAATGCGGAGGCCAATGCCGCCGCCTTCGTCAACGGGTGGTTCCGCACCGGGGATCAAGGTAGGATGGACGAGGCAGGCTACCTGACGATCACGGGCCGCCTCAAGGAGATCATCAACCGGGGCGGCGAGAAGGTCTCCCCCCGGGAGGTGGACGAGGTGCTCATGGACCACCCGGCCGTCCAGCAGGTGGTCACCTTCGCCGTTCCGCACGAGAAGCTGGGCGAGGAAGTGGCGGCCGCCGCCGTGCTCAGGGAGGGAGAGGAGGCCTCACCTCAGGAGATCCGCGACTTCGCCGCCGCCCGCCTGGCCGACTTCAAGGTGCCGCGCCAGGTCGTCCTCCTGGACGAGATCCCGAAGGGGCCGACGGGCAAGCTCCAGCGCATCGGCCTGGCCGAGAAGCTGGGCCTCGCCTGATGGGGAGCCTCTGATGCGTCGGCCGAGGACCTACGCAAGCGGCCCGCGAACCGGCTGATGCGGATCTGCGTGTACGGAGCCGGGGCCATCGGGGGCTACCTGGGGACACAGCTCTCTCTGGCCGGCGAGGACGTGACGCTCATCGCCCGCGGCCCCCACCTCGAAGCGATGCGCGAGAACGGCGTGAAGCTCCTCATCGACGAGGAGGAGCGGGTGGCCCGCCCCTTCTGCACCGGCGACCCGGCCGAGGCGGGACCGCAGGACTACGTCATCCTCACTCTCAAGGCCCACTCGGTCCCCGCCATCGTCGATTCCCTCCAGCCGCTCCTGAGACCGGACACCGCCGTGGTTACGGCCAGCAACGGCGTTCCCTGGTGGTACTTCTACGAGCTCGAGGGTCCGTGGCGGGACCACCGTCTGGAGAGCGTGGATCCGGGGGGCGTCCAGTGGGAGAAGATCGGACCCGAGCGAGCCATCGGGTGCGTCGTGTACCCGGCGACCCGCGTGGTGGCGCCGGGGGTCATCCAGCACCTCGAAGGGGACCGGTTCACCCTGGGTGAGCCGAGCGGCGAGAAGACCGAGCGGGTGCAGGCCCTCAGCCGGGCCCTCATCGCGGCGGGCTTCCGGGCCCCGGTGCGTGGTATCCGCGACGAGATCTGGCTGAAGCTGTGGGGCAACCTCACCTTCAACCCGATCAGCGCTCTCACGCTGGAGACGCTCGATGTCGTGGCCACCGACCCCGGGACGCGAGAGGTGGCCCGGGCGATGATGCTCGAGGCCCGGGCCATAGGGGAGAAGCTGGGGGTCCGCTTCAAGGTGGACGCGAAGCGCCGCATCGACGGGGCCGCCGCCGTGGGCGCGCACCGGACCTCCATGCTCCAGGACCTGGAGCGGGGCCGTCCGATGGAGATCGACGCGCTGGTGGGGGCGGTCCAGGAGATGGGCCGCCTGGTGGGCGTCGAGACCCCGATCATCGACACCGTGCTCGCGCTGGTGCGGCAGCGGGCCCGGAGCGCCGGCTGCTACCCATCCGGCTGAGCCAGCCGAGGCGCCAGTCCAAGCCATGGGGTGCGGCCGCCGGGGGGTGCGGCCGCGCGGTTACGGCGGCACACCTAGGCTCCGAACAACGGGATCTTGAAGACGCGGGCGAAGATCAGGATCACGCTGAGCCCCGTGAACACGAGCAGGCTCAATCCCCCGAACCACCGAGCGAAGCGTGACGGATAGAAGACGCGGTCCGCCCTCGGGATGACGGTCAGACAGTAGTACAGGTTCAGGTAGAAGATCACCGGGGCCACGAAGAACGCCAGGGCGGAGGCGACCAGCACCAGGAAGACGGGCCGTGGGACCCCGGCGATCAACAGCACCGAGGCCACCAGGGAGTACATCATCGTGATCCGGTAGATGTTGTACTCGGAATACCAGACCCCCCGGTACTCGTCCGTCACGTGATAGCGCTCCGCGATCCCCTTCAGTCGGGCGGTGGGTGGAAAGAGGTTGCGGCAGCAGGCCGCCACGATGCGGGGCCAACCATCGAAGTAGTTGAACGCCGTGGAGAAGGTGGCGGCCAGGGCGCCGAGGAGAAAGACGATCATCATCCACGGACCCACGCTCAACGTGAAGATGCCGGCGATCTCTCCCATCACGCTTCGTCCCTCGATGGGGCTCGGGTACAGCCACACCGCCGCGAGCACGAGGAAGACCGTGGCGAGGACGAAGGAGACCACGTGGCCCCACCGGAAGTCCCACAACCCGATCCGGAACCAGCGCCGGCAGTACTCTCGGACGTGGGGGGAGAGCCGGGACGCATCGATGCGCAGGTGCTCTTTCGGAGACGAGAACGGGTCGAAGCGGGGAACCAGGCCCGCCGCCTCGAGCCGCGGCCTGATCTTGCTCATGCCGGCCTGCTTGGCGGTGCCCCACTCCGAAGCCTGAAGCGAGACGTCGATCCCCGTCGGCAGCAGACCGAGGAAGGCGGCGATCACGAGCCACGAGCCGCCCGGAATCTCGAGTAGGAAGAAGTGACGCATTTGCGAGAGCGGCGCGGGCTCGACCGCGAAGACCGCCACCGTCGAGAGCACCAGCACGGCCGCCAGGATCTTCGCCGCCAGCTCCACGGCCCGGTACCGGCCGCGGAGAATCACCCCCACCGAGATCAAGCCCAGAATGAGGGCGTACATCTCGAGAGACAGCGGGAGCCCCAGGTATTCCGTGAAGAAGTAGAAGAGAACGGCCGCGGCCGCGATCAACCGCCCCGCCTGACCCACCGCGCACTGGAAGAGCGTGGTCACCATCACGTACCACAGGGGCCACCTCTTCCATCCGGTCGAGTACGCCTCCAGGAGACTCTTCCCCGTGGCGTTGGTGAAGCGGAAGGCCATCTCGAAGCCGTAGTACTTGAAGACGTACGCCACCGGGATACACCACAGGAGCGCGTACCCGAACCGGCCGCCGGCCGTCGGAGCCGTGACCAGATGGCTCGTTCCGATCCCCGTCATCATGAGGATCACGCCGGGCCCGAACTCCCGCACCAGGGCCCTGGGGTGCATGGAGGGAAGGTCGAGCTGTTCCAGCGATTCTACTCGTCCGACGACCTCGGTCCGGCTCCCGTCAGGCATCCGATGACCTTTGTGGAGAGAATCACAGCAAGCTGGCGAGCAGGGCCAGATCGGTCACGATCATCGCGCCGCCCGACGTGGCGAGAGCCCGGGCGGTCGTCGCCGGAAAGCCCAGTATAACATCGTATGGAAGTCGTACGCCCACCGTGCCGCGCCCTCGCGACCCTCGTGGACGGATTACTCTCGCGAGGCTCTCGGCCTCAGCACGTGCTCGTGAATCGCCCGCTGGATGCGGCGCGCCCGTGTCTCGGGCTTTTTCGCGTCCAGGATCGCCACCAGCAGCTCCTTGCGATGCGAAGGGGTCAGGCGCTCCCAGCCCGCTTCCGCGCCCTCCACCTTCCGGAGGGCCGCCCGCAGGTCATCGGGAACGGGGATCTCTCGTGACTCGGAATCGAAGCACAGCTCGAAGCGCACCTCGTCCCCGACCCCGACGCCGGCCACCCGTCGCATCTGCCCGTTCACGTACAGCCGGTGTCGGCCGCCGCCTTTCGGCACCAGTGTCGGGCGGATCGGGTGACCGTTCAGCGTTCCGACGACCGGGACGTAGCCTCGCCGGCCGAAGGCGTCGCTCACCGCTCGCGGCACGTCCACACACGGGTTGATGCCGAGCTTGTAGATCGTTGCCGCGAAGCGAACCGTCTCCCGACCTGCTTGCGAGGGCTCGTGCCCCGCCGTCTCCCGACCTGCCTGCGCGGGCTCGTGCTCCGTTTTCTCCCGACCTGC
>JBHHYJ010000075.1:0-10576 GCA_046757485.1 Gemmatimonadota bacterium
TGGGCCCGGCAGGACTCGAACCTGCGACCTTGGGATTATGAGTCCCCTGCTCTGACCAGCTGAGCTACGGGCCCTCTCTCTACGGAGGTCCTCTCTCTCCAGGGAGCCTGTTTCCTAGTAGAGTACGCCGTCGGACCGGGGCTGTCGACGGCTCGGACGGGAGACGGCGGGGCGCCCGGACGTGTGGCGGTCACTCCGTCCCGAACAGTCGGTCCCCGGCATCGCCCAGCCCCGGCAGGATGTATCCGTGCTGGTTCAGCTCGCGGTCCAGAACCGCCGTGTACACGCGCACGTCCGGGTGGTCCTCGAGCATCCTCTGCACCCCCTCCGGCGCGGCCACGATGCACATCAGGCGGATCTCCCGCGCCCCGGACCTCTTCAGGAACCCCACCGCCGCGCTCGCCGAGCCCCCCGTGGCCAGCATCGGGTCCGTCACGATGAAGTTCCGGTCTTCGGGGTTCGGCGGGATCTTGAAGTAGTAGTCGATCGGCTGCAGCGTCTCGTGCTCCCGCTGAAGCCCGATGTGGCCCACCCGCATCGTCGGCATGAGCCGCAGAACCCCCTCCACCATCCCGAGGCCGGCGCGCAGGATCGGCACGAGCGTGAGCCGTGCTCCCTCCACCCGCTCCCCGGTCGTGCGCTCGAGCGGCGTCTCGACCTCGCACTCCGTGCTGGGGATGTCCGACGTCACCTCGTACGCCATCAGCATGGCGATCTCGTCCACCAGTTCCTTGACCGTCTTCTTGGAGGTGGAGACGTCCCGCAAGAGCGTCATCTTGTGACGGAGCAGGGGGTGGTCCACCACGACCAGGTTCGGGAAACGGCTCATGCCGGGCTCGCTCTCAGCTTCTCATCCCTCGACGCGGATGCGGGCTCCCGGGCCCGCCTCCTCCAGGTGGCCCACGACGGCGGCCGCGTACCCCGCCTCCCGCAGCCGTTCCGTCAGGAGGGCTCCCTCCGCCTCCGGGACCGCGGCCAGCAGCCCCCCGGAGGTCTGGGCGTCGCACAGGAGGATGCGGATCGGCTCGGCAACGGTGCCGACCCACTCCACCTCCCCCTCGACCGCCTTCCGATTGCGGTCCGTGCCGCCGGGGACGCAGCCGGCCGCGGCCAGCTCCCGGGCCCCGGTAAGAAGCTCCGGGCCCTCGGCCCGAACGACGGCCCGCACCTCCGAAGCCGTACAAAGTTCCACCAGATGTCCGAGGAGGCCGAAGCCCGTCACGTCCGTCGCCGCGTGCACGGTGAAGGCGTCCAGAACCTCCCCCGCCTCGCGATTCAGCTGGCGCATGGAGCGGATCGCCGCCTCCACCGCCGCGGCCGGGGCCTCCTCCCGTTTGATTCCCGTGGTGATGACCCCCGTGCCCAGAGCCTTCCCCAGGACGACGACATCCCCGGGGCGCGCCCCGGACTTCCGATACAGCCGGTCGGGATCCGCCTCCCCGATCGCGACCAGGCCGTACTTTGGCTCCGGATCGTCGATGGAGTGTCCCCCCGCGATCGGGATCCCCGCCTCCGCGCACACCTCGGCCGCCCCCCGAAGGATCCCCGCCACGACCTCCTCGGGGAGCTCCCCGGCGGGGATCGCCAGGATGTTCAGGGCGAACAGCGGCCGGGCCCCCATCGCGTACAGATCGCTGAGCGCGTTCGCCGCCGCGATCGCCCCGAAATCCTCCGGTCCGTCGACGAGCGGCGTGAAGAAGTCGAGGGTCGCCACCAGCGCCCGCCCGTCGGGCAGACGGTACACCGCCGCGTCGTCCGGTGCCTCCAACCCCACGATCAGATCGGGATCGGGCTCTCCGGCGGGCAGGTGTCGGAGGATCGCGCTCAGGTCCTCCGGACCCAGCTTGCAGGCTCAACCCGCGCCGTGAGAGTACCGGGTGAGTCGGGCGGCCTCCGCTGCGGGCGTGTTCATGGCATCTCCCTGGCTCCGGACCCGGGCGGGAGAGGGCTCCCGGTCTGGGAACCGCTGTGCCGGAAGTGCCCGAGCGTCGGCGGGCAGACGGCCCGGCCCCGCCCGGCCGGAAGCTACGGCGGCTCTCGGCATTGTGCCAACCGGCGGGCTGCCGGCTATTTTTTTCCCCGACCCCGCGCGGTGGCTCCACGCCTCCGCGCGCAACTCGCCGGTCACCCCGTCTCCGGCCCGGTGCTCGACATGGTGCTCTGGCCGTTCCGCAGGGAGGGAAACGGAAGGCGCGGCTCTCGCGAGCTCGAGCTCCAGCGCGCCCGGATGGTGGAGGTGCAACTTCGGGCGCGAGGGCTCATCGACGAGTCGGTGCTGCGTGCCATGGGGGAGGTGCCGCGCCATCTCTTCGTTCCACCCGAGTGCCGATCGGCCGCCCACGCGGACCAGGCCCTCCCGATCGGCTACGGCCAGACGATCTCGCAGCCCTACATCGTGGCGTTCATGACGATCGCCCTACGGCTGGAGCCGGGGCAGCGGGTGCTGGAGGTGGGAACGGGCTCCGGGTATCAGGCAGCCGTCCTGGCGGCCTGCGGGACCCGTGTCTTCTCGATCGAGCGCATCCCCCAGCTCCACCAACGGGCGCGATCGAACCTGGCCGCCGCCGGATACCTGGACCGGGTGCACCTGCGCCTGGGCGACGGCAGCCGCGGGTGGCCGGAGCGCGCGCCGTTCGACCGAATGCTGCTCACAGCGGCCGCGGAATCGCTACCTCCCGCCCTCGTTTCCCAGCTCGCCCCGGACGGCGTTCTCGTGGCACCGGTCGGAGATCCCTACCTGCAGACGATCTGCCGCTACCTGAGGCGAGAGGGAGAGCTCGTCGAGGAGACTCTCGAGGGCGCTCGCTTCGTACCCCTCATCCGGGAGACACCGGAGGAAGCCCCCGGGCGGCGGGAGATGGAGGAGGAGGCAGGCCGAGCCGGTCGGGAAGAACAGCGGGAAGGGGGAGAAGAAGGCGCGGGTTCCTGACTACCAGTTCTTCTCCACCACCGGGTCCCGCAGCCTCGCCCTCCCCAACAGCCGATCCCGGACGGAGACCTCGGCCCGGCCGGCCGCGCTCAGGAGAGCCTCCGCCTCCCCGGGCCCGAGCTGGACCGGCTCTCCCGCTCCCTCGGGCGCCTGGGAGCGGCGTCCTCCCTGGCTCGCCGCCCCTCCCCCGGAGGAACCCGAGCCTCCCCCGGACCCCCCACCCCCCTGCTGCCGCTCCTGGAGCCACCGATCGATGAGCTCCAGATTCCAGCGCGCGTCCTCGTCGGAGGGATCCGCACGCAGGACGTCTCGAAACGCCTCTCGGGCCTGAAGCAGTCGCTCGCGGCGGGCGTCCGGCGCTCGCGCTTCCTTCCGGGCCGCCTCGGCGGTGGCGAGCCCGTAGTTGTACCGCGGAAACGTCCCGAGGCGATCCTTCTTCCGCTCGCCGGCGGAGCGAAGCAGCGGCTCCCTCGCAGCGCCCCAGCGCTGAATCCGCAGCAGCGAGGTCCCGAAGTTGTACCAGTCCACCGGATCCTCCGACCCCTCGGCCGCCTTCCGGTAGCGGGCCACCGCTTCCAGGTCCTCCCGGGACATCTCGGGCGCCTGGCTCTCCTGCGGGATCGCCGGGCGCGGCACCGGGGAGCCGGAGGCGAACACGAGCAGAAGGCCGGTAGCCAGGCGTTTCATCTTCGACCTCACCCCG
This sequence comes from Gemmatimonadota bacterium, assembly GCA_046757485.1. Lineage (GTDB taxonomy): Bacteria > Gemmatimonadota > Gemmatimonadetes > Palauibacterales > Palauibacteraceae > JBHHYJ01. Next base: position 3,633 of record JBHHYJ010000075.1, read on the forward strand.
CGCGGAAAAGGAACCCTTCCGTCCACAGCAGCGCGAACCCTACCAGCAGGAGGAGGCCGGGCGTGCCGCGAAGCGGCGCGTGCGGCCCGCCCCCGTCCGCCATCTGAATCCGCTGCGCCAGGCGGTCCATCCCCTCCTCCGTCGCCGAGAAGTAGGCGCCGCCCGTGGAGCCGGCGATCCGGCGCAGCGCTTCCTCCTCCAGATGGGTCACGACCTCCCGGCCGTCCGCATCGCGTAGGAACGCCCGGCGTCCCGGCGGACCGCCCGGTAGCGGCAGAGGACCGAGCGCCGCGTCCCGGCCCAGGGGAATCCTCCCCCCATCGCGCGTGCCCACCCCGACCGCGAAGACCCGCACGGCATCGCGCGTGGCACGACGCACCGCCTCCTCCACCGGCTGGCCCACCGTCTCTTCGCCGTCCGAGAAGAGGACGATGCTCCGGTGGGCCGACTCTTCGCCTCCCGCGAGGACGTCCAGCGCTTCCTCGAGTCCCGCGGCCAGCGCCGAGCCGCCACGCCCCACGCTGGCCGGGCGGACGGCCTCCACGAACATGAGCACCGCATCCAGGTCCGTGGTCAGGGGTGACAGGCTGTATCCGCCGCCGGCGAAGTAGACGATGCCCACCTGGCCGCCCAGCCGGCCCAGGAGGGACAACGCCACGGCCCGCTGGCGGCGGAGACGGTTCGGCTCCACATCCTCTGCGAGCATGGAGTTCGAGGCGTCCAGGACGAGCACCGTCTCCGGCCCACCCGGAATCTCCTCCGCCGGCTTGCCGGCCGCGGCGCCCGCGGCGGCGGCGGCGACCGCCCCCGTGCCGAACGCCAGGAGCCCCGCCCGGAGCCATGGCCAGCCCGCGGGTGGTGGCGGCACGAGCCACCCGAGCAACGAGCTTTCCGCCAGCCTTTCCCGATCCCGCCGGGAGCGCCACACGGCCACGGCTCGGAGCGCGAAGGCCAGAGCCCCCACCGCGATCCCGATCCCCAGGATCCCGACGGCCGGCAGTGCGAGCCCGGCGTTCATGTGGCCAGCACCCGACGGCCGCGGGTTGCCGAACCGAGCAGCTCCAGCAGCAGCGCTCCCAGGGCGAGGAGCAGGACCTCGCGCTGCAGGGCGACCCGCTCCACCGTCCTCACCTCCCGCAGGGGAACCGTCTCCAGCGCGTCGATCCGCCGGTAGATCTGCGCCAGGGCCTCGGGCTCGGTGGCCCGGAAGTAGAGCCCCCCCGTCCGCTCGGCGATCGCCTCCAGCAGGTCGTCGTTCACGTTCACCCGCACGTTGGCGTACTGGTAGCCGAACGCCGTGCGCGCCACGGGCACCGGCGCCACGCCGTCCCGCCCCACCCCGATCGTGTACACGCGCACGCCCAGCGCCGCCGCGGCGGCCGCGGCCTGCTCGGGGCTGATGCTCCCGCTGTTGTTGTCCCCATCGGTCAACAGGACGACGACCCGAGACTCCGGCGCCAGCTCGCGCAGGCGGTTGGCCGCCGTCGCGAGAGCCACGCCGATCGCCGTCCCATCCTTCAGCTGTCCCGCGGTGAGACGTTCCACCGCGCTCTTGACCAGCGCGTGATCCAGGGTGCCGGGGACCATGGTGAGGGCCTCGCCCGCGAACGCGACCAGCCCGATCCAGTCGGAGGGCCGGTTGTCCACGAAGCGGGCCACCTCCCGCTTCGCCACCGCAATCCGGTTCTCCGGCCGGAAGTCCTCCGCCAGCATCGAGCTGGAGATGTCCACCGCCAGCATGATCGCCACCCCTTCCCTCTCCGTCTCCACCCGCTGGAAGACCCGCTCCGGCCGAAGCAGGGAGAGCGTGATGAGGATCAGGGCGACCGAGCGCCACGCCGGCGTCCAGTACCACCAGAGGTGGCGCGAGATCGAGCCCAGCCCCGCGAGGCGCTCGGCGGGGGGGTACGGGAGACGAAGGCCGCGGCGGCGCCTCCACAGCCAGCCCGCCGGGAGGAGCGCGAGGAGCAGGAGGAACGGCCAGGCCCCCGCCGCCAACCCGCTCATCTTCCCTCCCCGCTGTCCGTCTCACGGATCCAGGCCGCGCAGGCGTCGATCGCCCGCACCGGGCCCTCGCGGCTTGCGCCCAGGCGGGCGAAGCGCACCAGCGCGGAGCGCAGGAGCGCCTCGGAGAGCGCCCGATCTCCGTTCGGAAGCTGACGCAGGGGGCGGCCAGGCTCCCAGCTCCGGGTCGCCTCCACGTACGTGCGGAGCGCCGTCTCCACATCGTCGAACAGCCGTGCGCCGCTCAGCTCTCCGGCGATCCAGCTCGCCCGCAGGGCGGCCAGCCGGCGCAGGGCGCGCTCGGCCGCGGTCTCGGGGCGCCGCGAGGCGACGGGTGGCGGAGCCTCCCTGCCCTTCCACTTCCGCCACCCGATGTACGCTGCCAGCAGCGCGGCAAACGCCAGGAGCCAGATCCAGGGGAAGGCGAACCGCTCGACAAACGGCCGCGCTCCCCGCAGCTCCAGCCCCTCCTCCTCCGGGAGAACCGAGCCGACGACCACCGGTTGCACGGCGCCCCGCAGCCCGCGTCGGGCCTCACCGGCCAGAAGGTCCACCTCGATCGCCGGGAGCTCCCAGATGCCGCTTCGCCACGCCACGAGGGGGTAGTACGCGCGCCATTCCCCCGACCGCGCGGTCTGCCGGACCTCGGCCGCCCCTCGCTGCTCCAGCTCATCCCCCAGCGCCAGCAGCAGCGGAAACTGGACTCGGGTACCGGCCGGCCCCTGGACGATCACCCCGAGGACGAACGGCTCCCCGACGCGCACCGTGTCGGGAACGACCGAGGTCACGATGCGATACAGAGGGCTCGCCTGGCCGTTCGGTGACGCGGTTCCCGGCCCTCCGGTCCCGATGGGAGCCGCCGCGAGGGAGCCCGCCCCCAGGGCAATCCCGGCCAACCCCATCAGCCGCGGGAGCGCTCCCTTCCTCTTCAGACGACGAGAGGACGTCCGCATCATCGCCAGCCCGCTCTGTTCGGCTGCATCCGCCGGCGGCGCGCCCGGGCCGCGAAGAAGGTGTACAGCTCGGCCACGTAGGGGCTGTCCGTGCGGACGCGTAGCTGCTCCACGCCCGCTCGGCGGAACACAGCCGCCAGCTCCGACTCCACCTCTGCCGCACGCCGGGTCATGGCCGCCCGCACCCTCCGGTCGGCCAGATCGACGACTCCGCGCCAACCCGTTTCCGGATCCTCCACCTGCAGAAGCCCTCCCGGCGGGAGCCGCTCCTCCGCCGGATCCGAGACGTCGACCGCCACGACTTCGTGGTGGCGGGTCAGCCCCAGCAGGGCCCGGACGACGCTCTCCCGGGCGCCCGACCTCGTCTCGGTCGAGCCGGAGGCTCCAGCCCCCCCGAGGTCGAAGTCCGACAGGAGGAAGACGAGCGAACGGTCGGTCAGCAGGCGGCAGGCCGTCTCCAGCGCCAGAGCCAGATCGGTCCCCCGCCCCGCGGGGCGAAAGGCGAGGAGATCGTACAGGAGGCACAGCGTCCGGTTCCGTCCGCGGACGGGGCGCACGAACTTCTCCACCCTATCGGTGAACAGGAGAAGGCCGACCCGATCCTGGCTCCGCACCGCGGCCAGGCTGAGGACGCCGGCGACCTCGAGCGCCAGCTGCTGCTTCAGCCGGCCCCGCGTGCCGAACTCGGTGGACGCCGACAGGTCGACCACCAGCAGGACGGTGAGCTCCCTCTCCTCCACGAACCGCTTCACGAACGGGCGGCCCATGCGGGCCGTCACCTTCCAGTCGATCGCCTGAAACGCGTCACCCGGCTGGTAGGCACGGACCTCGGAGAACTCGATCCCGTGACCGCGGAAGATGGACTCGTACGCCCCGAGGGCATGGCTGTCGACCAGGCGCCGAGCCTTCAGCTCGATCCGCCGGACCTCCCTGGCGAGCGCCACCCGGTCCACCTCCGGTGGATCCCGGCGCCGGCGCCCGCGGGGCAGCAGCCGTCGGGCGGTCGAGCGCCAGCCGGCGGCCTGGGAAGCCGTCACGGCACCGGCACGGCCTCCAGCAGGCCGTCGAGGATCTGCTCCACGTCCACCTGCTCCGCCTCCGCCTGGAAGGTGAGAACCAAGCGATGACGCAGAACCTCACGGGCCACGGCCTGGACGTCCTCCGGCAGGACGAACGCCCGCCCGTCCAGAAACGCCCGCGCCCGGGCCGCTCGCCCCAGATAGATCGTGGCTCGGGGCGACGCTCCATACTCCACCCACTCCACCAGATCCCGGAGGCCCGAGGCCGCCGGATCGCGCGTCGTGCGCACCACGTCCAGGATGTACCGCTCGATCCGCTCGTCCAGATACACGGACGGGAGCAGCCCGCGTGCCGCCAGGATCTGCTCCGGTTGCGCCACGGGCGCCAGCGGTTCCAGCTCGTCGGTCACCATGCGCCGTAGCACCTGCCGCTCCTCCTCCCGATCGGGATACGCCACGCGCACCTTGAACATGAAGCGGTCCACCTGGGCTTCCGGGAGGGGGTAGGTGCCCTCGTGCTCGATCGGGTTCTGGGTGGCGAGCACCAGGAACGGGCTGGGGAGAGGGTGACTCGTCTCTCCGATCGTCACCTGCCGCTCCTGCATCGCCTCGAGAAGTGCCGACTGCACCTTCGCCGGTGCCCGGTTGATCTCGTCGGCCAGCACGATGTTGGCGAAGATCGGGCCCCGCTTCGGCACGAACTCGCCCGAGCGCTCGTCCCAGACGAGCGTGCCGATGACGTCGGCCGGTAGAAGGTCGGGCGTGAACTGAATGCGGCGAAACAGCACGTGGATCGAATCGGCGAGCGTCTTCACCGTCAGCGTCTTGGCCAGCCCCGGAACGCCCTCCAGCAGGAGGTGGCCCCCGGTGAGCAGGCCGATGATCAGCCGGTCGATGAGCTCCATCTGTCCGACGATCCTCGAAGCGATCGCCTCTCGAATCGCTTCCACGAAACGGCCCGCCTGGCGGATCTCCGCCGCCCGTCCCTCGAGCTCCTCCTCGGTCAGCGTTCTCGCCGCCCCGCTCTGGGGCATCGCTCCCCTCCGTTCGATTCTTCCCGGCGCGTTCGCGCCGTGACGCGGGCTCTGAAGCGCCGCCCGGTGAGTCCGCACCCGAAGCCGCTACCCGCCAACTCCGCGCTCCGAGCCGCCACGCGGCTCACCGCTTCCGTCTCGCGCCCCCGTCTTCCACGCGGAGCACGAACGCCGCGAGGGCTCCCGCCCGCATCTCCCCGCTGGCGGCCCGCACATCCAGGTCCGAGCCCGAGCCCTCCTCGGCTCCCGGCCCTCTCAGATAGAAGTCCCGGAATCCCCTGCAGCGTTCCCGCCATTGGACCCAAGAATCCGGCCGAAGGTCCACCCAGCCCCGGGCCGCCCACCGATCCACGTCCACCGCTCCGTCCTCCTCCGGGCTCACCTTGACGCTCGGGCCCCGAAGGAGCTGCCGGCCGTCGGGCAGAAGGATCGGGATCCCCACCGAAAGCGCGTCGGACCGCAGTCGAGCATCCTCCTCGATCAGCTTGCGGGCGGCATCCGCCGTCGCGGCCGGATCCAGCTCCGCCGCCTCCTCCACGCTCTCGAAGAGCCTCTCGAGGAGCGCGGCCTCGAAGATCAGCTTGCTGAGGCGGGGCGGCCCGAGCATCTCGAACGCCACCGAGCGGATCCCGTGCTCCGCCTCCAGCCGCTCCATGCACGTCAGCGCGGCCTCCCGCAGCATCCCCCCCCGGTACGTGGGACCGGAGGTGCTCGCGTCCAAGGCCGCCACGACGTTGTGCCCGGTAGGTCGACCGAGGATCTCGTCCACCGCCGAGCGGGCGATCTCCTCCGGAGTGATCACCTCCATGAGTCCGAGGGAGGAGATCACCTCGAACTCCGAGAGGCTGAAGAGTCCGTTCTCCCCCGCGTCCAGAAAGATCGATTCGATCGTGTCGCCCGACTTCCGCCACGCCTCCTCGGGCTGCTCGAACGCCCGCTCCACCGGCAGCGGACGGGTGGCGTCGAACCGCTCGATCGGCCGGCCTCCCCGGTGAATCGGCCCGACGCCGATCCGCTTCCAGGCGATCGCCGCGGTGGGCTTGATCTCGATGACCGCCGGGGCGCCCGGGGTCCGGCCCATGAGAAAGAGGAGCAGCGAGTGAGCGCCGGCCACGCTCGCCTTCGCCAGAAGGCTCGCGGAGGGCCGCTCCTCCGAGTGGGTGAACGGCACGTTGAGCCCCATGCCACCCGTTCCCGAGGTCCCGATCTTCACGTACATGGACGCCTCGACGCGTCGAAGGGCCTCGAGGAGGATCTGAACGTGGCGGATGAGCTGTGGGAGCGGCAGGGTGGCCAGGTGGGCCTCGAACACCTCCGCCGCCAGCTTCCCGTCCTCCGCGCACGCCCGACGGAGCTGAACGACGGCGGAGAAGAGGTCCTGGTACGCGATCGCCGTCGCCGTGTTGATGCAGTCGATGACGATCTGCGGCCGGTGGCGATCCAGCACGGCGAACAGCTGGGAGCGGCCGAGCGCCTCCGCGTCCAGCGGCCCGAAGACGTCCTCGACGAGCTCCCCCCGGGTCGCCCGCTCGGCGAGCAGCTCGGCCCGGGAGCGTTCCTTCTGCGTCCGTCGGAGAAAGATGTCGCCCCACTCCGGGACGAGCTCCACCCGATGGGCCGAGGGCAGGCGTTTCAGCTCCTGCACGGCCCGGTCGGCTTCTTCCTTCCGCAGCCCCGCGACCACGAGTCGCTCCGGCCCCAGCTCCAGGAGCCGCCGCGCGATCGCCCGGCCCACCAGCCCCGTTCCTCCCAGAATGACCACCCCACGTCCCTCTATATCCATGCCTCTCCCCTTCCCGCCTCGTAGCCCGCCGTCTTCCGGGCGGAGGATCCCCGGACGCACTTCTCCCTACCGCGATCCGCCCTCGAATCGGCCCTCCGATCCGCCCTCGAATCGGCCCTCCGATCCGCCCTCGAATCGGCCCTCCGATCCG
>JBHHYJ010000076.1:0-10572 GCA_046757485.1 Gemmatimonadota bacterium
ACGAGTGCGCCGACGAGCTGGCCGAGGTCTTTGACATCCTCCCTGTCGAGGTGAGGGAAGTCATCACCTTCGCCCGCGGCATTGGATGCGTGAACGGCGCTACCATCCGTCTCACTCACGACGCCGCGGCGGGTACGCTGGGCTACAGGTGGTTCAACCCGAAGAGCGGTGCGCTGAGGGCAGTGGCTACTCTCACCCGGAAGAAGTGAACGGTCAGGGGGGTGATCGGATCGCACTCCCGATCGGAGGCGGCCCTCACCCCCCCGGCGGTTGCCGCGGGCTCGGACCCTGTCCCGATCCGAGCGCGATGGGTCGGCGTGGAACCGAGCCGTCGGCTACGGCCACGGGGCAGGCCCCCACTCGTGCAGCCCGCACATGCCGCCGATGATGCGCCAGGTGTCGCCGTCCCGGCGCCACGTGTGCACGAACTTCCACACCTCGTTCTGGCCGTCCACCCCGCCGTTGGCGAAGCGGTACACGATCGGCGTCGTGTAATACGCCACCGCGACGTCGCCGAAGACCCGGACGGCGTGGAAGGTGAGGTCGTACGAGATCTCGTAGATTCCGTCGCGGACGCCGGCCATCCAGCCGTGGATCGTCTCCTTGGTGGCCGGGGCGTCGGCCGTGCACGGCCAGCCCACGAACGCCACGTCCCACAGATCCCGATAGCCTTCGACATCGCCGGCGGCCACCCGCTCCCAGTACGCTTCCTCCATGCTCCAGACTTCCCGCTCGGCGCCGGAAAGCTCCTGCGCCGGGAGGGCGACGGGACCGGCGAGGAATGCGCCGAGCGCGGCCAGACGAATCACGAGTGGGACCGAGAATCCTCGCATGGCAGACTCCTTTCCATGGAAACGGAACGACTCCGCCCTCGAATCGAGAGCGCTCGACGGGGCGCGCGCCCGCCGATCGGGAGAGGTTCTCGTGTGAAGGGCGGCTTCCCGATGAGCCGGGAGCTTCCCCTACCGCCCCCCGGTCTGCGCCTTCTCCACGTTGAGCTCCGTGATGTCGACCCCGGTGCGCTCCTCGCCCAGCAGGTGCTTCACGAAGTACTCGGCCCGCAGCCAGAACCAGTAGTCCCCCACCGGGCGGTACCCGTGGCGCTGGCCCGGGAAGAGGAAGAAATCGAAGCGCTTGTTCGCCTTGATCAGCGCGTCGACCATCCGGAGCGTGTTCGCCGGGTGGACGTTGTTGTCGATGTCGCCGGTCGTGAGCAGCAGATGGCCCTTGAGATGGGAGGCGAGCTCGGGGTTCGTCTCGATCTCGTACTGGAAGCTCACGTGGCCCGAGTCGTCCACCACCTCCCGGATCCCATGGTGCTTCTCCGACCAGTTCGCGTTGTATACGTCGTTCGTGTGGTTTCCGGATGAGGAGACGGCCACCTACGTCTCCAGCTCGGGCCGCTTGTTGCCGACCGAGTGGATGACCCACAGGTCGCCGGACTTCCGGCGGTCCTCCCGCACGAGCGCGAAGCGGCGGGAGTCCTTCGACCAGCTCAGCCGGGTGGGCTTGCGCCGATCCTTCTCTTTCTCCCGCCTGGTGTCCGTCCAGTCACGGTTGCCGCGGGTCCGGAAGTCGAGGGTGGCGTAGGAGTAGTCCTTCTCCCCGTCGGTGGTGAGCTGGATCTCCTCGACCTCCACTCTCTCCTCCGCCTTGTCGATCTCGTCGGCCTTCTCGCCCGTCAGGCCACGGCGGACGTCGAGGATCTTGGCGTAGTCCTCGCCGCTCATCAGGTAGAGGTTGTCGTGACGGGCGAAGACGACCGTTTTTCCGTCCGGCGAGACGCTCGCCCAGGCCGGGTGGTCGTCCGGGGCCTCCCACTCCTCGAGCTCGCGGAGGGTGCGCGTGCTCACCGTGTACTCGAAGTGGAAGACCTTCTTCTTGGGCTTCTCCCGGCCTCGTTCTCCGTTCCGGCGCTCCTCGATCTGCTCCTGCTCGCGCTCCTGCTTTCTCTCCTCCTCCTCTGCCTCCGCCTTCCTCTCCTCGTCCTGCGAGGACTCCACGTCGAAGCGGAGCGTGTTCCCGTCGATGAACCGGATGCTCTTGATCGGCAGGTGCTTGCCGTCCCACGGGTCCTTCGTGATCCGGGTCAGCTCGGCCGCCAAGCGGTCGTTGTCGAACACCTCCACCCGGGACTCGGCCCGCGGATCCACGAGGTAGAACCTCTTGCCGTCCGGCGTCTCCCACTCGTACCAGAAGCGTTCGGTGTCCTCGATCCACCGGGGGGTGACCGAGACGCTGTGGATCAGCTCCCGGATCTTCGAGGGCGCGAAGCGGGCGGCGAGCCGGTAGTTGGGAGCCCCGTCAGGGTTCGATGCGCGGCGCGCGACGGGGATCCTCTCCCCGGCGGCCTGGGCGGCGAGCGGCCGGGCGGAAGAGGTCCACCCGAAAAGCGTCAGCAGGAGAAGCGGGACCGCGAGGGCGTGACCGGCCCGGGCAGGGGGAACCGAGGAGGACGTGGGCTGGGGAACGCTCGTCATGGTGGTCTCTCCGGAGGTTGATGGCCGCGGTTCGACGACGGCTGATCGTACTATGGGCGTAGGCGGCCGAACAGAAGAGGGGCGCGCCTTCTCCCAACGAACAGATGTCCACGCGCGCGCGCTGAAAGGCGACCCTGCCCTCGCTCGGCGTGCGGCATTCCGCGTAGCGCCACAAGGGTAGGGATCCGGGGCACGAGGGGAGGAGCCGTTGTCTGCCGGCTTGCCGGGGAGCATCGTGTCGGCGGTGCGCGGAGCCTCTCCGTCGCCCGCTTCGCCACTTCGGGCCACCCGAGCGCAAGGATCCGACCCGATGAGGACCGATCGTAGAGAGTTTCTCAAGATCTCCGCCACCGCGGGGGGAGCCCTGGGCCTGGGCCTCTTTCCGCGGCTCCCTGTGTTCGGCGGAGCCGATCCGGGGCCGGACGACGGGGCCGATCCGAAACCTGCCGGCGGCGGCGACCCGCTCCGCATCCTGATCCTGGGCGGCACGAGCTTCCTCGGCCCTCCGCAGGTGGAGTACGTCCTGGAGCGTGGCCACGAGGTCACCCTCTTCAACCGGGGCCGGACGAACCCCGAGCTCTTCCCCGAGGTCGAGAAGCTCCGGGGGGACCGGAACGGCGACCTCGAGTCCCTGAAGGACCGGAGCTGGGACGTCGTCCTGGACAACTCGGCGTCGAACCACCGGTGGGTCCGGCTGAGCGCCGGACTCCTGAAGGGCGCGGTGGGGCAGTACATCTACGTCTCCTCCCTGTCCGCGTATTCCGACATGAGCCGGAGGGGAATCGACGAGGAGGGCCCCACGTTCACGTACGAGACGGCCGGAGTGAGCCCCGACGCGGAGCGGCTCCCGTACGGCCTGGAGAAGGCGCTGTCGGAAAGGGAGGCCGAGGCGGCTCTCCCCGACCGGGCCACGATCGTCCGACCCGGGCTCATCGTGGGACCGCGGGATCCGACGGACCGCTTCACCTACTGGCCGGTCCGCGTCCACCGGGGGGGCGAGGTGCTGGCCCCCGGAGCCCCGGAGGATCCCACCCAGATCATCGATGTCCGGGACCTGGCCGGGTGGATGGTCCGGCTCGCCGAGCAGGGGACGACGGGGACGTTCAACGCCACGGGCCGGACGCTGACGATGGGGGAGCTTCTGCACGGGATCCGGGCGGTGACCGTGGAGCCGACGACCTTCACCTGGGTGGAGGCGGAGTTCCTGGCCCGGATGGGGGTACGGCCGTGGTCGGACATGCCGGTCTGGGTCCCGCCGCGGGGCGAGACGGCGGGCTTCGCCTACTTCGACATCCGTCGGGCCCTGGAGGCCGGGCTCACGTTCCGCCCTCTCGCCGAGACGGTTCGCGACACCCTCCGGTGGCACTTCACCCGCCCCGAAGAACGGCGGGCGAAGCTGCGTGCCGGGCTGACCCCCGCCCGGGAGGCGGAGGTGCTCGAGGCGTGGCACGAGAGGACGGCGTCACCCGGCAGCCCGTAAGGGATCCGCACGCTCCCGAGGGGGAGGACCGCTCCGGCGGGAGGCGGGGGCGGCGCGACGCCCGCCAGGGGCCGGGCGGTCCCCCGATCCCGAGTCAGTCGGCGGCCACCGGCGCCCGCCCTCGCCCCAGCCTGTCCTCCAGCGCCCACCGGCCCGGTCCGCCCAGAGCCACGCAGACGAGGCCGCTCACCAGAGCGACGTGGTACTCGAATCCGTAGGCCAGGGGGACGTTGGGGATGGAGACGATGAAGAAGCCCTGCCGGAGGTGGAAGAGCGCCACGGCGACGACCATCTCGATCGCCAGCACGAGCGCCGCGGTGCGGCTCCAGAGACCCAGGAGGAGCGCGATGCCCGCCGCCAGCTCGACGATCGCCACCAGCCACAGGATCGCTTCCGGCAGCGTCCAGCCGGCCATCTGTAGCATCTCGTTGACGAAGGAGATCTGGTGGCCCAGGAGCTTCGCCCATCCGTGAAAGAAGAAGACGAGTCCCAGCCCGACTCTCAGGATCAGCAGGCCCCAGTCGGATCTGCGTAGGATCGGCATCGCGCACCTCCCGGGTGACAGTCCTCGGCCGTCGGTCGTCGCGCTACTTCTTCTTGGCGGCGCTCAGGCTGCGCACGTAGCGGACGACGGCATCGAGCTGCTCGGAGGTGAGGAGCTTCGAGAAGGCGGGCATGGAGCCCTTGCCGCCCGAGATGATCGCTGCCAGCTCCTCATCGGTGAGCTTGCTCATCAACTTCGCGTCCGTGAGGTTCGTGGGCCGAGGGGTGAGCGCGGCCGCCGCCGGTCCGTCCCCCTTCCCCTTCGCACCGTGGCAGGCGACGCACTGGCGCTTGAACAGGTTCTCGCCGATCTCCTCCTTGACGGCGTCCGCATCCAGGACGGCCATCCCCGCCTCGGTGGCCGTCACCCGAGGTCCCTCGGAGGTCTCCGGCGTGACGCGGACGGCGATCGGCCGCGCGGCGCCCACCAGAAACTCCCTCACGGCCTTCTCTTCCGCGGTGGTCAGCCGGGCGTTGAGGGCCATGTGGCCCACGACCGCCTTCCACTCGTCGGCGCTGTACTTGTTCGGCGGCTGCGCCCGGTGGCAGCGCCCGCAGGCCCGGCCCCACACCTGGGCACCCGATTCCTGGCCCGCCGCCGGGGCGAAGCCGCCCAACGTCGCCAGTGCGGCCAGGGCCGCCACCGTCACCGTGTCCTTCCATAGCGTTCTCATCGGTTTCGCTCCTGCTCTTTCGTCCACTCGTCCGGGCTTCGCTCGGGCGTCTCCGGTCGTCTCGGATCGCATCAGAAGACGACGCTGAACTGCCCCATGAGCTTGTTGTTCTTCTTCTCGAACCCGTCCTTCTCGCCGTTGAAGAAGTAGGCGAAGCGGACGATCGCCGAGGGCGACAGGTAGTAGCTGAAGCCGGTCGCGAGCTCCGTCCGGTCGTCCTCGTCGGCGGAGAAGTCCGCCAGCGAGAAGCGGACGACCGGCTCGAGGTTGGCCAGCTTCTCGGAGAGGCGTCCCAGGCCGTACGCGGCCTGTGCGTAGAAACCCGTCCGTGTCTCGTTCAGGGCGGTCGTCAGCTCCTGAATCGAGTGCACGACCTCGCCGCGGAGCTCGAGCTCGTTCAGGTGGTAGTCGAGATCCCCGCCCACGAAGCTGATCTGGAGGTCGGGCGCGTACTTCGCGCTGTAGCCGGAGAAGCCGAGCCCCAGACCCTTCGCCACCTCCACACCCAGCCGGCCACCCACCGCCTTGTTGTCGTTCTTGAAAGGCTTGTCCCGGTCGTTCTCGCGCAGGTCGCGGAAGTTCGGTTCGTCGGGCTCCCCCGCGAGGCCGTTGACCACGTAGAGGTCGTACGTGAACCGGTTTCCCTGACCGAGCGGCAGGCCGCCCGAGGCCCACACGCCGACGTCGGCGTAGGTCGTCGGGAAGACGTTGCTGTACACGACGGGACGGCCCGGAATCTTGCTGATCCAGGTCGGGTGCAGGTCCTTGTTGAAGCGGTTGAACGGGATGATGAACTTGCCGGCCGCCAGCCGGAGGTTCTTGATCCCGGTGTACGCCAGGTAGGCGTACTCGAGCGCGATCTCCTCTCCCGCGTGCTCGTACTCGACCTCCGCCCCCACCTGCACGTCACCGACCACCCAGCCGGTCAGGATCAGGTTCAGGTGATGATTGTCGAAAAAGTTGTGGTACTTGTCGTTCGGGTCGTCCTGGCGCTGGAGGGTCCACTCCAGGTCGCCGTATCCCGAGACCTTGAGCCCCTGGGCCCACAGGCTGCCCGTGTTGCCCAGGAAGACGAGCAGCCCCACCCCGGCGACGGCAGCCAGTGGGAGCGGACGATTCTGTCTTCTCATGGGAGATCTCCTTCCTTCGCCGGCGGCCGGTGTCCGGCCGCCAGGGTTCGCTCCGGTGCCGCGTCCTTCCTTCCCTTCGCGTCCGGCGGATCCTTTAGACCGGACTCGCCCCCCGGTAAGGCAATGCGTGTTCCGGAGGCGTCTCGGCGGCGTGCGGCGGCGTTACGGACGTGCCGGCAAGGAGTTAGGAGGCCTGGCCGGAGGAAGGAGCGAACGGGAGGGTGGGGCATTTGCCCCGAATAGGCCGGGAGACGACCTTCAGGGGCGGGGGATTTGCCCCAGGGCCGCGTCGCCGTTTCGGGCCGATTCCGGCGTCGGAGCTGGGCGTTCTCCTGTCTGGAGGCCCGGCTCGGCTCTTGCTGGGCCGAGGACCGGAGTCGGGTGCGTCTCATAGATTCGGCGAGCGAGGAGCATGGCACGGGGCGACCTCCGGAGGCGGGTCAAGCGATGGACCGGCCTCGACCGTGGCGCCAATCCGGTCGGCAGCCGGCTGGGACGCCGGCTCCTGGCCTGGCTGCTGCTCTTCTCCCTCGTCCCGCTCCTGGGATCCAACATGATCGGATACTGGGAGTCCGAGGCGATCATCGAGCGGCTGACCCGGAGCTCGCTGGGGGCTCTCGCCGGGGCGGAGGCCCAGGGAGTGGGCCGGCAGCTCGAGCGCGCCATGTTCGATCTGGGCGAGATCGCCTCCCAGGGCTCCGGACTGCTGACGCGCCTGGGGAAAGCCGGTCCACCGCCGAGCCGTCCGGCGCCCTCCGGATCGCTTTGGGGAGTCGCGGAGGAGTTTCTGCGCCGGGAGAAGGTGGAGTTTCGGGAGTTCGATCTGCTGTACGTGCAGCTTCCGGACGGGAGCCTGGCGGCGGCCTCCCAGCCGCTCCTGGGCAACGAGAGGCCGCCCGCGCCGGTGGGCAAGGCCGTGTCGCCTGTCACCCTGCTGCCCGCCCCCCTGGGCGGCCCGCCGACGGTTCGCTTCACGGTGCCCGTGCGTGGCGAATCGGGCGAGGTCGTCGGGCACCTCTCCGGCCTGCTCCGCCCGCCGGGGCTGCGGGCGCTGTTCGGGATTCCGCCGCACCTGGCCGAGTCGATCGAGAGCTTCATAGTCGATGAAGCGGGGCGGCCCCTCTTCGTCTCCCATCCGCACTGGGAGGTCGACTACGGCTCCCCGCTGCCGTCCCCGCTGCTGGCGATGAGCCCGGGCGCGTTCGACCGGTATCGAGACCGCAACGGCGAGGAGGTGATCGGCACGTGCGTGACGATTCCCGGGGTCGCCTGGCGGTACGTGGTGGAGTTTCCGGTCGGGGTCGCCCTGGGGCCGCTGCGCCTTCTCCGAGGTGTCTCGCTCGGGTTCGCGAGCATCTTCGCCCTGATGCTGCTGGTGGCCGCGTGGTTCGTGGCCGGGGGCATCGTCGCCCCGATCCGGCGCCTGGCGGCCGCCACGCAGGAGGTGGGCGGGGGACAGCTGGACGTGCGCGTGGAGGCCACCGAGAAGGACGAGATCGGCGAGCTGGGCCGGGCGTTCAACGAGATGACGGGGCGTCTGACCCGTACCTCGGCCCAGGTCGAGGAGCTCCACCGCAGGGAGATCGAGCGGGCCCAGCAGCTGGCGACGGTCGGTGAGCTGGCCAGCGGGGTAGCCCACGAGATCAAGAACCCCGTGGTCGGCATCTCCAACGGCCTCGATCTCGTGCGACGCCGGATCGGAGAGGACGAGGAACTGACCCCGATCCTGGCGGAGATGTCCCGCGAGATCTCCCGGATCGAGGTGGCGCTCCGTGACATGCTGGCGTTCGCCCGTCCCGCTCCTCCGCGGCTCGGGCGGGCGGATGCGAACCGCATCGCCGAGCGCGCCTCGCACCTCGTGCAGCCGGCGGCGGAGAGCGCGGAGGTGGAGCTGGACTTCTGCCCCTCGCCGGTTCTCCCGGAGCTCCTGGTGGACGAGGAGCTCGTCCGACAGGCGCTGGTGAACCTCCTGCTGAACGCGATACAGGCGACGCCGCCCGGGGGGCTGGTGAGGGTGTGCACGCACCTGGAGGACGACGAGATCGCGTTCGAGGTGTCCGACACGGGCCGAGGCATCTCCCCGCGGGAGCTGGGGGTGATCTTCCGGCCGTTCTTCACCACCCGGCACAGCGGCAGCGGCCTGGGGCTCCCGATCAGTCGCGGGATCGTGGAGCGGCACGGCGGACGGATCGAGGTGCGGAGCCGGGAAGGTGAGGGGTCCACCTTCACGGTCCTCCTTCCCGTGGCATCGGAGGATCGGGCCCCCGGTGCCGGGCACGCCACACACGGAGAGGGCGACGGATGAGCAAGGGGCGCATCCTGGTGTGCGACGACGAGATGCTCATCCGTCTGTGGATGGAGGAGCATCTCCGGGAGGAGGGCTACGAGCCCGTCTGCGTGGCGGATGGACGCGGCCTGATCGAGGAGCTGGAGCGCGAGCCCGCCGACCTGGTCCTTCTGGACCTCCAGCTTCCGGATGCGTACGGGATCGACCTGATTCCTCGCATCCAGGAGATCGATCGGGAGCTGCCCGTGATCATGATCACGGCGTTCGGGGAGGTGGAGACCGCCGTGGCGGCCGTCCGCGCGGGCGCGCATCACTTTCTGGAGAAGCCGATCGAGCTCTCGGAGCTTCTGCTGCTCATCGAGCAGGCCCTGGAGAAACGGCGCCTGCACCGCGAGCTGGAGCGCTACCGGGAGGGCTACCGCTACCGGTTCTCGGATGTGAGCCTCATCGGCCGGTCGCGGGCGATTCGAGAGGCTGCCGAGGTGATCACCCGGGTGTCACTCCAGGGAGCCCCCACCACGGTTCTCATCCGGGGAGAGAGCGGGACGGGAAAGGACGTGGTGGCGTGTGCCATCCACGCGCAGGGTCCCCGAAGCGGGCGGCCGTTCGTTCGGGTGAACTGCACGGCAATCCCGGAGAGCCTGGTGGAGAGCGAGCTGTTCGGGCACGAGGGAGGGGCGTTCACCGGGGCTCGAGACAGGAAGAAAGGCCTCTTCGAGCTCGCGGACCGCGGCACCCTCTTCCTGGACGAGATCGGCGACATGCCGCTCGCCGCCCAGGGGAAGCTCCTGGGGGTGCTGGAGACGCATGCCCTGCGCCGGGTGGGCGGAGTGCGTGACCTGCGGGTGGACGTCCACGTCCTGGCGGCGACGAACCGGGACCTGAACGAGGCGGTCGGCCGGGGGGAGTTCCGGGAGGATCTCTTCTATCGCCTCAACGTGCTGCCGGTCTACCTGCCGCCCCTCAGGGAGCGACCGGAGGACATCGCCCCGCTCGCGTTCCACTTCCTGGATCAGCTGTCGAGAGAGCTCAGGCAGCCCCCTCGATCGCTTTCTCCGGAGGCGGTTCGGGCGCTGGAGTGCTACGAGTGGCCGGGAAACGCCCGGGAGATGAGCAACGTTCTGGAGCGGATCCTTCTCCTCTCCGATGCCGAGACGATCGAGCTGGGGATGCTCCCCCCGGAGATCCGGCAGGTCGAGCTGTCCGAAGAGCCGCCGGTCGTTCTGCCCGCGGAGGGGATGAACCTGGATGCCGTGGAGAGAGAGCTGATCCAGCAGGCGCTCGAGCGGGCCGACGGCAACAAGAGCGCGGCGGCCCGCCTGCTGGGCCTCTCGCGGGACACGCTGCGCTACCGGCTGGAGAAGTACGGACTGAGCTGAGACCCGGGTCGCGTCAGCATCGCGAGCGCGTAGAAGGCGGCCACGATGAGGAGGAGTGCCCGGATGCCGGTTACGAAGCTCATCGACTGAAGGAGCGCTCCGGCCAGGGCGCCGAAGAGGTTCGCTCCGAAGGCCAGATCCTTGCGCGGGGCCACGGCGAACGACCTTACGAAGACGATCCCGGCGAACGCCATCGGCAGGGTCGTGAGCCCGCCGACCACGACCGCCTTCGTCCCGAACGGCAGGAACGCGAAGCGTGCCAGGTCCACGAAGTAGAGCCCCACAGCCGAGGCGAGGAGCCCGGCATAGACCGGGATCAGAGGGATCCCCGGCCGGGCGGCGACGATGAGGTTGGCCGCCAGGACCATGCTCAGGACGGCGGAGATGATCACCGCGTTGACCACCCACGTATTCCCGAGCGCGACGGACGCCTTGCTGATGTTCTGCACCTCCAGCAGCAGGAAGGCGCCGCCCAGGAAGAAGAAGTGCCAGTGCGACAGACTCCAGCGGGCGATCCGTAAGCCGCCGACGCCGGCCGCCCGCCGAACGTACAGGAAGAGAAGCACCATGAGTCCGCCCAGCAGGAAGTAGAGGGCCGG
>JBHHYJ010000077.1:0-10432 GCA_046757485.1 Gemmatimonadota bacterium
CGGGGCACGGCGCGGCCTCGTCGGGCACCTTCCGGCTGGCGCGGCGGCTTCGGCGAGGGAGCTCCGGCTGGCGCGGAGGCTTCGCCGGGGGAGCTCCGGCTGGCGCGGCAGCTTCGCCGGGGGAGCTCCGGCTACCGCGGCGGTTGGGGAAGCTCCTCCCTGAGGCTCGTGCCGAGCAGGGATTCGAGCTGAGCCAGACCGATCTGGTAGTCGAACCGACGGTTGATCAGGTCCACCTCCGCTTGCTCCACGGCGATCTGGGCGGTCTGCAGGTCGAGGATCGTTGCCAGACCCAGCCGGTAGCGCTCCTGCGTCACGCGGAGATCCTCGCGGCTCAGATCCACGCTCTGCTCCGCCAGGTCGATGCCGGCCAGGGCGACCTCGATCTGGTTGTACGCCGCGTCCACGTCGCTCCTCAGGGCCAGCCGGGCGGCCTCTTCCTGGGCGTACGCCGCGTCCGCCCGACTCTGGGCCTGCCACAGCTGGGTCTCTCGCTGGAAGCCGTTGAAGAGAGGATAGCTGCCCTGCACGGAGAGGCTCCAGCTCCGGTTCTTCGGCGGGAAATCGCTCGCCTGCCAGGCCCACCCTCCCGTGAACGAGAAGTTGGGCATGTAGGAGGAACGGGCGCTGGCGATCGCCGCCTGCGCCGCCTTCGTGGCCGCCTCGGCACTCGTGACGGAAGGTCCCGCCCGCATCGCGGTCGTCATGATCTGTTCCCGGCTGAACGGGAGCTCCGCCGCCTCCAGGGTGGCCTCCTCCGCCGGCTCCACTCGCTGCTCCTCTCCCAGCGCCTCCGCCAGGTTGAAGGTGCTCGCCCGGGCGGAGTTCTCGGCGTTCAACAGGGCCAGCTTCGCGTTGTTCAGGTCCACCTGCGAGCGCAGCAGGTCGGACCGGGTGGCCCGCCCGAGCTGCACCTGCTGCTGCACGAAGCTCAGCTGGTCCTCCTGCCGGGCGACCCGGTCCTGCTCCACCTTCACGAGGTCGCGGTTGGCGACGGCGTTGAAGAACGCCTGCTTCGCGGTGAGCACGGTCTGGTACTCCGTTTGGCGGAGGCGGGCGTTCTCCGCGTGCAAGCTCAGCCGGGAGCTCTTCACGTCGCTGAAGCGTCGCAGTCCGGAGAAGAGGTCGTACGTGGCCCGCAGCTGCATGGTGTAGCTCGTGCGGGTGATCGACTGTCCCGTCGGGTCCAGGCGACCCGTGCTCGAGTTGGAATAGCCGTACCCCAGGTTCACGCCCGGAAGGAAGCTGCCGTAGGCGGCGAGGCGGTCGAACTGTCTCTGCTCGACGGTCGTCTGCGCCTGTCTCAGCAGAGGGTTCTTCTGAAGAGCGATCTCCACCGCCTGCTGGAGCGTGACCTGGCGGACCGTCTCCGTCTCCTGCGCGAAGGCGGGCGCCGCCACCAGGCTCCCGGCCAGAACCCACGCCACGATCCTCATCTATCTCTCCTGTCCGTCCGCGTTCTTCGCACGTTCGTCCGCTTCGCTTTCTTCGTGCTCTCTCCTGGCGCGACGCTCCTCGAGGAGCGCCCGGTACTCCGTCACCTGTCGAGGCGTCAGCGTCGCCTCGATCTCGGTGCGGACCGAGTCCACCAGGGCGTGGAAGCGGGGGCGGATCTCTTCCCGCATCTCCTTGAGATTCGCCCGGTAGCGCTCCAGAACCCCCTCGATCGTCTCCCGCTGGGCGGCCGTGAGGCCGAGGTCGTCCGCGAAGCGCTCGATCGTCGTCTGGCGCGTTCCCCTCCGCTCCCCCGGGGGCGGCCGCCGGGCCTCCCCGCTCTCCTCGGCGCCCGCCACTCCCGGCAGGAGGCTCAGCCGGTCGGCCGCCACGCCTGCCGCCGCTCCCGCGGTGAACGTGAGTAGGAGGAGCAGCACGACGCGCATTCGGGATTCCGACATGTCGACCCTCTACCGCTCGTAGTTCATGACCACGGAGAGCACCCGGTCGGCGCTCGGCTCCGTCCCCCCCGTCAGCAGGGCGAAGGAGTCTTCCGAGCCCGTCGGTTGGGCGAGCTCCTCCAGGGTCAGCGCCGGGCCCGCGGGCGCCGTGCGGCTCGCCCGGTAGGCCAGGCCGCCGAAGAAGAGCACGAACACGGCGGCGATCGGAAGCAGCATTCGGGACCAGCCCGCCGCCACCTCCCACCACGGCTGCCAGCGCCGCGCCTCGAGGAGCGGGACGGCCCGGCGCAGGATCGCCGACCTCATCCGGAAGCGGGCCGATCCGTCGGGCCGGAGTGGCTCCAGCCAGCCGGGCCAGCGCCGCCGATCAGTCTCCTTTCGGTTCATCCGCCTCTCCCGATTCGGCGCCCAGGATCTCCCGAAGGGCCCGACGCCCGTGATGGAGGTTCGCGCGGGACGTGCCCGAGGCGATCTCCAGGATCTCCGCGATCTCCGTGTGGTCGTAGCCTTCCAGGTCGTACAGCAGCACCGCCAGCCTCTGTGCCTCCGGCACCTGTTCGAGCGCCTCCAGCAGCCGCTGCCGCATCTCCTTCCGCTCCAGATCGCTCGCCGGATCGGAGCGTCCCGCCGGCTCGACGGCCATGGCCTCGTGCGTTCGAAGGGCTTCCCGTCGGCGGAGGTTCAGACACGTGCTGCGGAGCACGCGGTAGAACCACGGTCCGAACGGGCTGCCCGGCCGGAGCTGGTCGATCTTCTCCAGCGCGCGGAGGAACGCGGCCTGTACCGCGTCCTCGGCATCCTGCTCCCGGTGGAGCAGCGAGATCGAGACGGCATAGGCCGGCTCCATGTACCGGTGTACGAGCACGCTGAAAGCGGCGCGGTCACCTTCCTGGACCGCCACGACCAGAGCCGGCTCGTCAGCGTAACGACCTCCACGCCGGCCGGAGAGCGGCCCGCCGCCCGCCTCCGCATCGTCGCCCGTACTCACCGTTGCGACGACGGTTGACCGGAAAGACATTCTCTCACGTGCACCCTAAGAACACGTCTTCGGCGGGCCACGTTGAACCCGCTTAACGAATCTGCCGCCTCGTTCGTCTAAGTGGCGAACTGGCCCGACACCGTGAGGCGGTCCGGGCGTAGAGCCGGGGGCTCGATTCCCGAACCGGGGCACGCGGCAAGCCCCGGACGCCGCGGCGCGGGTGGCGCCGGAGCCGGCCGGGGCCATGTACAGGGGTCGAGCCGCCTCGCTCCGCTGGACCATGGCTCCGATCGCTCCCGATGCTAGACGACGACCAGGCTGTCGAGCAAGCTCGACGCGGCGACGAGGCCGCCTGGCGCTATCTTTACGAGCGTCACGTGGATTTGGTTTTCCACCTCGCGCTGCGGGCGGTGGGCGACCGGGACGGCGCCCTGGATGTGGTTCAGGAAGCGTTCGTTCGCGCCGCGCGCGGGCTGGACGGGTTTCGGGAGGAGGCGAGCTTTCGGAGCTGGATCGCCCGGATCGCGATCAACGAGTCGCGCACCTGGCTCCGGCGGCGAGCGCGGCGGCGGGAGATCTCGCTGGAGCGGGTGCCGGGCCGGGCGGGCGGGGAGGAGCTGCCCGACGCGGTTCTCGCGCGGCAGGATCTGGCCCGTCGGGCCCTGGAGTTCGTGAGGACCCTGCCGGAGCAGCAGCGGGACGTGATCCTGCTGCGGACCTCGGAGGGGTACTCCTACCGCGAGATCGCGGAGATGCTCGGAACGACGGAAGGGTCGGCTCGGGTTAGCTATCATCACGGGATGGCGAAGCTGAGGGAGCATCTGGCGGGCCGGGCGGAGCCCGCGGCGGAGGCGGGCGGCGAGGGCTGAGGGGAGCTGGCGAGGCGCTGGCGAGTAACTTCGAGAGTGGGATGGAGAGGGGGCGCGAGACAGGGATGGAGTCGACAGGCTGGCCGGGAGGGCATCCCTCCGATTCCCTTCCGGAGTATCTTCGGGGAGATGCGCCGGACGCGGCGGCCATCCGGAAACACCTGCGGACGTGCGACGGCTGCCGGAGGGAGCTGGAGGCCCTTCGGGCGCTGATCGACGTTCCGGGCGAGCCGTTGAGCGCCGAGGAGCGGCAGGCGCTGTACGCCCGGATCGGGGGGCCGCGGGTGGCGACGCGTGGCTGGCGCAGGGCGACCTGGAGGTCGGCGGCCGCCGTGGCACTGCTGGTGGCGGCGGGGGGGATGTGGCAGCTGAGCCGCACGGCCCGGTCGGAGTGGAACCCGACGGCGGCGGTGCGGGCCTGGGATACGGACCTGGCGGACCTGCGGCCGGATGCGGAGGACGTCCGGGTCGCGTTGGGGGTCGACGACGCGCGGACCGACGTGGAGTGGGAGGCGCTCGATCCCCGAGATCCGGCTCAGGTGCCGGTTCCGTGGGAGGAGAACTGATGGCCGCAGGCGTGCGACGAACCGCAGCCCGCCGCAGGCTCCTGCTCGGGGTGCTCCCGGTTCTGATCGCCATGCTCGCCTCGACCCTGCCGGTCGACGGCCAGCAGCGCGGCCAGCGCCGCCAGCGGAGGCCCCCCGCCGAGCAGCGCCGTCCCCCGCAGCGCGATCTGACCCCGCAGCGGCAGCGGGCGTTCGACACGCCCGCCGGTCAGCTCGTCGACCGGTTCGGCGATCGCGCCGCGCAGGCGCTGCATCTGAGTCGGAGCCAGACGGAGCAGTTGAAGGCGGTGCTCCAGGCGTCCCGCCGGGAGAGGGTGGCCCTCGAGGGCCGGCAGCGCCAGATCGGCCGCGAGCTGGCCGAGCTGGTGCGGACAGGTGCGGCCGACCAGGGTAGGGTGGGCCAGCTCTTCGACGAGCTCCTGCGGCTCCGCGTGCAGCTCGCCGAGGTGGACGTGGCCGAGAACCGCCGTCTGAGCGAGTTCCTGAGCCCGCTGGACCGCGCCCGGCTCTTCCACCTGAAGCAGCGACTCGCTCAGCGGGCCCTCGAAGCCAGGGTCCGGCGGCAGGGACAGCGGCCCCAGCGGCCCTGACTCCCCGCCACCCGACCGCTCCGCGTCACCGCCGATGACGGCGGTCGGCCGGTGCGGAGAGCGGAACCCACCCGAAGCTCCTCTGGGGGCGCACCTCTCCATTGCCGGTGGACTCCCCGAGGCGGCTCGGCGTGCCAAGGAGCTGGGCGCCACCGCGCTCCAGATCTTCACGACCCCGCCGCAGCGCTGGGCGGAGCGCCCGCTCGGCCCCGGTGAGGCCCGGGAGTTCCGCGCCGCGGTCTCCAGGTGCGGGGTCCGGGTCACCGTGGCCCACGACAGCTACCTGATCAACCTGGCGACCGAGGATCTCCGACTGCACCGCCGCTCCCTGGACGCCTTTCAGGCGGAGCTGAAACGCTGTCGGCTCCTGGGGATCGACTACCTCGTGACCCACCCCGGCAACGCCACCGGCGGGGATCGCGCCGAGGCCCTCGAGCGGAACGCGCGGGCGCTGGGCGAGGCCCTCGGCGCCTGCCCCGGAGAAACGGTCCTTCTGCTGGAGACGACGGCCGGCTGCGGCACCGCTCTGGGAGCCAGCTTCGAGGAGCTGGCTCGGCTCCGGGCGCAGATTCCGGCGCCGGAGCGCGATCGGGTCGCGGTTTGCCTGGACACGGCGCACGTCTTCGCGGCCGGCTACGACCTGCGGACGGAGTACGAGGCGGTGCTCGAGCGCTTCGACCGGATTCTCGGCCTCGACAGCCTCCGGCTTCTGCACCTGAACGATTCACGAGCGCCGCTGGGGAGCCGCGTGGACCGCCACGCGGAGATCGGACGAGGTGAGCTGGGGGAAGCTCCGTTCGCGCGGCTGATGCGAGATCCTCGCCTCCGCCGGGTGGCGCGCGTGATCGAGACCCCCAAGGGTGAGGAGGGAGCCGTCGCGGACCGCAGAAACCTGGAGCGGCTCCGCCGACTGGCGCGCGAGTGAGCGCCGCGTCTTGTTCCCGCCACGTACGGCTGGCATTATCCGGGTGCGGGGCCTCGCTCGGCCCCGTCGGCCGCCCGCCTCCCCGCGGCGCGGCGGTCCCTGCATGATCCTGAATCGGAGAGCGTGGAAGCGTGGGCCAGAGCCGCGACAGGACGGACGAGCCCGAGCACGGGGAGGAGCGGCAGCCCGTGGTGGGACCCGAATCCAGGCAGGAGGCGGACTCCGGGCCGCAGCCCGACCTGGAGGAGGGCCCGGAGCTCCAGGAGAGCGCGGAGCTCCGATCCGTCTCCTGCTCCCTCCCCGGCGGGGAGGTGGCCGTCACGGCGCGCATCCTCCTGGAGGAGCGGCTGCGCGGACTTCGCAAGGCCGTGGGACGGCACCTCGGCCCGGTGGACGTCGTCGTCCGGCCGGCGAAGCCCAGCGTTCGAAGGCACCTCTTCGAAGAGGCGTGCGAGCTGTACTGGAACGAGCTGCGGTGGGAGGAGATCAGCGACGAGGAGCGGGTCGGGGACTGGGAGCTCACCGAGATGATCTTTCCGGGGCTGCTGGCCCTGGTCGACGCCCTGCTTCCCAAAGGCCCGACGGGCGCCCCCGATCGGAGCCGGGAGCACCGTGACGTGGCGCGAGACTTTCTGCTGTGGCTCGCGGGACGGCTGGTCGAGCTGAAGAACAAGCGGCCCGAGGACAACGGGGATCGCTCCAGTCTGCGGCGGGAGCTGGAGATCACCGACGAGCTGATCGATCTCATCCTCTTCCGCCTCTACTCCCTCACCAGAGAAGAGGTCGCCCGCTACCAGCGGGGCTGAGCCGTTCGGATCCGCCCCGCCCCGTACACCGCCTTCCGCCGCCCCCGCCGGCTCGCCGGCGGCGCTCGTAACGCGATCCGCCGTGGTTCTTCCGCAGGCTTCTAGCCCCGTTCGGGCCTCGCGGCTCGCTGGACACTTCCGCGCACCACCCGTACATTCGCGGCCCGAACGGGCCGGCCGCACGGGGCCGGACGTGGGACCGAGCGAGAGGAATCCGTGTCCCGGATTCTCCCTACATACAGCGGGATGGAACCGTGAACTCGATCGTGTTCGTGAAGCGCGTGCCCGACTCCGCGACCCGGATCCGGATCGGGCCGGATGGGAAGGAGATCGATCCGGCGGGCGTGAAGTTCGTACTGAACCCGTACGACGAATTCGCGCTGGAGGAGGCCCTGCGGCTGCGCGAGGCCGCGGGCGAGGGGACGGTGCTGGCCGTCACCGTGGGTCCGCCGCCGGCGGCCGAGGTGCTGCGCAACGCCCTGGCGATGGGGGCGGACGAGGCCCTTCACCTGAAGGCGGACGCGACGCCGGATGGCCTCGCGGTGGCCCGGGTGCTGGCGGAAGAGGTGCGCGGACGGGAGTTCGATCTGCTCCTGTTCGGCAAGCAGGCGATCGATGACGACAACGCCCAGGTGCCGGCGATGGTGGCCGAGCTGCTGGAGCTGCCGTGCGTGACGGTCGTCGTGGAGCTGGAGGTCACCCGGGGCGGCGCCGTGGCCAAACGGGAGGTCGAGGGGGGGCACGAGGTGGTGGAGTTCGAGCTGCCCGCCGTCATCTCGGCCCAGAAGGGGCTGAACGAGCCGCGCTATCCGAGCCTCAAGGGGATCATGGCGGCCAAGCGCAAGCCGCTGGAGGAGAAGGAGGTGGATCTCCCGGATTCGAAGCTCGCGCTCCTCGCCCTGCGCGAGCCGCCGCCGCCCAAGGCGGGGCAGATCCTGGGCGAGGGAGCGGAGGCCGTTCCGGAGCTCGTGCGCCGGCTCCGCGAAGATGCGAAGGTGCTCTGATGGGCGCGGTGCTGGCATACGCCGAGGTGCGCGACGGGGCGCTGCGGGGCGTGGCCCGCGAGACGGTCTCCGCCGCGCGGCAGCTCGCCTCGGAGCTGGGAAGCGAGGCCCACGCGCTGGTGATCGGGCCGCCGGGCATCGACGGGCTGGCCGCCGATCTGGCGAGCGGGGGCGCCGATCGGATCTTCCTGGGCGAGGGGGAAGCGTTCGCGAACTACCATCCCGACGGGGCGGTCCGGGCGATCGAGAGGCTGCTGGAGGCCCGGGACTACTCGGCCGTTCTCTTTCCGGCCAGCGCCCAGGGCAAGGATCTGGCTCCCCGGGTCGCCGCCCGGCTGGACCGGGGTCTGGCCACCGAGGTGACCGAGGTGGCCGTCGAGGAGGGGCGGGTGGTGGCCACTCGGCCGGTGTACGGAGGGAAGGCCTACGCCCGCGTCGGCTTTTCGGAGCGCCCCGCCCTGTTGAGCTTGCGGCCGAACGTCTTCCTGCCGACGGAAGCGGAGGGCCGCGGGGAGGTCGAACGGCTCACGGTGGAGGCCGAGCCGGCCCGCCTCCGCGTCCGGGGAATCGAGCAGGCGGACCGGGGCCGGTTGGACGTGGCGGAGGCGGGGACCGTGGTCTCCGGCGGACGCGGGTTGCAGGGTTCCGAGAACTGGCATCTCCTCGAGGAGCTGGTGGAGGCGCTGGGGGACGGGGCCGCTCTCGGAGCGAGCCGGGCCGTCGTGGACGCCGGTTGGCGCCCGCACCCCGAGCAGGTCGGGCAGACGGGGAAGACGATCTCGCCGAACCTGTACTTCGCCGTCGGGATCTCCGGAGCCATCCAGCACCAGGCCGGGATGCGGACGGCCAAGGTGATCGTGGCGATCAACAAGGATCGCGAGGCCCCGATCTTCAAGATCGCCGACTACGGGATCGTCGGGGACCTGTTCGAGGTGGTTCCGCGGCTGACGGAGGAGATCCGTAAGCTCCGCTCGGAGGGCTGACGCGGGCTCCGGCGGCCGACCGGCCGTCCTCGGGCTGACCTCGGGGGGAGTCGTGCCGTGAGCTTTCGAGAGGTCAGCGAGGCGCTGGAGCGCTGGTCCGCCGCCGGGGAGCGGTGCGCGCTGGCCACGCTGGTTCGGGTCCGTGGATCGGCGCCTCGCCCGCCGGGCGCCCGCTTCGCGGTGAGCGAGGGCGGCCAGGTGGCCGGCTCCGTCTCCAGCGGCTGCGTGGAGGGCGATCTCTTCGAGCGGTTGCAGAGCACCCTGCGGGAGGGCGTGCCGGAGCTGGTCCACTACGGCATCACGGACGAGATGGCCGCCGACGTGGGCCTCGCCTGCGGAGGGGAGATCGAGGTCCTGCTGACCCCGCACGACGAGCGGGATCCGGCCTGGACGGCTTTGCGGGCGGCCGTGGAGAAGGTGGAGGGCGCGGTCCACGTGGTGGGGCTCTCGGAGGAGGTGCGGGGCCGGCAGCTCTTCCTGGGGCTCGGGGGAGGGGCGGCCGGCTCCCTCGGCTCTCCGGAGCGGGACGACCGAGCCCGGGACGCCGCCGGTGCCCTGCTCGACGTGGGAGACGCCGTGTGGCTCGAGGCGGACGCCGCCTCGGGGGATGAGGCCCCGCTCCAGCTCTTCGCCGAGGCGTTCCTGCCCCCTCCCCGCCTGGCCATCGTGGGAGCGGGTTCCATCGGAGTCGCGCTCTGTCGGATGGCGAGTCAGGTGGGATACCGCGTGTCGGTGATCGACCCCCGAACGATCTTCGCCGACCCGGACCGCTTCCCCGACGCGGAGCGGGTGCTGCACCTGTGGCCCGAGGAGGGTCTGACGGCGATCGGGGTGGACCGGTACGTCGCGGTCGTCGTGCTGGCCCACGACGCGAAGCTGGATGTGCCCGCCCTGGCCGCCGCTCTGCGGGCGGGGTGTCTGTACGTGGGGCAGATCGGGGGCCGCCGCACCCAGCGCCTGCGCCGGGAAGCCTTGGCCGCGCTCGGGATCCGATCGGAGGAGGCGGACCGGATTCGCGGACCCGTGGGGCTCGACATCGGCGCACGGACTCCGGAGGAGATCGCCCTGGCCATCCTGGCGGAGATCGTGGCCGTCCGCCGGGGTCGGTGAGCGCCGAGCGCTCCGCCGAGCGTCGCGCGGGACCGGTCGCGGGGATCGTCCTGGCGGCCGGCGCCTCCCGGCGAATGGAGGGCCTCCCCAAGCTCCTTCTTCCGTTCGGCGAGAGCACCGTCGTGGGCTCGGCCGTGGACGCCGCCGCGCGGGCGGGCCTCCGTCCGCTGATCGCCGTGCTGGGCCACCGGGCGGCGGAGGTGCGGGAGGCCCTGGCCGGCTCGGCGGCCTCCTGCGTGGAGAATCCCGACTACCGCGCGGGCCAGGGAAGCTCGGTGGCGGTCGGGGCGCGGGCGGTGCGGGCGACGGCCGGCGGCGGCGAGGGGGTGGCTCTCCTCCTGGGGGACGAGCCGGGGATGCGACCCGCGGCGATCCGGGCCGTGGTCGCGGAGTGGAAGGTCTCCGGCGCCCGAGCGGCGCGCGCCCTGTACCGTGACCGGCCCGGGCATCCGGTCGTCTTTCGTCGTGACCTGTGGCAGGATCTGGCGGAGCTGGAGGGAGAGGGGGGGGCCGCGGGGCTGCTGGCGATCCTCGGGGCGGAGGTGCGGGACGTGCGTCTGGAGGAGCCGGCCCCGATCGACGTGGACACGCCGGCCGACTACGAGCGGGCCGTGGCTCGCTGGCGGGGGTAGAAGCCTGTGGAGGAACCACGGCGGGAGATCGCCCCGGGCGGCGGGAGATCGCCCCGGGCTCCGTGACCGTGGC
>JBHHYJ010000078.1:0-10359 GCA_046757485.1 Gemmatimonadota bacterium
GCGGGGTGGCCGCGTTCGGCTCCTACGAGGAGGCGCTGGCGGACCCCGCCGTGCGGGTGGCGCTCATCCTCACCCCGCCCGCCTCTCACCTGGAGCTCGCCGCGCTCGCTCTCGAGGCGGGCAAGGAGGTGATCGTCGAGAAGCCCCCGTTCCTCCGCTCTTCCGATTTCGACACGATCCAGGAGCTGTGCGCCCGGACCGGGCGCCGCCTCTTCGTGGCGGAGAACTACTTCTATAAGCCGCTCGCCTCCACGCTCCGCCTGCTGCTCGCCGACGACGTCATAGGGGAGCCCCACTTCTTCGAGGTCAACGCCCTCAAGCTCCAGCGGACGGGCGACTGGCGAGACGACGTGGAGCTCGCCGGCGGCGGGGCCCTGTTCGAAGGAGGGATCCACTGGATCAACCTCCTGGCGAGCCTCGGCCCCCGCGTCACCCGGGCCCGGGGCGTACGGGTCGGCCAGGGTCCAGGACCGGAACGCGGAATGCACGTGCAGCTGGAGTTCGAGGGCGGAGCGGCCGGGACCCTCCTCTACTCCT
This sequence comes from Gemmatimonadota bacterium, assembly GCA_046757485.1. Taxonomy (GTDB): domain Bacteria; phylum Gemmatimonadota; class Gemmatimonadetes; order Palauibacterales; family Palauibacteraceae; genus JBHHYJ01. Next base: position 538 of record JBHHYJ010000078.1, read on the forward strand.
GGGAGGTCCCGTCTCCCCTCAAGGGCCTCCGCCTCTCCCGCATCTACGGCCGGGAAGGGTCGATCTCGTTCGAGTCCAACGGGCTGTGGATCGGCGTGTGGGGGAGGAGGAAGCGCTTCCTGCTTCCGGGCTTGCGCGACATCGCCGGCTACCGGAGCATGTTCGCCGACTTCTTCCGCGCCATTCGGACGGGCGCGGAGGCCCGCATGACCCTGGCCCGGGCGCGCCGCGACCTCGAGCTGGTGGAGGAAGCGTACCGCTCGGCCGGAGTCGGGTGGGCCGAGGAAACCACGAGATGAGGAGACGTTGACGAACGGCATCGGGGGGGTTCTCATCGCCGCCGGCATCGGGACGCTGGCCGGGCTGCACGCCGCGAGCTGGGGCATGTACAAGGATGCCCCGCACGAGGGGTTCCGGTGGTCCACGTACGCGCGCAGCCCGCTCGTCGCCGGGCTCGCGGCCCCGATCGCTCTCCCGTTCACCGGCCTCGACCTCGGCCGGGCTTCGGGGATCTTCGTCTTCTTCGGCTTCATCTACATCGTGGAGCGGGCCCTGGTCGAGTTCTACAAGACGTTTCTTCGGGACGAGGACCAGTCCAAGTACTTCATCCCGATGCAGTTCCACCTCGGCGGACGGCTGATTCCGCGCCGGGCCCGGTGGATCGTGGGCATCGCGTACGTGGGGGTGGTGCTTCTCGTGCTGGCCGGCGTTTGGCGGCTCGAGCGCGCGGAGCTCGGTCTGTCCGGCTACGCCTCCGTCGTCCTCATGGGGACCGTCGGAGGGTGGATCTCGGCCATCGGAGGAGCCTGGAAGGACGGCCCGATCGAGGGCTTCTCGATCTTCAAGTTCTTCCGAAGCCCGCTCGTCGCCCTCTTCTGGGCCCTCGTCGTGGGCCACTTCACCCACAGCTACCTGTTGCTCCTCGGGGCGGCCACCGGTTACACGGTGGCGACGATCGAGACGTACAAGACGTTCTTCTTCCCGAACACGCCGCGGGGGAAGTTCGCCGGCATGCCGGTCCGCTTTCCCGACATGCTCCGGCACCGGCAGCGCGTCGTTCCGCTGTACGCGGGGATCTGGGCGGGCGCGCTCGTGACCCTCGTCCTGGCGTTCGCCGCTTCCCACGACGGGCTGATCGCGCTCCTGTGAGCCCCGTCTCGGGCCCGCCGGCCCTCGCGAGAGCTCCGGTGCGTGCGCCACGCCTCCGGCCTGAGCCGGCCGGATCGGCCACGCGCTGAGCGGCGCGGGCCGTGCGCACCTACCTCGTCTTCCTCCTTCTCCTGGCGATCAAGGGAGGAAGCCGCCTCTTCTTCCGCCACGAGATCGGCTGGGTCGGCGTGGTGCCGCCGGACCGCTGGGCCAGGATCCGGATCCTCGCCATGCTGAACCACACCAGCCTCTTCGAGCCCGTGCTGGCGGGCGGGGCGCCGGCCAGCCTCCTGTGGCGGATCGCCCGGCACGGCGTCGTGCCGGTGGCGGACAAGACGGCCCGGCGGCCCGTCCTCGGCCGCCTGTTTCGGCTCATGGCCCGCCAGGTGATCCCGATCACCCGGCAGCGGGACGAGACGTGGGAGACCGTGATGGCCCGGGTCGAGGACCCCTCGGCGCTGGTGGCGATCCTCCCCGAGGGCCGCATGCGCCGCCGGACGGGGCTCGATTCCGAGGGCCGGCCGCTCACCGTACGGGGCGGGATCGCCGACATCCTGCGGGCGATCCCCCGGGGGCGGATGCTCCTCGTGTACAGCGGAGGGCTCCACCACATCCACGCGCCGGGCGACCGGTTTCCGCGGATCTTCAAGACGGTGCGGATGTGCCTGGAGGCGGTGGAGATCCCCGCCTACCGCGAGGCGCGGCTGGCGGAGGGGGGGACGGTGGCGTTCAAGGGCGCCGTGATCCGGGACCTCGCCCGCCGCCGGGACCGCTTCTGCCCCGTGCGGGACGACACCTCGGCCCGACCGGAGGAACCCGCGCCCTAGAAGCCCGTTCTCAGCCGACCAGCGGGGACGCCGGCCGGATCCAATGGCTCGCCCCCCAGCACAGCGTCCCGAGCACGAGACCCGTCACGAGCCCGATCGCCGGGCCGCTCACGAGGAACATCAGACGAGGGGAGGAGGCCGCGAAACCCTCGCCCATCCTCTCCAACGTCTCCGGGTTGTGCCGCGCGTAGACGGAGAAGAACGCCGCGGCGACCAGCCCGTTCAGCACGCCCCACGCGATCCCCACGCCGAAGCCGTGGAAGAAGAACCGCTCCCCCGCCGTCCGCGCGATCACCACGGTGGCGAAGACGGCCAGGACGATCCACAGGTACGGCTCGATCCCCCGCGTGTGCCCCCGCACGGAGAGCAGCCCCATCAGGACGCCGGGAATGGACAGCAGGGACACCAGGATCCAGTTCATCGTGCGCCTCCTCGCTCGAACGGTGGGCGCTCCCGGCCGCGGGGGGGGGAGCGGCTCGCGGCCGCCACCCACGACCGGGACGGACTCCGCTAACAGCAGTCCGGGCCGCAGCAGCTCCCGATCGGCTCCGTGGTCACGTGGTAGTCCTGCCCCTTCGTCTCCCGCGGGTGGCGAAGCGGCGTGCGGGAGCAGTCGAACGGCCCCGCGTCCTCCAGGGGGACCTCCTCGTACGGCTCCACGAACTCGAACGCTTCCCGGTACGGCTCGCACCGGAAGAGGTGAAACGTCTTGTCGCACACCGCGTAGCGCTTCCCCCGCACCATACGGTGGCCGTCGTCGTCCAGCACCTCCTTGAACGGGCCCCGGTAGATGATCGCCTGGTTCCGCTCCAGGCAGGGCCCCTCCTTTCCCTTGAACGCTTCCACGGTGACGGAGCGGAACTCGATCCCGTCCACCGTCTGCCACGGCTCCGTCTGCCGCTCGAGGATCCGCATGCCGTGAAAACCCGCCTCCTCGAACGCGGCCAGGAACGCCTCCTCCGTGAGCGCGCCCGAGATGCAGCCGGACCACAGGTCGGGATCCTTCATCAGCTCTTCGGGCACCGGCTCGTCGCTCACGATGTCGGAGATCACCGCACGGCCGCCCTTCCGCAGCACGCGGTGGATCTCCCGGAAAAGGCGGCGCTTCTCGGAGGCCTCCACCAGATTCAGGACGCAGTTCGAGATGACCACGTCCACCGAGTCGGCGAGAATCATCGGTTCCCGGCGGCGCAGCTCTTCGGCCAAGCGCTGGGCCGCGAACAGGGCGTCGGCGTTCCTCACCGGGCGGGAGCCGAGCTCGGCGTCCAGGAGGTCGAGATCCAGCGCCAGGTCCTGGATCCGTCCACGGCGGAACTCCACGTTGGAGTGCCCGATCCGCTCGGCCACCCGAGGGGCGTTGCGGCGCGCCACCTCCAGCATCTCGGGCGTCATGTCCACCCCGATCACCCGCCCCCGGGGGCCGACCACCTGCGCGGCGAGGAAGCAGTGCTTCCCGGCCCCGCTCCCCAGGTCGAGGACGGTCTCTCCCTCTCGGAGGTGCCGCGTCGGGTCGCCGCAGCCGTAGTCCCGCTCCAGCACCTCCTCGGGGATCGCCTCCAGGAGCCTCGCGTCGTACTCCACCGGGCAGCACAGAGTGGGCTCCGGCTCCACCGCCCCTCGGCGGTAGCGGTCCCGCACGGCTTCCTCCACGTTCGCGATCGGCATGTAGCTGTTCCTCCCTCGCTCCGGGCTGAGACATCGGTCGGGTCGTCGCGTTCGCTTCTCGGGTGGGCGAACGGAGCCGCGGCTGCCAGACAACCGTTTCGCGGGCCTCCGGGTTTCCCGCCTGGAACGGAGAAGGCCTGGCGCCACCGAAAGTAACACCCGCCGCCAGCCGGACGCGAAAGGCGCCTCGCCTCGGTTGACAGCCGGGCACGGGGCTTCTATACTCGCCTCGATAGTTGAGAATGAGTCTCAGTCTCTATAACGATAATCGTTCTCGATAATGACTCCAGTCGTCCGCTGCCCCGTCCGCGGCACTCGGAGAGAAACCGGCCGACGGCCGGGTTCTCCGCCTCCGGGCGCCCGCCCCCGGCCCACCCGCCGCCGGCGCGCGCGCCGGCCGTCCCCTGTACGGGCGGTGCCGATCGTCCTGATCGCCGGCGCCGTAGGAGCGCCCGGCCCACCCGAGGCACCCGGCTCGGCGGAGGCGCGCGGCGCGCGCGAAGCGTTCGCTGCCCTGCCCGGACCATCCACCGCTCCCGCCCGGGTCCGGATCCGGCGCGAGGCGTTCCTCATGGGAACGCTCCTCCGGCTGGAGGTAGAGGCTCCGAGCCGAGGTCGGGCCCTCCGAGCGAGCGAGGCCGGCCTGAGGGCGGTGCGGGAATCCGAGGAGCGCCTGAGCACGTGGCGCTCCGACACGGAGCTCGCGGTGTTGAACGCGGCCCCGCCCGGCCACCCGATCCAGCTCTCGCCCGAGCTCTTCGGGCTGCTCTCCGAGGTGGCCGGCTGGTCCGCGCGGACGGCCGGAGCGCTGGACCCGGCGGTGGGCGCGCTGGTGGACGCGTGGGACCTCCGTGGACGGGGGAGGCGCCCCGATCCGGAGGCCCTGGGATCGGCCCTGGCGGCCTCGGGCCTTCCCTGCTTCACCCTCCTCCCCGGCAGCCGTAGCGGGGTGCGACGCTGCCCGGGCGCCTGGATCGACGCGGGGGCGTTCGGGAAGGGGGCGGCGCTCCGGGGGGCCCGCCGGGCGCTGCTCGGTGCCGGAGCCCGCACGGCCCTCCTGAACTTCGGCGGCCAGCTCCTCCTGGTGGGCGAGCCCCCGCAGCCGGGCGGCTGGACGGTCGCCGTCGCGCACCCGGGGCGGCGGGCGGAAGCCGTCGCGTGGCTCCGTGTTCCGGGCGGCTCCGTGGCCACCACCTCCGCTTCCGAGCGCTGGGTGGAGGCCGGAGATACACGCATCGGCCACGTCCTCGACCCCCGCACGGGGCGTCCCGTCCCCCCATGGGGCGGCGTGACGGTCGTCTCGGACGACCCGCTGGTGGCGGACGCCCTTTCCACCGCCCTCTTCGTGATGGGTCCCGAAGAGGGGCCGGCCTGGGCCGAGCGGGAGGAGGTCGCGGCCCTCTTCCTGACCGAGACGGCCTCCGGCCTCGCCCTCCGGGCCAGCCCTCTCATCCGACCGCTCCTCGGGGACGGCCCTGCGCCGGTCGCCGGTGCAGAGGAGGCGCCGGCAGCGCTCGGACCCGGTTGGCGGAGAGATCGATGAAGAGGCGACGAACGCCGACGACCCGACGGAAGGATAGCTCGATGATGCGACCCCGAACGCCGACGACCCGAAGGACGGAGAGATCGATGATGCGACCACGAAAGACCAGCGGCCGCCGGCGTGCAAGCTGCCCGCCGTGCGGAGGTCGGCTCACGCGGCCGGCGATCGCGACCCTCGTCGCGGCGCTCCTCGCTCTCTCCCTCTTCCTCCCCTCCCCCACGGCGGCTCAGGAGGAGACGACGCGGGAGCGGATCGAGCGGCTGGAGCGCACGGTCCAGGAGCTGAGGGCGAAGCTGGCGGAGCGCGACACGGCAGGGATCGCCGAGCTCCGGCGGCAGATGGAGATCGTCCTCCGGGAGCTGGAGGAGATGCGGCTGGGACGCGAGGTGACGGTGGAAGCGGACACGACCTTCTTCGGGCTCGCGCCGGCCGCCTCCAAGGTGTACCGGGCCCGACCCGGCGTCTCCATCGGCGGGTACGGCGAGCTTCTGTACGAGAGCTTCTCCGGGACCCGCGAAGACGGAACGCCGTCCGGAGCGACCGATCGCTTCGACGCCCTGCGGACGATCCTGTACGTCGGCTACAAGTTCAACGACCGGCTCCTCTTCAACTCGGAGATCGAGGTCGAGCACGGGACGACGGACGAGGGGGTCGGCGAGGTGTCGCTGGAGTTCGGCTACCTGGACTTCCTCCTCACGGACCGGATCGGCCTCCGGGCCGGGCTCCTGCTGCCTCCAATGGGCTTCATCAACGAACAGCACGAGCCGCCCACCTTCCTGGGCACGGAGCGTCCGGAGACGGAGCGCCGGATCATCCCCTCCACCTGGCGGGAGAACGGGATCGGGATCTTCGGCGCCGCCCGTGGGCTCGACTTCCGCGCCTATCTCATCAACGGGTTCGACGCCGTGGGGGGAGGCTCGTCGAAAGCCTCCGGCTTCGGCGCGTCGGGGCTTCGCGGTGGCCGCCAGAAGGGCGCCAAGGCGGTGGCCGAGGACTTCGCCGGGGTGGCCCGGGTGGACTACACCCGGGTGCTGGGGCTGCTGGTCGGCAGCTCGCTCTACTACGGGCAGGCGGGCCAGAACGCCCCTTCCCTCACCCGTCCCGGCGAGACGGTGGACGCCCGCACCCTGATCTGGGAGCTCCACGGGCAGTACAGGGCCCGGGGGCTCGACCTGAGGGGGCTCTTCGCCCTCGCCGACGTGGACGACGTGGCGGAGCTGAACCGGATCAAGGGGCTCGAGGGAGCGGAGTCGATCGGGGAGCGGATGCTGGGCGGGTACATCCAGGCGGGCTACGACCTGCTCCACCGGGCACGGACCCCGCACCAGCTTCTCCCGTACGTCCGCTTCGAGCGACTGGACACGCAGGACGCCGTGCCCGCGGGGTTCCTCGCGGATCCGGCCAACGACCAGACGATCCTCTCCCTCGGAGCGGCCTGGAAGCCGATCCCCAACTTCATCCTGAAGACGGACTACCAGATCCACGAGAGCGAGGCGAACACCGGGGTGGATCAGTTCAATGTGGCGCTGGGCTACCTCTTCTGACGGGCGCCTCCGCGCGGCGCGCCGGGCCGTCCTGGCGGGGCTCCTGCTGCCCGGCGGCCTCGCCGGACAGACGTTCCTCACCCAGGAGGAGGCGCTCCGCCTGGCGTTTCCGGAGCCGGCCTCGATCGAGCGCCGCACGGCGTTCCTGGAGGAGTCCGGGCTCGAGGCCGCCCGGCGGCTGGCCGGCGCGGACGTGCCGGTCAAGCAGCGGATCGTCACCTACTACGTGGGGAAAGAGGGGGAGCGCGTTCTCGGCTTCGCGTACTTCGACGCGCACCGCGTTCGCACGCTGCCCGAGGTGCTCATGGTGCTCGTGAGCCCCGAGGCCAGGGTGGAGCGGATCGAGGTGCTGAAGTTCGGCGAGCCCCGGGAGTACCTCCCGCCGGCCCGGTGGCTCGGGCAGTTCGAGAACGCGGGGCTGGAGGACCGGCTGGCCTCCGGGGGGGAGATCATCAACCTGACCGGGGCGACCCTGACCTCCCGGGCCGTCACCCGGGCCGCCCGCCGGGTGCTCGCCCTGCACGAGGTGATTCACGGGGCGGACGGAGATGATGCCGGGCGGAGTCCGGGGGCCGGCGCGCACGGCGGAGGGAGACGATGAGCCGCTTCGAGAAGTGGTCCGTGTGGCTCACCACCCTCCTCACGGCGGGCACGGGGATCGGGTTCTTCTGGGCGAAGTACCTGACGGTCTCGGACGACCCGTTCTCCGTCATCCATCACCCGTTGCAGCCTGTCTTCCTCAAGCTCCACATCCTCGTGGCGCCGCTTTTCCTCCTCGCCCTCGGCTCGGTGGCCGTGCAGCACATCTGGCGCCACATCCGCTCCGGCGTCCGCTGGAGCCGGAAGGCCGGCCTCACGACGGCTCTCGCGGCCGGTCCGATGATCCTCACCGGTTACCTCATTCAGGTGCTCACCGGCGAGGGGTGGCTTCAGGCGATGGCGTTCTCCCACATCGGGTTCGGCCTCCTCTACCTCGTCGGCATCAGCCTTCATCAATGGTTCCTCCGCCGGCCGGCGCCGGCGGCGGACGCGCTCCGGGAGGCCGAGGCGGAACCCGACACCCCGCGGCTGGCCGTCGTCGGAGGCGGCGTGGCGCGACGGGGGACGGCCGCGGCTCGGCCGCGGATGGCCCCGCGCCCGGCGTGGCGCACCCGGCAGGCGGGGGAAGGAATGCAGCGGGCTCCGCTAGGGGGCCAAAAACCCAGGATCCAAGAAGATGAGACATAGAATCCCTGCCGGTACAGGTGCAGCGAGCCTCGGGCTGCTCCTCGTGGCCCTCGGCTGTGGTGCCCCGGGCGACGGAGCGGCCGGCCACGGCCCGGGATCGGGCGAGGCGGCCGGAACGCCGCGAGCCCCACGGGCGGCGGACGCGGGCGCCCGGGCGGCCGACGAGGTGATCCCGGGCACGCCGCCCGGGGGGCTGGTGGAGTGGGTCGAGGACATCCGCACGGGCCTCCGGGATCTGCCCGGAGCTCTCCAGCAGGACCCCCCGGCGGCGGGCCAGCGGGTGACGGAGCTGTATCTCTCCCGCCAGGAGTATATCGAACGCTACTACGGTGCCGGGGGCCCCCGCCAGGGAGGCGAGGCGCTCAGTCGCGCGGTGGTGGACGCCGAGTCCCGCTTCCACGACCTCATGCGGATCGCCGGGCACCAGCCGCCCGCCGACTCGGAGGCGGTGGCCCGCGCGGTCGACGCCCTCGAGGCGGGGCTGGGGACCGTCCTCGACGAGGCACGGGCGGCGGGCGTCCCGCTCCACGCCCCCGCGGCGGCGGGAGAAACGCCGGGGTCCGCGACGCGGGGCGGGGGCGGAGCCCCGGCGGACATCTCGGCGACTTCGGTGCCCCCCCCGGCCCCCCCGGTCTCCGACCCCGATCGCCTCTCCCTCCGGACGGCCGAGGTGGCCTCGGTCGTGAAGCGGCTCCGGAGCGCGGAGGAGGCGTACGGACGTGGAGAGGCCGCCGCCGCCCTGAGCGGGGTCGAGAGCGCGTACCTGGAAGGGTTCGAGCCGCTGGAGGCCCGGCTGCCGGTGGCCCGGGCGCGGCGAGTGGAGGGGTTGATCCACCTGCGGCTGCGGCCCGAGATCGCGAGCCGGGCCCCGCGGGACTCGGTCTCCGCCACCTTCGCCGTCCTGTACGGCGAGATGCGGGAGATCGACGCCGCCCTCGCCGAAGAGACGCCGTTCTGGCTCGGGGCGTTCAACGCGTTCGCGATCATCTTTCGGGAGGGCCTGGAGGCCGTGCTCCTGATCGGCGCCATCCTCGCCTACCTGGCGCGCGTCTCGGAAGCCGCCCGCCACCGGCGGCAGGTGTACGCGGGCATCGGCGTCGGGGTGGGGGCGAGCCTCGGAACGTGGCTCGTGGCCCGTCTCTTCATCCCCGTGGGAGGCGCGAGCCGCGAGCTGATCGAGGGCTTCACGGGGCTCCTCGCCGTGGTCGTCCTCCTGTACGTCTCCAACTGGCTCTTCCAGAAGACGTACGTCCAGGACTGGAAGGCGTACCTCACCGAGCGCGTGGGGAGGGCCGTGACGACCGGCTCCGCCCTCGCGATGGCCACCCTCGCGTTCGCGGCCGTCTACCGGGAGGGCTTCGAGACGGTGCTGTTCTATCAGGCGCTCCTGTTCGACGCCGGAGCCGCGGCGCTGTTGACCGGCTTTCTTCCCGGACTGCTGCTCATCGGCGCCGTGGGGGTGGGGATCGTCCGCGTCGGCCTGCGACTGCCCCTGCGGAGGGCGTTCGGGGTCACCAACGCGATCCTCATCTACCTGGCGTTCGTCTTCGTCGGGAAGGGCGTCTACAACCTTCAGGAGGCGGGCCTCTTCGCCCCCACTCCCGTTTCGTGGGTGCCGGATCACGAGCTGACGAGGCAGGTGCTGGGAGTGCACCCCGTCGGCGAGGCGCTCCTCGCCCAGGCGGCGCTCCTCCTGCTGGTCGGGCTGAGTTACCTGTACTACCGGCGGCGGGCCGCTCTGACGCGGGCGGCGCCGGGTCCGGTCCCGGTCCCCGCGCCGGTGGTTCCGATCCGCTCCGCCGCCGGCGTGCCGTCCGCCGCCGAGGTGCCGCCCGCCGCCGAGGTGCCGTCCGCCGCCGAGGTGCCG
>JBHHYJ010000079.1:0-9823 GCA_046757485.1 Gemmatimonadota bacterium
GCCTCCTCCGCCTCGGCCTCCGGCACCTCCTCCGCCTCGGCCTCCGGCGCCTCCTCCGCCTCGGCCTCCGGCGCCTCCATCACCTCCTCCGCTCTCGGCTCGGGCGCACCCAGGACGGAGAGCACGATGCGCCGATTGATCGGGTCCGTTTCCAGCACCTTGAGCTCCAGGACATCCCCTTCCACGAAACGATCCCCCGGCTCCTCGATATGCTCTTCCACGCCGAGCTGACTGATCGGGACGAACCCTTCGACCTCTCCGCCCAGATCCACGACGACTCCCTTCTCGAGCAGCCGCACCACCGTCCCGCTGGCCTCGTGACCCGGCTCGTACTCCCGGGCCAGCTCGTACCAGGGGTCCTCCTCCACCTGCTTCAGACCCAGAGAGATCCGCTTCTGCTCGGGGTCGATGGAGAGCACCGCGACTTCCACCTCCTCGCCCTTCCGCAGCACCTCGGACGGATGCTGTACCCGTCGCGTCCAGCTCATGTCCGAGATGTGAACCAGGCCGTCGATCCCCGGCTCCACCTCCACGAAGGCGCCGAACGAGGTGAGGTTCCGCACGACTCCGCGGATCTTCGTGCCGGGGGGGTACTTGGCCGGGAGCGAGAGCCAGGGATCCTCCTCGACCTGCTTCATGCCGAGGGAGATCTTCTGGTTCTCTTCGTCCACCCGCAGGACGACGCACTCGACCTCGTCGCTGATGGAGACGAGCTGCGATGGGTGGCGCACGTTTCGTGTCCAGCTCATCTCCGAGATGTGAACCAGACCCTCCACCCCCTTCTCCAGCTCGACGAACGCGCCGTAGTTCGTGATCGACACGACCCGCCCGTGCACGCGGCTCCCGACGGGGTACTTCTCCACGACGTTCTTCCACGGATAGTCCTGAAGCTGCTTCAGACCCAGTGAGATCCGCTCCCGATCCCAGTCCACGTCCAGAACCTTGACCTCGACCTCCTGACCGATGTCGCACACCTCGGACGGATGGCCGATCCTGCCCCATGACATGTCCGTGATGTGCAGCAGCCCGTCCATCCCGCCCAGGTCTATGAAGGCACCGAAGTCGGTGATGTTCTTCACGACGCCCGTACGAATCTGACCGACCTCCAGATCCTTCTTGAGGATCTCTCGCTTGCCCGCCCGCTCTTCCTCCAGCAGCACCCGGCGGCTCACGACGATGTTCCGGCGTCGCTTGTTCAGCTTCAGGATCTTGAACTCGAACTCCTGCCCGACCAGCTCCTCCACATTCGGCACGCGCCGGAGGGCGATCTGCGATCCCGGGAGGAAGGCATCCACCCCCATCAGGTCCACCGTCACGCCGCCCTTGATCTTTCTCTTGATCATGCCGGGAACGGGTCGGCCTTCGTCGAACGCCTCCTTGATCTTCTCCCACACCCGGAGGAAGTCCGCCTTCTTCTTGGAGAGAACGACCGTACCTTCCTCGTCCTCCAGACTCTCCAGGAACACCTCGACGCGATCACCGGGGTTGACGGACTCGGGATCCCGGAACTCATCCAGCGGGATGGCGCCCTCCGACTTGAAGCCGACATCCAGGATCACCTCGCTCTCGGTCCGCTCCAGCACCGTCGCCTCGACGATCTCTCCCTCGACGATGTCCTGGAGCGTCTCCTCGTACAGGGAGAGCATCTCCTCGTACTCGTCCTGCGTGTATTCCTTGCCCTCCAGAAGGTCGGGTCGCACGCCGACCTCGTCCGCCCGGCGCTCCAGATCGTCCTCCATCATCGCCGGGAGGTCCGAGAGATCCTCAGCCTCCACCGGACTCACGCCGGCCAACACGCCCGATCCCTCTTCAGCGTGCCCCTCCGGCTCTCCTGTCTCCGGCCCCTGCGGGGCTGATTCCGGCTCTTCGGCGGCCTCGTCCCCGGCCACGGCGACCTCCTCCTCGGTCACGGGAGCCTCGTCCCCCGCCGCGGCAGCCGCATCCCCCGCCGGTTCCTGTTCGGCCACGGCGACCTCCGTCGCCCGCGCATCCGGCTCGGCGGCGTCCTCCGCCGGTGCCGGACCCTCCGCGGGGCTCTCGATCTCGTCTCTTCGGTCCTCGTTCATGGAAGCTGGCTCAGTCCTCCGCTCGCGCGGCCCTGCCCCGACGGGAGAAGCAGCGGTGTGCCGAAAAAGGATCGGCCGGGGTCGAGCTGCCGCTCATTCCCCAGCCGTCGATCGTCCGTCGGTCGGATTCAGGATCCGTACGCAGGGGTTAAGGGTTCAAGTTTTGAAGCGGGGCGAATCTAGGACCGGGCACCGAGCACGTCAACCAGCACCGCCGGCCGCCACCTGCGGCATCCGTCATTCTCCGGCCGTCCCGATCCCCCGGCCGGTGGCCAGCGCGAGGATCCGCTCGACGACCGCTTCCGGATCGAGGTCCGTGGTGTCGATCTCCACCGCGTCGTCCGCCCGGCGCAGCGGGGCGAGGTCGCGATGGGAATCCGCCCTGTCACGCGCGCGCAGGCGACGTGCTTCCTTCTCCACGCGCGCGGGCGTCGGCTCCCGCCCGTAGTCGAGCAGCCGGCGGCGGGCCCGCTCCTCCGCCGTTGCGATGAGGAACACCTTCAGCACCGCCTCCGGGAAGACGACCGTACCGATGTCCCGCCCATCACACACGACGTCGCGGGTGGACGCCGCTTCCCGCAGCAGGTGGAGCACGAGCTCACGCACCGGCCGCCGGGCCGCGATCGCCGAGACCCGCGCCGTGACCTCGGGCGTCTGCAGCTCTTCACCCCTCTCCGTGCCCGCGATCGCCACTCGGGGCCGGGCCGCGGTCCCCCCGATGCGGATCTCGAGTCCCGCCACCTGGTCGGCAAAGCGCTCGTCCCCCTCGTCCCACCCCCGCTCGAGAGCCACCCAGGTGATCGCCCGGTACAGGAGGCCGGAGTTCAGGTGCCAGAAACCCAACCGCTCCGCCACGCGCTGAGCGGTGGTGCTCTTCCCCGAGGCAGCCGGACCGTCTATGGCGATGACCCGCCCGGCGCTCAACACGAACCCGTGGCCCGACCGCGGCCGGCCCGTCGCAGGCTCGCCCGCTGGCGGATCTGGCGCACATCCTTCCAAAAGCCCGGGTAGGAGACCGCGACGCACGCCGGGTCATCCACCCGTATCCGGTTCTCCTCCTGGCAGTCGAGCGCCCCGAACGCCATCGCGATGCGGTGGTCTCCTCCCGTCTCCACCGTTCCGGCAAGCGGTGCCGCCGTGCCCTCGATCTCGAGCCCATCCGGCCGCTCCGCACACACCACCCCGAGACGGGTCAGGTTCTCCGCCAGGCGGGCGAGGCGGTCGCTCTCCTTCACACGCAGCTCCCCGGCGCCGACGACCACGGAGCGACCATCGGCGCGGGCGGCGAGCACGGAGAGGACCGGCACCTCGTCCACGAGGCGCGGCAGCCGGTCCTCTCGGATGGAGAACGGGCGGAGCTGACCCCCCTCCACCTCGAGGTCGCCGACCGGCTCGCCGGCCCGCTGCCCGCTCTCCGCCGCTCGAATCCCGACACCCATCTCCCGGAGCACCTCGAGAAACCCGGTGCGCGTCGGGTTCAGGCAGATTCCCTCAATCCGCAGGCGGCACCCGGCCAGCACCGCTCCGGCGACCAGGAAGGCGGCTCCGGAGGGGTCGCCCGGTACCCGGATGTCGAGGGGTTGGAGACGACCATCCCACCTCCCGGGATCCCAGGCCGCGCGGGCACCCGAGCCGTGCGGCCCGAACGTCACCGGTCCCCCCATGGCCGCCAACAGGCGCTCGGTGTGATCGCGCGACCTCCCCGGCTCCTCCACCTCGACGCGCACCCGGCCCGCGAGCCCGGCCAGGAGCAGCGCCGACTTCACCTGGGCGCTGGCGACCCGCAGCCGATGCCGCAGCGGGCGCAGCGAGCCGGTCGAGCGCCGCTCCACCTCGACGGGGAGCCGTCCCTCCTCGCCCGCGTAGCGCAGCCGGGCCCCCATCGCCTGCAGCGGGTAGACGACCCGCTCCATCGGCCGGCGACGGAGGGAGGCGTCCCCGTCCAGGCGGGCCGGCAGGCCGGAGCCCGCGAGGAGCCCGAGCAGCAGCCTGGCCGTCGTACCGCTGTTCGCGCACTCCAGCGGTCCCTCGGGCGGTCGAAGCCCGGCCGGTCCGATCACGCTGAGCCGATCCGCGTGGAGCGGGGGGATCGGAACGCCGAGCGCGCGCAGCGCGCCGGCCGTCGCCTCCGTGTCCCGGGACACGAGCAGGCCCCGCAGATGGGAGGTCCCCGTCGCCCACGGGGCCAGCAGGAGGATGCGGTGCGTGAGGGACTTGTCGCCCGGAGGCCTCAGGGAGAGCATTCGTCCGCCACCGCGCTTCCCGTCCGGTCCCGGCTCTCGCCCGGGACCGCCTCCTCCCGCAACGTCACCTCCGTGACGTAGCCGTCCCTGGCGACGCGGGAGCGCGGAAAGACGGTGCGGGCCTCCTCGGCCAGGAGGCCCGCCTGCTCCGCGTACCGGGCGCTCAGATGGGTCAGGATCAGCTCTCTGACGCCCGCCGCCGAGGCCACCTCCGCCGCCTGGCGGGCCGTGGAGTGACCCGTCTCGGCCGCCCGCCGGCGCTCCTCCTCTCCGAACGTCGCCTCGTGCACGAGGAGGTCCGCGCCGCGTGCCGCCTCCACCGTGCTGTCGCAGGGCGCGGTGTCACCGCTGTACACCACGCGGCGCCCCGGGCGCGGAGGGCCCACGAGCTGGGCCGGCTCCACCAGCGTGCCGTCGGGCAGCCGCACCGTCTCCCCTCGGTGCAGACGGCCGTACAGCGGCCCCTCGGGCACTCCCATCGCCCTCGCCCGGGCGACGTCGAAGCGGCCGAGCCGGGCCTCCTCCGCCAGGAGCAGGCCGAAGGACTCGCGGGTGTGCCGGGTGTCGAACGCTTCGAGGCGGAAGCCCTCGTACCGGACCGAGTCGCCCGGCCCGATCTCCCTGAGCGCCACGGGGAACGCGAGGCGTTCACCTCCCAGCTCGACGAGCTGCCGGAGAAGCGACTGACTCTCCCGCGGGCCCCACACCACGAGCTCTTCCTCCCGGCCCTGAAGGCTCAGCGTGCGCAAGAGCCCGGTGAGTCCCAGGTAGTGGTCCGCGTGCAGGTGCGTGATGAAGATCTCCTCCACCCCGAAGCCGACGCCGAACCGCATCATCTGGCGCTGGGTGCCCTCGCCACAGTCGAACAGGAAGTAGGCCCCCTCCCGCTGGACGGCTAGCGCCGAGACGTTCCGGCCCACCGTGGGCCGGGAGGACGCGGTTCCCAGGAAGGTCAGCCGCAGCATGTCAGCCGGAAGTCTCCCGCTCCAGCGCCTGCGCCAGAAGGTCGCGAAGCTCCTCCTCCGAGAGCCCGGCGAGGCTCCCGTCCCCGCACCCGAGGCGCTTTCCGCTTTCCAGGGAGAGGAAGAGGATCCCCGTCATCCCCTCCGCCACCGCCTCCCCCGCCCACACGGGCCCGGTGCTCTGCGCGAGCCAGACCTCTCCGCTCGGGTCCACCAAGCGGCGCTCCGTCTCCGTGAGGGGGACCGCCCCCGCGAGCAGCTCGCGCAGCCGGGCTTCCTCCATCTCGCCCAGTCGCTCCCCGCTCTCCAACAGAGCCCGCCGGTCCGTTCGATCGTCGGCGTCGGGACGGCCGTCCGCGAGGTGCAGGAAGTAGCACAGCCCCTGATCCTCCGTGGTCCGCCAGCCCTCGATCGCGAGCCATTCCTCATCGGCCGCCGGAAACCGGCGTCCCGCTTCCGGCCTCACGGCCTGTCTCCCGTGCATGGCATCCGGATCGCTACGGGGTCCATGGCTCCCTCCCTCTCCCGCTCGGATCCTCGGCGTACACGCCCTCCGCGGCCGACTCCGGCGCCGGCTGGCGCTCCCGGCGACTTCGGAGCGCCTCCTCGGCGGCGCTCTCCACCTCCGCGGTCACCTCCTCCTCCGCCCGCTGGAGCGCCCGTCGGTTCCGATCCTCCCGCGTCTCCCCGGCCGCTTCCGTCTCCCCGGCCGCTTCCGTCTGCCCGGCCAGCTCGACACTCCCGCGCGCGAGGTACTCCTCGTACAGCCCGATCGGATCCCGCCGCCCCCAGCGCCGGAACTGGAGCGCCGGAAAGGTGCGGCGGGCCTCCTGCACGTCGTGGGTCGCATGCCCGCCCATGCGGAAGGTCAGCGCCTCGATGAGAACCGGGCCCTCCCCCGCGCGGCAGCGGTCGGCCGCCAGCCGGGTCGCGGCGAACACGTCCAGCACATGGTTCCCGTCAGCCGTGAGCTGAGGCACGCCGTACGCCTTTCCCCACGCTCCGAAGTCCGCCGCGCGATGATGCTGATCGAACCGAGTCCCCAGCGCCACCTGGTTGTTCTGGAGGACGAAGACGCAGGGAAGCCGCAGGACCGCCGCGAAGTTCAGCGCCTCGTGCACCTCCCCGTGCTTGGTGGCCCCGTCGCCCACCCACGTGAGCGCCACCCGGCTCTCCCGCCTCCGTTTGAACGCCAGGGCGAAGCCGTTCATCACCGGGGCCAGGGCACCCACCATGCTGATCGGTGCGACGATCCCGTGGTGCAGATCCCCCACGTGCAGGTCACGGCCCCGGGTGGGCGAATCCTCGGTCGCCAGGTACCCCCGCAGCATGTCGGCGACCGGCATCCCCATCTCGTGGCACGCCCCGGCGTTCCGGATCATCGGCCCCACGACGTCCCCTCGGGGGCCGTCCCGGCGCAGCGCGTGGACCGCCCCGATCGTGACCGCCTCCTCCCCCGTGCCCAGCCACGCCTTGGAGATCACCCCCTGTTTCACCCATCGCTGCAGGGCGATGTCGTGCAGCCGGAACCGAAGCAACCCCCGGTACAGGGCGAGAAGGCTCTCCGGTTCCAGAGCCTCGATGAGGGCGCGCCGCGACGGGTCCCGGCGCGCCGTCTCACCGAACTCCCGCAGGAGAGCTTCCTCTGGCTTCCAGTCGACGTACTCCGGCGGATCGAAGGCCGGATACCGCTTCACCACTACCTCCTCGCGATCCGTTTCTCCCCAGCGGGGCGGGCCGCTGCAAGAGTCCGGCGGGCCGTTGAAAGATTCCGTCCGGGCCGCCGGTGGCATCCTAGCGTCTCGGAAGTACGGCAGCCACCGGAACGCACTGCCGATGGCTCGACCCGGCGCACCTTCTGTCCCGTCCCTCCGTCCGGTACGTTGGATGGTGGAGAGACTCGAGGTAGGCTCGGGAGTTCGAGGTCGCCGCTCGTGCCATGATGAACACCACCGGGAACCGCTCGGCCGAGCTTCCCCTCCCCGACTTCTACGTGCCGGAGAACGCGGAGCGCTGGGCGTATCGCCCGGACGCGGCCCTCCTCCTGCGCCGGGCGGCGGTCTGGCGAGAGCGGTTCCGGTTGAGGGCGGCCGCCGAGGACTCCGTCCGCGTCCGGCTGCTGCTCGTCGACGTCCAGAAGGACTTCTGCTTTCCCGAGGGCGCCCTCTACGTGGGCGGACGGAGCGGCCGCGGGGCGCTGGAGGACAACCGCCGGACGGCGGAATTCATCTACCGCCACCTGGGCCGCCTCACCGAGATCGCCTGCACCCTGGACACCCACCTGCCGTACCAGATCTTCTTCCCCTCCTTCTGGCTGACGGAGGAGGGCGAACCACCCGAGGCCCACCGGGAGGTCCGGCTGGAGGACGTGCGCGGCGGCCGACTGCGCCCGAACCCCGCGCTGGCCGCCTGGCTGACGGAAGGGGACCACGAGTGGCTGAAGCGGCAGGCGGAGTTCTACTGCGGGGAGCTGGAGAGGGCGGGCAAGTACACGCTGTATCTCTGGCCGCCCCACTGTCTGCTGGGAAGCGAGGGACATGCGCTGGTGGGCGTCCTCCAGGAGGCGCGCCTCTTCCACGCCTTCGCCCGCCTCTCGCCGGACCTGATGCGGGTGAAGGGGGAGGAACCCCTCACGGAGCACTACTCCGCCCTGCGCCCCGAGCTCATGCGCGCCCACGACGGGGGACCGATCGCGAAGCCGAGCGCCGCGTTCACCGAGCGGCTCCTGGACTCCGACGTCCTCATCGTGGCCGGCCAGGCCGCCAGCCACTGCGTGAGGCACACGCTGGAGGATCTCCTGAAGGAGGTGCGGGCGAGGGGGCCCGGACGCTCGCCCAGGGTGTACATTCTGGTGGACTGCATGTCGTCCGTGGCGGTCCCGGATCCGTCCGAGCCCGGTCGATTCGTCGCGGACTTCACGCCGCAGACGGAGGAGGCGCTGAAGCGCTTTTCGGAGGCCGGCATGCGGCCCGTGAGGTCCACCGACCCGCTCGGCGAATGGCCGGAGTTCCCTCTTCCGTGAGGAGGGGCCCCGGCGGGGAGGCGTCGTGAAACCCTGTCGCCACTGTGACTACCACATTCCCGAACACGCGCGGCACTGCCCGCACTGCCGGAATCGGGCGAAGCACGGGGAGTGGCTGCCCCAGCTCGTGCTGGTGGCGGCGACCGCCGCGGCGGCCGTGGCGGTGCTCGCGGAGGGCTGCCCTCTGCACCTGGGCTGAAGCGGCGATGAAACGACGGTGAGGCAGCTCCATCCGGCGAGAGCCGCCGGACAGGGCCTCCACAGGACTCGACGGGAGGGAGCGATGAACCGGATGGCGGAGGCGATTCCGCGGGTGTCCCTGGGGCGGAGGCGGGCACGCCGCTCGAGCCCGAACCTCTTCCCGCCCCTGGCGCTCCTCGGAGCGCTCTGGCTGGGGCTCCCCGGCCCGGCGCCCGCGGCCGGGCAGGAGCGGCCCCCCGGCGCCTGGTGGCCGTCGGAGTGGGGGGCGGAGGACGAGCGCGGGGCCGCCAACCGGCTCACCCCGGAGAAGGTGAGAGAGGCCTCCGCGCTCATCCGCGAGGGAAAGGTCTATCAGCTCGGCCGCCCGTACGAGGCCGGGATGCCGCTGTTCGGGAACCGCCACTACAGCCTGACGATCGTCGGTACCCCGACCGGGGGGCCCCTGGGCTCGAACCACGTCGTGTGGCACGATGAGATGGTCTCCGGGGAGCTCGGCCAGGTGGGGACCCAGTTCGACGGGCTGGGGCACGTGGGGATGCGCCTCGGCGAAGGGGACTACTTCTACAACGGCTTCCGCCGCGACGAGTTCGCCGGCCCCTACGGGCTCACCCACCTGGGGGTGGAGAAGGTCGGCCCGATCTTCACCCGGGGCGTGCTGATCGACGTGGCCCGGCATCGGGGCGTGGAGCGGCTGGACCCGGGATACGCCATCTCGGTGGAAGACCTGCAGGGGGCGCTGGAGGCCGAGGGGGTCGAGCTCCACCCGGGCGACGCGGTTCTCCTGCGCACGGGTCACGGCGCCCTGTGGATGAAGGAGAACGAGACGTACAACGGGGCGGAACCGGGGATCGGGCTGGAGGCGGGCCGGTGGCTCGTCGGCCAGCAGGTCGTGCTCGTCGGAGCCGACAACTACGGCATCGAGGTCGTACCGGCCGAGGACCCGGAGGCCGCCTTCCCCGTGCACCAGCTCTTCGTGACCCGCCACGGGATCTACAACCTGGAGAACCTGGACCTCGAGGAGCTAGCGGCCGACCGGACGTACGAGTTCGCGTTCATCTTCTCCCCCCTGCGGCTGAAGGGGGCGACGGGATCGCCGGGGAACCCGATCGCGGTCCGGTAGGCGGAGCGAGACACCGTCGCCGGACCGGTTACACCCGCACATCGTGGGGCTGTATGGATGAAAGAGAGCTGGCTTTACTTCGACTTCGCTCACCTGCTGGAGAGGGACGCGCGCGAGGGGATCGCCTCCGGTGGCATCGAGGCGCTCGACGGCTCCTGAGCTCCGCGTCGCCGCGAGCTATGAATGCCCAAGAGGTCGTTCCCTGAGGG
>JBHHYJ010000080.1:0-9672 GCA_046757485.1 Gemmatimonadota bacterium
CGCTCGTTCGAGCCTACGTCCGGCGAGCGGCGGTCGTTTCAGCTTCGGTCGTCGTTTCAGCTTCGGCCGTCGTTTCAGCTTCGGCCGTCGTCTCAGCTTCGGCCGTCGTCTCAGCCTCGGCCGTCGTCTCAGCCTCGGCCATCGTCTCAGCCTCGGGCGTCCTCCGTACGCGGACGCGCTCACGCATCAGACACCTGAAACGGCCTAGGGGATGCCCGCCCCCTGCCGGACCCAGCGTCCGAGGAGCGCCCGCTCCTCCTCCGTCATGCCCGTGAAGTTCCCGAGCGGCATGATCGGGGACTCCACCGCTACCCGGTAGATCTTCTGTGACAGGGCCTCGATCGCCTCCGGCGTATCGAACGCGATCCCCCCCGGCGGCGCGTCGAACAGCGGGTGAGTGGGATGCGCCGAGTGGCAGACCGCGCAGCGGGCCACGATCACGGTCCGCACCTCCTCGAAGGAGACGGCTTCTCCGCCCGTCCCCGTGCGGTCCGTTCCGATCCGGGAGAGGGAGGGCGAGGTCACCACGGCCAGGGCCACCATCGCCAGTCCCACGGCCGGGAGGAGCCACGGCGCCGGACGGCCCATGTTCCGCAGGTTGAAGAAGTGGCGGGTCGCCGCCCCGACGAGCCCCAGGACCACCAGAATCGCCCAGCTCCAGGCGTGCCCGTAGGTGATCGGGTAGTGGTTGCTGATCATGATGAACAGCACGGGGAGCGTCATGTAGTTGTTGTGCCGGGAGCGCATGGCGGCGTGGCGCCCGACGGCCGCGTTCGGCTCCCTTCCCTCCTCCACGGCGTCCACCAGCTCGTGATGGGCCGGGATGATGACCCGAAAGACGTTGGCCGCCATGATCGTGCCCAGCATGGCGCCCACGTGGATGTAGGCGGCCCGGCCGCTCAGGAGCCGGGCGAGCGCGAAGGCCGCGAGGGCCGCCAGCACGAAGCCCACCGACCCCAGGAGCGCGGGGCGGCTCTGAAGGGGCGAGCGGCAGAGGCGGTCGTAGACGATCCACCCGACCGCGAGCGTCCCCACGCCGACGGCGATCGCCGTCCGGCTTCCGACGCCGGAGACCGCGGGATCCAGGAGGTAGACGTCCGCCCCCAGATAGTAGACGAGGATCAGGAGCGAGGCCCCGCTCAGCCAGGTGAGGTACGCCTCCCACTGGAACCAGTGGAGCTTCCGCGGCATGCGCTCCGGGGCGACTTCGTACTTCGAGACCCGGTAGAAGCCGCCCCCGTGGACGGCCCACAGCTCGCCCGCCACGCCGGTCTGGGGCGAGGCCGGCGGCTCCAGTCGGTCGTTCAGCCAGTTGAAGTAGAAGGAGGTTCCGATCCACGAGACGCCGGCGATCACGTGAATCCAGCGGACGGCGAGCTCGATCCACTCGAGCGCCCAGGACACCTGTCAGCTTCCCCGGTACGTCGTGTAGCCGAACGGGCTCAGGAGAAGCGGCACGTGGTAATGCTGGGCCGGGTCCGCGATCCGGAAGACGATCTCGACGTACGGGTAGAAGGTCGCCTCTCCCCTTCTCCCGTAGTACTCCCCCACCTCGAAGCGCAGGCGATACTCCCCGAAGCCCGGCTCCGATTCCCGGGGAGCGCCGGCGAGGGCGTCCCCCGGAAGCAGCTCTCCCGTGCGGCCGTCCTCGTCGGTCCGGGCGCGGGCCAGCTCCCGCCAGCCCCCGTCCGCCGCCCGGCGCTCCAGGGTGACGGCGACGCCGGCCGCGGGCCGTCCGGCGGCGGTGTCCAGCACGTGGGTCGTGATGCCGCTCATGTGCGCGAAGCTGAGGGAGGGGCCGGGCGTGCGCCAGATCTAGCGGCGCGCCGGCTCAGGCGGAGCATCGTCCCACAGACTCCATCGAACGCCACGTCATTCGGCCAGCTTCTCGAGCCGGAGCCGGGTGATCTCGGCCTGCTCCGCGGCGGCGACCCGGAGCTCCGTTTCCGGATCGTTCCTCAGGCGCTCCTCGAGGGCCCGGAGCATCTCCTCCGCCGTCTTCCCGGTGGCGCAGATCAGGAAGACGTGCCCGAAGCGGGCCTCGTACGCCCGGTTCCCCACGGCGAGAGCCCGACTGGTCGTCTCCCCCGCGGAAGCCACGCCCGCCTGTTCTTCCCGGGACCAGGCGGTCGCGTCCGTCTCTTCGTCCAGGCGCTGGCCGATGCGGGGATGGGCCGCGAAGGCCTCCTTCCAGTCCTCCGGCTCCAGGCTCCACCAGACCTCCTCGGCCGCCCGGAAGAGCTCCGCATCGGCCGGGAACGGACGGCGCCGGAGCATGGCCTCCGCCCAGCGACGCGAGCCGCAGCAGCGAACGAGATCCGCCCGCGCCTCCTCCTCGGAAGCCGCGTTCAGGAGCGCGGTGATCCGGCCCGGCCCCGTCACGGTCCGGCTCCACTCATTCCGCCGGACGGCCGTGGAGGCGGAGCCGGCTGACGCCGCCGTCCGGGTAGATGCGGAAGCGCA
Source organism: Gemmatimonadota bacterium (assembly GCA_046757485.1). Taxonomy (GTDB): domain Bacteria; phylum Gemmatimonadota; class Gemmatimonadetes; order Palauibacterales; family Palauibacteraceae; genus JBHHYJ01. Next base: position 2,464 of record JBHHYJ010000080.1, read on the forward strand.
CGTGCGTGTAGGGGCCGCGGGCGGCCAGTTCCTCGAAGCTGTGCACCGCGTCCGGTCCGAGCTTCGTGCGGGGGAGGATCGTCTCCCAGCCCTCCTCCTCCGAACCCGGGGGCAGTGAAGATCCTTCGTGGCCCTCGAGGCTGAAGCTCTCCGGGTAGTTTCCCCGGAAAAAGGCGGTGTCCACTTCCACGCGCTCGAGCCGTCCGCGGCGTCCGAGCCGGACCACGACCCAGTCGTGGCCGGGGCCGCGGCGGCGCCGCGTCTCCCAGCCTTCCGCCATGCTCCGGGCCCAGTCCGGCAGCAGCAGGTTCTCCGGCTCGCCGAAGAACTCGTCGCTGCAGGCCACGATGGCGGCTCCGTGGACGGCCGCGGCCAGATCCACGGGGCCTCCGTCGGCCAGGAGCGCCTCCCAGCGGGGCCGCACCTCCCCGAAGGCCCGGAAGCGCGCCACCCCGCCGTCCGGGTAGATGCGGAGGAGCAGATGGGTGGCTCGCGGCGCGTCGGGGATCTCGAACTCGTTTCGGGCGTCCCCCCGGAGAGGCGTGCGGGGGAGGACCTCCTGCCATCCGCGGGCGGCGACCAGTTCTTCCGGCGTCGGCTCCTCGAGGGAGGCCTCCCGACCCGAGTCCCGGGCGGCCGCCGCCGCCCGTGCCCCGGCGGACCCCGACCCGCCACTCGTGTCTCCACCGTCCGCCTCGAACACCTCGACCGAGCAGGCCTCCGGATGGTTTCCGCGGAAATGCGTCGTCTCCACGACGAGCCGCCGGATCACCCCCGGGGCCCCGAGCCGGATCAGGCACCAGTCGTGGCCCGGCTCCCGCCGGCGGCGCGTCTCCCACCCGTCCATCCACTTCCCGCGATCCGTGTACTTCCCTTCTAGGAAGACGGGAGGCTCCGGCCTGAGCAGATTCTCCTTGGGGGCGAAGAACTCGTCGTTCGCCAGAAGGGCCCGGCCGCCGAGGCGCTCGGAGGCCAGATCGATGAGCGAGCCCCGTTCCGTCATGCGACCGTCCGTCCGATCATGGGTGCCCTCTCCACTGTCCGCCCGCCGTCCACCCGCGCGGCTATGCCGTCGCCTCCCGCCCGGGCCGAAGCCCGGTCGGCCGCCCGTCCGCGTACACGGGCACTCCCCTCACGTACGTCGATCGGACCCGCCCCGCCAGCGTCCGGCCGAGGTAGGGCGTGAGAGCATGCCGATGATAGAGCTCCCCCGCTGCGACCCGGAACGAGCTCTCCGGCTCCCAGATCACGAGGTCCGCATCCCTCCCCGGGGCGATCCGGCCCTTCCGGCCCTCCAGCCCGGCGAGCCGGGCCGACCCCTCACAGAGCCAGCGCACCAGCTTCGGAAGCCCGTGGCCGCGCCGGCGGGCTTCCGTCCACACGGCGGGAAGGAGGAGCTGAAGCGAGGCGATTCCGCCCCAGGCGGCCAGGAAGTCCCCCGTCTCCCGGGCCCTGAGCTCGGGGGGAGCGGGGGAATGGTCGCTGGCGATCAGGTCGACCGCCCCACTGTCCACGAACCTCCACAGACCCTCGCGGTTCCATGACTCCCGGATGGGAGGCGCGCACTTGAACTCGGTGGCGCCGTCGGGCACCTCCTCCGCCGAGAAGGTGAGGTAGTGAGGACAGGTCTCGCAGGTGACGGCCACGCCCTCCGCCTTCGCGGCGGAGATCACGTCGAGGGTCTGGAACGTCGAGACGTGAACGACGTGAACCTGGCAGCCCGTCTCCATCGAGAGGTCGAGCAGGATCGCCACGGCGCGAGGCTCGGCCTCCGGCGGCCGGGTGGCGAGGTAGGTATCGTACTTCCTCGGATCGGGAACCGAGCCGCGATCGAGGGGCGTCGGAGCCCCGGGACCCTCCCCGCCGGAGGGTCCTCCCCCGTCGGCGGGCGCGGCGCGGACGGAGGCGGCCCCTCGGACGGCACGCGTCGCGGCCTCGATCGGGCCCGGAAGCTCGGCGTGAACCAGCAACGGCTTGCCGTAGGCGGCCAGAGTCCGCATCGCCGGACGGAGCTCCTCCTCCCCCACCGGGGGAAACTCCTCGATTCCCGAATCCACCAGGAAGGCCTTCACGCCGGGAACGCCGGCCTCGAGGAGAGAGGCCAGGTCTTCTCCGCTCCCGGGGACGAGCCCGCCCCAGAACGCGTGGTCCACCGCGCAGACCCCCCGGGCCGCGGCTCGCTTCGCCTCCAGCGCGACCACGTTCGTGGTGACCGGGGAGCTGTTGAGCGGCATGTCCACCAGACAGGTCACGCCGCCGGCCGCCGCCGCGCGCCCGGCGCTCTCGAACCCCTCCCACTCCGTGCGGCCGGGCTCGTTCAGGTGGACGTGGACGTCCACCACACCGGGCATCACGACGGCGTCTCCGGCGTCGACGCGGGGAACCCCGGGACCGGGGAGCTCCCCGGGAGGGGAGACCACGTCCTCGATCCGTCCCCCGCGCACCAGGATCGCGGCGGGACCGACCCCTTTCGGGGTCACGACCCGCTCGCCCGTGACTACGAGCTCGATCTCAGGCATGCGGGCGAACCTGCCCCACCGGTGCCGAAGGGGCCAGCAGCCGCCGGCGGCCCTCCGTGCGTGCGACCCACCTCCCTGCGGTCGGGACCGGCCCGGCCCAGGAGGAGCGATCGCCCGCGATCAGATCCTCCCCATCGCCCGTAACGTCTGGGCCGTGTCCGCGTACTGCTGGAAACGGGTGATCTTCCCGTCCTCGAGCCACCAGACGTGCGCGAACTGGGCGTCGAGCTCCGCACCCGTCGCCGAATGTCGGCTCCGGTAGCGCCCGAGGCCCACCACGTTGTCCCCCGCATCGAAGACGTCCTCCAGGGTGATGGACCAGGAGTCCCATTCCTTCCCGATGCGGGCGAACACTCCCTCGGCCACCGCCTCCGGCCCGATGTAAGGGTTGCCGTCGGCGTAGGGGAAGTTCTCGGCCTCGTTCCACTCGATGTCGGGAGCCATCGCCGCGAGAACGGCCGGCACATCGCCCTCGGCGAAGGCCCGATAGGCTCCACGGATCACTTCCACGTTCGCGGACATGACGGTCCTCCGTCGTAGGGACATATCGTAGCGCGGAAATGTCGCCCGGAGTCGGGCGCTCCTCCGGGTCCAATGTAGCTCACTCCCGCCGCTCCGCTGGTCGACGACTCCGCGTCGGAGGTGACCGTCGTCAAGATCGGTCATCCGCGCTACGTCTACCGATGACCCGGCTGCGCGACATCTCCCGGTCCTGCACCGTGCCACGCGTTGAACGGCCGGCGACAAGCCGCCTCATTTCGGGCCCGACTCAGCGTCGATGAAGTCGCAGGACCTGCACGTGCTCCACGTCCAGGTCGTCGCGAAGACGGCCGAGCACATAGTCGCGGCCGATCTGGAACGCGTCGAACCGTGATGGGAATTGGACCGCCCCCAGCCACACTCCTTGCGGATCGAACACCTGCCACTCCGTCGGAAGATCTAGCTCGAAGAGGGCATGGTACACGGCCGCCCACACGTACCCCTCGGAGTCCAGCAGGAGGTCGGAGTACGCCGGCCGTGAAGTAGGAGGAGGCATCCTCTCCACCGCCACCCGGATTACCGCCGGCAGGTCCTCGGGCATCAGCGCCTGGCGTTCTCGTTCCACATCGGAACTGGACAGGGATAGATCGTATTCCGGGACGCGGACGATGCGGACGAGGGCCCCATCGGCGGAGAACTGTTGGTATTCCATCCGATCCGCGGTACCTATGACAAACTGCCCCCGGCCCACGTCCATGTGAGCCGACCTCGAGAACAGCGGCCGGAGATCGCCACGAGGCACGGAGAAACCGTCCCACCCGGGAACGACGGCCAGCGTGTCGAGCACCGTTCCGATGGCCGACAGTCTCACGACGGCAACGGGGATCCGGTAGTACCCGAGCACGTCACGGATCGAGCTGTACGAGAAGACGAAGGAGACGAATGTGGAATCGGTTACAGGGTACAGCTCCGGCACTCGATCGGCGATCTCCCGAAGGGAGATGAAGCGGGCGGCCTCCCACTCTGGACTCAACACGGTGACTCGGGACAGCGAGTGGTCGTAGACGACCACGGAGTCGCCCCGGTACCGATCGACGCTGCGCAGTCGCTGGAAGTCCCCGGGTCCCTCACCCTCGCGACCGACACGGCGAAGAAACTCTCCGGAGGCGGAGAAGAGACGCACTTCGCGAGAGGTGTAGTCCGCCACCGCCACGGTTCCATCGCGGAGCCGTGTGGCATCCGTGACTCGGTCGAACTCGTGAGGAGCACCTCGGCCGGACGTCGCCAGATCCAGCTCGGGAACGGGATCCACCGACCAACCTTCCTCCGCATTCCAGCGCAGGTCGAGATTCTCCACGATCTCGACCCCGGCGCTGTCCCGGACGACGGGGCCGCCTGCGCCGCTCGTCTGCGAACCGCATCCGGTCAGCTCCGACGCCCAGGCGGCGAGAAAAGCGAGCCCGGCCCATTTCACCGAGTCAGGGGCGAGCCGCCTCGTCATTCCGAAAGGCCGTCGGCATCCCATGGCCGCCCGCTCACTCGCGCTCCTCACCGGCGGCTCGCGCAAGGCGGTACATCCGTACGTGCTCCACCCGGAGGACGTCGCGCGTCACACCGAGCACGTAGCCCACGCCGAACCGAAGAGCCTGGGACCCCGCCGGCAGCTCCAGGGTGGCCTGGAGCCTGCCCTCGGCGTCGAAGCTCGCCCAGCGCTCCCTCCCTCCCGGCACCGTGGACTCCCGCACCCAAAAAACGCCTTCGGCAGCCGTCCGGAGGGAACGGGCACGGCGAGCACGAACGTCCCATCGGCCAGAAAACTGTGGAGCTGCGGCCAGAAGTACGACCAGAACGGCGACGAGCCGTCCCCTCTGCCCATCCGGCCTCCGTCCTTCTCGAAGCTGATGGATCAGCATGTGTGAAAGTCCTCCGCGCATCGACACCAGATTCACTCCGGGAGGAACACCAGGGGGTGCCGCCAGCGTTCCCGCCGTCCGAGTGCCGGCTTCCAGTGGCTCTCAGGCGCGGTGCCACCGCGGGCCCAGAAGGATCAAGGCCGCCCCCACCAGGCAGAGCAACACGCCCAGGAGGTCGGAGGGGAGAGGCCTTGTCCGCTCCACGAGGCCCAACCAGGCCAGTGCAGAGACGATGTACACGCCGCCATAAGCGGCATACGCGCGGCCCGCGAAGGCCGCATCGACGCGCGTGAGCACGAGGCCGAACAGGAAGAGGGAGACGAGGGCGGGCAGGATCCACGCCGGGTTGCGATCCAGCCGGAGCCACAACCACAGGCCGTAGCAGCCGGCGATTTCGAAGAAAGCGGCCAGCAGATACCAGGCGAAGCTCACCATGTCACGGGTCCCGAGCTGAGGGTGCGTCGGCAGCCTCCAGAAGACGAAGGGTTACAACGTCGCCGTGGTGGTCTGTGCCGACAAGCCGCTGGCCCGCGACTTCGGCCGGCTGGAAAAGCTCTGTCTGCGCCGTCTAGGGCCGGGCGATCCACGTCGCCCTCGCGAGAGAGAGGAGAAGGGAAGTTGCAGCCTCAGGCGTCGGCGATGAACTCCAGGACCACGCGGGCCAGCTCCGGGCCCCGGTCCTCCTGCAGGAAGTGTCCGGCGTTCCGGATCGTCGTGTGGGGCTGTCCCCGCGCTCCGGGTACCCTGCGCTGGAAGACGCGGTCGAGCCCCCGCATGATCGGGTCCCCGTCGCTGAAGGCCGTGAGAAACGGCTTCTCCCAGCTCGACAGGACGTCCCACGCCCGGCGGTTCGCGGTTACGGCCGGGTCTTTCACGGACGTGGGCACGAGGGCGGGAAAGGCCCGCGCGCCCTGCTTGTAACGTTCGCCGGGAAACGGTGCGTCGTAGGCCGCCCGCTCCGCCCGTGAGAGGGGATGACGACACCCCGCCGCCACGATCCGGCCGATCGGGAACCACGGGGACCAAGCGGCGAACGCCCGCCACGCCCGAAACACGAGCGGCAGCCGGCCCTCTCCCGTCGGCAGGGCCCCGTTCGCCACCACGACGCGGGCGAAACGGTTCGGCTCCTCGGCGACCAGGCGGAGCCCGATCAGCGCCCCCCAGTCCTGACACACCAGCGTCATATCCCGGAGGCCCACCTGGTCGAGCCACGCCCTCATCCAGTCCACATGGCGTTGATAGGAGTAGTCCCGCCGATAGGCCGGCTTGTCGGAGCGGCCGAACCCGACCAGGTCCGGAGCCACCGCCCGGTATCCGGCAGCCACGAACTCGGGGATCATGTACCGATACAGGAAAGACCACGTGGGTTCGCCGTGCATGAGGAGGACGGGTCGTCCGTCCCGAGGACCCTCATCCACATAGTGGATTCGCAAGGAATCCACCTCGACGTAGCGGGGCTGGAAAGGGAAGTCCGGAAGATCGGCGAACCTCGAGTCGGGGGTCCTCAGAACCGCGGCACTCATGGAGCCGCCCCGGAATCGCCCGGAATCGGCAGACCATGCTGGCGCAGAAACGAGAGCTGATCCCAGTATCCCCGCTGAAAGCGGATTCGACCCTCAACCACGTGGAAGAAGCCACAGCCTCGAAGGCCCCCGGGGTCGCGCCACTCGAGAATCGCCCACTCTCCGGCTTCGAAGAGGTTCTCGACGATGCAGACCATCTCCGCCCGCGCGAACTCACGCTGGAACATGGAACGGATCGCGGCTCGCCCCTCGATCGGATGCCACATCACCTGATGGTTGACCGCATCCTCGGAGTAGAGCTCAACCAGGCCCTTAATGTCGGCCCGGTTGAAGGCCTCAACCCACGTCTCGACCACTTCCCTGGGTGTTGGCATGCCTTTCTCCAAGCTCGCGATGCCGACGGGGGACGCAAGCGTCCGCATGGGTCCGGTTCAGGCGCGAGAGCTGCTTGTTCTCGCGGCGTAGCCGTCGGAGCTCGGCCCGCTCCTCCGTCGTCAGACCGTCGGAGCGGCGGCCCTCATCCAGATCCGCCTGGCGCACCCAGTTCCGGATCGATTCGGCCGACGGCTCGAACTCCCGCGACAGCCCTCCGGGCTCCGACCGGCCCGGACCAGCTCCACCACCTGCGCCGAAACTGCGGCGGGTACGGCCCCCTCGTACTCGGCATCGTGGACCTCCCTCTCCCAAGAGATCACGTGTCCACCAAACCGGGTCAACTCCAACCGCGCAATGCAGGCGGTTCCCTCTTGTGGTTGCGAAGGTGAAGCGAGCTAC
>JBHHYJ010000081.1:0-9548 GCA_046757485.1 Gemmatimonadota bacterium
GTTGCTGGGCCCCAAGGCTCGATGCCGAGACGTTCGCCAGCGCGATCGCCAGGGCTAGGGCTAGAAAGCTCTTGGCCAGGCGTCTGTTTCTCATGGTCGCGGCCCTCCCGGGTGGAGTCGAAGAATCCCGCGCACATTCTCGGGGCCGTCCACGGTTCGGATTCGCCGCCGTTTCGGCCCGGCGAGAAGGGCGACGCGCCGGCGGGCATTCCGCCATCGCCTTGCTGGCTCCCGTGCAAAGCACCGGGCGTGCCACGTGTCGCCGGGCCTTTCGCTCCGGGGGGACCTGAGGCAATCGCCGTACTGGCGGTGGGATGCGGGGTTCTCCGTTCCAAGGCCTCCGCGGCGACGGCCGGCGATGGGGTGGTCAGACGTTGAGCGGCGGCGCGCGCACAGGCGGGACCGGCACCCATAAGGTGTGGCGGAAAAGGCAGTTGCGAACGCTGGTCAACGGTTGACCACGATCCGGGAGTTGACCACCGGGCCACGATCCGCCGCGAAACCCGTCCGTCGGCACCTTCGGCAGGCTTGCGTGTGCGGGCACGCCCCATGACTCGGTCCGCCTAGAAAAAGACGTGCAGCTCGAGACTGAGGCGGTCGAGGTCCGTCGTCGCCTGCGGAATGTCCTCCAGCAACGTGTAGAAGGCCGAGACCTCCAGGAACTGGATCGGAAACGTCTCCAGGCCGAGGCGGAAGCGGGTACGGGCGTTCTCGCCGATGCGTCGATCCGGGTCCAGGTAACCGTACGTGGCCTTCAGGTTCAGGCCGGGGACGGCGAGGAAATCGCCCTCGAGATAGGCGGCGAACTGGCCCCTCGACAGCCCCTCTCGCGGCTTGTCGAAGATGTAGTCGAATTCTCCCAGGAAGACGAAGCGGCCGAGGCCGAACCCTCCGAACCCGCCCACGACGTCGCGCCGGGTGCCGGGAGCGTCGTTCCGCGACGCCGAGGCGCCGAACCGCGCCCGAGGGAAGATGAGGGCCGCGCTCGTCGTGATCTGCTTGCCGCTGTTGTTCTCGCCGCCTCCCTGAGTCCCGTTCGTGACCGCGGCGAACAGGGACAGGGGAGCGGGCTCGATCCCCACCTCGACCCCCTGGTCGGGCGTGTTGTAGTTGAAGCCGGTCCGCTCGCGGATGAACTCGGCATCGTCCACCAGGCGGAGCCCGTAGGGGAGCAGGAACTTGCCCGCCTTGAGGTACCCGTCGAGGGGGAGCTTCTCGATCAGCAGGAACGCCTCGCGGGTGAAGGAGCTCGAGGGGCCGACGATCTGGTCCACGTAGAACGCCAGGCGCTCCTCGATGACCCGCGCCTCGAGCTGAACGCTCTCCTCCCGGATCCCCATCTCCGTTCTCGGAGTCGACTCGGACGTGGTTCCGGAAGCGAGCACCCGAAAGTTCCCGCCGACCTTGATGAATCGGTTCAGCGACCGGTTGAAGAAGGCGAACTTCGTCATCGCGAGACGGGTCTGGGCGTACATGCTTCCGAAGTCGTTGCGTCCTCCGCCCCCCGTCCGGTTGACGTGACACTGGGAGCACCGGAGACCCGTTCGTATGGACAGGTACGGTTCATCCAGCTCGGCGCCTCCGAGGGCGGAGAGGGAGAGGGGAACGAGGAACAGCAGACACGCCGGGAGTCCCAGCGTCGTAGGTCCGCGCCGTCGGCTTCTCATCGTCGATTCCTCCAGGGGACGCCCCGTCTGTGGCGTGCCTCGTGACCCGTGCGCCGCCACACGCTGCCGTGAGCGTGGCGCGCCGTCGTTCTTCCACGGGCTGCTAGTCATTCCGGGCACCGTTCTCGATCCAGCCACGAATCGCCTGAATCTGTGCCGCGGAGAGCGGCGGCAGCCCGAGAGGCATACGGCCTCCCGTGATCCCGGCCCGGCCCTCGATCTTCCAGACCACGTAGCTGGAGTCGGGCTTGCCCGGATCCACCCGCTTCAGCGCGGGGGCCTCCACGCTCGGCACGTCCACGAGGTTCTGACGCGCGACCCCGGCGTCCAGCGCCAGGCCGAGCGGAGCTGCCGCCCCCGTGTGGCACCTCGTGCAGATCGGGGTGAAGATGTTGGCCTGGATCGAGCCGAGCGTGGGCCCGAGGGGCACGCCGGCCGTCAGAGGGTTCCCGAACTCGTCGAGCCCCGTACCGTCACCCGCGCAGCCCCAGACGAGCGGGGCCGCCAGAAGCACCAGGAGGGCTCCGCGCCTGCTCACGGTTCGCCGGTTCGTGCTCATGGCCCGCCTCCGCGATCCAGCTCGGGGTTCGTTCCGAACAGCCATTGGAGAGCTCCGACGGGTCGCTCCAGTGATTGCAGGTAGTAGACGAGCGCCCAGAGGCGACGCCGCACGAGCTCCTCCGCTTCCTCCTCTCTCAGGGCGCGGATCTGGTCCAGCGTGGGCTGGTCGGCGAGATAGGCCTGAAGCTCGCGGAACTCCTCCGGAGCCACGCCCTCCCGCATCGGTCCGGCATCCGTCCCCGCCCCCCCGGGAAACAACACGTTCTGCGGGGCCATCTCCGGCATCGGTGTGCCGCTCAGTCCGGTGACGAGAGTTCGGTAGAGATCCGAGGGGGTCGAGCCGTTCTTGTATCGACCGCGAGTGAAGTCGTAGGGTCGAATCTTGGCTCCCCAGTCGTCCTCGAGCTCGCCGGCGGAAGGACCGTCCCCCCTGCCTCGGGGGCCGTGGCACTGCCAGCACTTCAGGGCCGCGTACACGAACCGGCCCTCTCGCTCGAGGGTCGCCGAGTAGCCCGGCTCGGGGGGAATCTCCACGGGCGGATCGGGCTCCTCCTCGGCGAAGTATTCCGAGAAGCCCTTGATGTACCGGACCAGGGCCCACCGCTGTTTCTGGGTGAGGAGGTCTTCCCAGGCGGGCATCCACGTGCCCGGCACTCCCCGGGAGATCGTGCGGAAGATGTCCTGATCGGTGGGCAACGACCCCGTCGGGGTGCTGCGGAACTTGAACACGCCCGGCGTGAAGTCTCGAGGCTGCGGTCGGCCGAGAAGTCGCGCTCCTCGCCCCTCTCCGTTGCCGAGACGGCCGTGGCACGGCGCACAGGCCGCGTCGAACAGCCGCGAGGCATCTCCCGTGGAAAGATCCTGTGGCCCCGGTGCCGGTGCCTGGGTCTCGGCCGGGCGCGCCGCGAGGAGGGCTACCGCGACCGCCAGTCCTCCCGCCCATCCTGACTTCCAGCCTGTTCGACTCATCGTTCGGCTCCCTACGGTGGTGCCGCGCTGGGGAAGAGGCTCCGCGTGACGGAGCCCACCACTTCGCTCCGCGATGGGGCGCGTGCGTCGTTCGTGACGGGCAGGGCGGTGGCGCCGGAACCGGAACCGGTCCGGCGCCAAACGGGCCCTGCCGGGGTCATTGGACGATGACGTTGCCCTTCATGCCGAGGTCCGCGTGGCCGGGAATGGTGCACAGCACCTGAAACGTCCCGGTCTTCGTCGGGACCATGAAGAGCTCGGCCTCTCCGCCGATGATGAGCTCGATCGCCTTCAGGTACGGCGCTTTGATCTCGGCCTGGGAGTCCTCGGCCTTCCGCATGACGACCGTCTTGTAGAACTCCGCCGCCGTGTAGTAATGCTTGGAGCCGTGGCCCGCGTCGTTCTCCAGAACGATCTTGTAGCCCACGCCCTGGTTGAGGTTCAGGTCCGGCGGGATGAACCCGAGCTGCGTCATCCCCGGTGCTTCGAACATGGCCACGTTCACCTCCACGGCACCTGTCCACACGGCATGGGAGCTGGAGCGGCGGGGGTCCGTCATCAGCGAGGTGTCGAAGTCATCGGCCACCTCGAGGTCCAGCTGGTTGCCCTGCCCCCCGGTGATCGTGGCCGTGGCCGTCATTCCGAGCTGCTCATGGCCCGGGATGGTGCAGATGATGTCGTACGTCCCCGGCAGCACCGGAACGATGAAGAGCTCCAGCGCGCCTCCGAGCTGCAGCTCCACGGCGTCGAAGTAGGGCGCTTTGTACTCCGCCTCGGCGGTCTCGATCTTCCGCGTGGCGACGGCCTGATAGAAGCTCGACCCCTTCGGCGAGAAGTAGTGCTTGCTCGCGTTCCCTACCGGGTTGACGATGCGCAGGATGTACGGCTTGCCGGCCTCGAACGTGAGCTGGTTGGGCGAGTAGCTCAGGGTCGAGAAGTCGGCCGCCTCCACCATGCTGACGGTGACGGTCGTGGCCTCATCCCAGTTCACGGAAGCCACCCATTCCGAGGCCGTCACCGGCGCCGGTGGGGGCGGGGGTGGGGGCGGCGGCGGCGGCTCGGTGACCCCCTTGTCGCAGGCCGACGTCACCACGGCCGCTCCCAGCAGGGCGGCGCTCACGCGCGTCGCGAATCTTATCGTTCTCATGGCAGCATCCCTCCCAACAAAGTTCGGGAAAACGGCTCTCGTGGGTCCGCGGAGCGGGCGCTCGAGGCACGCTCACCAGGCGTCCGCCCCTCGGGAAGGCACGAAGCAAGCCGCGCCGGGAGATGGAGGGCGAATGGAGCGAAGTTCAAGCGTTGCAACCAAGTAGGTCAGACTGAGCCCGTGAAGCGATCGGTGGCCGCGGCCGAAACAGCGACGCTGCGGGTCCCACCTGTGACGCTCAGGGTCTCGCTTCGCGGAGTTGGCGTCCCTCGCGGGAGCCTTCCGCCGCCGCCTCGAGTCGTGCAGAGTCGCGGCCCACATTCCCCGTCGTGCCGCGAACCGAGACCGCAGTGCCGGACGGTGGGCTGAGGCCTGAACCGCGAACGCCGCCGCGCTCGCGCCCGCCGCACCGTCTGGTCGTTTCCTTGCATCTCCCCGAGGACGGTCGCGCCCCGCCTGCCCGCCCGGCGGCGGCACCGGGAGCGGCGAGACTCGCGCGCCTCCGGATCGGTTGCAGGACGGGTTCTTTCTTTTCGAATGTCGGAGGGGAGTGTCCGATGAAGCTCGGGAGCAGGAGCCGCGGGCGGTGGGCATCGGGCGCGTGGTCCACATCCATCGCGCTGGCGTGCACGGTCGGAGGGTTCTACGCGTGCGACCGAGGCCAGGTGATGGCGCCCCCTCCACCCTCGGTCAGCGTGATCGCGAGCCCCACCTCGGGCCCGCCTCCCCTCGCCGTGGATCTGGTCATCTCCGTCACGGGGGCCCGCGAAAGCGTCGTCACGTACCGGATCGACTGTGCCGGCGACGGCGACTTCGAGCTCGAGGTGCGCACGAGCGCCAACCCGTTCAGCGCGGGGGCCATCTGCACCTACTCGGAGCTCGGGACGTTCTTCCTCACGGTGCAGGCGGGATCGGCCGAGAGGTTCGGCGAGGGAGGAGCCCAGATCACCGTGACGCCGCCGCCCCCGCCTCCTCCGCCGTCCCCCGCGGCGGGGGACTCGGTGGTGGTCTCCATGCAGGATGACTTCTTCCAGGCCGTCGATGTGACGGTAAAGCCGGGGACGCGGGTGATCTGGCGCAACGAGGGCCAGCGGCCGCACACGTCGACGAGCGACACGGGGGTGTGGGACTCGGGGACGCTGAACCCGGGCCAGTCGCTCAGCTGGACGGTGCCGGCCGAGGCCGCGCTGGGGACGGCGTTTCCGTACCACTGCGTCTTCCACGGAGCGCCGGGAGGGATCGGGATGGCGGGGGTGGTCCGGGTGGACACGGTGGCCCCGCCGCCCCCGCCCCCCGCGGCGATCGTCACCACGCCGGGACTCAGCTTCAGTCCGGAAGAAGTCGAGATCCGGCCCGGAGAGAGCGTCCTGTGGAAGTTCTCGGGGGCCACCCACAACGTGACGTTCGAGGACGAGCGACCCCCCGGGGGCGACATCCCGGACTCACCGCCCGGCTCGGAGGCCCTACGGACGTTTCCCGCGCCGGGCGACTACGATTACGAGTGCACGCTGCACAAAGGACAGAAGGGCAGGGTGCGCGTGCGATCGGGCTGAGCGCTCGGCCGAGAGGCGAGCCTCCGGGAGAGTGACCGGCACGCGGCTCGCATCCGTGCTCACCCGGCCGAGCTCAGAACGCCACGTCGAGACGAAGCCATAGCGCATGGGGCCGCCGCTGCCCGCGCGCGGCCGTCGCCGCATGCTCTGCGAAGAGCTCCGCTTCCACCACTGCCCGGACGTTCTGGCGGGCGAGGATGATGACGCCGGGAAGAATCCGGGTCTGGTCCAGATCCCCCCGGGTGAGCCCGGATTCCCGAACGGTGGGCGGCACGTCCAGATCGAACCCCTCCATCTTCAAGGAAGTGATGAGCCACGGGAAGACGAGATACTCCGCCTTGGCGAAGAGACTGGAGAACGGAAGCTCCCCGTCGATGCGGTCGCCCCACGGGTTCTCGTTGCGACCCCAAACGTAGCCGACCCCCAGATCCAACGGCCCGTACAGGCCGCGGGCGCTGAAGCCGAACGATCGGTGCGTGTCTCGCCGCTCTCCTGCCACGGGCTGGGCGCCGATGTATCCGAAGTGCTCGAGGATCAGCGTACGGTCCAGCAACTGGCCCCGGCCGCCGAGGACGGGCGTGCCCCCCGCGTCGTACCGACCGTCCAGACGCAGCCCGCCGAGCTTGTATCTCGCTTTGTAGTAGAGATCCTTGTGGTCGTTGTTGTCCGTGGTCCGGTTCCCGGAGCCCTGCGAGACACCGAAGCTGTAGTACAGCCGCGGGGTGATCAGGCCGTTCAGCTCGACCGCCGGCTGCGTCCGGCGGAGCCGGAAGTCGTTGGTGGACCTCAGGCTGTCGCCCGTTTCGGGGTCGAGGAGCTCCAGCTCCGTCGGACGGTACGTCTGCCAGACGAAGTTCTGGCGTCCGGCGCGATCGATCTGCCGGTCCGCGAAGGTGAAGAGGTACAGGTTCTGGAATCCGATCCACAGGTTCAGGAGGCGCCGGGGGAGAGCCGGCACCGGATCCTGAAACTCCACTTTTGCCTGCACGACCTGCAGCCCCTCGTCCCGGTTCCACTCCGTCGAGAGAAAGGTGGAGATGTTCCCCCCCAGGTTCGCGCCCGCCAGCACGTAGATCTCCTCGGGAAAGCGGAAGCTGGAGCTCGCTTCTTCGCGGCGATCGCGGGTGAACTGGAAGTCGTTCTGTACGCGAATCGCCAGGGGGATGTGGCCGGGAAGCTCTCCGGGCCAGATCGATCGCGGCCACAGCTCCCGCCAGGGGTCCGCGCCGAGAGGGACGGGCTCCACCCTTCGCAGGAGCTTGTCGTTCTCGGGAAAACGATACCCGTTCAGGCGGAACGCCTCGCCGAGAGGGTTCAGCTTCGGGGCGGCCGTGTGACACGTTGAGCAGCTCGTCCGGTATCTGCGGGCGAAGGCGGGGATGTCCAGGGGTCGGCTCGCTGCCCGGTTCTCGCCGTCCGGATCGACCGCGCCGGGCGGATGAGCCCCGGCGGGATGAGCGGCTCCTGCCACCAGGAGGGCACACAGGGAGACGCCGAGCGTGGGAATCACCACGAGGGTCCGGCCCCCAGGGGTGCGTGACCTACGAAGTGGAGAGATCTCGATCGTGCTTCCGGACCGTGTCTCGCTGTTCTGGCCAATCATCCGACTCCTCCTCGCCCGGGTCATGGATCCGCTCGCCAACCCGGCTGCCGGCTTGCTTCCATCAGCGCCTTCGGGACAGCTCGAACCTGACTCGTCGTCGCTCCCCGTCGCGGATGAGGATCGGCTGGTGGAACTCCTGCGCGTCGGGATGCCAGATGTGGAGCGTGTACCGGCCGGCCGGGATCTCCGGAATCCGGAAGTCCCCCTCCCCGTCCGTCAGGCCGAAGAGCCGGGTCGGGACGACGAGCACGTAGGCGTACATCTCCGGATGGACGTGACACAGGATGACGTGCGCACCCGCGTCGTCGAAGGTGTGGGTACGCGAATCGCGCCTGGGGTAGGTGCCCAGATCGAAGCCGGGCCCGGGCCCCCCGGGGCTGAAGACGTTGTGCAGGATCGGATCGCTGTTGAGAAAGCGCACCGTGCTTCCCGGTGTCACGACCAGGACTCGTGGCACGAACCGCAGGTTCAGCTGATCGATCACGCCCGCGGTGGGGAGCGGCGGGGGCTCCGGGGCGCCCTCGGCGACGAGGTAGACCACCCCACCGGCGGGCCGCACGTTGGGCGCGTACACCCTGCCCTCCAGGACGGCCGTCGGGGGGGCCTGCCGGGAAACCGCGGCGGCCCCCAGGAAGAGAAAGGGAAGCAGGCCGGACGGCCGACTCACGAGGCATCTCCCGCGGCGGCTTCGCCGAGCTCGGCCAGCCAGCGGTGGAACGTACGGCGGCTCACTCCCGCCGTCCGGGCCGCTTTCGAGACGTTCCCCTGTGTGAGCTCGAGGAGGCGGCGGACGTAGGCGGAGCGGAAAGCTCGCAGCGCCGCGTCGCGCGCCGCCGCGTACTCGATCGGCGGCGTCTTGTCGTTCGTGGCGGCGAGCTGCAGCTCGGGTCGGAGCGGAGCCGGGAGATCCGCCAGCCCGATGCGACCGTCGTCGTCCAACGCCACCAAGCGTTCGGCCAGGTTCTTCAGCTCCCGGACGTTGCCGGGCCATTCGTGGCTCTCGAGTGCATCCCACACGTCCGGAGAGACCCGCGGCGGTTCCTTCTTCTGGGCGGCGGAGAACTGGGCCAGGAAGCTCGTGGCCAGCAGGGGGATGTCGCCCCCGCGCTCCCGGAGCGGAGGCACGTGAAGCGGGACCACGTTCAGGCGGTAGTACAGGTCCTCGCGAAAGCTCCCCTCGGCCACGGCGCGCTCCAGGTCGACATGGGTGGCGGCCACGATCCGGATGTCGACGTCGAGAAACTCGCTTCCCCCCACCCGCCGGACCTGGCGCTCCTCGAGTGCCCGGAGGAGCTTGGCCTGAAGCCCTCCGGCCAGTTCGGGGAACTCATCCAGGAAGACCGTGCCACCGCGCGCCTCCTCGAGAAGCCCCTTCTTGCGGGCTATGGCGCCGGTGAACGCCCCGCGTTCGTGACCGAAGAGCTCGCTCTCCATCAGTCCCTCGGGCATCGCCGCACAGTCCACGGGAAGGAACGGTCGCCCCCTGCGGGTGCTGTGAGCGTGAAGGTAGCGGGCGACGAGCTCTTTCCCGGTGCCGCTCTCTCCGATGATGAGGACGTTCGCATCGGTAGGCGCCACCCTGCGGGCCCGGGCCATCAGCGTCACCATGGGTCGGCTCGAGCCGATCAGCGGTCGGAAGCCCTCGGAGCCCGTCACCTGGTCGCGGAGGGCCCGGTTCTCCAGGGTGAGCTGCCGGTGACGGGCGGCTCGCTCGACGGCCACGATAAGCTGTTCCGCCCGGAACGGCTTTTCCAGATAGTCGAAGGCGCCCTCCCGGATCGCGCGAACGGCGGATGCCACGGTGCCGAAGGCGGTCATGATGACCACGGCAAGCCCCGGATCCTCCGCCAGCGCCACGGTGAGCAGCGTCATCCCATCCACTCCGGGCAGACGGAGGTCGAGCAGCAGCACGTCCGGCTGGAGCTCGACGAGCCGCTCGCGGAAGCGGGAGGGATCCGCCAGGCCGGTACATTCGTACCCTTCCCCGGAGAGAAGCCGCCGGCAGTTCTCCAGCATCGCCGGCTCGTCGTCGACTACGAGTACACGTG
>JBHHYJ010000082.1:0-9369 GCA_046757485.1 Gemmatimonadota bacterium
CGGGCTCGTGCTCCGTTTTCTCCCGACCTGCTTGCGACGGCTGGTGCGCCGCCTCCTCCCGTGCCGCACCGCTCATCCGCCCAGCTCCGAGAGCACGTCATCCAGCGAACGAAGCGTCATCTCCACGTCATCCTCGTCCAGCACCATCGGGGGCTTGATCTTGAGCACGTTGTGGCAGGTGCCGTCCGTGCTCAGCAGAATCCCCCGCTCCTTCATCCGTTCCACGATCTCCGTCGCCTCCGCGGCCGCGGGCTCCAGGGTCCGCCGATCTCTGACCAGCTCCACCCCGAGGAACAGGCCCACCCCGCGGGCTTCCCCGATCCACGCGTGCCGCTCGGCGAGGCCACGGAGACCCGCGAGCAAGCGTCCCCCCACCCGCTCCGCCCGCTCCTGGAGGCCCTCCTCCTCGATGACCTCCAGCACGGCGAGCCCGATCGCGCAGGAGACGGGGTTGCCCCCGAACGTGCTGAAGAACTCCATCCCGGTGTCGAAGGAGGCCGCGATCTCCCGGCTGGTGACGACCGCGCCCAGCGGGTGCCCGTTGCCGATCGGCTTGCCGAGGACGACGACGTCCGGGACCACGCCCTGGAGCTCGAACCCCCAGAAGCGGCTGCCCGGCCGGCCGAAACCGGTCTGCACCTCGTCCACGATGCAGAGCCCGCCGGCCCGCCGGACGTGGCGGAACGCCGTCTCCAGATAGCCGGGAGGCGGGAGGATCTGACCCGCGCAGGAGGGGAGGGACTCGGCGAGGAAGCCGGCGATCGGCACCCCGGCCTCCGCGATCACCCGGCCCACCTCGTTCCCGTACGCGAGGCCGGCTTCCCGTCCCCGGCCCCGGTGGATCCCCCGGTAGCCGTCCGGCAGCGGAGCCACGTGCACCCACGGCTCCGGCGCCCCCGTGCCTCCCCGACCCAGGAACTTGTACGGGCTCAGCGCGACGAGACTGCTCGTGTTGCCGTGGTAGGCGCCCTCCAGGACCACGAAGTCGCGGTGGCCCGTATGGGCGCGCGCCAGCCGCAGGGCGAGCTCGTTCGCCTCACTCCCGGAGTTGACGAAGTAGCACACCTCGAGCGGCTCGGGGAGGGTGGCGCACAGCCGCTCCGCGTACTCCGTGAGCCCCGCGTACAGGTAGCGGGTGTTCGTGTTCAGCCGGGCGATCTGGCGCCGCGCCGCCTCCACCACCCGGGGATGGCAGTGGCCGACGTGGCACACGTTGTTCACCAGGTCCAGGTACGGCCGGCCCCGGCGATCGTACAGGTACTGGCCCGCTCCCCGCGCGATCTCGAGGGGCCGGCGATACGAGAGGGAGAGCGAAGGGCCGACGTGGCGGCGGCGGCGTTCCAGCAAGATCTCGGGTGCGGGCCCGGAGGCGCGGTCGGCGCTCGGCCCGATCCCGGTCTTCGACGCCAGGGCGGCGGCGCCCGCGGCCGGGTCCACGTCGCTCAGCACCTCGAGCAGCGGCCACGCTCTCTCCTCCGTCACGAACCAGGTGGAGCGCTCCGGATCCGTCCGCCGGCGCTCCGCGGCCACCGCCACGCTCACCGCCAGTCGTCCGCACACCAGGGGAAACAGCACCTCCAGCTCGGCCGCGGCGAGCGGCCGCACGTCGTGATAGCCGGCCACGACCTCGGCCCCCGCCTCGAGCGGCTCTTCGCGGCCGAGCATCGCGTACGCCAGGGCGATCGCCAGCTCGCACACGGTCGGGTTTACGAGGGCGTCCCCGAAGTCCACCAGGCCGACGACGCGGTCCCCGTCCACGAGGACGTTCTCGTCGTTCGCGTCCCCATGGATGAAGGAGCGCGGAAGCCCGGAAAGCCGCGGTGCCGCGCACGCCGCCCACAGGTGAAACGCCCGCTCCAGCGTTCGCCGGCGTCCGGGCTCCGCTACCCGGCACACCCGGTCCCGGTGCTGCCCGGCGGCCGTCAGGTTCCAGGCGTGTGTCCGGGCCGCGGCCGGATGGTCGAGCCCCCCCAGCACCCTGTCGAGGGCCGCCAGCTTGCGGCCCAGATCCCGCAGAAGATCGGGAGATGGCCGACCGCATGCGGCCCACGGCGTGCCCGGCACCCACTCGAGCAGCCGAGTACACCTCGGGTCATCCGCGGCCTCCTCCGATTCCACCCACCCCTCTCCCGAGAGGGTCGGCACGGGCGTCGGCACGCCGAGCTCCATCCCCGAACGGAGAACGCGTCCCAGCGCGGCGGCCTCCAGCCGACAGAGCTCGGGAGCGCACTCTCCCGAAGCGAACTTGAGGGCGAACCGCCGGCCGTCGGCCGCGGAGACCCGGAAGTTGCGGTTCTCACCCGGCAGCGGCGCCACCGTCCCCCGGATGCCGTAATGGCGTGACAGGAGATCGGCGGCCCGCTCACGCCACCCCGCTCCCTGCCCCACGCGCTTCTCCTCGGCTGTCGACCTGGCGACGCAGTGTTCCACCCCGGCGGACCCTTCGCCGGGGAGATCGGGTTCCGCCCGTATTCTCGAGGCGCGGCCCGGGCGCCGCCAGAGCGCCGGCTGGGGCCCGGGAGCCCGTTTGTCCGGCGGCCGTCGCACGCTCAAGTTGTCGCGTCCTCTCGTGGCCCGCGCACCGGGTGACCGGCGGGCCAAGCAGTCGCCGGACGGCCCGCGGCCGTCTCAGCACGGAGCCGACTCTGATGCCTGAACTGGGTCCCCTGCACCCGATCATCGTCCACTTCGTGATCGGGTTCCTCGTGGCCGGCGTCATCTTTCGCCTGCTCTCGCTGGGAGGAAAACGACTCTCCTTCGCCGGGCCCGCGGCCGCCGCTCTCCTCCTGGCGGGGGCCGGCGCCTCGATCGTGGCCGTCGAGTCCGGGGAGGAGGCACACGAGATACCGGAACGGATCCCCGGGGTCAGAGAGGCGATCGGCGAGCACGAGGAGTGGGGGGAGCGAACGCGCAACCTGTTTCTCCTGGTCGGCGCCCTGGAGCTGGCCGCCCTCGGACTTCGGAGGAGCCGGCACCGTGGAAAGCTGGTCGCCGCGTCCGCCGTGGTCGGGGTCGTCGGCCTGGCGTTCCTCTACGAGACGGGCGAGCACGGGGGAGAGCTGGTGTACTCCTACGCGGCCGGCGTGGGCACGCGGACGGGAGAGGACGGGGACGTGCAGCGGCTTCTGGTGGCCGGGCTCTACCACCAGTCCGCCCGGGAGCGTCAGGCCGGGCGAGGAGCGGAGGCGGCGCGCTGGGTGGACGAGCTCGTGCGGCTGAGACCGTCGGACCCGGGCGTCCGGCTCCTGGAGATCCGATCGCTGCTCGAGGACCGGAACGACGGACGCGCGGCGCTGGAGGCGATCGCCACCCTTCCCGTGCCGGACTCCGACCGTCGTCTACGACTCCTCCGCGGAATCTACGCGGCGGACGCCTACGAGAGCCTGGGGATCCCGGACTCGGCCCGGGCTGTGCTCCGCCGGCTGCAGGGCGCGTTTCCTGACGATCGCCGGATCGAGGAGCGACTGGAGAGGCTGGGAGGTTAGTCCGGGGCGGCCGGTCCCGTCTGCACAGCGGTACGCATGCGGGGAGAGCCGATCGGCAGAACTCCGGCCAGGGCCGCGCCGAGGAGCGGGGCCGACAGCGCCTTCCAGGCGAGACCGGCGCCCCCAGTCCCGATCCCTCTGAGCGCCAGGACCGCCAGGCCGCCGCAGACCAGGGTGGCTCCGGTCACGAGTCGCCAGGCACTGGCCGGCCGGCCGCCCGCGGGGCTTCTCTCGAAGCGTCCGAAGAGGAGAAGGAGCGGTGCGAGCGCCAGCAGGTAGGCCGCCATCCATCCGGGGTGGACGGCCCACCAGACGGCGGTTCCCGGCTCGATCCCCAGCCCGACCCCCCCCAGCAGCAAGGCCAGGCCCACGACGAGGGCGGCGGCCGTCAGGTGCCACAGATAGATCGTCATGATCATCCCGTTGACGAGCACCGTGGCGGTCCACGGTGCGGCGCGCGCCAGCCAGCGCCGCATCGGCCGCTCGAGGGAGAGGGCGAGCCCGCACTCCCAGAGGCCGAGGGCGAGCATCGGCAGCTTCGGGGGCAGGCTGTTGCTCACATCGGCACCCGGGACGCTCACCATGCTCAGCGGATGAGGGCCGAACGTGACGAGGCCGATGAGAACGGCCATCCCGCCCAGGGCCCACGGGAGGGCCCTCCGCGGACCGCTCAGTCGCCCATCGCGCCACGCGTACCCCAGTTGATGCACGGCCAGCCAGACGAAGGCGTAGTTGAGCCACCCGACGGCGCGCAGATCCGCGGCGAAGAAGAGCGCGTCGTCCAGCATCGCGGCCACGGCCAGGGCCCAGAAGGAGACCATCCCGAAGCGTTTCCAGGCCGCGTACGTCGCCGGCACCAGCACCACCACCATGATGTACACCGCGAGAAACCACAGCGGGATGAGCGCCATCACCGACCCGGCCCGGACGATCACCGGATCCACGCCGAGGCCGCCCGCCACGAGGCCGAGCAGCGCCCAGACGACCAGCAGGGGAAGGACGGGACCGATGAGGCGCTGTAGCCGAGCGCCCAGCCACCCGGCGTAGGCGCGGCCGTCGCGGACCGCGGCGTTCCACGACACCCCGTTCGCGTACCCCCCGACGAAGAAGAAGACCGGCATCACCTGAAACGCCCAGGTGAGCCAGCGCGTCCACGGTTGGAACTGAAGCATGCTCCCCAGGTTCGGTTCTCCCCCGTGGACGGACGGGGCGGCGACGAGCCAGTGCCCCGAGATCACGGCGAGGATCGAGAGCGCGCGAAGGAAATCCACGTACCGGTTCCGCGAGGCGGGCGTCCGGGCCGCGGCCTCCGCCGCCCGGGACCAGAGCGTGAACCGGGTCACGCCGCAGGCCGACGCGCCCGCGCGCCCGGGCTCCGGGGGCGTCCTCCCGCGTCAGCCACCGCCCTGCCCTTCCATCAGCTCCTCGAAACGCCGTTGTATCTCCTCGAACGGTACATCCTCCCGGCGGCTGGCGACGACCCACGTGTGGCCGAACGGGTCCGCCAGACGGCCGCTCCGGTCCCCGTAGAACTGGTCCGCGACCGGGATTCGCACCTCCGCGCCGGCCGCCACGACCCGGCTCGCGAAGGCGTCGACGTCTTCCACGTACAGATGAAGGCGCCCCGCCGAACCGCCGAGCCTCTCCGGACTGTGGTTGTCCCACTCGGGGTACTCGTCGGCCAGCATGATCGGGGAATCGCCGACTTTGATCTCCGCGTGCACGACCCTCCCGTCCGCCGCGGCCAGACGCCCCAGCACCTCGGCGCCGAACGCCTCCCGGTAGAACGCGATCGCCCGATCCGTATCCCGGACGATCAACTGCGGAGTCACGGTGTGGTACCCGGCGGGAATGGGTGGAACCGTCATATGGCTGCCTCCCTGATCGCATCCGATGGCTAAACCGCGGGAGACTCGAAGCTAAAGAGGACGGTTCCGGCGCGCGATTCCGGGCCCGGAGCGCCGCCCCCCGGCCCGGAGCCGAGAGCCGCCGCGCCGGAGCCGCGGGAGCCGGCGGTCGCAGGCCTCCGGAAACCGCGTGGCCGCCCGATTTGACACGTCGCCGGCCAGCGCCCGACATTCGCGCGGTGCGGGAGGCCCGCGCCGCGCCCGAACCCACCCCCTCCAGGATCTGCCCGTGAACGGCACCAGGCTCTGTCGGTGAGCGCCACCGACCCCGCTCGACCGAAGCTGATCCGGGCCGTCTCCCGCTGGGAGATCGTCGGGCTGGCGATCAACGACGTGGTGGGCAGCGGCGTCTACCTGCTGCCGGCGGCCGCCGCGGCGCTGCTCGGCCCGACGAGCATCTGGGCCGTCGTGCTGGCCGGCCTGGCGGTCGGGCTGCTCGTGCTCTGCTTCGCGGAGGCCTCCAGCTACTTCGACCAGCCCGGCGGCGGCTACCTGTACACGCGCGAGGCGTTCGGCCGCTTCATCGGCTTCGAGGTCGGCTGGATGACGTGGCTCGCCCGGATCGCCTCGATCGCCTCGCTCTCCAACGGCTTCGCGCTGGCCACGGGCTACCTGTGGCCGGCGGCCACCGTGGGCTGGACCCGGGCCGCGGTCATCACGCTGCCGCTGGCGTTGCTCACCTGGATCAACGTGGTGGGGGTGAAGTCCGGGGCGCGGACCGCCGTCGGCCTCGTGATCGCCAAGACGCTGCCGCTTCTCTTTTTCGTCGGCGTGGGGCTGTTCTTCGTCGACTGGTCCCGGGTCGTGGCGTTCCAGATGCCGCGGAGCGGAACGATCGGCCAGGCGGCGCTTCTCCTCCTCTTCGCCTACGCGGGGTTCGAGAACACGCCGGCCGCGGCGGGAGAGTACAGGAGCCCGCGCCGGGACGTGCCGTTCGCCCTCCTGACGATGATCGCTTCCCTGACGCTGCTCTACACCGCCGTTCAGGTGGTGGCGCTCGGCACGCTGCCGGGGCTGGCGGAGTCAGAGTCGCCGCTGGCGGAGGCCGCCGGGTTGTTCCTCGGAGGGTGGGCCGCGCTCCTCATGACGATCGGCGCGATGATCTCCATCGAGGGCAATGTGGGGAACACGACGCTCGTGGGTCCCCGATATCTCTTCGCCCTCGCCCGGGACGGCTTCGGCCCGCGGCTCCTGGGCCGGGTCCATCCGCGGTATCACACGCCGGCCGCCGCCATCCTCACCCAGTCGGCCGTCGCCCTGGCGCTCGCCCTCTCGGGCTCCTTCGTCCAGCTCGCGATGCTCTCGGTGATCGCCCGGCTGGCGACGTACATCGGGACGGCCGCCGCGGTCCCCGTGCTGCGGAGGCGCCTGGGGGGTCGGCCCGACGCCGTGCGGCTGCCGGGAGGGCCCGCGATTCCGATCGCGGCGCTCCTGCTGTCGTTCGCCTTCCTGGCGAGCGCCAGCCGGGGGAACCTCATCGCCGGCGGGATCGCCCTCCTGGTGGGGCTCGCGATCTACGGGTTCCGCCGTCCGCCGGAAGAGCCCGCCGCCCTCCCGACCTGAAGACCCGCCGCGGCCTCGGCCTCCCCCGCGGCATGGCCTTCGTCGCGCCGCCGTATGCGGAGCGAAGCGGAGGTCGGTGCTTGCACCAACCCGGAGGGCGCGTGGCGTCTCCCGAGCCCGGAGACTCAGCGGAGGCGCTTCCTCGGAGTCCAGCTCCGGTGGGCCACGTGGGCAGGCACGGGAGGCGCGCTCGACTCTCTCTCCGCCATGCGCTCGGCGAGCCACTGGAACCATTCCTGGATCGTCTCCCGCTCCTGCTCCGCCCGCTCGGCCTCCACGTGCGGCCTCAGCTTCCGCCACGAGACCAGGATCGGGCCGCTGAAGAAGTCGTCCACCATCTCCAGCTCTAGCTCGCCCCGGTGCACGAGCACCCCGAGGCTCTCCCACGTCGTCATGAGCGCGTACACGAGGTGCATCTCCTCCCCCAGCCTCCTCTCGATCTCATCCTTGGAGAGGCCCTCCGGGAGGGCGTACACGGCACGGAGCGCCCGGGCGAACTCCGGCGTCTGGAAGGAGCGCAGCAGCTCGAAGGCGGCGTCGCGCTCGCGACTCGCCCGGAACTGCCGCACCTGGACCGCGGCGAACAGCAGGCCGCCCAGCAGCGTGACGGCCGTTACGATCTCGACGACCGTGCCGAGATCCACCCCTACGCGGTCCTTCTCACGACCTGCTACGTGGGGAGGCGGGAGACGAGCTCCCGCGCGAGCGTCCCCGCCATCCTCCGGATGCCCCCCGTGTGCGTGTTCAGGAACTTCGCATCGCGCACGGCCCAGCTCTCCGCCGACCACGCGGGCCGGCCGTCGACCACGCTCCACAGGACGGCCCGGAGCCGCAGGTTCCGGTCCTCCGACGTGTTCCGGAGGCCGCTGCGAGCCGCGCCGTAGGTCAGACGCGTCGTCAACACGTGGTCCACCTGCACGGCCTCCTGGAGCTGCCGGAGCACCTCCGGCTCCAGCGTCCCGGTGCCGCTGAACCCGGTCATGATGCGCCCTAGGGAGGGGCCGTCGCTCCCATCCAGGGCCCGCCGCAGCAGCTCGGGTCCGAGGACCACGAGCTCCGGTCTTTCGGACTCCAGCGAGGCCTCCAGGGAATCCGTGACCAGGCCGAGGATCTTGTCCGGATCGACGCCCGGATCCGCCACGTCGAGCCACACGGGCAAGAGGGCGACCCGCTCGGGCGGTCTCCATTCCGGATCCGCGAAGACGATCCGCCCGCCGCTCTGGACGGCGGCGGCGCACGCGGCCAGCCCCAGCGTCGAAAGAAGGGTCAGGTGGTGTTTCCGCATCGGCATCCTCCGTGGACCGTGGCGCGCTCCCGTTCCCGCGGGCGCGGCTCAACCGGCGCGCGATGTCCGCACGGCTGCCCCGGGTGTCCTATGGACGATCGTGACCTTCGAAGGGTCACTCTGCCGGAGCGCCCGGGCTGCTCGGGGCGTCCCCGTCGTTCACCCGGAAAACCCGACGATCCGGCCAGCGATCCGCCCACGGACGCGCTTCCTCCAGCTGTGAGGCCACCCGGAGGAGGAGATCCTCGCGCCCGACGTCCGCGAACAGCTCCGCGTGGCTCCGAACGCCGCCGGCTCCGTGGTAGGGGAGGCCGCGAACTCCGGAAGGTTCGTCTTTCCGAGCACGACGAAGCCGGCGTTGCGAAACCGGCGGGCGAGGTGGGAGTCGGCCGGCGATCTCCAGCCGAGGCACCGCAGGAAGCGCGACCCCTCGTAGTAGGGGTCGCCCGCCGTCTCGCACAGGTAGTCCTTCAGAAGGAGAGGAACGCCGGTGAACGGACCCGAGGGAAGCCGTTTCGTTGCGCGCTCGAGCGCCTGCTCGAACAGCGGCGTGACGACCGCGTTCAGCAGATCGTTCCAGCGCTCGATACGGTCGATCGCCGCCTGAACGAGCTCGGGAGGCGATACCTCTCCGCTCCGCACGACCTCCGCCTGTGCCGTCGCGTCCAGCTCCCACAACCCGCTCACGGCTGGCCCCGCTCACCCTTTGATTCGGTGTCGGAGGAGCACACATCCCTGCTGGAGCCGCCGGCACTCCAGCAGCTCCAGCTCGATCCCCGATGGCATCTCGAGGAACAGAGGGACGCCGGACCCCAGCAGCCGCGGATGAACGTTGAGCGCGATCTCATCGATCACGCCGGCCACGAGCAACGAGCGGGCCAGCTCTCCTCCGCCCAGGATGCAGATCCCCTTCCCCTCCCGCTTCTTCAACTCGCGCACGAAATCCGCCGCCTCGCCCCCGACGATTCGCACCCCGTCCCCGTCGGCAGGATCACAGCAGCCAATCGACACCCCCATCCGCCCGGGCGATGAAGTTGTCCAGGCTGCAGGCCACTCCGAACGTCACCGTGCGCATGCGTTATCTCCGGCTCACGGTCCCACCACCCGCCGCTCGCTACCGCCGGCTAGC
>JBHHYJ010000083.1:0-9253 GCA_046757485.1 Gemmatimonadota bacterium
GGCCGGGGGAGGGGGGGGCCGCCCCCGGCGCGCCGGCCGCGGCCGCCCCCCGGGCCACCCCGCCGGCGCCGGCGCCACCGACTCCGGATCGACCCGTTCGGCGATCGCCGGCACCCTCGTCCGTCGCCCGCGAGTCGCCGCCGTCTCCTCGCTCCGGGTCGGCACCCTCGTCCGCGCCCGCTCCCTCGTCCGGGCCCGCCTCCGGGGACGCATCGCCGAGGACCGAGCCACCCTCCGGGGAGGCTCGCCTCCTGCGTGCCTGGCGGGAGGCCCTGACGGACTCGCGAGGACTGGGGGGGGAGGCGGTGGCTCTGAGGGGCGCCCGGGTGGAGGGGTTGGAGGAGGGCAGGGTGCGCGTTCGGGTTCCGCGAGGGCTCGCCGAGGATGTGCGGGCGTTCCTGACCGATCGCCGGAAGTCGGCCGTGCTCAGGGACCGGCTCGCCGCCGGGCTCGGGGCGGATCCCTCCAGCCTGGGCTTCGAGGTGGCGGCAGAAGGCCGGTCGCGCCGCTACACGGCGGACGAGGTCCGCGCCCAGAAGCTCTCCGAGATGATGGCCGTGGATCCCCACCTGCGGGAAGCGGTAGAAGAGCTTGACCTGAAGCTGAAGGAGTGAAGGCGTGGACAATCTCGGGAGGTTCCAGCAGCTGTTCCAGCTCAGTCAGGCCGTCCAGGCGCGTATGGCGGATCTCCAGCAGCGGCTCGATAAGGAGATGATCACGGCCCGCAGCGGCGGGGGGATGGTCGAGGTCACCGTGGACGGCCGCGGGGCGCTCCGAGGGGTGAAGATCGATCCCGGCGTCGTGGACCCCGAGGAGGTGGAGATGCTGGAGGACCTCGTCCTGGCCGCGGCCTCGGAGGCCCAGCGGCGGGCCCGCGACCGGCTGGATGAGGAAATGAAGCGCGCGGCCGGCGGCCTTCCCCTGCCGAACCTGGCCGGGCTGTTCGCGAGCTGACGTCCGGCGCGGCGGGAGACGGGTCGGATGACGGCCATCGACGACCTCGTGGGCGAGTTCGCACGGCTGCCGGGCATCGGCCGCAAGACGGCCCAGCGGCTCGCCTATCACCTGCTGAAGAGCTCCCGATCGGAGGCGAGGCGCCTCGCGCGAGCCGTGGAGCGGGCGGCGGCCGAGGTGGAGGTTTGTTCCGTGTGCGCCAATCTCAGCGACCTGAACCCGTGTGAGTTCTGCTCGAGCCCCCGCCGGGACACGACCGTCATCTGCGTGGTGGAAGAGGCGTCCGACATCGGGGCGATCGAGGCCTCCGGACGGTACACGGGGCTGTATCACGTTCTGGGAGGACGGCTCTCGCCGCTGGACGGAGTCGGCCCCGAGGAACTGAACTTGCAGGATCTCATGGGTCGGGTTCGAAACGGCGTGAGGGAGGTCATCGTCGCCACGAACCCGAGCGTCGAGGGAGAGGCCACGGCCACCTACCTTCATCGGCTCCTCGCCTCGGATCCGGACTTGCGGGTGACGCGCCTGGCTCGCGGGCTTCCGGTGGGGGGAGATCTGGAGTACGCCGATGGAGTCACGATCGCCGAGGCGTTCGCCGGCCGTCGAGAGATGTGATTGTGGAGTGGCAGAGGGAGTACGGAGTCCGGCATGGGAATCCGCGTTTCGCTGCACAGTGAAGGGGATGATGCGGGCCGGGCCCTGCGGATCATCGGGCTCGTGGCGCTCGGTGCCGCCGCGGTGGCCGCGCTGGGCGTGGTGGTGGCGCGCGACCAGATGGTCCGGCACCGCCGCGACCTCTTCAGCCCTCACCCGATGCGGCGGCTCGCCGCGCTCGGCTACCTGCGTTCCCGTCCCCAGGTCGACAACGTCACGCTGCTGCGCGACTTCCTGGCCTGGGAGGAGCGTCCCCTGCTCCGGAAGCGGGCCGCGGCGATTCTGGAGGAGATGGAGGACGCGCTGGCCCTCGCGGAGGCGTCTGCGGACGAACCGACGGGGGAAGCCGAAGAGCGGTAGCGACGGTACGGATCGACGGCCGGGCACCGGGTGGGGGCCCGCGCCCGCCGCGGCCGGAGGAGCGACCTGGTGACGCCGAACCTGCCGAACCTGATCACCTCGGTACGGGCGGTCGTCGCGCCCGTCGTCGCCTACCTGCTGTTCCAGAGCGCGCTGTGGTCCCGGCTGGCGGCGTTTCTCCTCTTCCTGAGCGCGGCGCTCTCGGACGTGTGGGACGGCCACCTGGCCCGGAGTCGGGGGCAGATCACCTCCTTCGGGAAGATCGTCGACCCGATGGCGGACAAGCTGCTGCTCCTGACCACTCTTCTCCCCCTCTACTTGCTCACGGTGCGGCACGCGGAGCTGGCCGGCCTGCCCCTGTTCGGGGCGATTCCCGCCTGGGCCGTGCTCGTCCTGCTGGGGCGGGAGGTACTGATCGCGACCCTGCGCCTGGCGGCCGCGAGGCGGGGTCGCGTCGTGGGAGCCCGGGGGCTGGCGAAGCGGAAGACCGTGGCGCAGAACGTGTTCATCGGAGCGGCGATCCTCTGGGTCGCGTTTCGGAGCGCTGGATACGGAGGCGAGGGCGGCCTCTCCGCCCTCTTCCGGGAGTTCCACGGGTGGGTCACGAGCGGGGTCCTGGTGATCGCCCTGGTGCTGACGGTCCTCTCCATGTTCCTGTACCTGGCGGCCTTCCGGCGGATCTTCGCCGAGGGACGCCCTTGAACGAGCTTCCGTCCGGGCTCGAGCGCGAGGCGACCGAGCGCATCCTGGAGGCGCTCGCTCGGAGGGACGAGACGCTCGCCGTGGCCGAGAGCTGCACGGGTGGGCTTCTGGGCGCCGCCGTCACGGCGGTTCCCGGCGCCTCGCGGGTGTTTCGAGGCGGGGTCGTCGCGTACGACGATGACGCGAAGGTGAGCTTGCTAGGCGTCGACCCGCTTCTCGTGGCGGAGCACGGGGCGGTCTCCGAACCGGTGGCTCGGCACATGGCCGCCGGAGCCCGCACGCTTCTGGAAGCGTCCTGGGCGGTGGCGATCACCGGAATCGCCGGCCCGGGCGGAGGTGCCGCCGGCAAGCCCGTCGGGACCGTGTGGCTGGCGGTGGACGGTGCGCGGAGCCTGACGACGAGCCAGACCTTCGAGGGCGGGCGCCAAAGGGTGAGAGCCGAGGCGGTCCGAGCCGCGCTCCGGCTGCTGTGGCGGGCGCTGGATCCGGGAGTCGGGGGGCCGCCGGCGCCCTCGGCCTCCGGCACCGAGCGAGCCGGGAGCAACACGGAGGCGAGCTGAGGCGTCACCTCTGGCTTGCTTGCGGCGGAAGGTGCCATATCGTCAGTTCCCGTGCCGGCTCACCGCCCCGGCGCCGGGCACATCGCTGAGGAAACGGAGGAGTCGCGGCCCGCGCGGGGCCGCAGACGAAAGAGGGAATCGCGTGGCGAAGTCGAAGCGCTCACCCCGAGATCGGCCTCCGCCGGAGGAGCCCGCCGCCGGGACGGGCGCGGCCCGGGAGGAGGAGGGCCGGGAAGAGGTCCTGGCGGAGGAGGCCGTGGCGGAGGAGGCCGTGGCGGAAGAGGCCCTGGATCCCGCTCAGACGCCGGTCGAGACGCCCGTAGCCCGGCCGGACCCCGCTCGGGAGGACGTGGAGTCGGCAGCTCGGGCGATCGAGGAGGGGCTGGAGGAGGAGGTCGCGGCGGCCGTCGAGCTCGCGGCCGAGCTCGAGGATCTGCGGGACCGACACCTCCGGCTGGCGGCGGAGTTCGACAACTACCGGAAGCGGACCCGGCAGGAGCTCCTGAAGACGGATGAGCTGGGCAAGGCGCGCCTCACGGAGCGCCTGCTCGATGCCCTGGACGATCTGCGGCGTATCGCGGAGACGCCGGAGGAGGCGACCACCGTCGGCGCGCTCCACGAGGGCGTGGCGTTGGTGGAGAGGAAGGTGATGAAGGAGCTGCGGGAGGCCGGCCTCCGGCCGATCGACGCCCAGGGCCGGCGATTCGACCCGAACCTGCACGAGGCTCTCTCCGCGATCGCGACCCATGACCCGGCGCAGGACGAGCGCGTCTCTCGCGTCTTCGTCCGGGGCTACCTGTTCGGTGACCGGCTGCTCCGGCCGGCCCGCGTCGAGGTGATGAAGTACTCCTCGGAGTCCGCCGGCTCCTCCGGGGGCGGCGAGGGCGGCAGGGCCGGGTCTCCCGGGGACGACGAGGCCGGCGAGGCCGGGGTCGAGGAGGACCCTGGGGATGGCTCTGGCGGTGAGGCCGAGACCGGCGGTAGCTGATGCCCGCGCGAACCAAGGACTACTACGACATCCTGGGGGTGGCGGAGAACGCCTCCGCCGGTGAGATCAAGAGGGCGTACCGGAAGCTCGCCAAAAGGTACCATCCCGACGCCCAGCCCGACGACCCGCGCGCGGCGGAGAAGTTCAAAGAGGTATCCGAAGCCCATCGGGTGCTGTCGGACTCGGAGAAGCGCCAGCAGTACGACCGAATGCGCAAGTTCGGCGGGCTCGGTGGCTTCGGCTTCGGGACGGGCGACGCCGCCCGGAAGGGACCGGCAGGAGGCGGCCGCGGCTTCCACTTCGAGGACATCTCCGACTTCGGGGGGCTGGGGGACATCTTCAGCTCCATCTTCGACTTCGGCCGGCGAGGGCAGAAGAAGGAGGAGCGGCCGACCCGGGGCCGCAACGTGGAGTACCTGGTCGAGATCCCTCTGAAGACGGCCGCCCGCGGGGGCAAGATCCGGGTGACGGTGCCGGTGCACGAGGAATGTGCGGCGTGTGACGGCTCCGGGGTGGCCCCCGGAGCCAAGCTCGAGAAGTGCACGGAGTGTGGCGGGCAGGGGACCGTGCAGTTCGGGCAGGGCGGCTTTGCCGTGACCCGCCCGTGTCCCGCCTGCCTGGGGCGGGGACAGATCCCGAGCGAGCCGTGCCCTTCCTGCCGGGGAAGCGGCGAGGTACGCTCCCGCCGGAAGATCAGCGTGAACGTCCCGGCCGGGGTCGACAGCGGATCGAAGCTTCGGGTTCCCGGCCAGGGGGAGCGGGGCCCCCGGGGCGGCCAGCCCGGAGACCTCATCCTCAAGTTTCAGGTGAAGGGCGACCGGTTCTTCGCGCGGGATGGGCTGAACCTCGTGTGCGAGGTGCCGATCAACGTCGCCCAGGCTCTCCTCGGCTCTCGCATCCGGGTACGCACCGTGGACGGGAAGAAGGTGGTCCTCCGGATCCCCCCGGGAACGCAGAGCGGCACGGCGTTCCGCATCCGCGGCCAGGGTGTCCGCAGGGGCGATGCGCAGGGTGACCAGCTGGTCCGCGTGCGGGTGGAGACGCCCGACGAGCTGTCGGAGGAGGGCCGGCAGGCGGCCGAGAAGCTGGCGAGCGCGGAGAGGCTACCCTACTGAGGCTGCGCGGCCGCGCCTGCCTCCCCCGTCCGCCGCGGAGGCACGGCGGATCACCCCCCCGCCCACCACGACGCTCTCCCGGTAAAGAACGGCACTCTGGCCCGGGGTCACGGCCCGCTGCGGCGCGATGAGATCCACTCGAAAGGTGGAGCCGCCCGCCGAGGCCACCACGCCCTCCACGATCGGCGCACCGTGGCGAATCCTGACCCCGAGCCTCTCGCCCGGCCGGGGCCGGGCGGCCAGCCAGTTCGCCCGCTCCGCCTCGACCCGGGTGGCGGCGAGAGAAGAGCTCGGGCCGATGACCACGGCCCGGTCGGCCGGCCGGATCTCCACCACGAACATCGGCTCGGGAAAGCCTCCGGGGAGCCCCCGCCGCTGGCCCACCGTGAAGCGGGCGTACCCCTCGTGCCGTCCCACCTCGGTGCCGCTCTCCAGCAGGAACGGCCCGGGTGCGAGGGCGGGATGGGCGTCGCCGAGGCGGTCCCGGAGCACCCCGGCGTAGTCGTCGTCGGGCACGAAGCAGATCTCGAAGGACTCCGGCTTGTCCGCCGTCGCGAGCCCCAGCCCGCGGGCCAGCTCCCGAACCCGGGGCTTCTCGAGGGCGCCGATCGGGAGGAGCAGGCGACCCAACACCTCGCGGGGGATCCCCCACAGGAAGTACGTCTGGTCCTTCCGGTCGTCCGCGCCCCGGCACAGGAGGGGCTCCGGCGGTCGGCCGCCGTTCGTCTCGCCGCTCGGCCCCGCATCGCCGTCCGATGGCGAGTCCCGGACGGCTCGCCGGCCGTCGCTCAGGATGCGGGCGTAGTGTCCGGTCGCCAGGTAGTCGCAGCCCAGCAGGTCGGCCCGGCGTACGAGGTCCCGGAACTTGGTGAAGCTGTTGCAGCGCACGCACGGGACGGGGGTTCGTCCCGCAACGTACTCGGCCACGAAGTCCCGGATGACGTCCCGGAAGAAGCTCTCCTCCACGTCGTACACGAAGTGCGGGATCCCCAATCGGGCGGCGACGGCACGGGCATCCGCGATCCCCTCCAGCCCGCAACAGGCGCGGGAAGGCCCGCGGGTCTCGGCGTAACAGAAGGTCTTCATCGTGACACCGACGACCCGGAACCCCGCCCGGTGCAGCAGGGCGGCCGTGACGCTCGAGTCCACGCCGCCGGACATGGCGACCAGGACGGAGGCTCCGTCGGGCGAGGGCAGGGCGGAGAGAGCCTCCGCCATATCGCTCGCGGGCATCATCGCGCGATGCCGCAGCCGGTCACTCGACGCCTCCCGTGGTTCGTCCTCGCCCCTTGCCCGGCCTGACAAGACCCCTGCGCGCGGCCGTGCCCCATGATTCGGACAGGCTCCTAGGCCGCCAGCGTGTCCCGGACCCGGTGGCAGGCCCGGACGGCCGCCTCTGCGGCCCGCTCGATCTCCTGCGGCGTCGTCTCCGGCCCCAGGCTGAAGCGAAGGGTCGCGTACGCCTCCTCGCGCACGAGCCCCATCGCCTGAAGGACGGACGACGTCTCGGCGGAGCCGCTGCTACACGCCGAGCCGGTCGAGACGGCGATCCCCTCCATGTCCAGGAAGAGGAGCAGAGCCGCCGGGTCGCACCCCGGAATCCCCACGCTCAGGAGGTTGGGGAGGCGGGCCGGAGCGTCGGCGGCGTGCTGCCGCGACCCCGGGACCTCCTCCAGGATGCGCGAGGCCAACCGGTCGCGCATCTCTCGCCACTCCGGCACCTTCGAGCTGCGTTCGGACGCGGCGAGGCGGGCCGCCACGGCGAATCCGACGGCGCCGACCGGGTTCTGAGTCCCGGGCCACAGGCCGCGCTCCTGGGCTCCGCCGTACGTGATCGCTTCCAGCTCCACGCCCTCCCGGCGGAAGAGGAGGCCGACCCCCACCGGTCCCCCCAGCTTGTGGGCGGTGATCGTCAGGAGATCGGCGGGCACGCCTTCCAGGGAGACGTCGACCTTGCCGAACGCCTGCACGGCATCGGTGTGAAAGAGAGCGCCGTGCCGGTGGGCCAGCTCGGCGGCCTCGGCCACGGGCTGGACGGCGCCGACCTCGTTGTTGGCCCACATGAGGGAGACGAGGGTGGGGTGACCGGCCCCCGCCTCGAGCTCCGTCTGGAGCGCCTCGAGCCGCAGCGTGCCGCCCCCGTCCACCGGCAGGAATCGGACCTCGGCTCCCTCCGCCGCGGCCCGCCGGGCCGCCTTCAGGCAGGCCTTGTGCTCCACCGCCGAGAGGAGCACCCGCGGGCGCTCCGCCCGGTGACCGCGCGCGAAACCGAGGATCGCCAGGTTGTTCGACGCCGTCCCGCCGCCCGTGAAGTACAGCTCCCGCTTCCGGCAGCCGAGAAGGCCGCCGAGCTCACCCCGGGCCTCCTCGAGGCGCCGGTTCGCCTCTCGGCCGAAGGCGTGGGTGCTGGCCGGATTGTAGGCGGCGCCCAGCGCCTCCTGCATGGCGCTCCACACCTCCGCTCGCAGAGGCGAGGTGGCGGCGTGATCCAGGTAGACCCTCCGCGTATCTTCGTTCCGTGCTATCGTCATCTCGTCCCTCAACGGCTTTCTTCCCCCCGTGCTCCCGGGTATCTTTACACCTAGCTCGGCCTTCGGCCCGCCGCAACGGGACCCCGGGCGCCCCGGTCCGATCGGCGTCGCGCGGGCGGTCCCCTGGATCGGTGCGGCGTGCCGTGGGCCGCTTTGTCGGTGTGTGAGACGCGGCCGCGGCCGATCGCATCCGGAGGACGATGCCCACGGTTCCTGACAGCCTGGCGCCTCTTTCCCCCCCGGCGGCTCCCCGCTTCCGGGCCACCGTGCACGGACTCGCGTTCGCCGATCGGGCCCGCCACCTGCGACGGCTGGAGCCCGGCGGGGAGCTCGTGATGATCCCCGATCCTCCCGGCGGAGCGCTGGAGCAGGTGTGGCTCCACCTCCGGTCCGGAGATCCCGTCGGCCATCTCCCGAACGAGATCGGAAGCTGGCTGGCTCCCTGGATGCGCGGCGGCGGGCGAACCCGAGCCCGGGTCGTGAAGGTGGGAGATGCCAGCGTGCCCAGCTGGAAGCGCCTCCTGGTCGAAGTCACCTGTCTCCGGTGATCGCCTCCCGGGGATCGAGGGACGCCGACGCGGGTGGCTGAGCTGATCGAGCGGGAAAGGCGGCCGCCGCAGACGGGGCAGGACCGCGCCCTGGACGTGCTCGCGGTCGGCGCCCATCCCGACGATGTGGAGCTCACCTGCGGGGGAACGCTCGTCCGCTGCACCGAGCAGGGGTATCGGGTCGGAATCCTGGATCTCACTCGAGGGGAGATGGCGACCCGCGGATCTCCCGAGCTCCGGAGCGAGGAGGCGGCCCGCGCGGCCGAGGCCCTGGGCGTCGCCGTGCGGGAGAACGCCGGGCTTCCCGACGCCGGCCTGTTCAACACGCGGGAGAGCCGGAACTGCCTGGTGGCGATCCTCCGGCGCCTCCGCCCCGGCCTGGTGATCCTGCCGTTCTATCGAGGCCGGCACCCCGACCACCGGATAGGGGCCGAGATCGCCCGGGACGCCTGCTTCCTGGCGGGCCTGGGGAGCTACGCCGGGGGCCCGGCCCACCGGCCCCGGAAGATCCTGTACGCGCTGGCGTACCGGGAGGATCCGGTCAAGCCGACCTTCGTGGTGCCGCTCACCGGGGAGGAGTTCGACCGCAAGATGCAGGCGATCCGCTGCTACGCCTCCCAGTTCGAGGGCAAGGTCTCGGCGGGGGAGGTGTTCCCGACCGGAGAGCCGCTGTACGAGCGGATCGAGACCCAGAGCCGGCACTACGGCTCGCTGATCCGGCAGCCGTACGGGGAGCCGTTCTTCACCGAGGAGACGGTCCAGGTGGACGACGTGGTGACGCTTCCGGTCCAGTCGATGTGAGAGCGGGATGCAGCGCGAGACGCGGGCGCGTGACGCGGGC
>JBHHYJ010000084.1:0-8858 GCA_046757485.1 Gemmatimonadota bacterium
CCGGGCCTCGCCGCTCCGACCTCTCGCCTGGCGGCCCACGCCCGCCCGACCTCTCCGGCTGCGCGGCCGCCCGCTTGGCGTGCCCGTTCACGGGAGGTAGGATGCGGGCCGGCGGCCCGGCCGTCGAACACCGTGCCGCCGGGGTGGCTCAGTACTCGATCCGGTCCTCCGAAGCCAGCCAGAGGCGAAACGGCTCCTCGCTTCCCTCCACCTCCACGGCCTGCATTCGGATCGAGCGGTCCTCCGCCGGTTTCGCCAGCTCCTCGTAGATCAGCCCGTCGTCGAACCCCGCCTCGGCGGCCGCCTCACGCCCCGTGGCGAAGTAGAGCGCCCGCGGCCTGGCCCAGTAGATGGCCCCCAAGCACATCGGGCAGGGCTCGCTGCTCGTGTACACGTCGCAGCCGTCGAGCTGGAAGGAGCCGAGCTTTCGGCACGCCTCCCGGATCGCGACGATCTCCGCGTGGGCGGTGGGATCGCCCTCAAGCGTCACCCGATTCATCCCTCGGGCGACGATCTCCCCCTCCCGCACCACCAGGGCTCCGAACGGGCCGCCGACGCCCGCTCGGACGTTCTCCGCCGCGAGGCGCATCGCCTCCCGAAGGAAGCGTTCGTGGCGATCTCGCTCCTGCCGGTCCATGCCTCTCCGTTTCGTTCCTCCTCGGCCCCGGACCCGGCAGGGATCTACGGCGCCGGCGAATCCTCGGCAATCGCCGTCGGACGCCGGTGGGGCGAGTTGCCCCGATCGGGGCCGCGCGCCCACTATGGAGCGAAGATCCGGGGCGGCCGTCTGGAGCGGGTCTTCGAGTCACCGCCTCGACGCGACGGCGCCCTCGTGCCGGGACGGAGCCCGACGTGAAGCGAAGAGAAGGCCTCGCCAAACTAACCGGCGTAGAGCGGTACGCGGACGACGTGCCCCTCGGGGAACTCCTGTGGGGCGCCACCGTCCGCAGCCCGGCTCCCCGGGGCCGGATCCGGGAGATCCGCTTCGGAAAGAGCGTCGACTGGAGCGACTTCGTCGTCGTCGATGCCCGTGACATCCCGGGACGAAACGCGGTCTATCTGAAGGACTACGAGCAGCCGGCGCTGGCCGACGGCCGGGTCCGCCACGTCCACGAGCCCGTCCTGCTCCTCGCGCACCGGGACCGAGACCGGCTCCGCCGCGCGGTGGCCGAAGTCGAAGTGCTCGTCGATCCCGAACCCGCCGTCCTCGACTTTCGCCTCCCTCCGCGCGCCGACCAGATCCAGCACGGCAAGGACAACGTCTTTCAGCGGCTGCGAATCGAGAAGGGGGACGTGGAGGGGGCGCTGGCCGCCGCCCCATTCGTCGTGGAAGGCGTATACGAGACGGGAGCCCAGGAACACGTCTACCTGGAGACCCAGGGGATGATCGCCCACGAGGAGGACGGCGTGCTCGTCGTCCGGGGCTCGATGCAGTGTCCGTACTTCGTCCTCGATGCCCTCGTCCCCGCGCTGGGCCGGACGGAGGCGGAGCTCCGGGTGATCCAGCTTCCGACCGGCGGAGGGTTCGGAGGGAAGGAGGAGTTCCCCTCCATGGTCGCCATCCACGCGGCGCTCCTTGCCCTCAAGGCGAAGCAGCCGGTGAAGATCGTGTACGATCGGGGCGAGGATCTGGCCGCGACGACCAAGCGTCACCCGGCCCGGATCCGACACCGGAGCGGTGTGGACCGGGAGGGCCGCCTGCTGGCCCAGGAGGTCGAGCTTCTGGTCGACGGGGGCGCGTACCCCACTCTCTCCTCCGTCGTCCTGAGCCGCGCCGTCATCCACGCGGGGGGGCCGTATCGCTGCGAGCACGTGCGAATCGACGGCCGGGTCGTGCTGACGAACCTCGTCCCGTTCGGCGCTTTTCGGGGCTTCGGGAACCCTCAGGCCCACTTCGCGAGCGAACGCCACATGGACCGGATCGCCGCCGAGCTCGGCCTGGAGCCGGCGGAGCTCCGGCGGCGGAACCTTCTCCGCGACGGCGACGAGACGGCGACCGGCCAGGTGATCCGGGACGGGGTCGACCGGGTGGCCCTCATGGATCAGGCTCTGGAGCTCGCCGGCTGGGAGGAGAAGCGGGCCCGGCCCCGCGCCCTTCACGCGGCGCGGGCCGCGACGGCATCCGTGGAAGGAAGCGCGGTGGAGACCCCGCGTCGGCGGGGGATCGGCCTCGCCACCTACTACCACGGCGCCGGCTTCACGGGCGCCGGAGAGGTTCACCTCGCCTCCCGGCTCCACGTGGCCGGCCTGCCCGACGGCCGGGTGGAGGTGCGGAGCGCCACCGTGGAGATGGGACAGGGCTCGCTCACCGTCCTCACCCAGATCGCGGCGGAGCGGCTGGGCCTGGAACCGGAGGAGATCCTCTTCGCACCGCCGGATACGGGCCGCGTCCCGAACAGCGGCCCGACGGTGGCCTCGCGGACCACCATGGTCGTGGGCCGGCTTCTCGAGAAAGCGTGCGACGACCTGCTCCACAGGGTCGGGCTGGTGACGGACGCCCGAGGCGAGGTCGTCCGGGAAGCGATTGCCGCCTGGCACCGCGAGAACCCGGACGCGGAGATCGTCGGCGAGGGGCGGTACGACCCTCCGCCGGGGATCGAGTGGGATGACGAAAGCTACCGGGGGGACGCGTACGGTGCCTACGCGTGGGCGGCCCACGTGGCCGAGGTCGAGGTGGACCTCCGGACGTTAGAGACGCGGGTGCTCGACTACGTGGCGGTCCAGGAGGCGGGCCGGATCATCAACGAGACCCTGGCCCGGGGGCAGGTGCAGGGGGGCGTGGCGCAGGGAATCGGCTGGGCGCTCCAGGAGGAGTGCCGCTGGCGGGAGGGAGCGATGGAGAACGTCCAGCTCACGAACTACATCATCCCGACGAGCGCCGACCTTCCCCCCCTCCGGGTCGAGTTCGTGGAGCACCCATACCCGCACGGCGGTCTCGGGGCGAAAGGACTCGCGGAGCTACCCATCGAGGGACCGGCCCCGGCGATCGCCAACGCGATCGCGGACGCGACCGGGCTCGATCCGAGACAGGTGCCGATGACGCCCGAGTACCTGCTCTCGCTCTCGGAGGAGGCGGTTGCGGGACAGCCATCGGCCGAACGGAGGTCCGCGTGATGGAGTCGCGGGAGCTGGACCGGGCGGGACCGGAGGGGAAGCGTACGGCGCCGGAGGGGAAGCAGACTGCGCCGGAGCGCGAGCGAAACGGGCCGGAGCTCGAGACCTCCTTCGTCCTGAACGGCCAGGAGGTCACCGTGCGGGTGGCCCCCGGAGAGCGGCTGCTCGACCTGCTCCGGTACCGCATCGGGCTCACCGGAGCGAAGGAGGGATGCGCCGAGGGCGAGTGTGGTGCCTGCACGGTCTGGGTAGACGGACTCCCGGCGGACAGCTGTCTGATCCCCGCCTACCAGGTCCGTGGGGCGAGCGTCGAGACCATCGAGTCGGTGGAACCGGAGGAGCTGGAGCCGTTTCTGGCCGGGGGGGCCACCCAGTGCGGAGCCTGCACCCCCGGGGTGGTGATGACCGCCCGCTGGATCCTCCGGAATCCGGAGCTCCTCGCGACCCATTCGGTCCGGGAGCTGATGGCCGGCAACCTCTGCCGCTGCACGGGATACGACGGAATCATCGAGAGCATCGAGGCGGCGCTCGGGGCCCGGCAGGCCGATCTCGACGCGTCCAGCCGCGGCCCGGATGACGGACCCGGGCGCCCTTCCAGCCGTGGTCCCGGCGGGGGTCCCGGCGCCCCATCCGGGACCCGCGCGGAGAGCCGGTGACCGCGCTCCTCCCCTGCACCCTGGACGAGGCGCTCGACCTGTTGGCCGGGACGGACGCCGTGCCGATGGCCGGGGGCACGGACCTCCTCGTTCACTGGCCCCAGCGGCCGGTGGACCACGATCGTTCCTACCTCGACCTGTGGGGTCTCGCGGAGCTCCGGACGCACCGCTGGACCGACGACTTCCTGGAGCTCGGGGCCCTCACCACCTACTGGGACGTGATCCGGGACCCCCGGGCGGCCGCGGAACTTCCACTCCTCGTGGATGCGGCCCGCCAGGTGGGGGCGATTCAGATCCAGTCCCGGGGCACGTGGGCCGGGAACGTGGTAAACGCCTCGCCGGCCGCCGACGGCGTGCCGGTGCTCATGGCCTACGACGCGACCCTCGTGCTCCGCTCCGCGGCGGGCAACGCGGAGGAAGTGCCCCTGGCGGAGTTCTATACGGGGTACAAGGAGATGCGCCGCCGGCCGGACCAGCTCCTGACCGCGATCCGGATCCCCCGCCGGGCGTACGACTTCCAACGGTTCGTAAAGGTGGGCTCCCGGCGGGCGCAGGCGATCGCCAAGGTGGGCCTCGCTCTGGCCCGCTCCGAGACCGGGTGGAGGGTGGTGGCCGCCAGCATGGCCCCGACGGTGTGCCGCTGTCCGGCCGTGGAGCGGTGGCTGGAGGAGGAGATCGCGGTCGGCTCACCGGAAGAGCTTCTCCCCGCGATCCGGGAGGACGTCTCTCCGATCGACGACGTGCGCTCGACCGCGACCTACCGGGAGACGGTGATGGCCCGCGTGCTCTACCACGACCTGCGGGGCGCCGTTCCGTCGTTCCGGTGAGAGAAGACGCGCAGTTCCCGCGCGCTCGCCGCGACCGGCCCGACCGGAGCCTCGAGCCGCGCCGGGACGTGGGCGGCGCGCGACGAAGGGGGCTCGAAGGGGCGCGGCTGCGCGCCCGAACACGAACCTGAGATCGAGAGCGGCACGGAACGGACCATGGCACAGACCTCCGCTTCTTCCCCTTCTTCCTCGGCGCCCCCGGGATCGGTCGAACCGCGGCTCCTGGGACCGATACTCGGCCGCCTCCGGGAGGCGAACCGCGGGTTTCGGCGCACCCATCCGGGGGAGCGCACGGACCGCCAGCCCGTGCACACCGTGTACGGGGGCGCCCATCTCTTCCGGGCAGGCTCCGCGCGCCGGCTCGGCGAGATCGCGCTCCGCTTCCTGGAAGAGTACGCGCCCGACGCCGAGAGCTTCGCAGAGGCCGTAGGGCTGGCGGGCGACGGGGGGTTCCGGGAGACGGTCTACGCGAGGGTCCGGGAGAAGCTCGAGACGGAACCCGTCGAGGACTTCCGGATCGACTTCGAGGATGGGTACGGGAACCGGCCGGACGAGGAGGAAGACGGGACCGCGGTGGAAGCGGCGCGCCAGGTCGCCCGCGGCCTGGCCGAGGACTCCCTTCCTCCTTTCCTCGGGATCCGGATCAAACCGTTCGGCGAGCAGCTCGCCCGCCGGGGCGTCCGGACCCTGGACCTCTTCCTCACGACGCTGCGCGCGGAGACCCGAGGCCGCCTGCCTGGGAACTTCGTCGTCACCCTCCCCAAGGTCGTGATTCCGGAGCAGGTGGATGCCCTGGCCGACCTCTTCGAGGCGCTGGAGGAGCGGCTGGATCTGCCGCCGGGGACCCTCCGCCTCGAGATCATGGTGGAGACGCCGCGCTCGATTCTGGACGCCGGCGGGCGCTGTCCCCTCTTCGAACTCGTGGAGGCGGGGCGCGGACGCTGCGTGGCCGCGCACTTCGGCGTCTACGACTACACGGCGAGCCTCTCGATCACGGCCCAGTACCAGACGATGGGCCACCTTCACTGCGACATGGCCCGGCGCATCATGCAGGTCGCGCTCGCGGGGACGGGCGTGTGGCTCTCCGACGGCGCCACGAACGTGCTCCCCGTCCCCGTTCACCGGGCTCCGAAGGAGGGTCCCCCGCTGACTGCAGAGCAGGAAGCGGAGAACCGGGAGAGCGTGCACCGGGCGTGGCGGCTGCATTGCTCGGACGTACGCCACTCGCTGGAGAGCGGTCTCTACCAGGGCTGGGACCTCCACCCGGCCCAGCTCGCCACCCGGTACGCCGCCGTCTACGCCTTCTTCCTGGAGGGCCTGGAGGCCGCCTCCGACCGCCTGCGATCCTTCGTCGAGCGGCTCGCCCAGGCGACCCTCCACGGAGACGTGATGGAGGACGCGGCGACGGGCCAGGGTCTGTTGAACTTCTTCCTCCGGGGCCTGTCCTGCGGGGCGATCCGGGAGGAGGAGGCGCTCGGGACCGGTCTCACCCTGGAGGAGCTGCGGGGCCGTTCCTTTCCGGCGATCCTGGAGGCGCGCCGGGCGACGGCTCCTGAGCCCCCCTCCCCGTGAGGGCAACGGGCGAGGGAGGTCGGAAGCGCGGCCGTGCGGGCGGTCGGGGGCGGCGCGCGTGGTCGGAGGGCTTGGGAGGCCTCGCCGCGGTGAACGCGGGCCGCTAGGAAACGGGGCGCGGCATGCGCGGCGTGTGGCTCGAGAACGGGAAGGCGCGTCTGCGCCAGGACCTTCCGGTTCCCGCTCCCGTCGCCGGCGAGGCCCGGGTGCGCGTCACCCTGGCGGGGATCTGCAACACCGACCTCGAGCTGATCCGCGGTTACTATCCGTTTACCGGAGTCCTGGGCCACGAGTTCGTGGGGGTGTTGGAGGAGGTCGCCCCGGCAGACTCCCGGGCTCCGGCCGGCGAAAGAGGGGCTACGAGCACGGATCCAACCGCGGGCCCGGCGACGGACGCGGCCGGGAACCGGGCGACGGACGCGGCCGCGAGCGCAACCGGTCCCGCGGTCCAGCCCGATCTCGTGGGGCGCCGCGTGGTGGGCGAGATCAACGCCGTGTGCCACGCGTGCCGGCACTGCCACGAGGGCCGTCCCACCCACTGCGAGCGACGCACGGTGCTGGGGATCGTGGGCAGGAACGGAGCCTTCGCGGAGTACCTGACGCTCCCCGTCGAGAACCTCCACCCGGTACCCGACGACCTCCCGGACGAAATCGCCGTCTTCACGGAGCCGCTGGCCGCCGCGCTCGAGATCCTGGAGCAGGCCCGCGTGGGGCCCGAGGACCGGGTGCTGGTGGTCGGCGACGGAAAGCTCGGGCAGCTCGTGGCCCGCGTCCTGGCCCGCACGGGTTGCGAGCTGCGGGTCGTCGGGCGCCACGAGCGGAAGCTCGCCCTGCTGGAGGCGGCGGGGATCGCCACGGCCGTGGCTGCGGAGGACCGGCCCGCCACCCCCGGTCCCGTGGAGCCGCCGTCGCCCGACGCGAGCAGCGCCGCCGCGGATTCCGGTCTTACGCCCGGGATCGAGGCCGGCCGCTTCGACCTGGCCGTGGAGTGCACGGGAAACCCGGCCGGCTTCGAGATCGCCCGCCGGGCGCTCCGGCCGCGGGGCACGCTGGTCCTCAAGAGCACCTACGCCGGCGAGCTCACCCTGGACATGTCGTCGATCGTGGTGGACGAGCTCACCCTGGTGGGCTCCCGCTGCGGCCCGTTCCCTGCCGCCCTGGAGCTCCTCGCAGGGGGAGAGATCGACCCGCGGCCTCTGATCGACGCCCGATACCCGCTGGCGGAACCGGAAGCGGCGCTCGAGCGCGCCGGGCGGAGCGGCGTGCTCAAGGTGCTCATCGAGATGACGTCAGGGGCGCAGCTTCGAAGAACCGACATGGCGAAATTAGGAACGAGGTGAACCCCTTCGGAGCAGGTCATAGAGACGTACGTGCTCCACGTCCAACTCGTCCGTCATCCGGCCCAGAAGGTAGTCTTCCCCGATGTCGTACGGCTGCAACTTCGCCGGCAGCACAACCCGCGCCAGCGCTTGGCCATCAGCCCCCATGACCAGCCACCGGGAAGGAGCGGCATCGGTCGGCGCGTACCGACGGATCCAAAGATCTCCGGAGCGGTCGATGACCAGGGCACTGTAGGCGGGAAATCGCTGACTCCGCGGCAGCGTCTCCAGCGCACGTCGAACCGTCGCTCGCTCGTCCTGAGGTACCTCGGACAGTCTCTCCTCCATCCAGCGAGAGACATCCTCGTCGGTCACCGAGTGCATGCCCAGGACCCAGCGAACGAGGCCGATGAGTCTTCCTTCTCTGCTAAGAATCTCGAGCTGCTCCGCATCACCGCGGCCCACGTAAACTCGGCCGCCTCGATCGATGGCCGCAACCGGAAACGCCGTGAACAAGGGCCCCATCACTCGCCCCTGGACGTGCTCGAGGGACGGAAGAGAGACGGAGTGTATAGAATCCACCACCGCGGTGTCGAAGGTATAAGTCCAATAGTTGATGGAATGCTGCAGCGTCTCGCCGAGGTCGACGAATCTCTCCGCCGCAAAGAAGACTCCGGCTGCATCAGCGCCAAGAGCGAACGCGTTGGCCTGCAGCCTCCCGGCGAGTGGTTGAGCTCCGGCAAATGCGCCATCGCCCGTAAAGAAGGTCAACCGCAAGAGTGCCGGATCCCAGACCAGCAGACTGTCTTCCGAGACTCGGAAGATCCCATATGGAAACTGAAACTCACGCGGGCCCTTCCCCGAGCCCCCAACCACGTTGAGCAAGCGACCGTCCGATCCGTAAAACCGCACCTCGGCGCTTCCTCCGTTGACCACGGCGATCCGCCCGTCGTCGAGGCGAAGGGCGCCAGTGACTCGAAACAGGTCGGTTCCGGGTCGCCCGCCCGCACCGATATCCAAGCGCGGGATCTCCGCGATCGTCCACACGGGAGTCGCTTCGACCAGCGCCTTGGGATTCTCAGCGATGCGGACGCCGGCGCTGTCGTAGATGAGAGCCGTCTGACCGACCCGTTCGCCCGGCCGGCAACCGGCGACCGCGAGAAGCAGCCAGGTGTAGGTGATTCGTACACGTCCAAAGCGCATCTACGGTCCAGGCCCCGGCCTGACGGCTCTCAGGGAATCCGCCATTCGCATCACACGATCGGACATTACACCGGGGCCGTTGATCAGCGCCGGCGGAAGTGCATAGTCCAGCATTGTAGTGGTTCAGGCGAAATCGAACTTCCGGGCGGTGTGAAGATGCCACACTT
>JBHHYJ010000085.1:0-8726 GCA_046757485.1 Gemmatimonadota bacterium
GCCGAGGCCGCCTGACCTGAAGCGTTCACACGTCCACGAGAGCGGGGCAACCTCATCTACCAAGCAAGTACATGGCGAAGCTAGTTCCCGGTCAAAGCAGAGACGACTGCCGATCCTGCAGAAATGCAATGGATGAAGACCGGCTACATCTCGGGAACAGGACAGCTTAGGAGCCTGTCCGAGCCATGGTGCGAGCCGCCTTACGAGCGCCACGCGGCCAGATCCAAGGCGGCGGGACGAAGGCGATGCCACCGTGCATCGGGGAGGAGCGCGGTTCGGCGTCCCAAAGC
Organism: Gemmatimonadota bacterium; assembly: GCA_046757485.1. Lineage (GTDB taxonomy): Bacteria > Gemmatimonadota > Gemmatimonadetes > Palauibacterales > Palauibacteraceae > JBHHYJ01. The sequence goes on from JBHHYJ010000085.1 coordinate 291, forward strand.
GAAAACGAGCCGGACCCGCGTGGCGCGGACCCGGCTCGTCCTCGGGAGCGGGGGACCGGACGGCGGCGGCCGCCCGGCCCCGCGGGGGCCTGCTCCCCGGAGCCTCAGCTCTGTCCCGAAGGCTCCTCCGGCAGGTGCACCTCCAGCGGTCGATCGAGGCGCACGCGGACCGTCGTTCCGGCCGGCACGTAGGCGTGGACGTCCTTCGTGGCCAGCGCCACTCCGGTGCCGGCCGCCGCGCCGGCGGCCGCGCCGGCCACGGCGCCCTTCGCGTTCCCGCCGATCACTCCGCCCAGCACGGCACCCGCCGCCGCGCCTCCTCCGATCTTCTTCCCCTTGTCCTTCATGCGGGCCTGGCGGCGGGCGGCCACCGAGGCGAGCTCCGCCTCCAGGATCAGGACCTCCTCCCCGGCCTGGAGCTCGTGGAACGCCAGGCTCAGGCGGGGCGGGTTCTCGGAGAACTCGACGACCTCGCCCCGGAGCACGGCTCCGGCGGGGATCAGTACCCGGACGCCATCGGTCACCGGTTGGCTCAGGGTCCCCGTGACCACGGTGCCCGGGCCGTCCCGGTTCGTGTCCAGCCCGTTCTCGAGCCGAACGGTGAGCGCCGTTCCGACCGGGACCTCGGCCGTCTTACCCCCGGCGCCGGCCGAGCCGCAAGCGGTGGCGAGCAGCGTGACGAGCACGGCGCCGAATCGTCGTCTGCGCTCCATGATGTGGCACCCTCCTTGACAGCTCGTGACCGTGGCGGCGACGCAGGCGGTAGTGGCAAGCTCACACATCTCCACCTTCCCCGCCACCGGAGGTAGCCTCGCCACCCCGCCTTCGCCGCCACTCGTCGCCTCTCGGGTCAAGATCAACCACAGGCGAACGGCCTCCGGGATCAAGAACCGGGCCGGGCCGTAATGGGCCGCGGCGCAACGACTTGGCACTCCGCCGCCTCCCGCCGCACGGCAGAAAGGGTCGTCCTTCGTCACAGATTGCAGGCTCCCGGCGGGCCGGATCGCGCGGGCCGGCTTGCGGAAGAGAACGGCTATTCCCGCCGCCCGCCGGGCGCCGTAGCTTCGTCCCGGCACGGAAAACCTGGAACTCCCGCACCGGAAGGTTCGAGATGAAGAGCACGTGTGACCCCCTCTCCCGCCTCCTGCCGTTTCTTTCCCTCGTTCTGGGCCTCCCGTTGGCGACGCCCCTGGCGGCACAGGCGTCGAGGAACGCCTCCGAGGAGGCACCGACCCTCGACGCGGCCCTCGTATCCGGGCTCAAGCTCCGGAACATCGGCCCCGCCCTCACGGCGGGGCGGGTCGTGGACGTGGCCGTGGATCCGACGGACCGGAGCGTCTGGTACGTGGCCACGGCATCGGGGGGCGTGTGGAAGACGGAGAACGCCGGGACGACCTGGAAGCCGATCTTCGACAAGTACGGCGCCTACTCGACCGGCGCGATCGCCGTGGACCCCCGCGACCACCTCGTCGTCTGGGTGGGAACCGGGGAGAACAACAGCCAGCGGAGCGTGAGCTACGGGGACGGCGTGTACAAGTCGGTGGACGGCGGTCGGAGCTTCACGAACGTGGGGCTCGAGGAGTCCGAGCACATCGGGATGATCCGCGTCGACCCCCGGGACTCCGACGTCGTCTACGTGGCCGCCCAGGGGCCCCTGTGGCGTTCGGGAGGCGACCGCGGGCTCTACCGCACGACCGACGGCGGAAAGACGTGGGAGCGGATCCTCCACGTGAGCGACGACACGGGGATCAGCGAGCTTCATCTCGACCCCCGCGACCCGGACGTGATGTACGCCGTCGCCTACCAGCGCCGGCGGCACGTGTGGGTCCTGCTGGACGGGGGGCCGGAGTCGGGGGTGTGGAAGTCGACCGACGGCGGCACGACCTGGAACAAGGCGAACCGCGGGCTCCCCTCGGGGGACAAGGGCCGGATCGGCCTGGCGATCTCTCCCCAGAACCCCGACGTGCTGTACGCCATCGTCGAGGCGACGGGTGACGCGGGCGGGGTGTTCCGCTCGGCGGACGGGGGCTCACACTGGACGAAGCGGAGCGGGTACGTGAGCTCCAGCCCGCAGTACTACCAGGAGGTTTTCGCCGACCCCCACCGCTTCGACCGGATCTACTCGCTGGACACCTTCTTCCAGGTCTCCGACGACGGGGGGAAGACGTGGCGCCGCATGCCGGGGCGGTGGAAGCACGTGGACCATCACGCGCTCGTCTTCGACCCCGACGACCCCGACCACCTGCTGGTGGGGACGGACGGTGGCCTGTACGAGACGTGGGATGCGGGCGAGAGCTGGCGCTTCTTCGACAACCTCCCGATCACCCAGTTCTACAAGGTCGCCGTCTCGAACGACGAGCCGTTCTACTGGGTGTACGGGGGCACGCAGGACAACAACACCCAGGGGGGCCCCTCCCGCACGAACAACGTCCACGGGATCCGCAACAGCGACTGGATCATCACGCTGGGCGGAGACGGGTTCGACCCGGCCGTGGACCCGGAGAACCCCGACATCGTCTACTCGCAGCTCCAGTACGGGAACCTGGTTCGCTACGACCGGGGGACCGGCGAGCAGATCGACATCAAGCCCCAGCCGGACGCGGACGGGCCGCCGCTGCGCTGGAACTGGAACTCCGCGCTCATGATCAGCCCCCATTCCGCCTCGCGGTTGTACTTCGGGGCCCAGATCCTGTTTCGGAGCGACGATCGGGGGGACTCGTGGCGCGCGGTGAGCGGCGACCTCACCCGGAACCTGGACCGGAACCGGCTCAGGGTGATGGGCCGGGTGTGGAGCGTGGACGCGGTCGCCAAGAACCGATCCACCTCGCCGTACGGGACGATCGTGGCGCTCAGCGAGTCGCCCCTCGTCGAGGATCTCCTGTACGCGGGAACGGACGACGGCCTCATCCAGGTGACGGAGGACGGGGGCCGGACGTGGCGGCGGATCGAATCCCTGCCCGGCGTGCCCGACACGGCGTACATCAGCGACCTCGAGGCCTCGTGGCACGACGGGAACACCGTGTACGCCACGGTGGACAACCACAAGCGGGGGGACTTCCGCCCGTACGTCCTGAAGAGCGCGGACCGGGGCCGGAGCTGGCGCTCCATCGCCGGCGACCTCCCCGAGCGGGGCAGCGTGCACACGATCGTGCAGGACGACGCGGAGCCGAACCTCCTCTTCGTGGGGACGGAGTTCGGCATCTGGTTCACGGCGGACGAGGGGGAGAAGTGGGTGCGGCTGAAGGGGGGGATGCCCACGATCGCCGTGCGGGAGCTCGAGATCCAGCGCCGGGAGAGCGATCTGGTGGCCGCCTCCTTCGGACGCGGGTTCTACGTCCTGGACGACTACACGCCGCTCCGCGAGCTGGCCCGCCACCCCGAGCTCCTCCAGCAGGAGGCCCACATCTTCCCCGTGAGGAAGGCGTGGATGTACGTGCAGGCCCGTCCCCTGGGCGGGGGGGAGAAGGCGTCGCAGGGGGCCGGCTTCTTCACCGCTCCGAACCCGCCGTTCGGGGCGACCTTCACGTACTACCTGGAGGAGTCACTGAAGACGCGGAAGGAGCGGCGCCAGGAGCGGGAGCAGGAGGTGGCCAAGGAGGGCGGTGACATCTTCTATCCCCCGTGGGACTCCCTCAAGGCGGAGGACCGGGAGGAGAAGCCCGCCGTGCTCCTCGTGGTGCGCGACGCGGACGGAAACGTCGTGCGACGGGTGGAGGGCTCCACGAAGAAGGGCGTCCATCGGGCCACGTGGGACTTCCGCTACCCCAGCTACGCCCCGATCACAACGGGAGGAGGGGGCGGCGGCGGCTTCGGCGGAGGGGGCGGCGGCAACGGACCGCTGGCCGTGCCCGGCCCCTACACGGTGAGCCTGGAGAGGCTGGAGGACGGGGTCGCCACCCAGCTCGTCGGCCCGACCCCGTTCGAGGCCCGGCCGCTGGGGCTCCCGGCCCTGCCGCCGGCGGACCGGGAGGCGATCCTCGCCTTCCAGCGGGAGACGGGCGCCCTCCAGCGGGCGGCGATGGCGGCCGATCGCGCGGCCCGGGACGCGGCGGGTCGGCTCGGGGCGATCAAGGAGGCGATCGAGCGCTGGCCGGCGACCGAGCTCTCGCTGCGGGAGGAGGCCCGTGCCCTGGAGCTCCGGCTCATGGACCTCCGGGAGGCCCTGACGGGGGACCGGACCCGGCCCCGCCGCAGCGAGCCGGGGATGCCCGGGATCCTGGCCCGCATCCAGCAGATCGTGCGCGGGCACTGGTCCAGCACCTCGGCTCCCACCGAGACCCACCGTCGGAATCTGGAGATCGCCTCCGATCGGTTCACGGGGGTCGTGGGCGAGCTGAAGCGGCTCATCGAGACGGACCTCCCGGCGCTGGAGGAGAAGCTGGACGCGGCGGGGGTCCCGTGGACGCCCGGTCGGAAGATCCCGGCCTGGCCGCCCCGGTGAGGCGCGGGTCCTCTCCAGCGCCATGACGCGGCGGCGGGTGCCCCCGGCGGCGGCTTCCTCGCGGGCAGCGGCGCGCGCGCCGCCTCCCACCGGCAGGCTCGCCACGCTCGCGGGCCGCCTGCAGCACGTGAGCCTGCGGACGAAGGTCGTCGTTCCGCTGGTGGCCCTCTCGGTCCTGCCGGTGGTCGGCGTGGGCTGGCTGTCGATCCGGACGATGCGGGAGACGCTGCGGGAGCGGGTCGTGCAGCGGATCGAGTTCGAGACCTCCTCCAAGGCCCGCACGCTCCAGACGTTTCTCCAGAGCCTGCACCGCGATCTCCGGGTGATGAGCGGCATCCCCGGCGTGCAGGCGTTCGCTCGGGCCGTCCGCGCCGGCCGGCCGGCGGAGATCGCCCGCCAGCGGGACCTGGCCGCCCGTGAGCTGGCCACCTTCTCCCGCGGGCGGCGCGGCTACGCCCAGATCCGCTATCTGAACGGGGAGGCCCACGAGCTCCTGCGGCTCGAGATGCGGGAGGGGAGCCCGATCTCCGTACCCCCCGAGCGACTCGCGACGGGGCCCGATCGGCACTACGAACAGGTGGCCTTCTCCCTCGCGCCGGGCCAGATCTACCTGTCGGAGCTGGGGGTCGGCCGGCCCGCCGGCCGTCCGGAGGAGAGCTCGAAGCGCGTGCTGAGCTGCGCCACGCCCGTCGTGTGGGGTTCCGACGACGGAAGGGGGCTCCTGATCCTGAACGTCGACCCCCGTTACATGTTCTCCCTGGTGGGCGAGTTGCCGCCGGGGGCGGAAGCGTGGCTGGTGAACGACCAGGGGATCTATCTCGGCTACATGGGCGCGGCGCCGGAGAAGCGCCCCCTGTACAGCATGTCGGCCATGCGTCATCTGTCGGAGGATTTCGCGCTCGCGGAGGTCGAGCGCATCCAGACGGGTAGCACCGCCGGGAGCACGTTTCGGAGCGGCAAACGCCTGATCTCCTTCGCTCCGGTCGCCTTCGACGCGGACGCCGTCGGCAAGGTGTGGTCTCTCCTCATCGCGCAGCCGATCGCGCCGGTCCTGGCGCCCGTCGAGCGGCTCACCGTCCTGTGGTGGATCGTCATCGGGACGGTGGCGGTGCTCGCGGCGGTGACGGGTTTCCTGGTGGCGAACTACGTGATCCGGCCGCTCACCGAGCTCCGTCGAGCCACCCTGGCGATCGCGGGGGGGGATCTCTCGCAGCGGGTCTCCGTCTCCACCCGGGACGAGATCCAGGATCTCGCCTCGAACTTCAACGCGATGGCCGACCGCCTCGGCGCCGCGCACGAGCGCCTGGAGTCGTGGAACGCCCGGCTGCGGGAGGAGGTGGCGCAGCAGACGGAGCGGCTCCGCCGGCTGCAGACCGGGCTGGCGAGGGCGGACAAGCTGGCCTCAGTCGGCCAGATGGCGGCCAGTATCATGCACGAGATCGGCAACCCGCTGGCCGCTCTCAAGGCGAAGATCCAGGTGGCCGAGGAGAGAGGGGAGCTGGACCCCCAGTGCGAAACGCTCCTTCCGGAGCTCCTGAGCGAGGTCGATCGGTTGGGCGCCGTGCTGCGCTCCTTCTCCCGCCTCGGGCGGCTCGGCCAGGGAACCCACCGGGATCTAGATCTCGCCGAGGTGGTCCGCTCCGTCGTCACGCTCGTCTCCCCGCAGCTTTCCCGGCTCGGAGTCGCCCTCGAGGTGCTCGCCCCGGAAGACCTTCCGGGGATCCGCGGCGACCCGGACCAGATCCGACAGCTCCTCATCAACTTCCTCCTGAACGCGGCCGAGGCCTGCCCGGCCGGGCGCACCGTGGAGCTTCGAGTGCGGGCCGGGGATCGGGACGACGGCTCCCCGCAGACGGTGGTGATCGAGGTCGAGGATCAGGGCGTCGGGATTCCGACGGAGGACATGGCTCGGATCTGGGACCCTCTCTTCACGACAAAGGTCGACGGAACCGGTCTCGGGCTGGCCATCTGCCGCAAGATCGTGGAGGACCACGGCGGCCGGGTGGAGGTCGCGAGCGAGCCGGGGCGGGGAACGCTCGTCACCGTCGCGTTCCCGGCAAGGGCGGAGGAAGATCCCGCCTCCCCCCCGACCGCCGGCTGAGGGAGGCCGCCGATGCCCCGCCCGAAGTTCGTCACCCTGATCGTCGAGGACGACGACGGCCTGCGGAGCGCCCTCGAGGAATCGTTCTCCCGGCGCGGACACCAGGTCGTCGGCGCGCCGGGCGTCGCGGAGGCGGTCCGCCTCCTGACGGAGCGCAACGTCGGCCTTGTTCTGCTCGACCTGAAGCTCCAGGACGGTTCCGGCCTCGAGGTCCTGCGGGCGGCCCGGGACCTGGACGAGGAGATCATCGTCATCATGATGACCGCCTTCCCCGAGGTGCGGACGGCGGTGGGCGCCATGCGCGAGGGGGCGGCCGACTTCATCACGAAGCCGTTCGAGCTGGATCAGCTGCACCTGGCGGCGGAGCGCGCACTGGAGATCCGGAGGCTGCGCCGCGACGTACGGCGTCTGGACCGCGAACGGCGGAGGGGCCGCGAAGGGACGCGCATGCTCGGGGAAAGCGCGGCGATCGACGCCGTCCACCGGGACATCGGCCGGGTGGCGGAAACGGACACGCCCGTGCTCATCACCGGCGAGACGGGGACGGGAAAGGAGCTCGTCGCCGAGGCGATCCACCAGAGCTCCGGGCGGGCCGAGGCTCCGCTGGTGAAGGTGAACTGCAGCGCCATCGCGCACCAGCTCCTGGAGAGCGAGCTCTTCGGACACGAGCGGGGGGCGTTCACCGACGCCAAGGAGTCGAGGATCGGGCTCTTCGAGATGGCGGACGGCGGCTCTCTCTTCCTGGACGAGATCTCCGAGATGCAGGTGGAGCTGCAGGCCAAGCTCCTGCGGGTGGTGGAGGGACAGCCGTTCCGGCGCGTGGGAGGCCGGCGCGAGGTCCGGACGGACGTCCGCATCGTCGCCGCCACGAACCGGGATCTGGCGTCCCGGATCCAGGATGGCCGCTTCCGCGAGGACCTGTACTTCCGGCTGAACGCGTTCCAGATCGCCGTCCCGCCGCTTCGGGAGCGGGGGAGCGACGTGGGACTCCTGGCGCGGCACTTCCTCGGCCGATCCGCCCGGGATCTCCGCAGGGAGCCGCTCCAGCTGTCGGCCGAGGCCGAGCAGATGCTTCTCGCCTACGCATGGCCCGGCAACGTCCGGGAGCTCCGCAACGTGATGGAGCGGGCGGCGATCGTGTGTGACACCGATGTGGTGGACGTCGAGCATCTGCCCCGGGAGCTTCAGGCCGGCGCGTTCGTGAGACACCAGACGGCCGGCTCCGAGAGCTCGACCCTTCCCCCGCTATCGGAGATCGAGCGCCGGTACATCGACTTCGTGTGCCGCCAGACGGACGGCAACATCTCGAAGGCGGCCCGGATCCTCGGCGTCGCCCGCAACACGCTGAAGGCCCGGCTGAGGAGCGCGGCGGAGAGCTCCGAGAGGTAGAAGCCTGGTTCTTCCACAGGCTTCCAGCTCCCGGGCGCGGCCGGCCCGCGGAGCGGGCCAGGACCGATCAACGGCCTCCGGGCGGTCCATCGCTGACCAGCGGACTCCAACCATCGATAGGCGCACGTCTTACGGTCCCGCGCCATGCCAGGATCCTGGCTGGTGGTCTGTTTCTGACCACGATCACGGCGCTCCGGCCGCGTCGATACTGGCCACCGCTCCTCTTTGCCGCACGACATCTACCTGCAATCTCTTGAGATAGGCGGTTTCCGCCCGGAAGGATGCCGCGCGGTCGCGGGTGGCACTCTCCGTGCCTCCGCGGAAGGCGGGGCGGCCCCCGGGGTGAAGATCCCGCAGGGCGGCCCGCAATGCTAACGAGATCGAGAACTGACTCGCGAGATAACGGAGCACGAGACGATGAAGAGGAGATTCCCGCTCGTCACCGGAGCGGCCCTGGCGATCGCGCTGGCGAACGTCTCGGCATCGAGCCTTGGGGCCCAGCAAC
>JBHHYJ010000086.1:0-8712 GCA_046757485.1 Gemmatimonadota bacterium
CCTTGAAGATGTGCTCCTCGAAGATCGCCTCGGCGAAGCCCATGTAGGCGGAGCCCTCGATCTGGCCCTCGACGAGCACGGGGTTCAGGGCCCGGCCGCAGTCGTGCGCGACCCAGATCGTCTTCACGTCCACGAAGCCGGTCTCGGGATCTACCTCCACCTCGGCCACGTGGGCGGTGAAGCTGTAGGCGGGGGAGGCCCCGATCGTCCCGCCCCGGTACTCGCCGTGGATGTCTTTGGGCGTGTCGTAGGAGCCGACGGCGCCGAGCAGGCCGAACTTGGCCTCGGCGACCTGGAACGCCTCGGCGATCGGCATCCGGCGCGGGGCTTCCTCCGGATCCGTGGCCTTCCCCTCGCGGACCTCGTCCCGCTCCCGGGCGGATCCTCCGGGCACGCCGCCCCCCGCGGATCCTCGGGCCGCACCGCCCTCCTTGCCCTCCAGCCTCTCCACCTCGAACGCCCACCCCCGGGCAAGCTTCACCCGCTCGGCGGGGATCCCCCACGCCTCGCCGACGGCCTCCCGCACCCGATCCCGGATCTTCCGGCACGCCTCCAGGCAGGCGTTGCCCACCATCACGGTCTCCCGGGAGGAGTAGGCGCCGAGGTCCACGGGGGTGAGGTCCGTGTCGGCGGAGAGGACGCGCACGTACTCGAGCGGTACGCCCAGCTCCTCGCAGGCGATGTACGCCATGGCCGAGTCCGACCCCTGCCCGATCTCCGAGGCCCCGTGGAGCACCGCCACCCGCCCCGAGCGCTCCACCTGCACCTGGACGGCGGCCTGGGGCATCTCGTTCGGGTAGATCGGGTAGTTCGTCCCCGAGATGTAGGAGGAGGCCGCCATCCCGACGCCGCGTCCGTACGGGAGCTGCCGGACCTTCGCCTTCCAGTCGCTCGCCCGTTCTACCACCTCCAGGCACTCGAGGAAGCCGTTCGACTTCACGGTGAACTCGTTCACGGTCTTCCCGAGTCCCATGAAGTTCCGGCGCCGGAGCTCGAACGGATCGAGGCCCAGGCGTTCGGCCACCTTGTCGAGGGTGATCTCGTAGGCGAACCGGGGCTGCACGGAGCCGTGTCCGCGCTTCGGCCCGCACGGCGCCTTGTTCGTGTAGACGCGCGTCGAGTCGAACCGGTACGACTCGATGTGGCAGGGGGCCGTGAGGAGCTGCCCCGAGTAGTAGGTCGTCACGAGGCCGAAGGAGGCGTACGCCCCGCCGTCCAGGATCGTCTTCGCGTCCAGGGCCAGCAGCTTCCCCGACTTCGAGGCGCCCAGCCGGTACCACATCTTCATCGGGTGGCGGCCCCGGTGGCTGTAGAACACCTCCTCGCGCGTGTACAGGATCTTCACGGGCCGCCCCGTCCGGAGGGCCAGCAGGGCCACGCAGAACTCGAGGTCGAACGGCTCGGACTTGCCCCCGAAGGCCCCCCCCACGGCGGGCTGGACGACCCGGACCTTCGCCACGTCCCACTCCAGAACCCGGGCGATCTCCCGCTGCAGGTAGTGAGGCACCTGGGTGGAGGACCAGAGCTCGAGCACGCCGTTCTGCCTCACGCGGGCGATCGCGCAGTGGGGCTCGATCGGCGTGTGGGTCGTCCCGTGGAAGAAGTACTCCCCCTCCACCCCCACGTCGGCCTCCGCCAGGCGGCGGTCCACGTCGCCGAACTCCAGGTGCACGTGCTTGAGAACGTTCCCGTTGTGGCCCGGCTTGCGGGGCTCGTGGATCGGGGTCCGGGCCGCCTCTTCCGTGAGGGCCGCTTCCGGATCCAGGTAGACGGGGAGCGGCTCGTACTCCACCCGGATGAGATCCAGGGCCGCGTTCGCCGTCTCCTCGTCCACGGCCGCGACGGCCGCCACCGCGTCCCCGATGCAGCGGACCTTCTCGATGCACAGGGCGTGCTCGTCGCGCGTCCAGGGGATGATGCCGTAGGGCGTGGGCAGGTCGCGGCCGGTGATCACCGAGTGGACGCCGGGGAGCGCCTCGGCCTTCGAGGTGTCGATCGAGAGGATCTTCGCGTGGGCCTCGGTCGAGCGGAGGATCTTGCCGTGCAGCATCCCGGGAAGGACGATGTCGTCGGTGTAGATCTCCTTCCCGGTGGACTTGGCGAGTCCCTCCACGCGCCGGTTCCGGCGGCCGAGCGTCGTGAACTCCGCGCTCGCCAGCTCGCCGAGCGCCCCCGGGTCCTCCGCGGTGCGCGCCTGGGTCGGAAACAGCTCTTCCGGGTGCATGGGGGGAATCTAAGGCATCGGCGGAAGCGCTGGGACGACAGACCGGGGCGGGCGGCCGTTGCCTGGCGGCCAGCGTGTGCCCGCCCACTCATCCGGGCAGATAGCTTCTCGGGTCCTCGTTGAACTTCGAGGAGCCTCCCCGACGCGCTTCGCTCCACACCCTTCCCCCCGCGCCCCGCGCCGCTCCCCAGGACTCACCGCGGGACGGCTCCCTCGGCCCGGCTCGCCGGTGCCCCGCGGCTCGCGAGGATCTCCTCCGGCTTCCGGCCCTCCCGCAGCGCCTGCGCCGCGAGCTCCACCGCCTCGAAGATCTTCGTGTAGCCGGTGCAGCGGCAGAGGTTGCCGGAGAGGGCCTCGGCGATCTCCCGGCGGCCGGGGGTCGTGGTCCGGAGAAGGAGCCCGTGCGCGCTGCACAGGATCCCGGGCGTGCAGAAGCCGCACTGGGCCGCGCCCGTCAGGTCGAACGCGTCCTGGAGGGGGTGGGGCTCCGGACCCTCCTGGAGGCCCTCGACGGTGACGATCTCGCGCCCGACGGCCTCCTGGACCGGCAGGATGCAGGAGAGGTACGCCTCGCCGTCCACCAGCACCGTGCACGCGCCGCAGTCGCCCTTGTCGCACCCCTGCTTGGACCCCGTCAACCCCAGCACGTAGCGGAGGGTCTCCAGCAGCGTGAAGTGCGAGGGGACGCCGATCTCGTGCTCGTCTCCGTTCACCCGGAGCCGGAGGATCTCTCTCATGAGCCGCGCGTCGTTCCTCCCCGGAGCCGTGGGCGCGGCGGCCGCTCGGGCCTCTCCGAGCGGCTTCGCCCGAGGGCGGACGTTGCCCCCGGGCCGCCTGCATCCGATGATAAGGGTCGCGGCGCAGGCGCACCGGGTCAAGCGGCGGATCCCCGAGCCAGGGGGGAGGCTTGAAGGTAAAGCGACGTAGTAAAGTGACTGCCGAAGCGGGGAGAACGGGGGGTTGGGCGGCCCGTCCGCGGCGGCGGGCGAGCTCTTCCGCGGGCGTCCCGGTGGGCGCCGGTCTCTGCCTCCTCGCTCTCTTCCCCGCCCCTTCCTCCCCGCGGGGCTCGTTTCCCCCCCCGCCGAGCTTGTTCCAGGGCGCGGTCGTCGACCGGTGGCTCGTCTCCGATCCGGTCCCGACGGAGGCGGCCTCGGCCGAAGCGGCCCTCGAGGAGGAGCACCTGACCGCGGGTCCCCTCTCTCCTCTCTTTCCCGACCGGGACGTGGAGGTGGCGGGCACGTACTGGCACCTCCTCCGCCGGGACGGGGCGGCGGAGCTGGATCTCGAGCAGCTGTTCCCGGAGCGCCCGGTGCGGGCCGTCATCTACGCCCATGCCTACGTTCGCGCCCGGGAGGACCGGACGGTCCGCCTGTCGTGGCACGGCCCCGAGTGTGGGCGAGCACGCGCGAGGCTCAACGGCCAGCTCCTCCGGCCGGGCGGCGCCTCGGCTCCGGTCCCCGCCGGCTCCATGGGGGTGCGGCTCGCGGCGGGGTGGAACACTCTCTTGCTGGAGATGGCCGGAGGGGAGTGTCCCTACCGTTTCGGGGCCCAGCTCGAGGCCCACCCGGACAGCGCGCCGCTGCCAGCCCGCGATGGCAAGAAGCGGACGGGCGAACGGGGGACGCTCCGCGTGCAGGCATCACGCCCACCCGGCGTCCGCCGCACCTACCCGGCCCCGTGGGTGAGCGTCGAGGAGGTCGGCCCCGAGCCCCGGCTTCACTGGCCATCGGGTGGGGAAGACCTCCGGGCCACGATCCCCCTCGAGCTCACCGCATGGGGGACGGTCGAGCGGTTGCGCGGCGGCGGCGAGCGGGAGGTAGTCTCTGCCGGCGGGCGGGGGGACAGGCCCCAGGCGAGGCGGCCGGGCGGCGGGCGGCCGGCCCCATCGGGCGCGGCGGCGGGGGCGGCCCGGGACCGACAGGAGCGGCTGCGCGAGCGGCTCATCCCGCCAGCCCCGCCGCCCGAGCCCGCGCCCGTTTCCGCGGCGATCCAGGCCAGAGCGGGCGGGGGGAAGTCGGAGCTCACGGAAAAGCTGGAGCCACCGGGACGCCCGCTGGAGCTTCAGCTTCCGTTCTCCTTCGCCGAGCTGCGGAAGGCGACGCTCTCGGGCAACGGGCTCGAGGTGGTTCTCCGGTGGCGGACCGAGGAGGGAGAGCGGAAGCGGGAGCTCCTCCGACCGGTGGCGGCGGCCGCCCTCCTGCGGAGCCTCCACGCCCCGATCCCACTCTCCGGCTGGACGAACGCGTCCAGCGGCGAGGCGGCCACTTCCGCGCAAGCGGTCCCGGCGCCGACCCCGACTCGGCGGGGAGCATGGACGGTGCCGCCGGTCCTGGCCGGGTTCACGCTGGAGCTCTCCACGCGCGCCGCGCCCGGCGCCTACCGGCTGAACGGTACGCCCGTTTCATCCGAGGGCGAATCGTTTCGGCTCTGCAGCCCGTGCCGCACGGGAAGCCGCATCGAGCTGGAGGTCGAACCGCACGGCGAGTGGAGCGGCCCAACGGCGGTTCGGATAGTGGAGGCCGGTTTCCCGCAGGCCCGGAGGGGCGCTCCCCCGGCCGGGGAGTGGCTGCGGGCGCTGGGCGGGGAAGGGAACCGCGCGTACCTGGAGCTGGCGGCCCGCTTCAGCGGCCCCTGACCACCGGGGAGGGCTACCGTTCGGGCCGCGGCTCGCCCCCGGGGCCGTCGGGCGCCTTCGCGGTCCCTTCGAAGAGATCCGGCTGAGCTCGGCCTCCGGCTTCGCCGGGGTCATCCGAAGAGCCGCCGGAGGGCTCTGGTCCCCGCGTCTGCTCAGGCTCGACTGCGTCCGGAGGGTGGGAGGCCGGCTCCGCGCCGGCAGGAGGTCCCAAAGCGGTGTGCGCGGCGTCAGACCGGCGCGGCGCCGGCTCGGCCTCGATCGTCGGAGCGGGGGAGGGCGGAGCGGAAGCGGGCGGATCGATGCGGGCGTCCCGCTCCGCCTCCTCCAGCTCCCGCTGGATCTCGTTCACCCCCTTCTTGAACTCGCGAAGGGCGCCCCCCATGGAACGCGCGATCTCCGGAAGGCGCCGGGGTCCGAAGACGACCAGCACGATGAGGGCAATGACCAGCATCTCCCAGATGCCCAGGTTGCCGAAGCCCATCCCCCACCGCCTTTCCCGGCCTCCGGCCGGCCCGGCTCAACGGCGTCGGCGCCGGAGGGCTCGTAGGACCTCCTCGCCGTAGAACATCTCGATGTACTTGACCTGGATCGGCGTAACGCGGCGCACCGCCCACACGAGGGTCACGTGGTTCGGTTCCCCGGGCACGCTCAGGGGCTTCATCCCGCACTCCGACGGGAGCTGGTTGCCCTTGCGCAGGTTACACTTGCTGCACGCCGTGACGACGTTCTTCCATCCGTTGTCCCCGCCCCGTGAGAGCGGAACGATGTGATCGCGGGTGAGCGACTCTCGATAGCCGAGCTCTTTGCGGTGCCGACCGCAGTACTGACAGCTGTACGCGTCCCGAGCGAACAGGAACGTGTTCGTCACCTGCCGCCGGAAGCGCCGCGGTACGTGGATGTACCTCACCAGCCGGATGACAACCGGGGCGGGGTACTCCAGGCTTGCCGACCGGAACGGCCGGGCGCGATCCACCTCCAGCGCCTCGGCCTTCCCGTCGATGACGAGACGCAGGGCGCGCCGAACGGGGATGACCGTCAGCGGCTCGAAGGAGGCATTCAGTGCCAGACAACCCATGGACATCTCTCCCCACGCGAGTCGCGCGGGAGTTTATGGATTCCCGAGCCGGCAATCAAGCGGCCGTCAACCGGGAAGGCGTGCAGGCCGGGGGCGAACCTCCGCTTACCCGCTGATCGCTGGTGTTTGCTCTGCGCAGGCACCGGGCGTACGGTGTCGTGGGCCGGAAGCCGGGCGGAGGCGTCGGGCGCGGAGTCCCCTCCGGCCGCGACCATCTCGGCCGGCCGCAGCCTTCGCACCGGCCGGGTCCCGAGCAGCGTATACCCGGATGTGAGCGGATGGAGCCCAGAGAGCCGCCGATCTACTGCGAGGTCGCCCTCCCACGGCCCGTGCTCCGTACGTTCGTGTACCAGCTTCCTCCCTCCCTCCGCGAAGGGGCACGGCCCGGAACCCGGGTGCGCGTGCCGTTCGGCCGTCGTGAGGCGATCGGGTGCATCGATCGACTGCAGGGGCGGCCAGGGCGGACGGGTGTGAAGCCGATCCTGGAGCTGCTCGATGCGGAGCCGTTGCTCTCCGATCCGCTCCTTCGGCTCTGCCGGTGGGTGGCGGAGTACTACGTGGCGCCTCTCGGAATGGTGTTGCGCGCCGCCCTCCCGCCGGGCCTCCTGAGCCAGACCTCTTCCCGATCGGGAGAAGCACCGGTGCTGCGCCAGCGCGTCCTGAGGATCACCCGGGAGCTGCCCACCCTCACCGCCCGGCAGGAGGCGTTCGGGACGGCCCGCCGACAGAGGGAGGCGTACGAGCTGCTCGAGTCGCTGGGAGGGACGGCGCCCACGGCCCAGCTCACCCGACGCCTCGGAATCAGTTCCTCGGTGCTGCGGGGTCTGGTGCAGAAGCAGCTGGCCGAGATGGTCGTACGGCGGATCGCCCGTGACCCCCTCGCGGAACTGGAGGCGCTCAACGAACCGGGGAAGGAGGTCCCCCTCCCGGTGCCCACCCCGGACCAGGCCGATGTGATCTCCGCCCTGCGCCGCCAGGCCGCCCGGCAGAGTCCCGGCATCGCCCTGCTTCGCGGGGTGACCGGCTCGGGGAAGACGCTCGTCTACCTGGAGCTCATGGAGACGCTCGTCCGGGGGGAGGGACGTTCCGCCCTGCTTCTCGTCCCGGAGATCTCGCTCACGCCGCAGACGGTGCGCCGCCTGCGGGCGCGCTTCGGTGAGACCGTGGCCGTGCTGCACTCGGGCCTCTCCCAGGGGGAGCGCTACGACGAGTGGCGCGCGCTTCGGGAGGGCAAGAAGCGGGTCGCCGTCGGGGCCCGCTCCGCCGTCTTCGCTCCCCTCATCGACCCGGGTCTCATCGTGGTCGATGAGGAGCACGAAGGGAGCTACAAGCAGTCCGAGACGCCTCGTTACCACGCTCGGGCCGTCGCGGCCGTACGGGCCCGGCTGGAGGGGTGTCTGTGCCTCCTGGGCTCCGCCACGCCGTCGCTCGAGAGCTGGGCGCGAGCCCGCCAGGGGGCGTACCGGCTGTGCGAGCTCCCTGAGCGAGTGACCGGCCAGCCGCTTCCCTCCGTCGAACTCGTCGATCTGCGTGCCTCGGATGCCCTTTCTCCTCCGGGACCATCACGTGGGCCCGCGGCGGCCACACTGGCCGGGGTGGGGGGCACCGGCCCGTCAGAGGCGGTGTCGCCCGGGCCGGCGGCGGAGCGCGGCAAGGCAGCGACCGAGGTCCCCGGACCGGTCGCGCCCGCGGACGGGCGGGGAGCCGCCCCGCGAGGCGAGGGTCGAACCGACGCCCCTGCCGGACCGCCGATCCTTTCACGGCGCCTGCGGGAGGCGGTGGCCGAGCGCCTGGCGCGCGACGAACAGGTGATCCTCTTCCTGAACCGCAGGGGGTACGCCACCTTCGTTCAGTGCGAAGCGTGCGGAAAGGTCTGGAGCTGCGCGCGATGCAGCGTCTCACTCACCTTCCACCGGCGGCGGCGGCGCCTCGTCTGCCACCACTGCGGGCTCGAGGCCGAGCCTCCCCGGCGCTGCGACGACTGCGGGGCCACCCATCTCTCCTACACGGGGCTCGGAACGGAACAGGTGGAGCGGAGGCTGGGCGAACTGTTCCCCGAGGCGCGGATCGCCCGCATGGATCTGGACACGACGGGTACGAAGTGGGCACACCTGGAGATCCTGGAGCGGGTCCGCCGGGGCGAGGTGGACGTGCTCCTCGGCACTCAGATGATCGCCAAGGGACTCGACTTTCCGGCCGTCACCCTCGTCGGCGTGATCAACGCCGACGTGGGACTGAACCTGCCGGATTTCCGCGCGACAGAGCGCACCTTCCAGCTCCTGGCGCAGGTGGCGGGGAGGGCCGGTCGGGGGTCACGTCCCGGACAGGTGCTCGTCCAGACGTACCGCCCTCACCACTTCGCCCTCCTGGCCGCCGTCGAGCACGACTACCTGGCGTTCGCCGAACGCGAGATGCGGGACCGCACGGAAGCCGGCTACCCGCCGCTCCGGCGTCTGGCGAACCTGGTCGTCTCGGGTGCCCCGGAGGCCCGGGTGGCGGAGGCGGCCATCGACCTGGCCGAATGGACCCGTGGGCTGCTGCGGGATCGGGAGCTGGGAGGCATCGAGGTGGTCGGGCCCGCCCCCTGTCCGATCGAACGCCTTCGCGGCCGCTGGCGGTGGCATTTCCTCCTCAAGGCGGACGCGGCCGGCACCCTCGGATCTGTGCTGCGCTACGTGGCCGATCGCCAGGGAGTCGTGACGGGCCGCATGCGTCTGGAGGTGGACCGCGACCCGGAGGCGCTCATGTAGCGGCCTCCCGGTCTCTCACGAGAGACGG
>JBHHYJ010000087.1:0-8427 GCA_046757485.1 Gemmatimonadota bacterium
CCGCCGCCGAGGTGCCGTCCGCCGCCGAGGTGCCGCCGCTGCGCCCCGCGACGGAGAAGGTGTCCCGGCGCTCGGCTACGGAACCGGCTGGGTAGGCTTGAAGACCTTCCCCCGGCGCATCACCCATTCGATGCTCCGGGTATTGCGGATCGACTCGAGGGGGTCGCTGCGCAGCAGGACGAGGTCCGCCCGCTTGCCGGGCTCGATGGAGCCCGTGCGGTGGAGGATGCCCAGCGCCACCGCGCCGTTGGAGGTGGCGATCCGAAGGACCTGACGGTTCGGGATCCCGGCGGCGGACAGCAGCTCCAGCTCCCGGTGGAAGCTGACCCCGGGGGGATACTTGCCGAGTGGGGCTCCCGATCCCGCCGCGAGGCGCACTCCCTGGTCGTACAACAGCTTGACGAGCGCCAGGGCCTTGGGCCACGCCGCGCGCGCCCGATCCACGAAGTCCGCCGGCCACGAGTCCGCCGGGCACTTCTCCGCCTCTTTCTGATCCTGATCCGCCGTCCCGAGGCCCGGACCCCCCGGCCCCTCCGGGCCCCACTCGGCCCCCGTCAGCGGACCTTTCACCTCCCGCACCCCCGCCGAGCGCAGGTGCTCCACGTTCGCCTGATAGGTGGAGTCGCTGCAGAAGAGAACCGACTCGATGAGCGCCAGGTCCGGATCTACCATCACGTCCCGCATGAGCAAGGCGCCCACCATCCGGTCCACCTCCGGCCCGTCCAGGTCCAGGAGCTCGAGCCACCGGTAGTACGGATGCGCTCGATGCGCGGCCACGTCCTCCTCGTACCGCTTCCTCGCCGGTTCCGAGAGCAGGGCGGGGTGCCGGGAGACGACGTGGCTGAGGAAGTCCACGTTCGCCCGCGCCGCATCGGTCCAGCTCGTCGCCACCACGTCGGCGATCACCTTGACCCCCTGGCGGTGGGCTTCCCGGGCGGCGGCGGCCACCAGGGCGGGGGGCAGCCGGATGTAGAGCTGGATGAAGTCGAATCCCGCCTTCACCTGCTCGTCGACCGCCTTCCGCACCTCATCCTCGGTCGAGACGAGGGTGGCACCTGGCCAGTACCCCGGCGGGAAGTCGAGCACCGGCCCCGACGAGTAGATGCGCGGGCCGCGGAGGCGACCGGCGTTCGACAGCTGCCGATAGTCGACGCCCTCCCGAATCGGAGTGTCCGTGCTCCGGGCCGCCGTGATCCCCGCGGCGAGAAGCGCCTCCACGACGGCCGTGTCTCGCGGGTAGACGCGGACATCCACGAAGCCGGGCAGCAGGTAGCGTCCGCTGATGTCCACGACCTGGGCGCCGTCGGGAGGAAGGACGTCGTCCGCGGCGCCCACCTCCTCGATGATGCCGTTGCGGATCAGCACGGAGGCGTTCTCCCTCGGGAGGCCGCCGGAGCCGTCGATCACGGTGGCTCCACGCAGGAGGACGAAGAGCTCCCCCAGCCGCTCGGCATCGAAATCGCGCTTGACCTGCGCGGCGAGGACCGGTGGAAAGAGAGGTGCCACGGCCAGGATGGCGGCGAGGCGCCGAACGGCCCGCCGCCGCCCGGCTCTCTTCCACGCGCCGCGGCCACGCCACCGGCTATCCACGTCGCTTCGTCTCGCTCGCCACCTGCCTCTGACTCCCTCCGCTGCCGAGAGGTGAGGCCTGATCCGCTTGCCGCGACCCTGCCATCTGTGAAACACCCCGACGCCCGCCGGCCGTTCCTGCGACTCGCCTCTCGCTCCGACGCTCGCCCCCCCCTTGGCCGCGATGGCCCGGTCGGACACGCACGCGGGCGGGCGAATGCGCCTCAGCGGCCTCCCAGGTAGCGCTCCGGGATCGGATTGTCCGGCCGCTCCCAGTCCCACAGCACGGAGATGATCCACCACCGAGTCCCATCGTGAAACAGCTGGATGCTGTTGATCCCGCGTTGGAACGGCTCCGGATCGTCCGGCGAGAAGCGGGATTCGTACGTGCTGAACGCCTGGGCCACGTTCCCGAAGCGCTCCGTCACGTTCCCGATCTCCCGCTCGAAGAACCCCCGCTCACCCAGCCGAGGGCCTATGAGACGGACGTAATCCTCCACGCTCCACACCCGGTATCCCGGCCGGCCGTCGCGCGAGCCGCCGGGACGAGACGACCCTCCGGCAGGAAGAGGGAGCGGAACCGATCCCAGTCCCGCTCGACGCCCGGGCCGCCGGAAATCACGTCGTACAGCGCCCCGAGGATCGCGTCGGTCGTCGCCACATCCGCCGGAGCGGCGGGCGCGGGCGCGTCGGCGGGATCCTGCGGCGCTGCCGGGCTCCATGCGAGGACGAGGGCTCCGATCGCCCCGCGGAGTGCGGGCATCCGTCTCATGGCTTCTCCTCTGTCTGTCACCGCTCCGCGCCGGACCCGGAGTCCGCTTCGGTCTCGGGAGACGGCTCCGCTTCCTCCGGCCGTTCGTCGATCGACGGGCGGGCCGCCTCGGCATCGTCGGACCTCCTGCCCTTCCTTACGCCGTTCACCGCCGGATCCTCGACGAACGGCTCGTATCGGCGAAGGCCCAGCGTCACCGTGTCCCCCGCCTCGACGAGCAGGTCGATCTCCGGCACGCGACGCCGAAAGGTGGCCAGAATCGCGCCCGCCGGCGTCTCGAGGGTGAGCAGCAGGCGCTCCTCCTCCAACCGCTTGCCGAGCACCTCTCCGGTGACCTCCACCTCCGCCGGCCGAACCGCCTCCGGCAGGTAGTCGCCCCCCAGCCGTGGGGTCAGAAGGGTGCCGGCGACCCCCACACCCACCCCGAGGAGAAAGAGGAGCAGGCCGCCGCGACGTCGCCTGCGGCTCGAGCCGCCCGTTCCCGCGGTGGACGTTCCCCTGCTTCCAGCCCGTAGCTCTTCCTCGAAATCCAGTTCGCCTGGCATCGGTCGTCTCCGCGCTCGCGAGGTGATACTCCGGGATCGTGCCGATAATAGCCGACGGCACCATGCGCAACGAGGGGAGCCCTTGTGGCCGCGCGCGTCCCGTCTCATTCATGAGCCCCGGCGTGGGGCCGGGCGGCCGCCCGGGGTGGCCGAGGAAGCGCCAGCGAGATCGGAGCGGAGATGGACAAGCGACGTCTTCGGGAGGCCGAGGGACCGGGTCCGACCGGCGCGCGGGGCGGCGGATCGGTGAGGCGAGCCGGGCCGAGGGCGGGGGAGTCGGAACGAGACCGCTCGGCGGGAACCGGGCGCTCCGAGGGCCGCCGGGCGTGGCTCTCCAGGCGCTCCGAGGGCCGCCGGGCGTGGCTCTCCAGGCGCTCGCTCCCGCTCACCGTCGCCGCGGCCGGGATCCTTCTCTCCTGCGGCGGAGAGGGCGACGCCCGACTCGCACTCGGCGACTCCGCCCGCTCGGTCCGCGACGCCGCCTCCCGCTGCCGTTCCCGGGAGGGGCAGGCGAAGCGTGACTGTTATCAGGCGGCGCTGAGCGCACGACTCGAGCGGGTGGGGGTAGGCGCCGCCATGGCCACGCTGGAAGGCCTGTACGAGATCGATGAGGACGTGCAGCGGGACGCCCACGTGTACGCTCATCACATCGGGATCCAGGCCTACGCGTCGAGCTCCAGCGTGACCGAGACGTTCTCACAGTGTTCCGACATGTTCTCCTCGGGCTGCTTCCACGGCGTGCTGCAGGCGTACTTCGAGGACACGGGCACCGCGGACAGAGATGCCGTCAATGAGCTGTGTCGACCGTACAAGGGCGGGGGCCAGAGCCGCTGGATCCTGTTCCAGTGTCTGCACGGCATGGGCCACGGGCTCACGATGTTCTTCCACCACGACCTGTTCCGGGCACTGGACGGGTGCGATCTGCTGGAGGAGGCGTGGGACCGCGACTCCTGCTACGGCGGCGCCTTCATGGAAAGCGTCATGCACGCGACGGATCCGCATCATCCCGCCTCCGTGCTGGCCGAGGAAGCGGAGCACGCGGCGGAAGCGGAGCCGGCTGCCGAAGCGGAGCCCGCCGCGGCCGCGGAGCCCGCCACGGCCGGGGAGCACGGCCCGGCCGGGGAGCACGCCACCGAGGGGGCGGCGGCGGCCTTCCAGGCCCTGGACCCCGAGGATCCGCTCTACCCCTGTTCCGTGCTGGCGGATCGGTATCTGCCCGCCTGCTACCTGATGCAGACCTCGGCGATGCTGTACCTGAACGGCGGTGACATTCCGGATGCGGCCGAGTCCTGCGGGGAGGCCCCGGACCGCGTGCGGGGGATCTGCTACCAGAGCCTGGGGCGAGACATCACTTCCTTCGCTCTCCAGGACGTGAAGAAGTCGATCCGCCTCTGTGCTCACACGCCGGAGGAGTACCTGCCGGACTGTTACCAGGGAGTCGTCAAGGCGCTGGTCGACTGGCGATCGGCGGCCGACCCGGGACTCGCCTTCTGCCGAAAGGTGAGTGGCGATCCCAACAAGGAGCGCTGTTACCGCGCTCTCGGCGAAGAGATCTCCACCCTGGTGGCCGGCGCCGAGGCACGGGCGGCGCTCTGCGGACGGTCCGAGGAGAAGTGGGAGGCGGCCTGCCGGGCCGGCGCTCAGCTACCCGCGGCCTCCGAGTCTTCCGGCACCCGCTGAGCGTCGCCCGCCGCCTCGGAGCCTTCCGCCACCCGCTGAGCGTCGCCCGCCGCCTCGGAGCCTTCGGGCGCCCGTCGAGCGTCGCCCGCCGGCCTCGCGGGCTGTGCCGAGCCCGTCTCTCCGGGCGCGGTGCGAATGTACAGGTCGCGCTTCGGGTACGGGATCTCCACGCCCCGGGCGTCGAACGTGGCCTTCACCCTCTCCGTCACGTCGTCGGCCACCGCGCGCCGCTGGCGGGCCTCCTCGATCCACACCCGTAGCTCCAGGTTCACCGCCGAGTCCCCGAAGCTCCGGACGATCACGACCGGCTCCGGCTTCGCCTTCACGCCCCCCACCTCGCTCGCCACCTGAAGGATCAGCTCTTTCGCCAGCTCCACATCGGCATCGTAGGCGATCCCGATCGGGACTCGGAGGCGAATCTCCGGTCCGGAGGTCGTGTAGTTGATGATGTCCCGCCGCATGATCTCGTTGTTCGGCACGACCACGACCACGTTGTCGGGGTTGCGGATCTTCGTGGCCCGGAGCCCGATCTCGACCACGTCACCCCATGTCCCGGACTCCTGGGGCGCGGTCCACAGCTCGATACGATCTCCCACCTGGAACGGCCGATCCAGGATGAGCAGGATCCCGGCGATCACGTTGGAGAGGGTATCCTTCGCCGCCAGGGAGATGGCGAGGCCCATCACACCGGCCCCCGCCAGGAGCGGGCTGATGTCGATCCCCACGTACTCGAGCGCCACCAGGATCCCGGCCGCCACGACGAGGAAGCGGGCGATCTTGTTCAGCAAGGGAAGAGCCGTGTCGTCCAGACGCGTGTCCGTTCGGGGTGCCACCCTCCGCTCCAGAAGGTGGAGGACGTCCGCCGCGAAACCGCTGAGCGGCAGCGTGAGAGCCACGATCCACGCGGCTACGACGCCTCGAGAGGTGGAGGGCAGCTCCCAGATGTGCGCCAGGCGCCACACGGCCCAGAACGCGATGGAAAGGAGGGCCGCTCGGCGGGCGAGCTGAGCGAGGGCATCGTCGAACTCCGTCTGCGTGTGCACCTCGAGCCAGCGCTCGATTCGGCGCAGCAGCCAGCGCGCCGTCAGGTACGCGACCGCCGTGAGGAGCAGAAGGCCGCCGCTCGTGATGAGCCGTGGAAGGGCGAAGTCGCGGACCGTCTCCCACCACGCTTGAAGGTCTATCTGGTTCACACCCGGCCGCGTGAGCTTCATGCGTGGAGCTTAGCAGCCCGAGACCCGGACCACCAACCCGTTCGACACCGGATCGCCGGGGTGTCCGAATCTGCGTCTCCCGCGCGTTGTACATAGGGTGGCCCCATTCACGTCGGGCTCCCACCGGAGATCGAGATGGCCGGGCCAAGAATCCTGCGCCGCGTGAGGGAGATGCACGGACGTCGCCAAGCTGCTCGGAGATCCATGGATTGGGAGAGGAAGCGCCGGGAGTTCGAGACGGAGGCCCTGCCCCACCTCGACACGCTGTGGGAGGTGGCTCTCCGCCTGGCGCAGGGCGATGAGCCGCGCGCTCAGGACTTCCTTCAGGAGGCGCTTCTCCAGGCGTTCCGTTCGTGGCACACGTTTCGTCCGGGCACGAACTGCCGGGCCTGGCTGACGGCGATCCTCCGCAACACGATGGTCAACCACTATCGCGCCTCCCGCCGTCACGCCGCTCACCTCGAGTTCAGCGAGATCTCCGAGCGGGTCGTCTTTCGGGAGATGCACACCGTGGACCCCCAGGGACGCTTCTTCGACCACGTGGTGGATCACGAGGTGATTCAGGCCGTGGACCGGCTGCCGCTGGCCTACCGCGAGGTGCTCATCCTGAGCGACCTGGAAGGCCTCAGCTACGCCGAGATCGTCGAGATCCTCGGAATCCCGACGGGCACCGTGAAGTCCCGCCTGTTTCGGGCCCGTAAGTCCCTCCAGGTCGAGCTCTACGACTACGCCATGGAGGCCGGTTACGTGAACGGAGATCCCAACGGCAACGGCCATTCCTCCCCGGCCGGGGTCGGCGGGGCCATCCACCCCGAGGGCGACCGCACGAACGGCCATCGGGGGGCGAACGGAAGCGGACTCCGACCTCCGTCCCGACAGCGGCGGACGGGCGGCACGCCGGCGCGGTCGCTGGCGCCACGGCCCGAGATCTGCCCCGCGTAGAGACGGGGCGCGCGGCTGTCCACGGGGCGCCGGGGACCTATACTCCACCAGCCAATCTTACCGCTCGAAACGCGGGGATCCCCTACCGGGCGGCGGGTCGACGCCCGGCTTCGAAGGCCGGCGGCGGAGGGGAAGCGACGATGACGCTCGTGACGCTCGATGGCCACGGAACGCTGTACGAGCAGCTGTACCGCAGCCTGAGGGCGGCCATCCTGTCCGGGCGGACCCCTCCGGGGAGCCGACTCCCGCCGACGCGCGACCTCGCCCGGGAACTGGGTCTCTCGCGGAACACGGTGCTGGCCGCCTACTCCCTCCTCCGCGGCGAGGGCTACGCGGCGGCGCGGGTCGGCTCGGGAACGTACGTCTCCGCGACGCTCCCCGAGGAGTTCCTCATGGCCCGCGACGCGGGGCCGCCTTCCCGAACCTCCGGGCCGCCGCCGCCGCCCGTCCTGTCCCGGTACGCCAGACGGCTGGAGGAGCCGGCCCTGGCCGCCGGTGTGACGCCGAAGCGGTTCAACGGCACCCTGTACGACTTCGCGTACGGAAGGCTGGCGTACGACGACTTCCCGCACGAAGCGTGGAATCGGGTGGTGGCCCGGACGCACAAGCGGTCGTCGGTGGCCTCGCTGAGTTACGGGCCGCCCGAGGGCGAGGCGGAGCTCCGGCGGGAAATCGCCGCCTACCTCGGCCGCCTGCGGGCCGTGCAGTGTCATCCCGACCAGGTGGTCGTCGTCTCGGGCAGCCGCCAGGGGCTCAACCTGATCGTTCGGCTCCTGCTCGATCCCGGGGATCTCGCCGTACTGGAGGAGCCGCACTGGGACGACGCCCGTCTCCTCATGAGGGCGGCGGGGGTCCGGCTGATCGGCGTCCCGGTGGACGCCGATGGCCTCCGGGTTGATCGGATGCCCGCTCCGAGCTCGGGGGTGCGTCTCGTCTACGTCACCCCCTCCCACCAGTACCCCACGGGAACGGTGCTGACGCTGGAGCGCCGGCTGAAGCTCCTCAAGTGGGCGGAGCAGGCGTCCGCGTACGTGGTGGAAGACGATTACGACAGCGAGTTCCGCTACGAGGGCCGTCCGCTCGAGGCGGTGCAGGGCCTGGACCGCTCCGGACGCGTCCTGCACGTGGGGACCTTCTCCAAGGTGATGAGCCCCGCCCTGCGTCTCGCCTACCTCGTCCTGCCCGAGCAGCTCGTACCCGTCTTTCGCCGGGCGAAGTACCTGGCCGACGGCCACACGGCCCGCAACCTGCAGTTCGCCATGGCCGACTTCCTGAGAGAGGGGCACTACGAACGCCGCGTGCGCAGGACGCGAGCCCGGAACAGCGAGCGCCGGCGCACTCTGCTGCACGCCCTGGACGCCCACTTCGGAAGCGGCGTCGAGGTGAGCGGAGCCAACGCGGGGGTCCACCTGCTACTGTGGCTGAAGGACCTACACCCGAGAGAGGTGCCCTCTCTGGTCGACCGGGCCGCCGACCACGGGGTACGCGTGTATCCCGCGAACCCCTACTATCTCGCGGAGCCGGAACGCGCGGGCCTGCTGCTGGGCTACGCCTCCATGGGCGAGCGTCAGATCCGATCCGGCATCGAAAGACTCGCCGGGGCGCTGGCGGAGCACCGGGAGCGGAGGCGCGGCTGAGCGCGGCTCCCACGAAAGGAGAGCCCGAAGGCCCCCCACGGAAAGAGAGCCCGAAGGCCCCCCACGGA
>JBHHYJ010000088.1:0-8185 GCA_046757485.1 Gemmatimonadota bacterium
AGACGGGGTCCGCGGGCACGGGGCCGGGACACCGCCGTGGGTCAGGACGCTGCTTCCCCGGTCCGCGTGTTTGCCGCCTCCTTGCCGCCGACGGTTCCCGCTTGCCATCTTGTTACGCAGCGGGCTGCCACGCCCCTCCCCGTCACTCGGAGATCTCTCCATCCTATCGCCAGGAGGCCGAGATGCCCAAATCGAAGCTCTTTCCGTTGGTCGTGGCCGCGTACTGCCTCGGCTGCGGAGAAGCGCCGGAAGCGGAGGAGTACCCGGATGCGGTGACGGCCGATCCGGACCACTACTCGGTCGAGTTCGAGAACGACGCCGTGCGCCTGGTGCGGATCGCGTACGGCCCGGGTGAGCAGTCCGTCATGCACGAGCATCCCGCCAGCTGCGCCGTGGCGCTCGGCGAGGCCTCCTGGCGGATGACGGATCCCGACGGGGTCGTGACGGAGGACGCCGCCGCGCTGGGGGACGTCGACTGCTTCGAGGCGACCGTCCACCTTCCGGAGAACACGGGCGCCGACAGGGGCGAGCTCGTTCTCATCGAGTTCAAGGAGGGCGCCGCGCCGGGCTCGGCGGCGCCCCCGGAGTACCCCGATGCCGTGACGGCCGACCCGGATCACTACTCGGTCGATTTCGAGAACGACGTCGCGCGCCTGGTTCGCATCCGGTACGGGGCCGGGGAGACGTCGGTGATGCACCACCATCCCGCAAACTGCGCCGTGTTCCTGCACGACCAACCGGTCACGTTCGAGCTGCCGACGGGTGAGGTCGTGGAGGCACCGGCAGCTACGAGCGGACAGGTGGTGTGCTCGGATGCCGAGGTACACCTGCCGACGAACGTGGGGGAGGAACCCCTGGAGCTCGTGCTCCTCGAGCTCAAAGGGAGGGAGACGCTTCAGGACTGAGGCGTCCGCCGCCCCGGCGCCCGTCTGGAAGCGGCCGCGCCTCGCTCGAGCCGCCCGGCACGGCTAGGCTAGGCCCGCACGACGCCCAGGCCCGGCTCCTCGCCCAGCACGATCCGGCCGTCGGCGGCCAGGCCGGGCCCCCGGAACGGATCGTCTGCGAGGAGCGCCGCCCCGTCCAGGTCCGCGTAGTCCAGGAGGGGTGAGAGGTGGGCGGCGGGAGCGATCCCGAGCGTCGTCTCCAGCATGCATCCCATCATGACCCGGAGTCCGCACGCGCGGGCCGTGTGGATCATGCGGAGAGCCTCCCGCGGACCCCCGCACTTGGCGAGCTTGATGTTGATCCCGTCGGCCAGGCCGACGAGGCCGGGAACGTCCGAGGCCACCAGACAGGACTCGTCGAGGACGATCGGAAGCGGCGAGCGCTGGTGGAGAAACCGGAGCCCCTCCCGGTCGGCCGGCGGGAGCGGCTGCTCCACGAACTCCACCCCGTGCTCGGCCAGGAGGGCGCTGCGCTCCAGCGCCTGGCGGGCCGTCCACGCGGCGTTCGCGTCCACCCGCAGGGTCGCCTCGGGAGCTTCCTCCCGCACCGCCGCCAGGATCTCCTCGTCCCGGTCGGTCCCCACCTTCACCTTGAGGATCGGATAGCCGGCGGCCCTCCGAACCTTCTCCCTGATCACCTCGGGCTCGTCGATCCCGATCGTGTAGGAGCTCAGCGGCGCGGCCTGCGGGTCCAGCCCCCACAGCCGCCACAGGGGCAGACCCGCCTTCTTCCCCACCCAGTCGTGGAGCGCGGCGGACACGGCGGCCCGGGCCGAGGGGTTGTGGCCGATGTGCGCTCTCAGCTCCGTCTCCAGGGACTCCAGTGACCAGGCGTCCGCGGTGGACTCCAGCGCGGGCCGCAGGCGCTCCAGCACGGCGAGCACGGTGTCCGCCGTCTCCCCGTAGTAGGCGGCCGGATCCGCCTCGCCCCACCCCTCCACCCCCCCCGTCTCGATGCGCAGCCAGACGACCTCGGTCTCTTCGCGGCTCGACCGGCTGATGGTGAACGGGTACTCGGTGTGGACCGTCAGCTTCTCCCAGGTGACCTTCACCGGGGGCTCCTCTCTGTCCCGGTCCTCGTCAACCCAGGAGCCACGGCATCTCCTGGTACTGTTCCGGACTCACCTCAAGGCCGTCCTCGCGCAGGTGTACGTCGATCTCCGAGCGGAGCCCGAACCGGCCGGGAAAGTAGAGGCCGGGCTCCACGGAGAAGCCGATCCCGGGTACCAGGCGCCGCTCGTCCCTCGACTCGACGGAATCCAGGTTGGGGCCGAAGCCGTGGGTCTCGCGATCGATTCCGTGTCCGGTCCGATGGAGGATCCGGTCGCCGTAGCCCCGGCCCTCCAGTATGGAGCGCACGTGGCGGTCCACCTCCGCCCCGCTCGGAAACTCCCCATCGGGGCGGCTGCGGATCAGCTCCACGGCTCCGTCGCGGGCGGCGCGCACCGCATCCCAGGCGTCGGCCACATCCGCCGGAAGCTCCGTCCCGAGGAA
Source organism: Gemmatimonadota bacterium (assembly GCA_046757485.1). Lineage (GTDB taxonomy): Bacteria > Gemmatimonadota > Gemmatimonadetes > Palauibacterales > Palauibacteraceae > JBHHYJ01. Next base: position 2,439 of record JBHHYJ010000088.1, read on the forward strand.
CCCCATCCACGTCTGGTCCGCCACGATCGCCCGCGCATCGCCGGCCATCTTCCCCCACAGGTCGATGAGCAGCACCTGGCCGGCTTCCAGCGGGGCGCTCGCCTGGGCCGTCGGCTCGTAGTGGGGCTTCGCGCTGTTGGGACCCACGGCCACGATCGTGTCCTGCTGTGTCAATCCCCGGCGGTCCAGCTCTTCGAGGATCCATGAGGCCAACGCGTGCTCGGTGTTCGGCAGCGTGTCCGGACCGCCGGACCTGTCTTTCGCCCGCCCGTCCTCCCCTCTACCGTCGGCGGGCGCCGGGCCGCCCTCGAGCACGGCGGCCGCCAGCTCGAAGGCGGCCCGTGCCGTTTCCTTCAGCACCCGGGCCGCCTGCCGGTGAAGCTCGCGCCCCCGCTCTCCCCACTGGGCCAGCGTCCCCGAGATGAGGTCGGCGGAGCTTTCGACCCGCACCCCCAGACCCCGCACCAGCTCCACCACCCCCGCCGGCACCGTGTCGAGGATCGGCACGGCGTCCCGGGCCGAAACCTCCATGGCCACCGCCTCGCAGCCGTCGAGGAGCGCGGCCAGCTTCCCCTCCAGCTCCGACCAGCCCACGTAGGCATCCAGCTCGTGGTCCCACTCCTCCCAGTAGGCGAGCTCGATCCGGTGGGCCAGCGCCCGTGGCGTGCCCTCCGGCCGGACGAGCACGAACCAGCGTCTCGTGAGCCCATCGGGCAGGCCCACGATCTCCGCGGCCACGTGGTTGCGGGCCTTCAAGTCGTACAGCAGCCAGCCGTCCAGCCCGGCACGTCGCAGCTCCCGCCGCGCCGCGTCCACGAACTCCTCGCTCAAGCCGGCCTTCATCGCACGATCCTTCCCTTTCCCGGGCGAGCAGCCCATCCGGGTGCCCCGACGATACGTTCCCGGCCGGGTCGCTCAGGCAGTACCGGCGACCGCGTCCCGTAGCGCCCGCAGGTGGGCGACGGCGTTCCGGCCCAGTTCCTCGGGATTGTAGCCCCCTTCCAGCACGGAGACCACGCGGCCCCCGGCGCTCGCCCACGTCCTCTCCACCACTTCAACGGTGAGGGTCCGAAACTGCTCCGCCTCCAGCGTGAACCCGCCCAACGGGTCGCCGAGGGCCGCATCGAAGCCCGCGGAGAGCAGGACGAGGTCCGGGGCGAAACCATGGAGCGCCGCCTCCAGCCCTTCCAGAAGAGCGCTGACGTACCGCTCCGCCGGCAGGCCCGGGGGGAGCGGCAGGTTCAGAGTCGTCCCGTCACCCGCTCCCTCGCCTCGCTCCTCCGGAGCCCCTGTCCCCGGATAGTGCGGGCTCTGGTGGAGGGAGAGGTAAAAGACGGCCGGGTCCTCATAGAAGATCTGCTGGGTACCGTTGCCGTGGTGCACGTCCCAGTCCACGATGAGCACCCGCTCCGCCAGCTCCGCCTCGAGGGCGTGTAGCGCGGCGATCGCCACGTTGTTGAAGAGGCAGAAACCCATGGCCCGGGCCCGGGTCGCGTGGTGACCGGGGGGCCGGACGGCGCAGAACGCCGCATCGACCTCCCCGGCGCAGACGGCATCCACCGCGTCCACGGCGCAGCCGGCCGCCGCCAGGGCGGCTTCCCAGGAGGCGCCGCTCACCACCGTGTCGGGGTCCAGGCGCACGGGCTGCTCCAGCTCGGCGGCTCGCCGGACGGATCTCTCGACCCGCTCCACGTGGTGCGCTTCGTGGACGAGGGAGAGGAGCCGTGGATCCACCGGATCGCCCGCCAGGCAGGTCACCGTCGGGGCCAGCTCCGGAAGCCGTCCCTCCACGGCTCGGAGGAGTGCCCGGAGCCGCCCCTGGTGCTCGGGGTGATCCCAGCCCGTGTCGTGGCGATCGCAGGCGGGGTGGTGGTAGAGGCCGATCCGGGCCATCGTCTGCCACCTGCCTCCCTTCTGGTGGGCGACCCGCTCGCCGAGCCGGATCGTCGTTTGCTACACCGAGACGCGAGACCTAGTGTACCTTGCGTGAGCCGACGGGCAAGCCACCGCACCTCGGAGGCGATGAAGCGCGAGTCTTCGACCACCGTCCCCGCTCATCCGTCCGCTCGCGGGCGGCGGGTGGGGCTGCGGCTTGCCGCAGCCGTGTGCCTGGCCGCCGCCGTGTGCCTGGCCGCCGCCGCGTGCGACGTCGAGTGGGGAGGCGGACGTCTGGCGCTCGAGAACCCGGCCCCGGTCCCCGAGAGCGCGGCTCCCGAGGCCGAGGGAGAGGCGCCTCCCGTTCCCCTGCCGGCCGGACCGCTGCTATACGTGGCGCGGATCGGTCCCCGCGAGGAGGCACGCGTCGTACCGGCGGCGCGTATGCCTGCGGGAGGTGGAAGCCTGCTGCCGCTCGAGTACCCACCGTCGGCGGAGGACGGATACCGAGCGCGGTTCGACTCGACGTTCCTGCGGCCGGGGACGGAGCTGGCGGTTCAGCGCTGGGGTCGGCGCATCGGGACGTTGATCCTGGGCTCCACGTCACCTCCGACCGACCCGGCCTGCCCCAGCGTGGCAGAGGGGACCGCTCTGCTCCTCCCCGGGCAGGGCACCGGAGCGTTCACGGCCGCCGTTCCCCTGGAGGTCTCGGAAGCGAGTCCGGGGAGAGCACCGGAGCTGGCGCCCGCGCGCGGGATGGTCCTCGCCGCCCCGGTGCTCGCGGAGCGCCTTATCGGGGGCGACCGAGCCTACCTGGCCCGCCGGGTTTCCCTGCGCTCCGTTCTGCTGCCGGGAGACACGGTCCCGGCCATGGCCGCCACCTACCTGGTGAACGACTCGCTGGCGCCCGGCCCTCCGGCCGAGGGAGCGATCTCCCTGTTCTACCTGGCGACGTACGACCCCGCCCGCGGATACGTGCCCGGTTGGCGGGAGCTCCGCCGCTACGGCTCCGAGACGAGGAAGGAGGCGTTCGACTACCTGGACTGGATCGCGGTTCCGAGGGGGCGCCTCCACCTCCTGGCCCGCATCGATGGCGGCGGTACAGGGCTCGCGGCGAGCTTCGTCGCGACGGACCGGAACGACTCGCGCCCCGAGGTCGATTGGTGGGAGAGCGGGGAGTGTCGATCCCTCGAGTTGTTGACGGGTCCGATGGCCGGCCGACGGGGGAGCTGAGAGGCGCTCACCGGGCGGCGGGGTGTCGCGTCGACCCGGCCAGACGGCGGCAAACGGGCGAGCTTCAGGCCGCGAAGCTGCCGAGCAGCTGACCCGTCTCGCCGGTCTTGAGGTCCCGGAGCGCCCGATCGCGAAGCTGTCGCACCCGTTCGCGGGTAACGCCGAGCAGGGTGCCGATCTCCTCCAACGTGTGCTCCTGCTCTCCCTGCAGCCCATAGTAGAGGCGCACGACCCGCGCGTCCCGCGGACGCAGCGTCTGGAGGGCCCGGGCGATGTATTCCTTGAGGATGATCCCCCCCACGTCCTCCTCCAGGCTCGACTCGTCGACCAGGAACCGGTCGAGAAGCTGATTGTCCTCCGACTCCCCCACCGGCGCATCGAGACGGGTCTCGGCCAGATTCAGGGTCTGGAGCATGTCGACGGTCGCCGCCTCGAGGCCCGTTACGGCCGCGATCTCTCGCATCGTGGGCTCGCGCCCCATCTCCTGACGCAGCTCCTCCCGCGTGCGGACCACCCGCGCCAGCTCGGTCGCCCGATTCAGCGGAAGGCGGACGGCGCGGCTGTGCTTGGCCAGGGCGGCGAGAATCGCCTGCCTGATCCACCAGACGGCGTAGCTGATGAACTTCACTCCCTGGTCGGGATCGAACTTCTGGGCCGCGGTCACCAGTCCCACGTTCCCTTCCTGGATCAAGTCCAGAAAGGACATCCCCCGGTTCTGGTACTTCTTCGCCACGGAGATCACGAAGCGGAGATTCGAGCGCACGAGAAGATCGAGGGCACCTTGATCCCCCTGTCGGGCGCAGCGTGCGATCCGATCCTCCTCCTGCGGCGTGAGCAGGGGATGGCGGCTGAGCTCTTCGAGGTACAGATCGAGGGCGCTGGTCCCTTCCCGCGAGGTACCGTTTCTGGAATGCCGACCGTTTCGGGACATTCGCGTTCTGACGAGGGGCCCGTGACGGCTACCACGGACACGTGCTCAGCTACCAAGGGATGGCGCCCGGTCCCACTCACCGGCCGCCCGTGGACCCAGCTATGTGGCTGTTTACAGCCGGCCACGTGATTCCGCAAGATCTGCCCCGCCCGCAGCCGGGGCAAGCGACCCCTGACGAGCCCTTGCTCGCCGTCCCCGAGTCCGGTCGCCGAGCGGCGAAGTCCCGCGGGAGTGCTGACGCGGATCTCCCCCCCGACGTAGAATGTGTAGCAGATCCGTACCCCCGCCGGCTGGCGAAAGATGTTCGGCATCTCGGGCCGCGGCATCCATCCGGCGCGGGGAGAGCGATCCTTCGACCTCGGGGGAACCTGTGACGGATCGCCTCAGCTGGCGGCACGCGGCCCGTACCGACATCGGGCGCGTTCGAGCTCACAACGAGGACAGCCTTCTGGCCGCCCCGGAGACGGGATACTTCGCCGTGGCCGACGGGCTCGGCGGCCACGTCGCCGGCGAGGTGGCCAGCGAGCTCGCCGTACGCCGGGTGGATGAGGAGCTGGGCCGCGTGCCCCCGAACGACCTGCCGGAAAGGATCCACTCCGTCCTCCACGAGGCGATCCGCTCGGCCAACGAGGCCATCCTCGAGGAGGTGGATCGCGACCCCGGCCTGGCCGGCATGGGAACCACGCTCACCATCTTGGCCTTCTTCGCCGACCGGCGCTACGCGATCGGGCACGTCGGCGACAGCCGCGCGTATCTCCTCCGCGACGGCGAGCTCCGGCGACTGACCCACGATCACACCGTCGTGCAGGAGCTCGTGGACCGGGGACGCCTGACGGACGAGCAGGCGCGTTTGCACCCACGCTCCAGCGTGCTCACCCGGGCGCTCGGCATCGAGCGGGACGTCGTGGCGGATTATCTGGAAGGGGCGGCCAGGGCCGGGGATCGCTTTCTCCTGGCGACCGACGGCCTGACGGCGATGGTCGAGGAGGCGATGCTTCGACCTCTCCTGGAGACGGGCCCCGACCCCGGGGCGGCGGCCGAGGCACTGGTCGACGCCGCCTGCCGGGCCGGAGGCACGGACAACATCACGGTGATCGTGGTGGAGCTCGACTCGGCGGCTTGAGCACGGGCGCCGGCCCCGGCTCCCCGACCGGAGGGCCGGCGATCGGGACCCGAAGAAGCGGGGCCGCCGAGCCGGTGGTCCGGACCGCCACTCCCTGGATCCGCCACTGGATCATGTCTCCGATGTGTACGAATACGGGCGAGGAGACGTAGGACCTCTGGGGCCCGAGGGGATCCGCCACCAACCACACCTGGCGTCCGGAGCCCACGATGGCCCGCGGGATCTCGAATACCGCGGTGTCGTACGCGGACATGCTGCCCAGCAATACGTTGTGGAAGTCGGTCAGGACCCGGATCTCCATCCGGAACTCTTTCGTGTTGATGACCCGAGCCAGGACCTTGTCGGCTTCCCCGGATCGCTCGCGGCGCGGAATCGCGCCGCTGCCGCCCCCTGAGGCACACCCGCCCACGGCAGACGACGCGACGGCCAGGTACGCGAGCTGCCACACGCGTCGCTTCCACTCTCTCATCCGTTGCGCCCCCTTCTCTGGAGGAGTGCCGAGAGCTTCGGGCCGGGCGGCAAGGAGGTGTGGCGCGTGGCTCATTGACCGCTTTCCTTAACCGCTTTCCTCGACCGCTTCTCCTT
>JBHHYJ010000089.1:0-7964 GCA_046757485.1 Gemmatimonadota bacterium
CCAGCCGCCGACCGGCTCGCCTCACCAAACTACACAACATGAATCACCTCCTGTGCTGGGTGTTGTGGGGGGACTTACACACACGCACCAATCACAACCGCTCGCGCGCACGCGCACGCGAGACCCGGCCCCACGCCGACTCCGATCGCCTACGATCGACTAGCCGTCGTGAGGTTCACCGCCGACGTCCGAGGGGGGGAAGACGTCGGGTTCCGGAGCTGTGGGGGGTCGATGAGATCGCCGAACGAACGATGCACCCGCCATTCCGTACCTCCTGTGGCAGCCCGGTGGCGAGCTCGCGTCGGGGGACAGCCCGGATGCAACAAGGGGGCAGCCAAGACGCATCGCGTGCTGCCCCTCAACGCGAACCCGCGCGCGGCCGACCGCCGTCGGCCGTCATCAAGCTTTCAAACGGAGGTCAAGCGCGGAAGGTTCCAAGGACGCCGAGGGACGTCGGCGGGCTCGCCGGCAGACGAGCGACCGGGTGACCAGCTCTGGTTGGCGGCGGGCAGATCGGGATCACCGCCGAGAGATCCAGCGGCTTTCGTCGTCGTAGAATCTCAGCCGCAGGTCGGTGCCTTTGGAGATCCCGATTCGCGTCGTCACGACCACGCGCCGCTCGGGGACCGCGGACCCGTGGTTCATCCACAGGGGGGGACGGTCCAGCGGATGACGCTGAAGCTGCGGCCCGATCCCCAGCGCCTGCGTGAGGCGGGCGGGGCCGTTCGTCAGCTCGGCGCGGCCCCGTCGACGGCGCATCACCTCCCGCCCGGTAAGTGGCTCCAGGGCCCGGATCAGTACCCCGGCGGGATGGCCCTCCTCGCCGGTCACCACGTTCAGGCACCAGTGAACCCCGTAGTTCAAGTGGATGTAGGCGATCCCCGGAGGGCCGAAGAGGGGGTCGTTGCGGGCGGTCCGGCCGACGGACGCGGCGGCGTGGCCGGCGGGGTCCTCCGGCCCGGGGTACGCCTCCGTCTCGACGATGCGGCCGACGGCTCTGTCTCCCCCACACTCCGAGACGAGATGGCAGCCGAGGAGAGCTCGCGCCACGATCGCCGCCGGACGGTCGAAGAACGCCGCCGGCAGTGCTTGGTCGAGTCCCCCTTCCCCCGACGGCTCCGGCATGGCGGGCGCCTCCGGCCCGGGGCCCACCTCCCTCACGGCCCTCGCCGTGTGATCCGCCGAGCTCCGCGGCGGTCCGCGACCGACTACGTCTCTGCCTCGGCCCGGCGCGCCTCGATGACGGCCCGGGCACGTCGCGACGAGAGGACTTGAGTGATGCGGTCCGGCTCCCGGTCGATCACCTCGAAGACCCGATCTCCGAACGCCTGCACCAGGCGAGAGGCCGTACGACGCCCCACACCGGGATAGTGGTTCACCATGTGCTGGAGGGCCTCCTCGGCCGACCTTCCTTCACGCGTCCCTCCAGCGGCCGGCCGGTCGCCCTCCGTTGGCCGGCGCTCCTTCGACGGGGCTCCGGCGGCCTCGGCCGAGGCCGCCGCGGAGCCCGCCAACCTCGAGGGTTCTCCCGCTCCCGCCCGTTCTCCCGCTCCCCCCCCTCGAGAGCCTCGGCGAAAGCGTCCCAGGCCCCTTGTCCTGGGACGCTCGAACGGCTCAGCCTGTGCCTCCGGACGGTCACGCGCCGGGGTGCGCGGGGCGGCCGAGCGACCTCCCCCCCGCTCCCGCCGGCCACGATCTCGAGGTTGCTTTCGCCCGCCGCCTGACGGCCTCGCGACCCCGCTGGCCACCGGTTCTTTGCTCGGTGAAATGTAGTAGTTCCCGTCCTCTTCCTGCTTCACGTCCACCACCCCCTCGTCGTGCGCCTGCTGGAGGAAGCGACTGAACTTCCGAAAGCCGAGCGCCGCTTCATCGAAGCTCGGCTCCTCGGCGAGCATCTTGCGCTTCACCTCCGAGTCGCGGACCGCCTGCCCACCCGATCGCAGATCGTGGACGGCCGTGACGAGGAGCGCGTACGCTCGACGCAGGGCCTCCGCCGGAGCGTCGGCCGCCGAGCTCGCCCGGACGCCCGAGCCTTCTTCCACCGCGGGCCCGGAGCTCTCCGGCGCTTCCTCACGGAGCGGAGATGCTCCGCGCCGGCTCCCCTTTACCGGTGCCCCCCCCCGTCCGGCCCCCTCGACCGGAACCTCCCCCGGCGACTCGCGGCGCGGCTCTCCCTTCCGGCCTCTCGGGCGGGAGGCCCGCGGTCGGGCCGACGCGTCCGCCGGGGCCCCCTCCGATCCGTTGCCTTCCGCGGGCCTCACCTCGTACTGGCCGTTCTCGCACTTCTTCAGCTGTACGATTCGGCGGGAAGCCGCCTCCGCCAGGAAGCGGTTGAACTTGCTGAAGCCGGCGGTCTTCTCGTCGAAGGTGGGATCCAACTCCAGCATGACCTGCTTCAAGCGGTCCGAGCGCATCACGTCGCCACGCTTCACCATGCGGGCGACCGCGCGCTCGGTGAGCTCCCACGGATCGTACCGCTCCCGGCTCATCGTCGTGGCGGAGGTCAGTCCGGAGAGAGTGTTGTAGCTGTAGTACTCGTCGCAGTTCTGAACCAGGATGTCCGACGAGGACTCCTGGAGCCCCACTCCGATCACATACTTTCCGTACTCCTTCAGCTTGAGCACGAGGCTGGAGAAGTCGCTGTCCCCCGACAGCAGGATGTACGTACCGATCTCCGGTCGGGTGAAGACGATCTCCAGGGCATCCACCGCCAGCCGGATGTCGGTGGCGTTCTTCTTCGAAGAACCGTAGGCCGGCGCGAAGATCAGATCGATGGAGGCCTCGGAGAGGGGGACGATGTACTGCGGATAGCGTCTCCAGTCCGCGTAGGCCCTCTGGACGGCCACCTTGCCCCGGATGATCTCGGAGCTCAAGAGCTTGCGCAGCTCCAGCGCCAGGTTGGAGCGCATGGCCATCGTCACGTTGTCGAAGTCGATGAGGAGGGCGGCATTCGGCGCCGACTCCTCCGCGGAGTCGCCGCGCCAGTGAGGGGCGCGCGTGAATTGTGTGTTCATTTCCTCTCGCCTGTTCCGTCGTAGGCATCGACCCGCCGTGGCGGGCGAGAGGCCCCTCGCCCTCGCCTCCGGTGCGGCACCGGAGGGGACGATGCGAGGAGTCTCTCCAACTGTCTCTCTCGGGAGCTCTTCGGCTCGCCGCCGAACGCCGGGGCGGGGGTACGAACTCGCCTCACAACCCCTCCGCACCACCGCCGCCGCAGCAGATCCGACCGAGCCTGGCGTCCCGCGCCTTTCTACGTGCGCGACTCCCGGTGGGACGCTTCCTGGGCACGGACGAGGCGGGCCAGGGCCACCCGGCGCGCCTTGCCGCTCGATGTCATAGGGAATACCTCCATGAAGCGTACAAGATCCGGGACCTTGTACGGCGCCAGATCCTCACGGCAGTACTCCCGAAGCTCTTCCTCCGTGATCAGCGCTCCCTCGACGGGGAGGACGCAGGCGCACACGAGCTCTCCCAGCACCTCGTTCGGAACACCCACCACCACGGCGTCCAGCACGGCCGGGTGCGCTCGCAGGTGATCCTCCACCTCTCTCGGATGCACGTTGTAGCCGCCGCGAATCAGGACGTCGCTCTTGCGGCCCACGATGCGCAGATAACCTCGCTCGTCGGCCACCGCAAGGTCCCCTGTACGCAAGAAGCCGTCCGCCGTGAAGGACGCGGCCGTCTCGGTCGGCTGTCGAAAGTACCCGCGCATCACGTTGTAGCCGCGCACCGCCAACTCGCCCTCCGAGCCGGTAGGAACCGCCTCTCCCTGCTCGTCCAGCAGCCGCACCTCCACCCCTTCCAGGGGCCGTCCCACACTCGACGTGCGGTCCTCGGGAGCATCCGTCGGCCGCGTGATGCTCACCGTCGGCGACGTCTCCGTGAGACCGTAGGCGATCTCGAGCCCAGGAACGAGCTTCTCGCGCACCCGGCGGGTCAGCTCCGGGCTCACCGGCGCCCCGGCGACGATCCCGGTCCGCAGGGTGTCGAGCCTCGCCTCGGCCACTCCGGGCTCCCGAAGCAGCATGACGAACATCGTCGGCACTCCGTGCAGAACCGTGGCCCCGTGTCGCTCGATCAAACGCAACGCCTCCGCCGGGGCGAACCGCTCCTGGAGGAGGACGCAGGAGCCGGACGCCAGAGCCGTGAGCAAGGCGGCCCCGAGCCCGAAGATGTGGAAGAGCGGAACCGAACAGAGCGTGACGTCGGAGGACACGAGCCGCAGGGCCTCCGCTGTCGCGTCCGCCGTCCGTAGCAGGTTGGCGTGCGACAACATCACGCCCTTCGCCTTGCCCGTCGTGCCCGGCGTGTACAGAATCGCCAGGACCTCCTCTTCCGGATCCAGCTCCGGGGCCGGTCGCTCGCGACCCCGGCCACTCGAGACCAGGTCTTCGAACTGGAAGATCCGGTCGTCGTACCACAGGTCCTCCTCGCCCACGGTCACCAGGTATTGGAGCGCCGGCAGCTCGGAAAGCATCGGCTCGAAGAGCTGGAGATAGTCCACGCCCCCGTAGCTCTCGGCGGACACGACGACCGACGCCTCGGAGTTCCGCAGCATGAATTGGAGCTCGCGCGGCTTGTACCCGGGGTTCAGCGGGACGACGGAGGCCCCCAGCTCGGCCGCCGCGAACGCTCCGACGACGAACTCCGGCCAGTTCGGCAGGTCCAGGGCGATCCGGTCCCCTCGACAAACGCCCAGCCCTTCCAGCGCCGAGGCCAGGGCCTGGGACTGCATGTGGACTTCGGCGAAGCTCCAGCTCCGCTCGGCGAAGAGAAGGAAAGGTGCGTCCGGCCGGCTCTCCGCCTGCCGTCGCAGCGCCGCCCCGACGGACTCGCCCGTGCTCACCCCGGAGTCAGCCATGTGGCATTGCTCGTGCCACGCCACGCTCGTTGAGGTCCATGCCCTGCGCCGGATCCGGCGATCGAAGTGAAGCCATTATGCGCCGTCAATCTAGCCGTCGTGGGCGAAGCATAAAACGGACCCCAGTCGCTCGGGGGCATCCTCGGGCAGGGGAAAGGTGTAAGCTCCGTCGGCGTCCCGAGCCGCCTCGCCGATCTCACGCAACAGCACGCACCGTACGGCACCATCGCGCGCCTTCTTGTCCCGCACCATCGCCTCCCACACGAGAGACGCGGGGCGCTCTTCCTCGAGCGCTCGATCGAGTCCGCATCGTTCCAGGAGAGCGGCCAGGCGGGCCGCCGTTCCCGGGGTCGTGATCCCCATCTCCTCTCCGAGACGCGCCTCCACCCGCATCCCCGCCGCCACCGCCTCGCCGTGCAGCACCCCGTACCCTCCGAGAAGCTCCATGGCATGCCCGATCGTGTGGCCGAAGTTGAGGACGGCGCGGTGGGCGCGTTCCTCCGGATCCGCTCCGACCACCCCCGCCTTCAGCTCGATGCAGCGGGCGATGGCGCTCAGGCGTCCGACCGGGTCGCCGTCGAGAAGCGCGGGGGCCCGATCCTCGAGCCACCCGAAGAGCTCTGCATCCAGGATCGCCCCCATCTTCACGACCTCGGCCAGCCCGGACGCCAGCTGCGAACGGGGGAGCGTCTCCAGAAGGTCCGGATCCACCAGGACGAGCCGGGGATGGCAGAACGAGCCGATGAGGTTCTTGCCGAACTCCGTGTCGACCCCCGTCTTTCCGCCGACGGAGCTGTCCACCATCGCCAGGAGGGTCGTCGGAACCTGAACGACGGGAACGCCGCGCATGTAGGTCGCGGCCACGAAGCCGGCCAGGTCTCCCGTGACCCCTCCCCCCAACGCGACCACCGCGCAGTCCCGGCCGAGGCCGGCTCGGAGCATCCGATTGGAGAGCTCCCCCCACTCCGTCCGGGTCTTGTTCCACTCACCTGCCGGGAAGGTGAACAGCCGGGCTTCACAACCCTCCTCTCGGAAGGAGGCGAGCGCCGCTTCCCCATACAGCTCCCCGACCCGGCTGTCGGCCACCACCGCGACGCGATGGGCCGGAGCCGCCATCTGGCTCTCCCGGCCCAGCTCCCGAAGCGCGCCCGACCGGATCCGAACCTCGTACTCACCGCCCGCTCGGGGAGGAACGCTCACCCGGACCGTGGTTGGAGGCGGTGATTCCATCCCGCTCAGCGCGCCGAAACCAGGTAGCGCGCGGCACCCCACCCGGCTCCGGCGTCGGAACCGGCGGGGAGGTCCAGGACGAGAACCGCCGGACGACCGCCGCTCTCCTGCCGCACCACATCGATCCGACGTGCGACGGAGGCGCCCCGGTACCGCTTCCCGTAAGCCTCCCGGACCGCCGCCTCGAACTCCGCCGCATCTCGCCGCGTATCCCACACGGTGGCCCACACGAACGCTTCTCCGCTCGGCCCTCGCAGCAGGCGATAGCGGTCTCCATCCCAGCCCTCGGCGGCCTGCGCCGCGCGCCCGACGTCCTGCAGATGCTCCTCCAAGAAGATCCGCACCTCCAGCTCCCCCAGAGCGTCGGACCGCACCTCCCGCCAGCTCTCCGGGACTTCCTCGGTGAACTCGACCGCCGAGGGCACATCCGGTGGCCCCGCCAGAAAACGCGCCGGATGAAGGACCTGCTCGCTGGAGACGGGAAGCTCCTCCCCGAACGGCGCCGGACGTCCGTCCCGCGCCTGCCACAGCCGCTGAACGAAAGAGAGCCCGCCCATATACGGAAAGACCAGCGCCTCCCGGATCACCCGAGGAGCCCCGCTGAGCGCCGGCAGGCCGGCCTCCTCGCCCAGGGCCGTCAGGTCCGCAGCCTCCAGCTGCTCCCCGAGGTCCGGCAAGGCCGTGACGTCCGCCGGCCGTCCCGTCATGCGGCTCAGCTGCCACTCCAGCATCGCCAGGGTGGCGTGTCCTTCGACCGCCGCCTGGAGCGCCGTGGCCCGGTCGTTCTCTCCTTCCGTCGCTCGGACGAGGGAATCGAGGTCCACGTGCTGATCCTGGAGGGCGTGCACGAGCTCGTGCGCGAGGACCAGCTCCAGCTGGTTCGACGGCACGTGCGACACCACGAACAGCGTGTCCACCCGGGGATCGTAGTAGCCGACGACCTGCTCCCGGTAGAGGGCCAGGAGAGTCCGTCTCAGGTCCAGAGTATCCGGGACGAGCCCCAGTCGGGCGTAAACGGCGGTCAGGGCCGCGGCTCGCTCCTCCGGCAGCTGCTCCTCCACCCGCCCCGTCAGGTAACGCTCCAGCGTCTCCGCGTCGCTCGTGGCCAGGCGGGGCGGAGCGAGGGCCCGGAGTCCGCTGGCGCGCTCGACAAGCGGGAGGATCTCCCCCACCATACGAGTCAAGGCGGTGTCCGGTGCCGTTCCGGCGGTGCCGGCGTCCCCGCCTCCACAGCCTCCCGCCGCTCCCGCGAGCCCGGCGCAGAGCGTCCCGGCCGCCAGGCTCCGCCACGCGTGCCTTTTCAGCGCGCCTCTCCCTTCGTCCATTCCGTCCGCCGGCGAATCCCGCCTCGCGAGACCCGTCCCGCCAGCTCATCCACCCGGCACCCCAGCTCCGGGTGCACCCAATCTCCCGCCACCTCGGCCAGCGGAACGAGCACGAACGCCCGCTCCGCCATGCGCGGGTGCGGCACGCGCAGCCGAGGCGTCTCCACGATACACTCTCCGTACAGAAGCAGATCCAGGTCCAGTTCGCGAGGTCCGAAGCGGGGGCCGGCCCGGCGGCCGGCGGCCCGTTCCAGCCGCTGAAGGTACGCCAGCAGCTCTTCGGCGCCCAGGTGCGTGCGGCCCGTGCAGCACGCGTTCAGGAAGGGGGCCTGGGAGGGCAGGTGCATCGGTTCCGTCTCGTAGATCGCCGAGCAGCGGAGATCCGTCAGGCGCCGGGCCAGGCCAGTCCGGCCTCTCGCCAGGGAGCGGCGGCGGCCGCCCACGTTGGAGCCGAGGGCGATGGCCACCGGCGTGGTCTCGCGGTGAGGTCGCAGGCTGGCCTCAGACATGGTGGTCAGGAGCGTCGGGGAAGTGAGAAGGGGGACGCG
>JBHHYJ010000090.1:0-7751 GCA_046757485.1 Gemmatimonadota bacterium
CCGAGCAGGCGCCCGAACGCGCGGTGACCACCGAGAAGGCGCCCGAGCCGCCGGAGAGCGGGTCCGCCGCCCCGGCCGAGATCACCGAGGCCGCGCGGCAGCTCGCCGAGGGGCATGGAATCGATCTCTCGACGATCGAGGGGTCGGGCAAGGGGGGGCGGATTCTCAAGGGGGACGTGGAGCGGGCGATTAAGGAGCGGGAAGGGAGCTAGCCAGGTGGCACACAAGAAGGGCGTAGGGTCCAGTCGAAACGGCCGGGACAGCCAGCCCAAGTTCCTGGGCGTCAAGAAGTACGGTGGCGAACGGGTGCGGGCCGGAAACATCCTCGTGCGCCAGAGAGGCACGCGCTTCCATCCAGGTCGCAACGTCGGCCGGGGCCGGGACGACACGCTGTTCGCCCTCGCCGACGGCAAGGTCTGCTTCCAGGTCGCCAGGGGCGGTCGCAAGTTCGTGAGCGTGCTCCCGTAGCCCTTCCATATCTTCTAGCCTTCTAGCGCCCTTCGAAGCGAGCCTCCCGCTTGCTGAGGAACGCGTCCACCCCCTCGTCCTTGTCCCGGGTCGAGAATAGCAGGCTGAACCACCCCCGCTCGAACTTCAGGCCCTCATCCAGCGGCATCCGGCGGGCGGCCTGGATGCTCTCCTTGGCCGCCTGAAGGGCGATCGGGCTCTTGGTCGCGATCTTCCGGGCCAGCTCCAGGGTGTGGTCGCGGAGCTCGTCGGCGGGCACGACCTCGTCGACGAGCCCGAAGCGCTCCGCCCTGGCGGCGTCGATCATCTCTCCCGTGTAGATCATCCACATCGCGCGGCCTTCCCCGACGAGGCGCGGAAGGCGCTGCGTACCGCCCCCTCCCGGGATGATGCCGAGGTTCACCTCCGGCTGGCCGAGCCGGGCCCGATCCGAGGCGATGCGGATGTCGCACGCCATGGAAAGCTCGCAGCCGCCTCCGAGGCAGTAGCCGTTGATCATGGCGATCACCGGCTTGGGAAACGCCTCCATGGCGGAGTAGATGTTTCCGCGCTCCATCGTCCGGTACTGCTGCACCGGCTCGGCGTCCTTGAACTCCGCGATGTCGGCCCCCGCGATGAACGCCTTCTCGCCGGCGCCGGTGAGAACCACCACGCGAACGTCATCGTCGCGTCGGAGGTCGTCCAGGGCGCCCAGCAGGGCGCAGCGCACCTGTCCGTTCAGGGCGTTCAGCTTCTCCGGTCGGTTCACGGTGAGGAGGGCAACGCGGCCCTCCAGCTTTTCGCTCAGCAGCAGATCGCTCATCTCGGCGTCCTTCCTGTTCCGAGTCGATTCACCCCTGTTCGGTCAGGCTGACCTTTTCGCAGGCTCGCGTGAGCCGCTCCACCGCCTCGGTCAGCTCCTCCTCGCTGATCAGCATGGAGGGACCGAGGCGAATCACGTGACCGTGCAGGCCTCCGGCTCCGATCAGGAGGCCCTCCGCCTTGGCGGCTTCGAGAAGGGCGCGAGCGTGCGCCGGGCTGGGGGTCCTGCTCGCCTTGTTCTCCACCAGCTCGATCCCCTGCATGAGGCCCAGCCCCCGCACGTCACCGATCCACACGTGTTCCTCCTTGAGGGCCTCGAGGCGGTGGCGGAGCGCGGCGCCCCTCGCCTCGGAGCGGGCGGGGGTGTCCTCGCGGACCATCACCTCCAGCGTGGCGGCCGCCGCGGCCATGCACACGGGGTTGCCCCCGAACGTCGAGATGGAAGGGCCCTTCCAGGCGGCGGCGACTTCATCTCGCGCGAGCGTCGCGCCCACGGGGAAGCCGTTGGCGATCCCCTTCGCCATGCACATGAGGTCCGGCTCGACGCCCCAGTGCTCGATGCCGAACCACTTGCCGCCCGTCCGCCCGAAGCCGGTCTGCACCTCGTCGACGATGAGCAGGCCGCCGTAGCTTCGGATGACCTCGGCGGCCTTCCGGAAGTAGGTACGGGGCGGGACGATGCAGCCACCCACGCCCTGGATCGTTTCGGCGAGAAGCGCCGCGGGCTTCCGGGAGGTCGTCGTCTCGATCACCTCCACCAGGTCATCGATGTAGAAGTCGGTGACCTCCTCCTCGGTCGCACCGGGGCCCAGTGGGCAACGGTACGGGTACGGCGATCGGGCGTGCTTGACCCCTGCCATCGCGGAAGGAAGGGTGCGCCACGCCGCGTGGCCCGTCAGGTTCGCGGCCAGCAGGCTGCGTCCGGAGTAGGCCAGCCGCAGCGCGATGATCTCGGAGCGACCCGTGTACACGCAGGCCGCCATGATCGCCGACTCCACGGCCTCCGTGCCGCTGTTCGTGAAACAGGCTCGCGCCAGGGCGCCCGGCGCGAGCGCCCTCAGTCGGCGGGCGACGTCCACCTGGTTCTCGGTCACGTACAGGGTGGAGGTGTGCCCCAAACGGCCGGCCTGCTCCCGCACCCGCTCGACGACGGCGGGATGACAGTGGCCGATCGAGGTGGTGAGAATCCCCGAGAAGAAGTCCAGGTACTCCCGACCCTCCGCGTCACGCACGCGGACGCCTTCGGCCTCGGTCAGCACGAGCGGCTCCTCGTAGTAGGGCCGCACCCAGGGGAAGAGGAACTCCCGATGCTCCCCGACGATCTCGGCGGCGCTCGGGCCCCTCGCCTCCGTCGTACGTGGTCCCGTAACGTGCTGGTGTATCTTAGCTTTCTTCACTGTATCTCATCCCATGTATAGAACCCTTCTCCCGACTTCTTCCCCAGCTTCCCCTCTTCGACCATCCGCACCAGGAGGGCGGGCGGCGCGAAACGGTCGCCGTTCAGCTCGCGCTCGAGGTAGCGCGCGATCTCCAGCCTCACGTCCAGACCCACGAGGTCCGTGAGTCGCAGGGGTCCCATCGGGTGGCGGTAGCCCAGCGTCATGGCCCGATCGATATCGGCCGGGGAGGCGACCTTCTCCTCGACCATGCGGATGGCTTCGAGCCCGAGGGCGATCCCGAGCCGGGAGGAGGCGAAACCCGGGGAGTCACGCACGACGATCGGCGTCTTGCCCAGCGTCTCCGCGAGCGAGCATGCTCGCCGCACCGTATCCTCGGAGCTCTCCGCTCCGCGCACCACCTCGACGAGCTCCATGATGTGGACGGGGTTGAAGAAGTGCACGCCCACGAACCTCCCCGGGTCCGGAACCGCCACGGCCAGCCCCGTTATGGAGAGGGAGGAGGTGTTCGTCGCCAGGAGCGCGTCCGGGGCGGCGCCCGCCGCTGCCTCGGCCAGCACCTGTCGCTTGAGCTCCAGTCGCTCCGGCACCGCCTCGATGACGACCGCCGCCCCGGCGACCGCCTCCGCCAGATCCGCGACCGGACCGACGCGCCCGAGGGCATCCTCTCGTGCCGTGGGCTCTACCTTCCCCAGCTCCACCCCCCGCTCGAGGTTGCGGCGGATTCGCTCGAGAGCTGCCTTCAGAGCGGAAGCCTGCACGTCGAACAGGCGGACCTCGTACCCCGCCATGGCGGCCACCTGGGCGATTCCGTGGCCCATAGTTCCGGCGCCCAGGACCGCGATCCGCGACCCGGGTGGAGGGGCGGGGAAGAGGTCCCTCGAGGCCCGCGTCACCTCGCTCATTCGTCCACCTGTTGCTCCGGATCGAGGCTCCAGCTCAGCGCCCGACGCCGCACGATCTCCACCGCCTCGAAGCCGAGCTCTTCGGCGATCGCGTTGGCCAGCACGTTGTCCGCTCCCAGGTAGAGACGAATCTCCGTCATCTCTTGTTCCCGGGCCCACCGGAAGGCGGCTCCCAGGAGCCGCTTCAGGTTGCCGTGTCCCCGGGCATCTCGCCGCACGTACGGGATCTGGAGCCGTGCGTAACACGCGGGGAGGAAGTACGGAGCGTTCCGCTCCACGAAGCAGGTGACCATGCCGTCCAGCCCCCCGTCGAGTCGGGCCAGGACGAAGATCGCGGCGTCCGGGTCCTCCAGGCGCTGGCGGAACGCGTGGCGGCGAGCCCCGAGCGCGCCGGGCGGCAGGCGCCGATAGGCCGGGTTGTGCTGGTGCTCGCGGATGTAGTGCGACCAGAGGGCGACCAGCTCGTCCAGGTCCTCGAGAGTCGCCGGACGGAGGTGGACCGGTACGCTCACGTGGAGCGGTCCGCCTCATCCCCGGCCGCCCGGGGGGCGTTCCGGAAGTCGGGGGATCGCTTTTCGAGGAACGCCCTCACCCCTTCGCTCGCCTCCGGCGACAGGAAGCACCTCCGCTGGGCCTCCTCCTCGTAGGCCAGCATCTCCTCCAGGCCGGCCGTGGCGCTCCGGCGAATCGCCTCCTTCGAGAGACGGAGGGGAAGTTCGGGCCGGGCCGCCAGGTCGCGGGCCCACTCCACCGCCTCCGGCATGAGACGCTCGTGGGGCACGACTCGGTTCACGAGGCCGATGCGGGCCGCTTCCTCGGCCTCCACCATCTCGGCCAGGAACAAGAGCTCCGCGGCCCGGGCCGTGCCCACGAGGCGCGGAACGAAGTACGTGCCTCCCCAATCCGGATGGAGCCCGATACGGTTGAACGTCTGGCCGATCGAGGCCCGCTCGGAGGCGATCCGCAGGTCGCAGGCGAGGGCGAGGTTGGCTCCGCCCCCGGCCGCGGGACCGTTGATCGCCGCGATGACGGGCTTCGGCATCTCCACGATCGTGGTGACCACCCGGCGGCCGCCCTCCACCAGGCGGAGGAACTCGTCGACGGCCCCGCGCTCCCGGAGCTCGGCCAGGTACCCCACATCGGCTCCCGCGCAGAACGCGCGGCCCGCCCCGGTGACGATCACCGCGCGGACGGCCGCCTCGCGTCCGAGCGCATCCAGGGCGTCGGCGATCTCCTCCCGCATCGTTCCGAAGAAGGCGTTGAGCTTCTCCGGCCGGTCCAGGGTGAGGGTACCGATCGCCGCCTCGTGATCGATCTCGATCCGGACGTGGCTCACCCCCACCTCACTCGGCGTGAAGGAGCGCGGCGATTCCCTGGCCGACGCCGATGCACATCGTCACGAGGCCGATGCCGGCCCGGCGGCGGCGCATCTCGTGCACGAGGGAGGTGAAGAGTCGCGCCCCCGTGCAACCGAGCGGATGGCCGAGGGCGATCGCCCCCCCGTTCACGTTCACCCGCTCCGGGTTCAGTCCGAGCTCCCGGATACAGGGGATCGCCTGGGCCGCGAACGCCTCGTTCAACTCCACCAGATCGAGGTCGTCCGCGGTCAGACCTTCCCGGGACAGCGCCT
Organism: Gemmatimonadota bacterium; assembly: GCA_046757485.1. Taxonomy (GTDB): domain Bacteria; phylum Gemmatimonadota; class Gemmatimonadetes; order Palauibacterales; family Palauibacteraceae; genus JBHHYJ01. The sequence goes on from JBHHYJ010000090.1 coordinate 5,202, forward strand.
TGCGCGTCGCGGGAACGGGACCCAGCCCCATGCAGGCGGGGTCGACCCCCGCCACCGCGGAGGCCCCGAGCCGGGCGAGGGGGGAGAGCCCCAACTCCTCCGCGGCGGCGCGGCTGGCCACCAGCACCGCGGCCGCTCCGTCGTTGATGCCGGAGGAAGTGCCGGCGGTCACCGTGCCCCCCGTCCGGAACGCGGGGGGGAGGAGGGCCAGCTTCTCCCGCGTGACGTCGGGACGCGGGTGCTCGTCGGTGTCGACGGCTCGCGTCTCGCCCTTGCGGCCGACCGGGGCCTCGATCGGCACGATCTCTTCCCGGAAGCGCCCCTCCCGGATCGCCCGGGCCGCTCGCCGCTGACTCTCGACGGCGAACGCCTCCTGCTCCTCCCGGGTCACCCCGTGCTGCTCGGCCACGACCTCGGCGGTCTCCCCGAGCCCGATCGTCCAGCGCTCCGGCATCCGGGGGTTCGTGAACCGCCATCCCACGGTCGTGTCGGCGACCTCGGGAGGACGGCGCGGGAAGCCATCCTCGGGCTTCAGGGTGACCCAGGGCGCGCGGGACATGCTCTCGACCCCGCCGGCGAGGAGGAGATCCCCCTCTCCGCAACGTATGGCGTGGCCGGCCGACACGATCGCCTGGAGCCCGGACCCGCACAGCCGGTTCACGGTCTGCCCCGCCACATCGATCGGAAGACCCGCCAGCAGCGCGGCCATGCGGGCGACGTTCCGGTTGTCCTCTCCCGCCTGATTGGCACACCCGATGATCACATCCTCGATGCGGTCCGGGGGCGCACCGGTCCGCTCCAGGAGGCCCTCGATCACCCGAGCCAGGAGATCGTCGGGCCGAACCCGGGCCAGGGCTCCCCCGTGGCGTCCCACGGGGGAGCGGACCGCTCCGAGGACGACGGGGTCGCGCCCGGTCATCGGAGGGCTCGTCAGGGCCGAACCCTCCTCGGACGACCCCGCCGGCCCATCAATCCAGTCCCACCCATACGCTCTTCACGTTCGTGTACTCTTCGAGGGCGTGGCGGCCCAGATCGCGGCCGAAGCCGGACTGCTTGTACCCGCCGAACGGGGAGGCGCTGTCGTACATGTTGTAGGTGTTCACCCACACCGTTCCGGCCTTCACGTCCCGCGCGAAACGGTGGGCCTTTCCCACATCCCGCGTCCAGACGCCGGCCGCCAGCCCGTAGATCGTTTGGTTCGCTCGGTCGATGGCCTCTTCCAGATCGGAGAAGCCGAGGACGGCGACCACGGGGCCGAAGATCTCTTCCCGGGCGATCCGCATCTCGGGATCCACCCCATCGAAGACGGTCGGCTGCACGTAGTAGCCTTTCCCGCCCACCCGGGCCGCCTCGCCGCCGCACAGGAGGGTCGCCCCGTCCGTCCTGCCCGCCTCGATGTAGGAGAGAACGCGCTCCTGCTGGTGCTTCGAGACCAGCGGGCCGAGGCGGGTCTTGGGATGCGCCGGATCTCCCGGCATCATCTTCGCCGCGCGGGCCACGAGTCGCTCCACCACCTCCTCCTTCACCCCCTCCTCCACCAGGAGGCGGGAGCCCGCGGCGCACACCTCGCCCTTGCCGTAGAAGATCCCCGTCGTGGCGCCGCGCACGGCCGCCTCCATCTCCGCGTCGGCGAAGATGACGTTGGGGGACTTTCCTCCCAGCTCCAGGGAGACCTTCTTCAGCGTACCCGCCGCGGCCCGCATGATGAGCCTGCCGGTCTCGGTGGAGCCGGTGAACGCGATCTTGTCCACGCCGGGGTGTTCCACGAGTGCCTGGCCGGTGACCTCGCCGCGTCCCGGCACGACGTTCAGCACGCCGGGCGGGAAGCCGGCCTCCAGCGCGAGCTCCCCCAGGAGGAGGGCGGTGAGCGGTGTCTCCTCCGCCGGCTTCAGCACGACTGCGTTCCCGCATGCCAGGGCCGGCGCCACCTTCCACGAAGCGAGCGAGAGAGGGAAGTTCCAGGGTATGATCGCGCCGACGACGCCGACCGGCTCGCGCAGCGTGTAGTTCAGGAACGGGCCGGAAACGGGGATCGTCTCGCCCATCACCTTGTCGGCCCAGCCCGCGTAATACCGGTAGTTCTGGACCACGAACGGGAGATCGATCCTGTACGATTCGAACGTCGGCTTGCCGTTGTCCAACGTTTCCACCCGGGCCAGCTCTTCCGCGCGCTCCTCGACCAGATCGGCCAGCTTCCACAGCAGCTCGGCCCGCCGGTGGGGGTTCATGTGCCGCCAGGCGGGGTCCTCCACGGCCTCCCGTGCGGAGCTCACCGCGGCATCGACCTCGCGCGGCCCCGCTTCCTGAACCTCGGCGATCACCTCTTCCGTGGCCGGGTTGATGTCGGGAAAGTGGCCGGTCCCCGCCGTCCACTCCCCATCGATCAGCAGCTCCGTGCGGATATCCATCGATCAGCCTCTATGCTAGTTCTTCCACAGGGTTCTAGTTGGACGGTTCGGAAGCCCAACGACCGCGCCGGCGGAACGCGCCGCTAGCAGGGGAAGACGGGTTCCGCGACGAGGGCTCGAGGCCGGCGACCTTCGGCGCTCG
>JBHHYJ010000091.1:0-7605 GCA_046757485.1 Gemmatimonadota bacterium
TAGGAGCGGATGAGCCGAAGGGCAACGACCGTCATGTCGTCCCAGGACCGGGCATGGCCATCCGCATCGATGGGGGCCACAGGGAGTTCGGAAAAGTGGTGCAGGGCGTGCGACTTAGACAAGTTAGGCAAGTCTGACACCGAGCCCCCGAGACACCGAGCCCCCGACACGAAGTCGGGCAAAACAGAAAAGACCCTCAACCACTAGGCGTCAACCTGGCCTCCTCCTGAGGCGATGGCCGCCAAGACCAGGACGCTCGCGCCTCCTTTACCAATCATTCCAGTGCTCGCGGAGATAAGTCTGAATTCCGTGCCCGGGAGAATACTCCGGATCAAGCGCCAGATACGCTTCCCTGGCCGAGTCGAATGACTCGACAGGCAGGACGCCCAGCACCTTCGCAAGAAACAATAAGGCGAGAGAGGGAGCCCGTGATTCACCTTGGTTGCAATGAATCAGAACATGTTTTCCGCCGTTCCACTGCGCACTCGCAAACCGAAGAAACTCACTGAATAGTGGAGGCATGAATAAAGGAACGGGCGGATCAATCATATTCAGATAAAGGTTAGGGGCCTCTTCCAAGACCAGATAATTGGGGTGAGAGCTACTAAGGCTCTTTCTATAACCGACTGCTCGCTGGTGGCACGGGCTCTTGCAGGCGTGGACCGTGGCCCACCCCTCCCCCCGATGGAAGCAGTCCAATTCTGCGCCCACAAACAGCCGTTCATGGACTTTTCGCATCCGTTGTCCCCTTCCCTGCTCGGCGGGGCGGTAACCCTATATGAGACTCTCTGTGAGCTGGTTGTCCCGGACCGCGTACAGGCCGGCATACGACACGGGAGCTCCGGACAGCGCGGCCCAGTGTCTCCCGTATTCTCTGACTTGATCGCCGTAACGCTCGACCAGCGCGTCGGTCCCCAGCTGGTCTGTCTTGTAGTCGGTGAGCTCCCAGCCCATGGGGAAGCGGAGGGCGAGGTCGATGATGCCGTGGAGGATTCGGGGCGCGTCGCCCTCCGGGCTCACCATGACGGCGAAGGGGACCTCCGCGTGCCGCTCCTCCGCGGTCAGCGCATGCTGCCAAAAGTCCGAGGCCATGACACGCTCGACGGTATGGAGGGCCTCGGGGACCACCTGCCGGAGCTCGGGGTACCCCAGAGTTAGCCAGTTCGCCAGGCGCTCGAGGTGAGCCCGATCGCGGTGGGGGCCGCGCATGGCGTGCTCCAAGAGGGCGTGGACCAGCCTGCCCCAGACCATGCCGGTGTCGGGCTCGCGGGCCCGGCCCTCTTGAGGGCGGGCCCCGCCCGCAGAACCCCGGTGGGACATTGCGGTGACGGACTCGACCTCCCACGAGGGCTGGAGGGCAGCCCGTCGCCGCTCCTGGCGCGTGGCGTCGGCTGCTTCACGAGAGGCGTCAGAAAGATCGGGAAGCTCCACCGCCGGAAGATCAATTGCCGCGGGGAAGTCAACCGCAGGAGCCTCGTTGATATGCGGGTCGAACGGCGCCCAAGGTCGGACGCCACTGCCGCCCGCCCTTGCCCAGCGGCTGATGACCACGAGGTCCCTCGCTCTGGTCGCGGCCACGTAGAGGAGCCGCTTCTCCTCCGCCGTTCGATAGGCCAGTTCCTCGGCCTCAAGTCGGTCCCAGTCCGCCGGCTCGGCGACGACCTGGCGTCCCCACTCTCCGATGGGACGCGTGACCTGGAAGTAACCGACAGCTCGCGTGCCCTCCCGCACGATCCGAAGGTCAGCCCGCTCCTTCACCCCGCCCAAAGGATCCACCAGGAAGACGACGGGCGCCTCGAGCCCCTTGACCTTGTGGAGGTTCATCAGGCGGACGACGTCGCGGCGCCCCGGCTCGAGCGGCAGCGATTCCAGATCGACCAGTTCACGATCCTCCTCCAGCGCGCGGGCTGCATCGGCGAGGCTCCCGCCCTCCTCAGTGATCCGGCGAACGCGGTCGACCGCGTGTAGCAGGTTCCCCGCCTCGGCCCCGCCCGGGGTCTCGGCGGCGGCCAGCGCCAGAAGGCCAGTCCCTTCTAGGATGCGCTCGACCGCGGCCGGCACAGGCAGCGAGCGCGTCCAGTGGTACATCTCCTGAAGCTCCCGGAGCGCGTCGACTACAGTTCCCTGAGCGCCCTCCGGTAGTGGTGCCGTGAGATGAAACCAATGCCCCGCCTCGCGGTGGTGGAAGAGCTCCTCATCGCTCAGTCCGAAGAGCGGGCCGCGAAGAACCCCGACCAGCGCCACGCCGCCATCCGGGTCACTCAAGGCGCAGAGGAGGCCCGCGAGGAGCCCGACAGGCTCCGACGCCGCGAACGTGGCCCCACCGCTAACCTCGACCGGGATCCTCAGGTCCTCCAGGGCTCGCGCGTAGACGAGAAGCTGCTTCTTCTTCCTGGTGAGGATCAGGAAATCTCCCCACACGCGCCGGCCGTGATCCACCCCGGCGCGGATGAAGCGTGCGATCGCGCGAGCGTCCCAGTCGGCAACCTCGCGCTGCTGGACGGTTTCGGGAATGGCCAGCGCGCAGACCCCCGTGACCCTCGCATCGGCCGCGCCGCGGATGGGATGCAGGCGGTGAAAGGCCGGCTGCTGGGGCGTCGCCCTCTGCGGAAAGAATTCGGGGAAGACCCCGTTGGCCCAGTTGCAGAGGGCGGGCACGGCCCGGAAGGAGGCGGTCAGCTCAACCACCTGGCCGCCGGTCGCCTGGATGCGCTCCTTCACTCGCATGTAGGTCTCGATATCGGCGCGGCGGAACCGGTAGATCGACTGCTTCGGATCCCCGACGATAAAGAGCGCGCCAGGCCGGAGCGGGGCTCGGGTCCAGTCAGGGCCGGCCCCAGGCTCAGAAGCGAGGAGCAGAATCACCTCGGCCTGGATGGGGTCAGTATCCTGGAACTCGTCGACGAACAGCCACCGGTACTTACGCTGGAGTGCGGCCCGAACCTCGAGGTTCTCCCGGAGGACGCGCGCCGCCACCTGGAGGAGGTCCTCGTAGTTGAGCACGACGGTGCGCCGACGCGCCTCTTGAACGAAGCCCCGGCCTCCGGCCAGCAGCGTGACGACCAGCCGGTAGAGGTACTGCCGCCACCCCGCGAGGAAGGGGCGTACGGTCGCCGCCTGGAACTCGCCGATGTGGCGCTGAACCTCGGCCACGACAGCCTTCCTCTCTTGCGCCGTGTTCCCCCACCACTTCTGGACGATCTTGACGTCCTTTTCCCAAGAGGCAAGAAGCTCGGCCAGGGCCGCCGCACGCGCGCGGTCGGCCACCTGGAGGCCTCCCCGGAACTCCCTTGCCAAGCGCTGCACCCCGCAGGTGGTCTCCGGGAGGATCGCCGGCGGGAGCAGCCGCCTGAGCTCCGCCCAGAAGCGGTCGAGGTCCCGCCAGACCGGTGCCGGGTCAGGCATCGGGGCGTCGCCCGGCGGGAACTCGACCTCGGGGAACAGACACACCGTCTGGAAAGCCTCGTCGAGGTCGGAGAGGGCGACGCCCGCCTCGACCAGCTCGTGCAGCAGCGCCGACCCCGCGGCGCGTTCGCGGTCCAGGTACTCCCGCCAGGCCCGTCTCCGGAGCTCGGCGTCCCCGATCTCGTCGAGCTCAGTAAACCCCGGTGCCACCCCCGCCTCCACGGGCCGCTCGCGGATCAGGTGAGCGCAGAAGGCGTGGATGGTGCCAGCGAACAAACGCTCGAGGTGGGAGAGGGCCTCGCGCACGCGCGCCTTCCGAGCGTTGTCCCGCTCCTTCCGGAACCTCTCCTCCAAGACGAGCTGGAAGCGTCCGCGGAGCTCCGCCGCCGCCTTGCGCGTGAAGGTGACGGCGGCCATCCCTTCGATCTCGTATACCCCCTCGACGACGCCTGCCGCCATCCTACGCGCCAGGCTCTCCGTCTTCCCCGAGCCCGCCCCGGCCTCAACGATGAGGTTCAGGTCGAGCCGTCGCTCGATGAGATCGCGCGCCGCCTGGTCCGGGAGGGCCTCCCGCTTACTCATGTCCCGCGAGCCTCCGGTATCCGTCGAGAATTGCATTCCCGTCGTGGTCGATCTTCCGCTTGGCCCTGGCCATCGGATCCGGTCCGCAGGCCCGACCGAAATCACACCAGCGGCAGTCGGTGCTGTGGGGGGAGTGAACGAACGTACCTCGCGCGAGCACGTCGAACAGATCCCGTAGCACGGCAGCGAGGGCACCCGCGTCGCCCTGAGGAATGGTCACCCGCTCGCCGCGGCCGCGCCCGGTGGGGAAGTAGTACGAGCCTGCCGTCACGCGGGCTGTCGGATCGTGCCGCCGGAGTAGCTCCCTTGCGGCCAGCGCGTAGAGGGCGTGCTGTAGGAGACGCCCCCCCATGAACTGACCCGAGTAGTTATCTCGCCAGAATCCGCCCGTCTTGTAATCCACGGCATCGTAGGTGCCGTCCGGCAGGCGGTCGACCCGGTCGATGCGCCCCCGCAGCCGGAAGCGGAGGCCCGGACCCAGGTCGATCAGGACCGGGTCGGCCTGGGCGAGGGGCTCCCCCTCGGCCGGGCCGCCCCCGAAGGAGACCTCGAAGCCCACCGGCTCCCGGTCCGCCTGCTCTGCCTCAAATCGGAGAAACAGCTCAATGTCCCGGAGGATCTCCCGGGCCTCCCGCTCGAAGACCCTCTCGGAGGGCGGCGGGGTCAGCACGCGGAGCTCCGCGAGCCGCGCCTCCGCGAGCTGCCGGAGGCGGGGACCGTGGCGATCCGGGTCGGGCCGCTCTCCCCGCTCGCGGAGCTCGCGCCAGAGCGCCGCGAAGAGCACGTGGAGGAGCGAGCCGCGGGCGATCGGGTCGAGCCAGCGATCCGGGTCGGGCTCGACCTCCTCGACGGACTCGAGCCCGAGGCCGCGCTCGAGGAAGAACCGGAACGGGCACGCCGACAGCAGCTCAAGGGTCGTGGGCGAGACGGGTCGGCCCGAGTCCCGTGGGTCGAGCCTGAGCCCCGCGGCCGGGACGAAGCCGTCGTACGGCGTGAAGGCCGGCGACTCGCGGGCCGTTTCTGCTTGAGCGCCCCGGGCGAGGGAGGCGAAGGCTGCCCGGACGGCCTCGAGCCCCACTTGCCCCGCGCCTCGGAGGCTCGACAGCCACCAGCCCGCCTCGGAAAGCGCCAGATCCCGACGCATGGGTACGGCCGAGACGGGCTCGCCGAGGGCCTGGTTCAGGTGCTCGTACGTCAGCTCGCGCCCGGGCTCCTGGAGGCGAAGGGTCTGAAGGAGGAGCCAGGAGGGAAAGGTCTCGCGGTTCTCGCGGAGGTCGCGGCACGAGAAACTGAGACAGATGCGGCCACCCAGCACGGCCACGCGAGAGATCACAGCGGCGAGGGCCTCGCTCACACGATCCCGTGAGGTGGCGAGCCCAAGATGGATGGCCCGCCGCTCGTCGTCGAGCAGGACGGCGTCCTCCAGCAGCGTGGGCAGAACGCGGCCCTCCTCAAGGCCAACCACGAAGGTCAGCAGCCGCCCGCCGTAGCCGGCGTGAGGCAACGGGGCGACGTGGAGATGGCCAGGGCGTGCGCGGTCACTCCCCACCGTGAGCATTTCGACGCGGTCCCGGATAAGCCCAAAGGCCTCGGCCAGGGGCCGCGAGAGATGGCCGACGGCCCGGAGCTCGTTTAAGGCTTCGGTCAGGACAGCGGTAGCGGCGCCATCCAGCTCGCTCGTCTTTGCCGCGAGCCGCTCGAGGAAGGCCGTGAAGGCGGTGAGGAGCGGGTCGAGCTCGACCAGGCCGTCGGCATCGGGGTCGGGGACGAGGCACAAGAGGTCGGCGATCCAGCCTCTCACGCTTTCGGTCTGGGCCGCACGGGTGAGGTAGCGCGCCCGGGTCTCCTCGTCGGCCTCGGCCTCCCCTGCCCGCTCACGGTAGGACGCCGCCAGTGCGGTGAGGGCCGGATCGTAGGTCCGGCGCCCCCACGTCGCCTCCGACTTCGCCAGGAGCCGCGCCGCCTGGCCTGCCGTGGGACCGTCCTCCAGATCGACCCGCACGTCACCCGACTGGAGGAGCCGGCGAAGGCCGCCGGCGGAAAATCCGCCCTCGATCCACGCACAAAAGGCCAGGAGCCCTCGCGCCGGGCGGGTCAGCGCGATGGGGATTCCCGACCCGAGCGTCAGGGGCAGGCCGTGCCGCTGGGCCTTCTCCCAGAAGAGCGCCGCGTAATCGGCGGTGGCGCAGGCCACCTCCACCTGGTCAACGGGGACGCCGACGGCGGCGATTCGCTGCAGGACCTCCTCCACTTCGGCCTCCTTCCCGCCCGCACGAAACATCGCCACCGTCCCGTCGTTTTGGGGGGGCGGAGCGTCTGAGGGCCGGAGCAGGAACGCGACACGGTCCGAATCGGAGGCGGGAACGGGCGCGATTGGCCGGCGCCGTCCCCCGAGTGTAGCGAGTCGCTGAGGGAGGTCGAGGCCCGGAACCTGGAGAGCATCGGCGTCCAAGCGCCTTCCTGGCAATGCGTCGAGGAACCGTCGCTCAAGGGGAGCCCAGATGACGCCCGGCAGCTCCATCCACACGTCCGCCGGGCCGATGGGGCTGATTTCCAGGTGCCGAAGGGCCTCGTCGAAAACAGCCGCCGTGTCGGCCAGACGATTGGCCTCTAGGTGCTCCTCGTAGGCAGCCAGCAGGGCCCGGAGCTCGGCGTGCTTGTCCCCGCTGGCGAACGCCACCGCCGGGAGTTCGGCCGCAGTAAGGCCCGCCAGGCGCAGCTCCCGAATCGCGCCCCACAAGGCGTCAGCCATCTTGGCCTGGTCGGCCAAGTGGCGGAAGTAGGCGGGCGTCCCCCCGGACAGCTCCAGCAGAAGCCGCATGACCACCGCCGGCCCCACGCCCTCGGGGGACGGATCGACGCCGCGCTCGACCAAGAACGGCGCGGCCATCCGGACGGCGAGCCCGAACGGCGTGGTGAAGCGGAGATTCGCCCAGCTCGTCCCCTCGAGGGCGAGGCGCTCGCCAAGCGTGTGGCCGAGGGCGTGGGAGGGCACAAAGACCCACTTCGCGCCCGTAGGATGGGAGCGACAGAGCTCGGCGAGCTGACGAATGAATGGGTCCATAATGCGATACTACTCCGCCTTTCATTCGACCGGGAATCCGGGGACACCATACTTATTTTCCCTTCTGCCTCCTTTTTCGCCCTGGCCTCCGCCGGCATAGAATACGACCAAAGGGACGACACGAGTAGTCTTTTGTTAACTAATTCCTGCCCCGCCTGGCTACCCCCCAAAACACCAAGCACCGGGGGGCGTATGCGCCCATCCTGGTGCCTTTGAGGGCCAGGGATCTCCCGCTAACATTTCAAAAACCACCGCCGCTGGCCCACCACCACCTCAACTTTGCCAATAACTTAGCCTGGCTTGGCTTAGGTGTCAACGATGTCCTCTTGCGGCCAAACTGCCCCTGGAATCGTTTTCAAGGGAGGGGCGAGGGGGGGTCGGGAGGCAGGCCCGCCGAGCCCCTTGCCAAGCCTGTCAAGGGCTTCCCGGCGAGGCAGGGGTCGCCGCATGCGACAGGCAGAAGATTTTGGTTGTCGGACGATGAACGCGCCTGGGCTTCGCAGCCGTTTCGGAATTTCTTCTGGCGGCGGGTTGTGTCCCCCGCGAGCATGGCG
>JBHHYJ010000092.1:0-7527 GCA_046757485.1 Gemmatimonadota bacterium
GACTCGACGTCGTCGTCAGGAACCGGGGCGTGGGCCACAACTTCCCCGCCGGCACCACCGACCTCTGGGACGTGTGGCTGGAGCTCCGCGTCACCGACGGTGCGGGACGCACCGTGTTCCAAAGCGGCGGGCTGGCGGGCGGCCCGAAGGGCGAGGTGGACCCCGGGGCTCACTTCTTCCGCGTTCTCCCCCTGGACGAGCTGGGCCGGAGGATCGACAAGGGGAATCGCTGGGACACGCGCACCAAGCTGTACGACACTACCATCCCCGCCGGCACGGCCGACGTGGTCCACTACCGGTTCCGCGTCCCGCCGGAGGTGGCGGGACCGCTGCGGGTGGAAGCCAGGCTGAACTACCGCAAGTACCGGAACTACTTCGCGAAGTGGGTGTTCGGCGGGCGCCCCGCGCCGGGGCAGGAGGAGCTGATGACCGCCACCTCCGACCCCCGGGAGTGGATCCTGGAGGAGGCGCCCCTGCCGGCGAGGCCGATCGTCGCCCTGGCCCGGGACTCGGTGACCATCCCGGTCGGCGACCGGGTGACCGCCCTGGCCGGCCGTGCCTCGCTCACCGTCCCGCTCGGCCGCGCCTCGCCGACCGCGCCGGCAGGCGGCGCCTCGGGTCGCCGGAGCGCCGCTCCGGCACCCCTCCCCGAGGACCACCTCCGGTTCAACGACTACGGGATCGGCCTGCTCCGCCAGCAGGACCTGGAGGGGGCGCTGGAGGCCTTCCGGGAGGTGGTGAGGCTGGACCCCCGCTACGCCGACGGCTACGTGAACCTGGCGCGGGTCCACCTGGCCGCGGGGGCGTTCTCCGAGGCCGAGGGGGCCCTGGCCCGGGCCCTGGAACTGGAGCCCGGGTTCCTCAAGGCCCGCTACTTCCGGGGACTCGTGCACTTCCGTCTCGGCCGCTTCGAGGAAGCCCTCTCGGACTTCCAGGCGGTCCTGCGGGCCTTCCCCCGCGACCGCCAGGTCCTGTTCCAGATGGGGCGCGCCCTCTACGTGAAGGGCGACTGCCGGAGCGCCGTCCCGGCGTTTCACCGCGTGCTGGAGATCGATCCGGAGGACGCCGGGGCCTACTACAACCTCATGCTTTGCCAGCGGCGGCTGGGGGAGGACCAGGAGGCGGCGTGGGCCGAGGAGCGGTACGAGACGTACCGTCTGGACTACGACATCCAGCAGGTCACCGGGGTCTACCGGAACCTCCACCCCCACGAGAGCCGCGAGCCGGAACCGGTCCACGAACACCGGGGCGGTCGGGGAGAGACCCCGCCGGCGGACGGCGGACGATGAGACGATGAGAGCCACGACGAAGGGCCACCGGTGGGGGTCCCTCCTGCTGTCGGCCCTTGCAGCCTCGGCGGGCTGCGGCGGCGGGGATTCAGACGCTCCGGGGCGTGCCCCCGGAGGGGCGCCCGCGGCCGCCTTCCGGGACGTCACCCGGGAGGCCGGGATCGAGTTCCGCCACATCCACGGCGGCTCCGGCGAGAAGTACATGCCGGAGACGATGGGATCCGGCGCCGCCTTTCTCGACTTCGACGGGGACGGCTGGCTGGACGTCTTCCTGGTCAACGGCGGACGCCTGCCGGGATACCGGGACCCCTCTCCCATCCACCCTGCCCTGTACCGGAACCGGGGGGACGGCACCTTCGTGGATGCGACCCGGGAGGCCGGCCTCGCCGAGGAGAACTACGGCATGGGGGTCGCCTGCGCCGATTACGACAACGACGGCGACACCGACCTCTACCTCACCGCCCTGGGAAAGAACCGGCTGTACCGCAACGCGGGAGACGGGACGTTCCGGGAGGTCGGCGAGGCGGCGGGGGTGGCCGACCCGGCCTGGGGCACCAGCGCCGCCTGGCTCGACTACGACGGGGACGGGTGGCTGGACCTCTTGCTCGCCAACTACGTGGTGTGGTCGCCGGAGACCGACAGGTACTGCAGCCACGCCCCCGGGGTGAAATCCTACTGCACGCCCCAGGTCTACCGGGGAACGACCGGCGTCCTCTACCGGAACGCCCGGGACGGCAGCTTCGTCGACGTGACGCAGGAGGCCGGCCTCTACGCCCCCTCCGCGAAGGCCCTGGGCGTGGCCGTGTGGGACTACGACGGCGACGGCTGGATGGACATCGCGGTGGCCAACGACACGGAGCCCGACCAGCTGTTCCTGAACAACGGGAACGGGACGTTCCGGGAGGTGGGCCGCCAGACCGGCATGGCCCTGGACGAGACCGGGAAGGCGAGGGGCGGGATGGGGATCGACGTCGCCGACATCGACCACTCCGGCCGGGCCGCCATCCTCGTCGCCAACTTCTCCCTCGAGGCCCTGGGATTCTACACGCAGACGGCTCCCCTCCTCTTCACCGACAGGGCGTTCCAGCTCGGCGTGGGCGAGCCGAGCCTCCAGACCCTGGGCTTCGGCCTCTTCTTCTTCGACTTCGACCTGGACGGGTGGAAGGACATCCTGGTGGCCAACGGCCACATCGACGACGAGGTGGAGCGGTACCAGACCAACATCCGCTACGCGGAGCCCGCCCACCTGTTCTGGAACTCGGCGGACGGCGGGTTCCGGGACCTCGCGGCCGAGGCCGGGGCCCCGTCCCGCCCGCTGGTGGCGAGGGGCGCGGCCTGGGGGGACTACGACAACGACGGCGACCCCGATGTCCTGATCTCCACCAACAACGGTCCCGCGCACCTGTGGCGGAACGACACGGCCCGGGGCGACCACCGCTGGCTGCGGGTCGTCCTCCGGGGCACGGCCGGCAACCGGGACGGCCTGGGAGCCAGGGTCGTGGTCACGACCGACCAGTTCTCCCAGGTGGACTACCGGCGGAGCGGATCGAGCTACCTGTCCTGCAGCGACCCCCGCCTCCTCTTCGGCCTCGGCCGCGCCGCCCGGGCCTCCGTCGAGGTCACCTGGCCTTCCGGTGTCAGGCAGTCCTTCAGCGACGTGGCGGCAGATCACACCATCGTCATCACCGAAGGGGAGCGGCTCCTGTTGGAGGCCCGCTGACCGCTGCCTTGAATTGCCTCGAAGGCACCGGCCCTCCTCGGGTCAGCCCCGGAGCAGCGCGAGCTTCTCCCGGAGGCGGACCTCTCGCCACCGGCGAGTGCCGGTCACCACGCCCAGCAGCTTGCCGAAGAGATCGGGGTCCCGGCCCAGGCGCCGCACCGCACGTCCCGCCAGCGGCCGGTGCCGGGTCAGCGCGAGCAGGAGCCGCGTGAGCCGCACGGCGTCGTCCACCGCCTCGGCTCGGAGCGCGTCGTAGCGGGCGAGGGCTCGCGCCGAGCGGTCGCCGGTGGCGAGGGCCTCCTCGATGACCGGCAGCGCCGCCTCCACGCTCTTCAACGCGAGCGTCATGCCCATCCCGCTGATGGGGTCCAGGAAGCCCGCTGCGTCCCCCACCAGCAGGAAGCCGGGACCGGAGCACCGGTCGAGGGTGAACCCGAGGGGTCCCACGGCGCTCACCGGAGGCACGAGCTCGGCCGAAGCCATCCGCTCCGCCAGCCCGGGCGCGCGCCGGACGAAGCTCTCGTAGCTACCTTCCAAGGCCCCCCGGAAAGGCGACATCCCCGGCTCTTCCAGGAGCAGGGCGACGAGCGTGACGTCCCCCGGCCCCGGCGCCACGTAGATCTCCCCCCGTGGCTGAATCAGCACCTCCACCCGGTCCCCGAGGCCCGCCACGCCGGCGAAGTGGCCGGTGACCCCGAAGCGCCGCCGGCGCAGCAGGGTTCGGGAGAGGCCGCACGTGTCGTGGAAGAGGGAGTGGATCCCGTCGGCGCCGACGGTGAGGCGGGCCTCGAAGCTCTCCTCCAGCTCCCCGTGCCCGGATGGGTGTCCCCGCACGCCCTGGACGCCGCCGTCTCCCACGCGGAGGGAAACGACCCGGAAGCCCTCCCGCGCTTCGACGTTCGGGCAGGCCCGGGCGCGCTCGAAGAGGGCGTGGTCCAGCTCCCGCCGGGGAAGCACGAGGCCGTGGTCCGCGCCCCGGGGGGAGGACGGGAACTCCGCCTCGGCCCACACCCCCTCCAGGCTCCGGAACCGCATGCCCCGGAAGGGCCGGGCGCCCCGGGCGAGGAGGGCCCCGACCACCCCGAGCCCGTCGAGGATCGCCACGCCCTCGGGCATCAGCCCCTCGCCGCAGGGCTTGTGGCGCGGGAACCCCGCCTTGTCGAGCAGAAAAACGGAACGCCCGCGCTCGGCGAGACCGATTGCCAGGGAAGCACCGGCGATGCTCCCCCCGACCACGATCACGTCGTACCGAACGCCGGCTCCCGGGCCATGCGGCCGGGGGTTCCGCGCTCCCGCGCCCTCATTCACGGCTGCGCCACGGCCACGTGTGGCGAGAAGGCGGGACCCCGGCGAGGGGTCAATCCCGGACGGGGGCCACGCGCGAGATCACGGCCCCGACGATCTCTCCGGCCCGCCAGCCGTTCTTCTCGTACTCCGGGAACAGGGGGTCCGGCTCCCCCTTCGGCTCCCCGTGGCAGGGGAGGCAGGTCTCCGTGGCCTCGATCGGTTCGGCGTAGTAGTAAGCCTCGGCCGTGGACCGTTCCGCTCGGGGGCTCCCCCCCCTGATCTCGTCCAGCATCTCCAGGGCGATGGAGTCGCCGCGGTTGTTCTCGTTCCGGGGCTCCTCGACGACCATCTTCACCCACGCCCGCCCGCCCGTGGCGCCGGGGACCACGTCGGCGAAGACCCGGTCGGCGACCGCCGCCGGAAGAATCGTGTTCTTCGCGAGCCAGCGCTTGTAGAGGAAGTCGATTCCGGGAACCGCCGACTGACCCCTGGTATAGTGTTCGCCGGCGATGGCGCGCGTCCTGAGGACGAGCTTGGTGAGGAGGTACGCCAGCTCTTCGTCGCCCTCCTTCGCCAGGTACGCTGTCTCGTCCGGCGCGGGTTCGGGAGCACGTTCCGGCCCGGCGGTGACCACGGCGCCCAGCAGGACCGCGAAGGCGACCGCGAGAACGAGAGTCGATCCGATCAACAGCCTCTGCATCGTTCCTCCTCCTCGAAACGCAAACCTCTTCCCGCCGCGGCGCCGGGCCGCTGGCGGCGAGTCCCGCACTCCGGGATCGCGACGATCGAGAGCGTGAGTCCCGGTCTCCCACTCAGAAGCTCACGTCCGTCATGACGTAGAGCCATGTGGAGTCCTCCTCGAGCCGCCCGATCTCGGCGAAGCCCCGGCCCGCCAGGATATGAGAGATTCCTGTCACCAGCCGAACCTCCTGGCTGTACCGGTAGGCGAGGGTGAGATCCGCCTCCTCCCCCAGGTGGCCCGTGCCGAGCCCGGCGCTCCTGGCGACGCGGAAGGAGTGGATGTCCAGAGCCAGGGTGAGGGCGGGAGCCGGCCGGTAGGAGCCCTTGACCGCCAGGTCCTGCAAGCCGCGGCCCGCCGTGTGGGCGGGGATGTTCGTGAAGAGGTCCGCGAAGCCGTAGAACTTGTGGTTCGTCGCGAAGAGGGTGTCGAAGACCCGAACGGTCGCGTCGGCCGGGTCGTCATCGCCGGAGAGGTAGTCGTACCAGAGGGTCACGCTGCCCCTTCCCTCCGCCAGGGCCAGGCCCACGCGGGCGCCGACCAGGAAGGCCACGACGTCGGAGCCCGCCCGCTCGCCCACCTGGACGGAGGCCTCCCCGCGGAAGCGGACGCGATTCCTCTCCCCCCACCAGCGGCCGCCCAGGGTGCCCTGGCTCGTGCCGTCCGGGCCCTCCACGCGGTCGAAGATCCCGTACAGGTCGAGCGTCCCGGGGCCGATGCGCTCCAGCCGGCCGTACGCACCCACCACGTAGGCGTCCTCCTCGCCGCTCCGCGCCGTGGCGTCGGAGAGCAGCGCGCCGAACACGTCGACCCGGGCGTCGCTCCCCGCGGCCGTGATCCGGGCCCCGTCGAAGGCCCGGCCCTGCTGCGCCCAGTTCACCGCCCCCACGAGCCGCTCGCCGCCGAAGACGATCTCCTGCCGCCCCAGGCGGGCGGTGAGGTCCACCGTCCCCGGCCGCGTGAGCTCCACCCACCCCTGGTGGAGGTCGAAGTTGTCGGCGCGGAAGTCGCCCAGGGTGCTCGTCTCCTCGCCGAACAGCCGCACGTCCTGAAGCTGGAGGAAGACCCGCACCCCCTTCTCCAGGGCCGCGACGAGATGGGCCCGAGCCCGCATTGAGACGAAGGCATCCTCACCCCCGTCCACCGGCTCCCGGAACTCGAAGCGCGGTCGGAGCTGACCGCCGAGCGTGACCTGCTGGGGCGCCGCCGGGGAGGCGGCGAACACAACGGCGAGGAAGGCTCGGCAGGCGAGTGTCATGGCGACGCGGCCTTCACGCGGCCTCTCCCGGCGGGCACCGTGCGCCGGACCCCTTTCACACACTTCGCCGCCGCTGTGCAGGCTCCCCTCCGCGTCAGGTGGATTCCGGATGTCGGGCTCTACCGCGGCCCGCCGGCTCACGGGCCCTGTACGAGACTATCTAAAATATTCTATGATAGACCATGTAGCGTTGCAAGAACCTGCGGATCTGCAGAAATATCGCGGATACCGATTATTGACACCGTATATAATGATAGTTGTTATTCTCCCTACATGGGCAATGCGCGGCGAGGTGGGCCAAGGCAGGCCACGGCGGGAAAGGCTACTACCCGGCTACTCCCGGTGCTCCCGTGATTCGGTCCTTCTCGTCCACCGGCGGCGGCCGAGGGCGACAGAGGGGCCAATCCCCGTCTGCTTCGGGCCGCGAGGGTCGAATCGCCCCGGGCCTCGTCAAGCCCCGAAGTGTATCCTGGAGGCGGTCGACGCGTTCGAGGAGAGCGCGGAGCGGGCCGGCGGCGACGAGGTCCGGAGGCAGCTCCCCTTCGCGCCTCGAGCGAGGAGGGGTACGAGGAGGTGTTGGAGGAAGGGTTGGAGGAGGTGCTGGAGGAAGGCCCGTGGGACGAGGCCGAGCTGGCGGCCCTCATCACGGCCATCGTGGCCACCGGCGGCCGGAACCGGCTCGCGGCGAGCTTCTCGGCCGGGCCCGGCGCGTGGAGCCGGACTCGAGACGCGTGACCGGGCCCGGCGCTCCGGACCTCCTGGTGGTGGGTGGGGGGATCGTCGGCTGCGCCGTGGCGATCGAGGCGGTCCGACGGGGCGCCTCCGTCCGGCTCCTGGAGCGCGACCAGCCGGGCGTGGGGGCTACGGGAGCCTCGGCGGGAATACTCAGCCCCCTGTACGAGGCCGAGGGGCCGGGGCCCCTCTTCCGGTTCGGGCTCGAGAACCACCGCCGCTATCCGGCCTTCGTCCGGCGGATCGAGGCGTCGACGGAGTGGCCCCTGGGGCTGCGGCGGGATGGGCTGCTGGTGGCGAACTGGACGGCGGACGAGGAGGAGCTCGCCCGATCAACCGTGGCCTGGCAGCGGGAGGCCGGGTGCCGGGCCCGGATCCTCGACCCCGGGGAGGCGGCCCGGATCCACCCGTCCGTCTCGCGGGAGGCGCGCTCCTACGTGTGGCTCCCCGACGAGGCCCCCCGCTGAGACCCGGTTCGCGTCCGAGGCAGCTCCAGCGATCC
>JBHHYJ010000093.1:0-7431 GCA_046757485.1 Gemmatimonadota bacterium
GAGCTAGTGGTCCGCGCCGCGACTGAGGCCACGCGAGAGCCTCGCGCGCGGACGGATACCCACGTCGAGGCAGGTTACTAGGTCGCGCGGCGTGCGAGGAGGGCGTCGGTCCATGTGTCAGGGGCTTCGACGCGCCGGGAGGTGCGCCCCGGCGCTGGCCCTCCTTCTCCTCCTCCTGTACCCCGCCGCCCTGTGGGCCGTGCAGGCGGACCCGCTCACCGCCGTCGACGAGGTCCGCGAGTTCTTCGGGCTGAGCCCCAGGAAGGTCATCTGGTTCATCGCCCAGCTCCATCTCCTCTTCGCCGCCTTCGTCCTCGGCGTGCCGATCTTCGCGGTCATCGTCGAGTTCATAGGGTGGCGAACGGGCGATGAACGCTACGATCGCCTGGCCCACGAGTTCACGAAGCTCCTGGCGGCCGCCTTCGCCACCACGGCCGCCCTCGGCGGACTCCTCGCTTTCGCCCTCTACGGCCTGTACCCGAAGTTCACGAACTACTTCGTGCGGATCTTCGCCCCTTCCATGTACGTCTACGCCGGCTTCTTCTTTCTGGAGACGGCGGCTCTCTACCTGTACTACAACTCGTGGGAGCGGCTCCGGAACCGGAAGGGGCTGCACATCTCCCTCGGCGTCTTCCTGAACCTGGTGGGAACCGCGCTCGTCGTGATCGGCAACGCGTGGGCCTCCTACATGATGAGCCCGGTCGGGGTGGAGGACGGCACGTTCGTGGGGACGACGTGGCAGGCGATCGCCAACCCGCTGTGGATCCCGCTGAACATTCACCGCATCCTGGGCAACGTGGCGTTCGGGGGGTTCGTCGTGGGCGCCTACGCGGCCGTGAAGTTCCTCGCGGCCCGAACGCGGGAAGCGCGGGCGCACTACGACTGGATGGGATACGTGGGGAACTTCATCGGCCTGGCCGCCCTGATCCCGCTTCCGTTCGCCGGCTACTATCTCGGGCGGGAGATCTACAGCGCGAGCCCGATCATGGGGAACAACATGATGGGCGGGGCGTTCTCGTGGACGTTCATCATGCAGGCGATGCTCGTCGGCCTTCTCTTCATCGTGGGCAACTATTACCTGTGGTCCGGGATGGGCCGCATCCCCGGGGCCGAGCGGTACCAGAAGTACATCAAGTACTTCAACGTCATCCTCATCCTGTGCGTGGCCGTATGGCTGACGCCGCGCAACATCCCCCTGCGGGCCGGAGAGCAGCTCGCCCTGGGAGGTCAGGTCCATCCGATTCTTGGATACCTGGGGCTCATGGCGGCCAAGAACGCGGTCATCAACTTCATCATCCTGGCGACGTTCGCCAGCTTTCTCCTCTACCGACGGGCGAACAAGACGGAGCTCGTACCCGTCTCGGGACAGGGGCGCGGCGCGAAGACGGCGCTCGTCCTCGCGTGCGGCATCTGTCTCCTGCTCCTCGGGTGGTACGCCCGCGTTCTTTTCACTCTGGCTCCGGAGTCGCTGGACCTGGCGCCCGAGAAGGCCGCGTACTTCCGGCTTCCGGCCTTCCTGCTCGTGGCGGCCGCGGCCGCCTGCGTGGCGTGCACGGGGCTCGCGCTCCGCGACCGGGGCCACCTGGCCCAGGGGATCTACTTCACCGTGGTGGCCGCGGCGTCCGTGGGGGTCCTCGGTGTGTACGGATTCGTCGTCATGACTCAGGCAAACCCGTTCCTGCGGCAGGTGGCGGTGGCTCAGTGGCTGATCCTCATGACGGGTCTCATCCTCATCACGGCGATCGACGTCGTCCTCTTCCGCGGGGCCGCCAGCATCGGCCGCATCCGTTGGGGCGAGATCGGCGCTCGAGCGCAGTACGCGCTCATCTCCCTGTGCGTGACGATCGTGCTGACGATGGGCCTCATGGGCTTCATCCGCTCCGGACTGCGGGAGAACTGGCACATCTACGGCGTGATGCGGGACACCTCGCGGTGGGCGTTCACGCCCACGAATGCGGAGATGGCGCGCACCGTGGGGACGATCACGCTCGTCTTCCTGTTCGCCGTCGCGTTTCTCTTCTGGCTGGCCGGCCTGACGGGACGGGAGTTCCTTCCGAGGACCTCCTCGGACGGCCAGGAGCCCGTGGCGGCGGGCTCGGAGTAGCCGAGCGGAGCCGGAGGAGCGAGGTCGCGTGGGCACGAACTGGATCAAGGCCCCTCTGTTCACGGTGGCGCTCGTGGCCCTCTTCGTGTGGGCCGGCGAGGTCGTCACCCGCGCCTCGGGCGCGGGGGTAGCCGTCCCCCTCGGCGAGGGCGTGAGCGTGGAGACGGGGGAGCAGGTCTTCTGGGGCCCGGGCAAGTGCCACACCTGCCACTCCATCGGCACGCGAGGCTCCTCCATCCGGTGCCCGAACCTCGGCCCGGCGCGCGGCGAGGAGGCGATCGGGCTCCGGGCGGTCGACCGGGCCCGCGAGCGCGGCGCGGAGCTCGGGCAGGAGATGTCGCCCACCGAGTACCTCGTCGAGTCCATCACCGACCCGTCCGCCCACGTGGTCGAGGGATACAAGGACGAGATGCCGAAGGTGTACGAGCCGCCGATCAGCCTGACGGGGGACCAGATCACCTCCGTCATCCTTTACCTCCAGTCCCAGGGAGGAACGCCGGACCCCAAGGAGATCGTCCTGCCTCCCGAGGTCCGACTCGCCTCCCGGGCAGGAGCCGGTGCGACCCCGTGGGAACCTTACCTGGAGGGCGACTCGGCTCGCGGGAGAGAGTTGTTCTTCGACGTGGAAGGCCCCGCCCCGTGCGCGAAATGCCACCGGGTGGGCGAGGCCGGGGGCGACGTGGGACCGGAGCTCACGTCGGTCGCCGGCACGCGGACCGCGCAGTTCATCCTCGAGTCGATCCTGGAGCCCAGCAAGGAGATCGCCAGCGGCTATGAGCCGGTTCTCATCCAGACGCGAACGGGTCGGATTCTGGACGGGATCGTCCGGCGGGAGACGGCCGATTCCGTGTGGCTCGTCACGGCGGAAGGGGAGGAGATCCCCCTCGCCCTCTCCGACGTGGAGCGGCGGCGGGATCAAGAACTCTCCGTGATGCCGGGCGACTTCGCGCAGACCCTGTCGGTGAAGGATCTCCACGATCTTCTCGCCTTCCTCATGACCCTTCAGTAGTCCGGAGGCCGGGATGGGGAAGGCGAAGGAGCCGGGTCCGACGAGATCTCGCCACGGGAGCGGGGAGCCACGCGTCCTGCTGGGGTCTCTCCTCACCCTGGGGGGCGTGTACGTGGCGCTCCTGTATCTGCTCCCGCACGCCTCCGTGTGGCTGGGTCGTAGCCCGCAGCCGGCCCCCGTGCCCGCGTTCGCGCGGGCCATGTACCTCGCCTGCACGCTGGTCGGGATCCTCGTCTACGTGAGCAGCGAGGAGCGCCGGTGGAGGCTCTTCGCGGGGCCGCTCGTCCGCCTCCTCGTGCCTCCCGACGGTCGATCGGGACGCCGACGGACGCTGCTGCTCGTCGCGCTTCCCCTGCTCGCCGGTGGGGTCGCCTGGCGGCGAGTGCTGCCTCGCGCCCAGCCACCCTCCGCCCTCCGCGTGCAGCACCCGACGATGCCCGGGACGTACGCGGAGCTCCGGAACCCGTACGACAGCCTCCCGGGAGAGGCCCGGGAGCGTGCCGTGCGCGAGGGAGTGGTCCTCTACCAGAAGAACTGTCGCCCCTGCCACGGGACCAAGGCGGACGGGGCCGGCCCGCTGGCGCGGGGACTCCGGCTGCGGCCTGTGGACTTCACCGACCCGGGGACGATCGCCACGCTGGTGGAGTCCTACCCGTTCTGGCGGATCCAGAAGGGGGCTCACGGGCTGCCGGGGATCGCCACGCCGTGGCAGTCGGCGATGCCCGCCTGGGAGGAGCAGCTCGAGGATGCGGAGATCTGGAAGATCATCCTGGCGGAGTACGCGATCGCCGGGCGGGAGCCGCGCAAGCCGGAGGGGCGGGAGCCGTGAGGCACCGCACCTGTCGGCCGATCCCGGGCGGAACGGCCCGCGTGTCCCTGGCCGCGCCCCTCCTTCTGCTCCTGCTCCTTCCGTCCTCCGGGGCGGCCCAGTGGCTTCGAGAGCGGGTTCCCGAGCGGCCCGCACCGGACTCCGTGGCGGTCGACGCGGGGCGACGGATCTACGAGGCGCGCTGCTGGTTCTGTCACGGCGAGGACGGGGACGGGAACGGCCCCGTGGCGTCCTACCTGTGGCCCCGGCCCCGGGATTTCACGGCCGGGAGCTACAAGCTTCGGACCACGGAGAGCGGAGAGCTGCCCACGGACGAGGATCTCTACCGGACGGTCACCCGGGGCATCCCGGGCACCGCGATGCCGGAGTGGGGCTCCGTCCTCACGCCGGAGCAGCGCTGGCAGGTCATCGCGTACATCAAGTCCTTCGCGGCCGACCTGTTCGAAGACGAAGCCCTGAACCCCTACGACTACCTGGTCAGGATCGGCGAGCCGCCGGAAGGCTCCGAGGACTCGTTGGTCGCCCAGGGAAGCCGGGTCTTCGAGGAGGCGGACTGCTGGGAGTGCCACGGCGCGGTGGGCCGGGGTGATGGGGAGCGGGCTCCCGAGCTGACGGACGACTGGGAGTTTCCCACCCTGCCCGCGGACCTCCACCTCGGGTGGCGTTTCAAGGGAGGGAGCACCGTACGGGAGATCTATCTGCGACTCAGCAGCGGCCTGGACGGCACGCCGATGCCTTCCTACTCCGAGACGCTGAGCGAGGAGGAACGGTGGCGGCTGGCGTTCTACGTCGCCTCGCTCCGAGAGGACCCCGAGCGGCCCTCGGCTCGCGCCGTGCTCCCGGCCCGCCGCGTCGCGGGGCCGCTCCCGCTCGACCCGGAGGACGCCGCGTGGGAGACCGCTCCCGAGGCCTGGATTCCCCTCACGGGTCAGGCGACGTACGCACCCCGCTGGCAGACGCCGGCGGTGACGGAGCTGGCGGTCCAAGCCCTGTACAACGCGGAGGAGATCGTTCTGCGGCTGACGTGGGACGACCGCTTCGCCGACACCCTGCCGGCCGACGAGGCGAGGGCCTTGGCCGAGGGGTGGGAGGCGGAGGACACGTACCCCGAGCTTTACCCGGGAGGCGCCCGCCTCCGGGGCACGTATGCGGACGCGGCGGAGATCCTCCTCCCGGCCCGCTACGACGGGGGCCCCGTTCTGCCCCACTTCGTGTACGGGAATCCGGGCGCCCCGGTCCAGGTGTGGCAGTGGCAGGCGGATCGGGGTGGAGCGGACGCCGAGGTCGTGGAGCTCAGGTCGGCGGGCGGGGCAGCTCCTCCACGGGCGATCCCACCGGGCGACCGGCCCACCACGGCCTCCGGTGCGTGGCGGGAGGGCCGCTGGAGGGTGGTCGTTCGGAGGCCGTTCGAGGCGCCGGAACCCGAGCAGGGAACCAACCTGCGGCCCGGGAGCCTCGTCCCGATCGCCTTCCACATCCGGGACGGGTCGAACGGGGAGACCGGCCTCCGCATGGCGATCTCCTCCTGGTACTTCCTGCACCTCGAGAAGCCGGCGCCGGCGAAGAGCTACCTCGCGGTTCTCTTGGTCGCGGTGGGCGTCCTGGGGCTCGAGCTCGGGCTCGGGCGGTGGCTGGACGGCCGCGCGCGCCGTGGGGAGCTCTCACACTATGGCGTGAGATCCAGTTCTTAGCCTACTGTAGCTGACTGTAACTGGTCAGCGAGCCGCGCGCCTAAAGGCATAAAGGATGATTATTAGTCTGATACTTCGTATCACTATCCCTTGCTCTTTGCGAGCCTCGTAGTTAGCCTCATCAATATAGTGTATTCTTAGCTAACTGCTCACGCGCGAAGCGCCCGCTTCCGGGGGGCGTGTCCGCGTTCCCCGCCCCGAAGCCGACACTAGGGAGCCGCCCAGGGAGGGGTCGTTCTTCTCCGCGTCTACTGCAGGCTTTCGAGCCGCTCGGAAGTCCGGTAACCGCTCCCGGGTCTGGGGAGTCATGCGACGCGTCGGCTGCCATTCATCAAGTGGAATGAGGATCGCCGTAGGCACGCTCGTCTGGGCCAGCCTCGCCGGGTGCGCCGGCGAGCCGCTGGACGTCGAGCCTCCCTGTCCGCCGCCGCGTGCGAAGTCCGCGATCGTCTTCGGCACGGTGGTCGAAGCCGCGGGAAGCCCGATCCCTCGGGCGAATCTCGTGATCTTGGGGACGACCGATCAGGGTTCGGCCACCGACACGATCGGGGAGTGCGTGGGATTCCGCGAGTGGGAGATGTCCGCCCTGAGCGACGCGGTGGGTTCCTATCGCGAAAGGGTCTTCAGCGTGTTTGCCGAGCGGATGTGTCTGACCGTGATCGCCGAAGCCGGCGGCCTGACCGGTATGGCCAGCGGGGAATCGGTAGAGCTCCGGACGGACCTCGGACGATGCACGCCGGAATCGGCCTTTGACAGCGCCCGGCTCGATGTCGTCGTCGGAGGCTAGCCCCCGGTGGCCCTTCGGGGCGGCGAGCACCGGGCGCGGACCGCCACCAGGGAGGACCTCATGAAGACGAGATCACCACTTCTCGGAGCCACGGCGTTGGCGACGCTCGGGGCCTTGCTACTGCCGGTCGCTTCGGCGAGTGGACAGGAGGCCGACGCCGCACGGAAGGCAGTGATCGAACGAGGAGAGTACCTCGTGACGATACGGCTGCGCTGCATCGGCTGTCATACTCCGCGTATTCCCACGCCGGAAGGGTCGGTACGGGATAGCACGAGGCTCCTCTCCGGCCATCCCGCCGAGGTAGAGCTCCCCGAGATACCAGAGGGGATCTTCGGCCCGGACAAGTGGCTTGTGCTCGTGCCGAGCCGCGGCACGGCCTTCGTCGGAGAGTGGGGGGTCAGCTTCCCCCGCAACCTGACCCCCGACGTGGAGACGGGTCTCGGAAGCTGGACGGAGGAGATCTTCATCAAGGCCCTCCGCACGGGAAAGGACATGGGTGAGGGTCGGGACATCCTGCCGCCCATGCCGTGGCGTGAATACGCCGAGTACCCCGACGAGGATCTGAGGGCGGTCTTCGCCTACCTGCAGTCGCTCGAGCCGATCTACAACCCGGTGCCCGACCCGATCTCGCCCACGGGCGAGCGGCTCACAACGATGAAGAAGCCCAAACCCTAGGGGCAGGCCGAAGCGGAGGTATGAGGTAGAGAGCAACAGTCAGCCAAGGAGGACCCATGAGAGCCAAGGCATTCTTGCGCGGGGTTCCGGCGATCGGGATGCTCGGCGCCTTGCTCGTGCCGGGCACGGCGGCGAGCGGACAGGAGGCGGACGCCGTGCGGAAGGCGCTGATCGAGAGAGGCGAGTACCTCGTCACCGTGATGGACTGTACGGGCTGTCACACGCCGTCGGTCTACCCGCAGGAAGGGGAGTTTCCGGTGCCCGATTCCACCCGATTCCTCTCCGGCTATCCGGGCGAGGTCGAGCCGCCCGAAGTGCCGGAGGGCGTGCTGGGCC
>JBHHYJ010000094.1:0-7429 GCA_046757485.1 Gemmatimonadota bacterium
CGGGCTCACGGTGGTCGAGCGGGCCCTGGCGGCGCTTCCGGAGGAGGTGGCGGTCCGCCTCGGCGCGGGGATCGGGGGGGTCGCCTACCGGCCGCTTCGCATCCGGCGCGGCACGGTGGAGCGACAGCTGCGCGCCGCGTTCCCCGGGCGGCCGGAGCGCTGGGTCCGGGCGGTGGCTCGGGCCTGCTACCGCCACTTCGGGCGCGAAGCCGTGGCCACCCTGCGCATCGGTCGGGCGGGACCGCCGGCGCTCCTCGAGCGGCTGGTGAACCCGGAGGAGCCCGCCGCCACCTACGAGCGCTGTGCGAGCGCCGGGGGCGGTGCCCTCGTGGTCACGGGCCACCTGGGGAACTGGGAGCTGGCCGGCGCCTGTCTCGCGGCCCTCGGGCTCCCGGTCACCGCGGTCGTTCGCCGCCGGGAGACGGGCGCGGAGCGGCGGCTGGCCGAGCTGCGCGAGCGTCTCGGGATCGAGTCGGTTCCAATGAGCGCGGCTCCCGGTCGCCTGCGCGCCGCTCTAGCGGAGGGGCGGACCGTGGCCCTGGTGGCCGACCAGCACGCGGCCGCGCGGGGGATCGCGGTGCCGTTCCTCGGCCGGCCCGCCTCCACCTTTCTGGGTCCGGCCCGCCTCGCCCTCGCGTTGCGGGCGCCGCTCTTCTTCGGCGCCCTCCTGCGGGAGGGCTCCGCGTACCGGGCCGTGCTGCGGCCGATCCCCGCGCCGGAGCCAGGCCGGGGGGCGGAGCGGGAGCTCACCCGCCGCTGGGTGGCCGTGCTCGAGGAGGCCGTGCGTGATCATCCGGAGCAGTACTTCTGGTTCCATCGCCGCTGGAAGCTGGCCGAGGGGACCGGGGGCGGGCGGAACGCCTCCGGGTCGCCGGTGGTAGCAGGCTCGGGCCGGACGCGGACAGGACAGGATGACGAGGAGCCGTGATCTACATCGGGATTCCCGTATACGACGAGCGCCACACGATCGGTCCGCTCCTGTGGCGGATCCGGGAGCTGTTCACCGAGCTGGGACGGGAGTACCGCCTCCTGGTGGTGGACGACGCCTCGGAGGACGGCACGGCGGAGGCCCTGGAGCCGTATCGCCAGTATCTGCCGCTGACCGTTCTCCGCCATCCCGAGCGCCGGGGCTACGCCGCCTCCGTGGAGCGCCTCCTCCGGGAGACGGTAGCCCGCTCGGCGTACCTGAAACGGGATGGGCTCATCACCCTCCAGGCGGACTTCACCGACCCGCCCGAGGCGCTTCCGGAGCTGGTGCGCCGCTTCGAGGGCGGGGCGGACCTCGTGCTGGGCGTCCCTCCCTCCGACGGGAAGGGGGGAGAGGAGCCGGAGGAAGCGCCGAAAGAGGAGGAGCGGCGCGAGGCGGCGGAAGCCGAAGGCAAAGCGCGCCGGACGCCGGCGGCCGTCCCGCGGTCCGTCCGCATAGCCCGCTTCGGGGCGCGCCTCGTGGCTCGCGGGCTCCCGCGTCCGCCGGGGGTGGCCGAGCCGTACGGGAGCCTTCGGCTGTACCGGCTCTTCCTCGTCGACCGGGCGATCCGCGACCTGGAGTCCCGGGACGAGCGGCTGCTCACCCAGGAGGGGTGGGCGGCGAACGCCGAGCTTCTCCTGACGGTGTGGCCGCACGCCCGCCGCGTGGCGGAGGTCGAGGCGGGCCCCGACTACGGTCGGCGCTACCGCTCCACCCGGCTCCGGACGCTGGCCGAGCTCCGATCCCTGCGCCGGGCGGCGCGGGAGGCCCGCCTGCGGGAGCTCGCCGCCCGCCTGGAGGTGGCGTAGCGGGCCGGCGACGGAGCCGAGGGTGAGGACGCACCTGCCGCGGGGGGCGGCGATCGCCCTCCTTCTGTACGCGCCCCTCTCACTCCTTCCCTCGTTCCCGGCGCTCTCTTCCGCCCGCGGCTTCGGGCAGGAAGGGGTCGGGAAGCCGGGGCCGAAGACCGTGCCCGGCGATCTCCCCTGGCGCTTCCCGGTCGGCGAGCGCGCGGAGTACGTGGTCACGTTCGGGCCCGTCAGGGTGGGCCGGGGCATTCTTCGGGTGGAGGCGATCGATACGGTGGGCGTGAGGCCCGCGTATCGAGTGGCTTTCGAGCTCCGGGGCGGGACCTTCTTCTACCGGGTGGACGATCGCAGCGTGAGCTGGGTGGCCCCGGAGCCGATCCGGTCCCTGCGCTTCGAGCAGCGGGTCCGCGAGGGGAGCTATCGGCGCCACCGGCGGTACACGCTAAACCACGAGGCCGGCACGTACATGCGGGAGGATTGGGACGGGGCGCGCCAACGTTTCCGGGCGGTGCCCGTGGACTCGTTCCCGCGCATGCCTCCGGCCGCGCTGGATGAGATCTCCTACCTGTACCTGGTCCGAGCGCTCCCCCTCGAGGTGGGCCGCACGTACGAGTTCGCTCGCTACTTCCAGCCGGACGGCAACCCCGTGGTGCTCGAGGTGCTGCGCCGGGAGACGGTCCGCGTGCCGGCCGGGCGATTCCGGACGATCGTCGTCCGCCCCGTCATCCGGACCGGAGGCCTCTTCGCGGAGGAGGGACGGGCGGAGGTGCACCTGAGTGATGACGAGCGCCGCGTGGTCGTCCTCCTGCGGACCCGGATGAGGGCGGGCGAGATGAACCTGTACCTCCGGAAGTACGATCCGGGCAGGACGGACGGCTTCATCGCGCGCCGCTGAGGAGGGGAAGAGAGAGCTTTTGCCGCGCCGGGGGGGCCCGGGTATATTCGGCGGCGGCGGCCCGATCGGCCGCCGAATCGCCGGCGAGGAATCCGAGGAGGAGGAGCTTTTGGGTACGAGAAGGTACGAACCGACGACACTGGAGAAGGCGCGGGACGAGCTGTTCAGCCACATCCGGCGCTGCGGAGTGCTGGAAGCGGAGGTGGATCAGCGGGAGGAATGGCTGAGCGAGACGGTAGATTATCTGGCGGAGCGATACCCGGAACTCGGCCCTCCCGAGCAGGAAGAGCTGAAGGCGATCGGCCGTCGCTACTGTAGCCCGGCGATCCCCCACGGCAGGACGACCGCCCGCGAGGCGCACGACGAAGCCCCCGCCGGCGACACGGACGGCACACGAGAGACGGAGAGCGACGAAGAGCCCCGCGAGGTCGGCGCCGCCTGACACCACCCCCGCCCCGGTCTCCGGGGCGACGTCCTGTGGGAGAAGCTCCGGAAGCGCCTCGCTCCGGAAGCGCCTCGCTCCGGGCCACGCCTCTTCTCGCCGGTTGACCGGGAGGTGGGCTGGGTGAGACCCACACCCTGATGGACTTCTCCTTTCTGTGGAAGCTGCTGGCCGTTCTCCTCCTGGTGGGGGCCAACGCGTTCTTCGTGTCGGCCGAGTTCGCCCTCGTCGCGGTGCGCCGGACCCGGATCCACGAGCTGGTGGCGGGAGGGGACCGGCTCGCCCGCACGGTGGAGAAAGCGCTGCGGAACCTGGACCGGTCCATCTCGGGCACGCAGCTCGGCATCACCCTCGCCTCGCTGGGTCTGGGCTGGATCGGCGAGCCGGCCGTGGCCGAAACTCTCGAGGGGCTGTTCGCGGGGCTGCCCGGCGCCCTGGCGCCGCTCACCACGCACGCGGCGGCGATCACGATCGCCTTCGCCATCATCACGTACCTGCACATCGTGCTGGGGGAGCTGGCGCCCAAGACGGTGGCCCTCGTGGCCCCGGAGAAGGTGAGTCGCTACGTGGCCGGTCCCCTGATCGCGTTCAACTGGGTGATGCAGCCGGGGGTGTGGCTGCTCAACGGTTCCTCGAACCTCTTCCTCCGACTCCTGGGGATGCGCCCGGTGCGGGTTCCGGAGCGGGTGCACAGTCCGCACGAGATCCAGATGCTCGTCCAGGAGAGCCTCCGTGAGGGGGAGGTGGAAGCGGACGAGGAGGCGATGATCCACGGCGTCTTCCGGATGACGCACACGGCGGCCCGCGAGGTGATGACGCCGCGGACGGACATCGTCGGGATCCCGAGCACGGCCACCCTGGAGGAGGTCGTGGGGCTGGCCGCCGAATCGGGCTTCTCCCGCTTTCCCGTGTACGAGGAATCTCTCGACAACGTGCTCGGGGTGCTGCTCATCAAGGACGTCATCCCGCGGCTGGCGGCGGCCGAGGGCCGCGAGGTGACGGCTGGGGAGCTGGCGCGCGAGGCGATCTTCGTGCCGGACACGAAACGGGTGGACGACCTCCTGGCCCAGCTCCGGCGGCAGAAGGTGCACATGGCGATCGTGGTGGACGAGTTCGGCGGCACGGACGGAATCGTCACCCTGGAGGACCTGGTGGAGGAGATCGTCGGCGACATCTACGACGAGCACGATGTGGCGGCGCCCGAGCTCGTCGTGCAGCCGGACGGCACGGTGGTGGTGGACGGAGGGTTCTCCTTCGACGATCTCCGGCACGAGTTCGAGCTTCCCGCGGCCGAGGAGGAGTACGATACGGTGGCCGGGTACGTCATAGGTCAGCTCGGGAGGATCCCGGAGGAGGGGGAGAGCGTTTCGCTGGGTGGGGCGGAGCTCCGGGTCGTCGGGATCCAGGACCGGCGCGTGACGCGGGTGAGGGTGCGGCTCGCGGCCGGCGAACAGGAGGACTCACAACCCGTGGAGGACCGCGAATGACCGCAGCGAATCGTCGGGAGTTTCTGAGAAACGTCGGCCTGCTGGCGGGGGTGGGAGCGGTGGCGCCCGCCTGGACCCTCCCCCGGTCCCGAGGTGGCCCCGCGGCCGGCCCGCTCATCCGAAGCCGGCGGGCCTCCCCGGTCGTCATCTCCAGCGCGAACGGGCTGCGGGCCACGGAGAGGGCGATGGCCCTCGTGGCGGAGACGGGGGACACGCTGGAAGGGGTGGTGAGCGGGGTGAACATCGTGGAGTCGGATCCCGCCGACTACACGGTCGGCTACGGCGGATTGCCGAACGCCGACGGCGTCGTGCAGCTCGACAGTCAGGTGTGGCACGGGCCGACCCGGGGAGCGGGGGCCGTCGCCGCCCTGGAGGGGTACCGGAACCCGTCGCGGGTCGCCGTGGCGGTGATGCGGTACACCGACCACGTGCTGCTCGTCGGGAGAGGTGCGGCCCGCTTCGCCCGTGAGTTCGGCTTCGAGGCGCAGGGCCTCCTCACCGAGGAGTCGCGGCGCCGGTGGCTCGCCTGGCGGGCCCGTCTCAACGAGGGGGACGACTACCTGATGCCGGAGCAGTCCGGCGAGCCGGTCCGGGGCTTTCGAGATCCGGGAGGACGGGGCGCGGGCGAGCCGGACCGGGTAGGGAAGGCGGGCGGCACCGGTCGGTCGGGCCTCGCCGCCGGCCGGCCGGACCGGCAGCGGCCCCCGGCCGCCGCCGACCCGGTCGGGCTCGCGGACCCCTCGGATCCGGGCATGGACCACTCCTGGGACGGGGCCCGCCCCTGGGGTACGATCCACTGCGCGGCCGTGAACGCGGAGGGGGAGGTCTCGGCGGTGACCACCACGAGCGGCCTCTTCTTCAAGGTGCCCGGCCGGGTGGGGGACAGCCCGCTGCCCGGCTGCGGGTGCTACTGCGACAACGACGTGGGCGCCGCCGGCTCCACGGGTCGGGGGGAGGCGGTGATCAAGACGGTCGGCGCGCACGCGATCGTGGAGGAGATGCGGCGGGACGTGCATCCGACGGACGCCTGTCTCACCGCCCTGCGCCGCATCGTGGACTGGACGGTGGAAAGCCGGTTGCTGCGCGAGGACGGCCGCCCGAGCTTCAACGTGAACTACTACGCCGTGAACGTGAGGGGGGAACACGGCGCGGCCGCACTGTGGAGCGGCTCCCGCCACGCCGTGCATGACGGGAAGGAGAACCGGCACATGGACAGCGCCTACCTGTTCGACTCCGACCGATGACCGCCGAGTTCTGGAGCTGGGACCGGTACGACCACGAGGCCCGTCGCCTGTACGACGAAGGGAACTACGACGACGCCACGAAGCTCCTCGAGGAGGGGCTGTCCCAACATCCGGCGTCGGCGGAGCTTCGCGTCTCCCTGGGATATGCTCAGCTCGCGCGGGAGGAGTTCGGCTGGGCCCGGCGCTGGTTCCGGGAGGCCCTGTCCCTGGAGTCGGATCACGAGGAGGCGCTCGTCGGCATGGGCGAGGTGCTCCTCAAGTTCGGGGAGAGGGGCCGGGCCTTCTACTGCTTCCGCCGGGTTCTGGAGCTCGGGTTTGCCGAGGATGCGGATCTCATGCTGAGCGCGGGGCGCGCCCTCTCGCGGGAAGAGCTGTTCGAGCGCGCGCTCACCTTCTTCCGCCGCGCCCTGAACGCGGATCCGGAGTGTGCCGAGGCAGCCGCCGAGCTCGCCCATTCCACGTACCGGCTCGGCGATTTCGAGGCGGCCGAGGAGTGGTGCCGTCACGCTTTGGAGCTGGAGCCCGAGCTCCACGAGGCCCGGGCGTTCCTGGCCAACCTCCTGTACGACCGCGGCGACGGGGCGGGGGCTCTGGAGCAGTTCGAGCGGATTCCGCCCGAGGAGCTGTGGGATCCCGTGGCCGCCTGGCGGTGTCTGGAGCTCCTGCGACGGCTGCGCTCCCTTTCCGAGGGAGACCCGCGCCTGCTCCCGTACATGGGGCGGCTCGAGAAGCTCGCCTCGGATCCGACTCCGGAGGAGCAGCTCCTGGCGGAGGTCGAGGCGGCCGCCGCGCCCGGGTCGTCCGAGGCTCCCGTGCCCGATCGGAATCAGCTCGACCTCTTCGCGTGGCTCCCCGTGTGGCGGGAGGGAAGCACGGCGCACCGGGTCCGCCTCCCCGACGGGCGGGCGTACGAGGGGGACTGGGCGGAGATCGTGCGGGCGATGCGCGACGACTCCGCCGACCCGGGCCAGTCGGTGGCCGAGTTCATGCAGGAGGAGGCTCGCCGGCTCCTGAGCCTGACGGGCGCCCGGGTCCCCAGCGGCGATCCGGAGCGGTTCCTCCAGGAGTCGGCCCGGCTGGGCGTCCTCCGCATCGATCGCTAGAAGCCTGTTGAAGAAGCACGCCGGGTCACGCGCACGGATCTGGGGAGGCCGGGGTGGCATGAGGCTACCGGGTAGCGACGCGCTCACGCTTCAGGCCCTGGGCGAGCTCTTGCGGGAGCGGATGGAGGCCGCGGGCGAGGGCGGGCGGACGACGATCTCCGTGGCGGAGCTGGGGGAGTGGCTTCCGTACCGGGTGTGCCGCGAGCGGCTCGGCTTCGCGACGAAGGCCGAGTACGACCTCGCGCTCCTCCACCTGCTCGCCGTGGAGGAGCGGCTGTGGCCCCGCGAGGCGAAGTTGAGGGGGGCCGCCCGGAAGGAGATCGACTCGGCCGAGCCCGGGCTCGCCTTCCTGCGCGACTTCCGGAGCTCCGAGCTGGAGCTCCGCGAGACCGGGCCGGGGGCGCCGTCCGCGGAGTCGCGGGCGGCGGAGGCGGGCGAGGCGGAGGCGGCGGACGAGGGGGAGGCGGCGGCCGTGACGGCGG
>JBHHYJ010000095.1:0-7361 GCA_046757485.1 Gemmatimonadota bacterium
AGAGCGCTACGTTGACATCGTAGAGGTCACTGGTTCGAGTCCAGTAGGCCCCACTCGGCGGGTCTCGCGAGCGCGCTCCGAGCCGCGCGAAGGCAGCCTCGCGGCCGGGCCATGCGGAAGCGGCGGAGGGGCGTGGAGGGAGTGTGGAGGGAGCGCGGAGGGGAGAACCGAGTACGGGGGGCTGTAGCTCAGTCTGGTTAGAGTGCCGGTCTGTCACACCGGAGGTCGCGGGTTCAAATCCCGTCAGCCCCGCCTTTCGAGAGATCCGGGATCCGAGGGTGAGCGCCGGAGGCGCGAAGCGGATCTTCACGGACGCCGTCAAGGCTTCCGTGGCGGCAAGATGGGGCCGTAGCTCAGTCTGGGAGAGCGCTTGAATCGCACTCAAGAGGTCGCGGGTTCGAGTCCCGCCGGCTCCACTTCCGAGGCCGCCACGTAAGCTGGCCGCCGCTCACCGCGTTCGATGCGTTCGCGGAGCACGAGGCGGGCTTCGCCGAGGTCGTCGGAACGATCCAGGCGCACGACGACGCGATCTGGGTGGAGGCGCGCCTCCCGCAGTAGGAGGGCGGAACCGGCGACCGGGAGCGAGGTAGAAGCGCCCGCGCCACCGTAGCTCAGGGGTAGAGCACTCGATTCGTAATCGAGCGGTCGTCGGTTCAAATCCGACCGGTGGCTTTTTTGCTTCTCTTCCCGCTCTTCCCCTCCCGGCCTTCCCCTCCCGGTGGGCGTCGTCGTTCCGGGGCCGGTGGGTTATGTTGCCTCATCGGCCGATTCGGCCCCGTCCCCATCATACCAAAGGAGGTTCCCGATGAGACGCCTCGGCTCGCTTTCGCTGTCCCTGTTGTGGGTGGTCCCCGCTGCGTTGGGCGGACAGGACGCCAAGGCCGAAGCCATGAGCGCCGCGCCGGCGGAGGTGGCTGCCCACGCCACGATTCTCGATTCCGAGGGCAACGTGCTCCAGGAGGGCACGAACGGTTACACCTGCTTCCCGACGCCTCCGGGTCTGGTCGCCCCCCAGCCGATGTGTCTGGATGCGGTGTGGACGGCCTGGGCGGAGGCCTGGAGGAACGGCACGGAGCCGCCGGTCGGCCAGCCGGGCGTCGCCTACATGCTCGGCGGCGACGGCGGAGTGAGCAACAGCGATCCGGCGGGGTTCGATCCGGAGGCCGCGGACGACTGGGTGCGAGCCGAGCAACACCTGATGGTCCTGTTGCCCGACCGGGCGTCATACGAGGCGTTTCCCACGGATCCGAGCTACGGGGGCCCCTGGGTCATGTGGAAGGGCACACCGTACGTGCACCTGATGATCCCGATCAGCGACGTCGAGTACGAGCGCGAGGGCAAGGACTGACGACGGCGGACGGAGCGCGGGGATCTGGCTGGACGCGAGGCGCGCTTGCGTCTACATTCCCGCGCTCCATCATCCATGGAAGGATGGAACCTCGGAGCCATCGTGGCGGTCCAGCGCCGCTGATGGGCGCGCGGGGCGTGGCTCAGTCCGGTAGAGCGCTGCGTTCGGGACGCAGAGGTCCCCGGTTCAAATCCGGGCGCCCCGATTCTCTTGTTCTCTGAGGCAAGTGTTCATGGCGAACCGCCGCCCGGCAGTTTCCACCCCCGGGCCCGACGCCGGGGTCTGCTCCCGTGCCACAGGAGGCTCACATGTGTATCTCCCCCCCACGCTTCACCGCTCTCTTCGCTGCCCTGATCCTCGTTGCCTGTGCCCCGGCCGGGGAAGAGGCGGCAACCGCGGACGAGGGCGCGCAGGTGACGAACGCGGAGGCGGACCGTTCCGCCCTCTTCGCTCTCGCCGATGTCTGGGATGCCGCCCTGAACGGAGGTGACATCGGCGCCGTGATGCAGGTCTACGGCGACGACCCCGTGGCGTTGCCCCCCAACGCGCCGGTCGTGGAAGGTGTAGAGGGGGTCCAGGCGTACTGGAGCGACTTTCTCGCCCAGGGAAGCGTCGATTCCAGGAACACGCCGGTCGACGCCTGGGTCTCCGGCGACCTGGCGGTCATGCGGGGCACGTTCGTCTCGACGATCACCCCGGCCGAGGGCGAGCCGCTCGAGGAGGAGGGGAAGTGGATGGCCCTCTTCCAGCGGCAGGCCGACGGAAGCTGGAAGGCCGTCGCGAACATCTGGAACAGCGACCTCCCCCTCCCGGGTACGGACAGCTAACGAGAACCGAGAGACGCCCAGTCCGCCCCGACGACCGGGCCGGTTGATCGCGGGGTGGCCGGGCGGGTTGATCGGCCGGCGGCGCGCGGGTACTCTTCCGCCGCAGCGGGGCGTGGCGCAGCCCGGTAGCGCGCCTGAATGGGGTTCAGGAGGTCGCGGGTTCGAATCCCGCCGCCCCGACTGCTATGGATTCGGGCTACTCGGCCGGTTCGGACCGGGGGGCGTCCCGCCCGCTCCATGTGATAATCCATTATCACATGGGCTAGGGGGCACCCTTCCCGCCGGATCCCTTGACGTGGCGCCGGCCCCTGCCGAAGGTGGGGTGTCCGGGTGGCTGCATCGGGAGGCGGGGTCCCGCTTCCCTCAGCCTCGCCGATTCATCCCCCAACCCCTCGATGGAGGTGAGAATCATGCGTTCCCTCATGCCGACCCTGTGCGCGGCCCTGTTGGCCGTTCCGTCCGCCGCGCTGGGCCAGGCCGACGACGCGAAAAGCGCGATCTCGGAGCTGGCTCCCGTGTTCGCGGCGGCCTGGAACGACGGCGATGCCGCGGCGATCGCCGCCCAGTACGCCGATGGCGCCGTGATCCTTCCTCCCGGGAGCGAGCCCGTGCAGGGCGCCGAGGCGATCGTGGCGTTCTTCACGAAGGAGCTGGAATCGGGGCTGCGGCTGGAGCTCACCACCAAGGAGGTCCACGACTTCGGCGACCGGGCGCTCGAGGTGGGATCCTTCGTCTTCACGTACGCCGACGGCGGGCACGCCGACCACGGGAAGTACATGGCTCTGTGGAAGAAGGTCGACGGGAGCTGGAAGATCTACCGGGACACGTGGAACAGCAGCATGACGCCGTAGGGACCGCGTCCGGGGCTCAAGGCTCCGCCATGAAGAGCTGAAGCCGGATCTTCCACTTCTCCCCCTCGCGGCGGAAGACGGTGAAGATCGTGCCGCTGGCCCCGGCGCGAGCCGCCCGAGCCCGCCGCTTCCGTTGCCCCTCGGGAACGGCGTAGAAGAAGCGGCCCCGCACGAAGCCGAGGGTGCTTCCGGCGTCGAAGTCCACCATGGAGGTCCGCACCTCGCCCACCGTGGGCAGGAACGTCTCGAAGAACGTCTGGATCTCCTCGAGTCCCCGGGCCACCGGCGCCTCCCCGGGCGGAATCAGCATGGCGTCGTCCGTGTACATGGAGACGAGCCGCTTCACCGCCTTGCGCGACCACGCGCGCCGCCACCGCTCGAGGCGGCCGTTCATCTCCCGGCCGGCCGAGAGCTGCCACGAGCCGGGCAGGTAGCGGAGAACGCGTTCCCTCTCCTGCGCGGCGGAGGGCCGCGCGCCGAGAGTGCACAGGAGAGCCGCGAGCGCCAGGAGGGGGGGGACGAGAGCGAATGCGGGTCTCCGGGTCGGGAAGGAGTGTAAAGGCAACGATCACCTCCGCGCGCGTGCGGCCGGCCGGCACGCGGGAAGAGCGGCCCGCACGCCGGTCGAGCGGCGTGCACGTCGGCGGACCGGCCGACTCGATGCGGGAATCTGCCGTCCCGGGGCAAGGCCGTCAAAGCGGGGCCGGTGCCGGCGTCAGATCCGGCCGCCGCGCCGCGCTTGCCGGGAGTTGCATAGTCTAGTCTGACTAGATAGATTCCTCCTATGGGCAAGATCTATTCGACCTACGAGGCGAAGGCGAGGTTCTCCGAGATCCTCCGCATGGTCCGCGAGGGGCGAACCGTGACCGTCTCCTACCGGGGTGAACCGGTCGCCGAAATCCGGCCCCTCGGTGGCAGGGAAGCGAGCTTCGCGCGCCACCTGCGCCGGCTCGAGGAGCGGGGCGTTCTGGTCCGACCGCCCGAGCGAGCCGGATCGCTGACGAAGGTGCGACGACGGCCCGGTGCCCTGCGGCGCTTCCTGGCGGAGCGCGAGGAGTGACCGTCGCCTACGTCGACACCTCCTGTCTCGTCGCGATCGCCTTCGGAGAGCGGGGCTCGGCGGCCCTGGGGCGACGCCTGGAGGGTTTCGACCGGCTGGTCGCCTCGAATCTCCTGGAGGCGGAGCTGCGCGGGGCGTTCGAACGGGAGCGCGTGCCGTTCGAGCCCGATCTGTTGTCGTGGATCGGCTGGGTTCTACCGGACCGGCCGCTGAGCGTCGAGATGGCGCGGGCCCTGGCGGCCGGCTACCTGAGGGGTGCGGACCTGTGGCACCTCTCCTGTGCGCTGTATCTGGCGGAGGACCCCTCCGAGCTCCTGTTCCTCACGCTGGATGACCGGCAGCGGGCGGTGGCGGAGGCCCTGGGCTTCCGTATGTAGCGGCGCGGTACCTGGAGAAGTCGAGCGGTGACCCGGACGGGGAGGGAAGGGCGTGAGGGCCTCAGGCGAACTCGGCGAGCGGCACCGCGACCTTCGGCGCAGCTCCCAGGATCTGGCGATCGGCGGTCAGACCAGCACCGCCTCCGCCGCGAGCAGCGCTCCTCCGGCAGCCGACAGGTCGAAGCGGCCCGTTCGCACCCCGACGGCGAGCACCCAACCGCTCACGGCCGCGCCGCCGATAGGGGTGCGGCAAGCCACTGCCCGGGGCCGCTCTCACGCCCCAGGATGGCGGCCGGCGTCAGCGCCCCCCGGCCGCCCCCGGCGACTCCACCGGCACGGAGAAGAGGTATCCCTGCCCGTACCGGCACCCGAGGCTCTCCAGCAGCGCAAGCTGCTCCTCCGTCTCCACCCCCTCGGCGATCACCTGGGCTCCCAGGGCCTCGCCCAGGGCGATGATGGAGCGGATGATCTCCACGTCGCTTCTCCCCTGGGATCCGCTCACGAAGGAGCGGTCGATCTTCAGGATCTCGATCGGAAAGCGGTGCAGCCGGGCGAGCGAGGAGTAGCCCGTTCCGAAGTCGTCCACGCACAGGTGGACCCCGCGGGCCCGGAGCGCGTTCAGGGTGCGCAGCACGACCTCGGGCCGCTCGGCCAACGCCGCCTCCGTCAGCTCGAGCACGAGATGATCCGGCGCCAGCCCCGCTCTCTGAAGGGCGGTCTCGACCTGCCGCACGAGGGCTGGCTGGCCCACCTCTCGGGGGGAGAGGTTCACGTGGACCCTGAGGTCGGCGAGGTGCGGGAGCTCCTCCCGCCAGGCGGCCACCTGGCGGCACGCCTGGCTCAGGACCCATTCGCCGATCTCCACGATCAGCCCGGTCTGCTCGGCGACCGGAATGAACGTCTCCGGACCCACCAGCCCCCGCTCGGAGTGCTCCCAGCGCAGGAGCGCCTCGTAGCCGTACATCTCCCCCGTCTCGAGAGCGACGATCGGCTGGAAGCGGAGCCGGAACTCGTGCAGGGCGAGCGCCCGCTTGAGGTCTCCCTCCAGTCGGAGGCGGGCGACGGCTCGGGCGCGCATCTCCTTGTCGAAGATCCCGACGTTGCCGGGTCCGTGCTCCAGCGCCTTGCGCAGGGCGGCCCTCGCGTCCCGCAGGATCTCCTCGGGCCCATCGTAGCCGGTCGCGCTGTGGGCGAGCCCGATCGTCGGGGTGAGGGAGATCTGTCTCTCCTCCACCCGAAAGGCGGGGGCCAGGCTCTTCTGCATGCGGCGGGCGGCCCGCAGCCCGGCGCTCGCGTCGATCACATGCCGCAGCAGGACCGCGTATCCGTCCTCGAGCCGGGCCACGGTGTCGGACTCGCGGACGGAAGCGACGAGCCGCCGCCCCGCGTGGGTGACGACCTCGTCGGCCGCCCCCGGGCCGAGGGTGTCGGCCACCTCCCGCAGGCCGTGCAGGTCCACGTACAGGAGGGCGAAGGCGATCCCCCGGCTCCGGCCGTGGGCCAGGGCGTGGCTCAGTCGGTCGAGCAGCAGCGTGCGGTTGGGGAGTCCCGTGAGCTGATCGAAGAGCGCGCTGCGCAGCAGCTCGCCCTCCATCTTGCGGCGGGCCCGGATGTCCCGCGCGAGGATGACGCTGCCCACCCGAAAGCCGTTCGGGTCCTCCAGCTCCGCCGAGGAGAGGCTCACCTCCACGGGGTCGCCGTCCCGAGCCCGCAGCGAGACCTCCTGATCGAAGGTGGCCGGCAGGCGGAGCGCTTCCCGCAACGCCTCCTCCGCCGACGGTGCCCCGGCCAGCCGCTCCACGGGCTCTCCGTTCAGCTCCTCGAAGCCGTATCCGAGGAGCGAGCAGAAGGCGGGGTTCACGAGCCGGATCCGCCCCTCGCCGTCGCA
Source organism: Gemmatimonadota bacterium (assembly GCA_046757485.1). Taxonomy (GTDB): domain Bacteria; phylum Gemmatimonadota; class Gemmatimonadetes; order Palauibacterales; family Palauibacteraceae; genus JBHHYJ01. The sequence goes on from JBHHYJ010000095.1 coordinate 6,352, forward strand.
CGCGATGAGCATGTCCGGCATCGTCCGGATCAGCTTGTCGGCCACGAAGGAGGGGGTGAGGTCGGCCAGCCGGTGGCGCCAGATCGCCAGGGCCGCGATCCCCAGGAACGCGGCGATCGGCAGGAGCCCGATCGGAAAGACCCGCACGCCGAAGGCCGGCAGATAGTCGACGAGGGCCAGGGAGGCGACGGCGAAGCCGAGCAGGAAGGCCCGCGCCCGGAGCTTCGCCGTGCCGGGCTCCGCCTGCCGATGGGCGCGCCACAGCTCCCACAGCGTGAGGCCCAGGAAGCTCGCCGACAGGAGACACAGGGCCAGCGCCTGGAGCCCGAGGCCGGGATAGAAGCCCCACGCGTAGCGTCGGAGGCCGGTGAAGACGGTTCGGGTGGCGACTAGGAGGACGGACCCGACCGCGGCCAGCGACCAGCCCGCCCACACGATCCCCCGGCGCCGGGGGTAGATCCCCAGCACCCGGGTGGAGAAGTGGTACATGGCGGGCGGGACGAACGGGAAACCGAGGAAGCCGGCCCGCGCCCACGCGCGGGCGGCCTCGGCCGCGGTGGCGGCGGTCATGAGCGAAAAGCCGAGGAGCCACACGGAGACGGCCAGGCACAGATAGAAGAGCGCCCGGCTCGTCCGGGAGCCCCGTTCGCGCAGGAGGACCGTCCCGCCGAGGAGGAAGGAAAGTCCGGCCGTCAGGAACGTGGCCGCGGCGAACGCCGTCAGCCTGTAGCTACCCGCCTCGAGAACCGTCGAAAGCATGCCGCTCCGGGCAACGTCCGTTCACGTGGTGCCTGGGGTCAGTGGATCCTCTGCACCCCCCGTACCGGCGCGGGCTCGGCCGGGCGGTCCGCCTCCGAAGCCGGGATCCGGCCGGCTCCGCCGCGCCCGGCGGCGTCCCGCGGTTCCGAGGTGCGCTACTTTTTGCACTGTGGCATGAAAGGAGGGCGCCCGGCCGAGCGGCGGACCGGGCTGCGCTCAGGGCCGGCGCAGGCCTCGGGGCGGGCGCAGGC
>JBHHYJ010000096.1:0-7182 GCA_046757485.1 Gemmatimonadota bacterium
GGCCGCTGATGTGTCGGCGGCCGCTGATGTGTGGCGCGAGCCGCCGCTCTCCGGGCGCCGTGCCGCCGCTTCTCCCCCTGTCGCCGCGAATCCGAACCCGGGAGTCGAGATGATCGCCCGCCGCCGCCTTCCGTCCGTCCCCTCCCGTTCCGTCCGCGGACGTCTCGGCCTCCGGCCCTGGCCCTGCCGGGCCGGCCCGGGCACCCCGGCCGGCCGAGCCTCGGGGTCTCTCCTCGGCGAGCCGCGGCCGGGTCTCGGCCTCCGGCTTCTCCTCCCGGGGCTCCTGGGGCTCCTCCTCCTGGCCCTCACCCCCTCTTCCGCCCACGCCCAGCGGGGTCGGAGCACGGTGGACGCCCGGGTGGGGCTCGTGAGCCCGAAGGGGGACCTGGGAGACGTGCACGACGACGCGGGCGTCCTCGCCGGCCTGGGGTTCGGCTACCGGGTCTCCGACCGGGTGGAGCTGCGGCTGGACGGCACGTTCGAGCACCTGTTCGACGGGGGGAAGCAGGGGTTCCTGGGCGCGGTCCGGGGGCCCGAGGCGGACCTGTGGCACGTGACGGGCGGGCTGGGGATCGAGCTCACGAACCCGTTCCGGAACTGGGAGGTGTCGCTCTTCGGGGGCGGCGGGGTCACCTTCTTCAACGTCTCCGAGCGGGCCCTGGAGGTGGTGGACGGCCGCCAGGTGGTGCAGGGGATCGACCGGGATGCGCTCACCGACACCAAGCTCACCGGGAACGTCGCGGTCTTCGTGGGCTACCAGCTCACCGACGTCCTGACCCTCTTCTACCGCACGGAGGGGTACGTGATGTTCGGGGCCGCCTCCGATCCGAACGACTATCTGGGCAACGAGATCACGCTGATCAACGCGCTCGGCTTCCGGGTGGGCTTCTAGGGTGGACGGCGGGGGATCTCCTCGGAACCTGTACGGTATACTTGTACAGCTTCGCCACCTTCGGCACAGGAGGATGCGGTGGAGGACTCCCTTTCGGCCTCTGACGCGCGGGCCGGCTTCTTCGGGCTGTTGGAGCGGCTCGCTCGGGCTCCGGATGAGGTCGTGTTGATACGTCACCGCGATCTTGGGGGGAGGTTCGTGCTCATGACCGAGAGTCGTTGGCGAGGGTTGGAGGCAGCCGCGCGCCTCCGGAGAGATGCGGCGGAAGCTCCGTTTCGGCTCCAGGGAAGCGCGGAGCTCCTCACGACTGCGGAGCAGCTCGACGCCACGCTCGGGCGGCTCGCCGAGGAGTGGGACGAGGAAGTGAGCTCCAGGCTGGAGGAGCTGTAGGCTGCACGCGTCGGTGGCCGTCGTCGATACGCACGCCCTTCGATGGGCCGCGCTGGGCCTCTCCCGGAAGCTGGGCCGCGAGGCCCGTCGGCTCATCTCCCGGGCGGATACCGGACGGGCGGCCATCTACGTGCCCACGATTGTGCTGGTGGAGGTGGGTGAAGCGGCCTGGCGCGGGCGGGTTCGGCTCCGGGGCGGCTTCTCCTCCTGGACCCTGGGGCTCTTCTCGAATCCCTCCTACGTGCCGCTGGAGCCGACGACGGCCGTCGTTCTCCGTGCCCAGGAGCTGTACGGCATCTCCGAGCGCTCGGACCGCCTCATCGCCGCCTCCGCGCTGGAGCTCGGGTGTCCGGTGATGACTGCGGACCCGGAGATCACCGCCCACCCGGAGGTGGAGACCCTCTGGTGAGGGGCCGGGTCCTCGTGACGAGTCCCGTGGGGGGTCAGCCCGCCTTCCGGTATCGCTCTCGGGCGACGCGCTCGGCCGCCCAGAAGCCCCGTTCATCGTCCTCGGCCCGGAACTCGGGCAGGTCCTCCCTCTCGGCCGGCTTCTTTCTACGCGCGCTCATACACCCTCCTTTCACGGCGACTCGTGACTCGTGCCGAAATGACGCGAATGACAGTCCGCGAATCGTGAACACGATCGTCAGGCGTCTCCCGGCTGCCGCGCGTGTATGATGACAGTACACAGACGTCAGGAGCGCACGGGTTCTCGGAGAGGCGTGAGCGAACGGATCCTGGTGACCGGCGCGGCGGGCTTCATCGGGAGCCACGCGGTGGAGCGGCTCCTGGCCGCCGGCCGGGAGGTCGTGGGGCTCGACAACTTCGACGACTTCTACGATCCGGCCGTCAAGCGCCGGAACCTGGCCGCCGCCCTCGAGCACCCGGGCTTCACCCTGGTGGACGGCGACATCGGCGAGCCCGCCTGCCTGGGGGAGCTGCCCGGGGGCATCGGGTGCGTCCTCCATCTCGCCGCCCGGCCCGGGGTCCGGCCGTCCATCGAGCGGCCCCTCCTCTACCAGGAGGTGAACGTCCGGGGGACCCAGATCCTCCTGGAGTGGACCCGGGAGGTGGGGATCCGCCGCTTCCTCTTCGGCTCCTCCTCCTCCGTGTACGGGAACGGCAAGCAGGTGCCGTTCTCCGAGGAGGATCCGGTGGACCGGCCGATCTCCCCCTACGCGGCCACGAAGCGGGCGGGCGAGCTCCTGTGCCACACGTATCATCATCTGTACGGCATCGGGGTCCTCTGCCTCCGCTTCTTCACCGTGTACGGCCCCCGCCAGCGGCCGGATCTCGCGATCCACAAGTTCACCCGGCTGCTCGCCGAGGGGCGGCCGATCCCCCGCTTCGGGGACGGCACGAGCCGCCGCGACTACACGTACATCGACGACATCCTCCGGGGCCTGGAGGGGGCGATCGCCTACCTGGAGGACCACCCCGAGGCGTACGAGATCGTGAACCTGGGCGAGAGCCGGACGGTGGAGCTCTCGCGGCTCATCGAGCTGCTGGGCGAGACGCTGGGGGTGGAGCCGGAGATCGAGCCCCTGCCGCCCCAGCCGGGGGACGTGGAGCGGACGTTCGCCGACGTGAGCAAGGCCCGGCGGCTGCTGGGCTACGACCCCCGCACGCCGATCGAGGAGGGGATCCCGCGCTTCGTGGAGTGGTTCCGGCGCGAGGCGGCGGCCGGGTAGACGCCGCGGGATCCGGGCAAGACGCCTACGCCTCTCGTGGCGACGCGACCTCCGGGGCGCCCGCCCGCCAGCTCGAGTAGATTGAGACCATGGAATCCGGTGCTCTGCGTCCTTCGAGGAATCTGATCGAGGCGATTGAGGAGGCTCTCTCCGTTCAGCCGGAGATCGCCGCCGCCTATCTGTACGGCTCCGCTGCCAGGGGCCGGACGACCGCGCTCAGCGACGTGGACGTCGCCGTCCTCTTCCGTGCGACCACGCACGGGCCCGAGGATCGTCGGGCGGTGCTGGGGGAGCTTCTCGGCCGGATCGGGCGGCGCTTCCCGGGCGAGGAATTCGACGTGCGGGATGCCGAGGCCCTTCCTCTCGCGGTAGTCGGGCGGGTCCTTACGGAAGGCATCCGAGTTCTCGACGCGGATCCGTCGCGTCGCGTCGCGTTCGAGGTTCGGACGCGAATGCGGTTCTTCGACTTTCTTCCGTTCCAGGCGCACGACACGCGTCACGGTTTGCGCGCGCTTCGCGAGAAGCTGGGTGGTTGATCCGCAGCGACTTCGGGCGCTCCTCGCCCGTCTGAACGAGAAGCGGTCGCGTCTCGATGCGTACGCCGTACTCTCGGCGGAGGAGTACCTGGCTGACGAGGAGAAGGTGTTGGCCTCGAAGTATCTGCTCGTCACGGCGATCGAGGATGCGCTTTCTGTGGCCAACCACGTGATCTCCTCGGAGGGCATGCGGAGTCCGACGGATTACGCTGATGCCTTCCGAGTCCTGGCGGCGGCCGGTGTCCTGAAGGACGATCTCGCCTCCCGCCTCGAGCGGATGGCAAGGTTTCGAAACCTTCTCGTCCACGTGTATGCGGACGTGGACGACGCTCTGGTGCACAGGTTTCTCTGCACGGATGTCGAAGATCTGACTCGCTTCGCGGCCGCCGTTCTGGACGCCTACCCTTCCCTCGGTGACTAGAGCGGGCGGCGGCCAAGCGGCCGCTTCCGGGAGGCGGAGGCCGGGCAGCGCTCGGTAGCGAGCCGGTACGCTACGTGCGCACCTTCGCCGTCAGGACGAGGCCCGCGCCCAGGAAGACGAGGTTCGGGAGCCAGGCGGCCAGCAGGGGGGAGACGGTACCACCGGCGCCCATCGCCTGGGCGATCCGGACCATGATGAGGAAGAGGATCGTGACCATCAGCGCCACCCCGATGGCGAAGGTCGTCCCGCCGCGGCGCGTCGTGTGGCCCAGGGGAGTGCCGAACAGCACGATGACGAAGCAGGCCACGGGGAAGGAGATCTTCATGTAGCGGGCCACCTCCAGCTTCGTCGCCTTCCCGCCGGACCGCTGGATCGCCTCGATGTAGCGGCCCAGCTCGAAGTACCCCATGTCGTCCGGCTCCTTCGGGTCGGCCAGCAGCCGCTCGGGCTTCTCCCGGAAGTGGCGTTGCCACAGCTCGCGGAACCGGAAGGTGAGGGTCGTCTCCTCGTTCGGGAAGAAGCGGATGCGGCCCTCCTCCAGCACCCACAGGGCGGCGGCCGGGTCCCAGCGGGCGACGGGCGCGTGGATGTTGTACGTCGGATAGCCGAACCCCGTCCCCTCGCGCTCCACCTGCACCTCCAGCATGCGGCCCTGCCGGGCATCCAGCCGGCGGGCCTTGTACACGCGGCCCTCGTTCCCGCGGTAGACGAAGCTCGTGCGGATCGTCTGGCTGCGGGTCTCCTGGTCCCCGAACGCCTGCTCGGACTTCCGGTTCGTGACCGGGACGAGCTCGGTGAGCCCGGCGGCCGCCACGCTCAGCAGCACGCCCCCGACGAGGATCGGGAGGGTGAGGCGGTGGAAGCTGATTCCCCCCGCCTTGGCGGCGGTCGTCTCGAAGTGGCGGGTCATGTTGGAGACGGTGAATACGGCGGACAGCAGGGTGGCCAGGGGGAAGGCGAGCAGCATCTGGAACGGGAACTGGTACAGGTAGTGGCTGGCGATCTGCCCGCCGTCGAGCCCCTGGGCCAGAAAACGATCGAGGTTCTCCACCAGGTCCACGACCATGAAGAGGAACGGGGCCCCCACGGCGCACACCGCGAAGATCTTCATGAACTGCTTGAAGATGTAGCGATCCAGGATCCGCACGGCCGCTCCTCTCCTCCTCTCTTTCTCCGCCGCCTCTTCTATTCGGAACTATGTACTTGACGCAAGCTAGGATGTCGGGTACGATGGTGCGGATGGTCGGCCGGCCACAGCTTGCCATCGTCATCCCGAACGATTTGGCCCGCCTTGAGCTGGCGGGACACATACGAGGAGATGACGCCTCGTTCGTTCTTGGCCCGTGAATGCACACGGCCTTCGAGACGATCCAAGACACTGCGCGATGTGTGCTGTCCGGGTTCCCGGTTGACGAGGGTGTCAACGGCGTCACCGGGCTTCGGGAGAACAGCGGGTTCAACCGATGCCAAGCCATCTGTAGAGCTTGCTTGGAGGAACAGGTCCGGCGGAAGGTTGCTCATGCGCATGACAAGTCGCCTCTCGGCCTCCAGCTCCTTGATCTCATGGTCGAGACGTCGAATCTGGGATTCTACGTACTCCGCCCATTCCTTGGCTCTTTTTTTCCTATTGGCCTCCCGATCTGCGCCTGCCAAAAAAGAGCTGTTGGCAGCGCTGCCCGCCACCACTGCTCGGCTGGCAGCGCTGCCATCTCTTCACCCGCGATGGAGGAGTTGGTTCCTGTGAACGAAAAAAGATGCTCAGCAACGCCTAAAACCTAACGCTGAGAAGCCGGTATCGTGCCGCATGTATGACGATGAGGAGCAGAAGCCAGGTCCCAAGCCTAGGCGGCTGAAGCTCCCGCACGACGATTGGGAGGAAGCCGTCCGCGAGGCGCTGGAGAAGGAGCGGCCGGAGGCCTGCGAGTCGCAGGAGGAGGAGGAAGAAGAAGAGGAAAAGGGGGCTTCGGAGGATCAGGAACGCACGTAGACTGAGTGCCAGCCTCCGATCGTGTGTGTGTGCCGTTGAATGATGGGGTGCAGTCGTTTGTGGAATGTCCCGTATTCGGCTTTCGCCAGCTTGATGTACCAGTACACCTTACCCACCGCTTGCCCGATCACGTGAGCGGCCTGAACTCCGTGGTACCACTCCGAGGGTACGAGCAGTGGCGCCTCGACCAGGCGGACATGCTCACGCTTGAAGGTGGGATCGGAGAAAAGGGAACTTTGCGCCGATGCCAGGACGCGGGCGTTTTGGGTTTCGGTGCGTCGGTCCATGATGATGACACCTCTCCCGGCGCGCCGGCCAGCTGCATCTCGAAGATACTTCTCGAATTGGCGCAGAGCCCCTTGCATGTGGCTGTTGTAAAGGCCCTCATACGAGTGATCTCTAACCGTCGTGTTTTTGACACAGCCATATGCGAACACCGATCCGCGACAACTGCCGACGAGGCCCATCACGTCGGCTGCAAAGCGGGTGTCCCTTCGATCCTGAAGTCGCTTGGGCTCGAAGCGCTCCGGTCGTACACCCTTCAGCGTCTGCGCGCGCCGAATCTCGTTGGCGTAGTAGGTGCCCTTGAGTCGGAGGAAAGAGCGGTCGAAATCGCGGAGACGCTCGCCTGGAACCGCAAACCCCGCAAACCCAAAGAGGGGGTGCTGGCAATAGCGTGGGTTGGTCCGAACGTAAGGACCCGGGTGGCCGAACTCGTCCAGATAAAGGAGGTACACGCGCTTAGCCTGGCACGTAGAAAGCACGAAGCCCGCACACACGGTACGGGCCTCGGGATGCTGCTTGACCCAGGCGCCCGAAGGACATCTGGGCTGGCAGCGTTATCCAACGATACAGGAGCGTTGTTGCCGCTGTCAACCCTGCAAACCGATGAACGTGTAGTTGTGTTTCAGGCCCCCGTTCTACAGCAATTCGTATGCCCAGTCCCCATCATCCTCCGGCACGATACCACACGCCTTCAAGCTTTCATCAACGAGCTACCCGGTGACTGGGCGGTACGTGAGCCGCTTCCCTTCCGCGCCCATGATCGCGCGCCGGGTCCGCTCGCCGTCGTCCACGCCGCGCGTGTTGTACCGGAACTCGGCGGCTTTCAAGTTCGCGCCTCGGATCTCTGTCATGTGGCTCGCGCGGGCCTGGCCGCCCCGCTCCACCATCGCGACGACCGATTCCTTACGCCCTCGCGGGCCGGGTCTGGTGCCTTTGTAGCGGTGCTTTTCCCCTACGTAGGTCTCGTCCACCTCGACATC
>JBHHYJ010000097.1:0-7166 GCA_046757485.1 Gemmatimonadota bacterium
CCATCGTATCTGGAGGGGCGACGGAGATCACACCCTGCCGGCTTACTCGCGATTCGACTCGCGATTCCGTCCTGCAACCTGCCGTTTCGCCTGAAAAGGAACCCGGGCAGATCACCCGAGCCATCGTTGTTATTCCTGTAAGCTACCGCGTTCCTTGGACTTACGGAGTCGCTTGCAAAGCAGGCGCTCTCCCGACTGAGCTACGGCCCCTGGTCTGGCGGATCTTGGCGGAGCGACGCGCCCATCTACGCCTCCGGGCCCGCTCCGGTTCCGACGCATCGTCCCGTAACGTGCCTCACGAAAGGCGCCTGCGCCACGGGAGCACTCCGGGCCCGGCTCCGTCACCGCCTCAGGCGGCGGTCCCCTTGCCGCGAACCTGCTCCTCCCCGCAGCGGTATCCAGGTGGATGAGCACCTTGTTCACGGTCGGCCATTCGACCCGGTCCCTCAGCGAGCTGGTGGCGCTCCTCCGCGAGGCCGGGGTGGATCTCGTGGTGGATGTCCGGCGGTACCCCGCCTCCCGCCGCTTCCCCCACTTCAGCCGCGAGAGCCTGGAAGAAGCACTGCCCCGGGCCGGCATCGAGTACCGGCACGAGCCGGCCATGGGCGGTCGCCGGCGGCTCCAGGGCGACTCTCCGAACGGGTGGTGGCGGAGCGAAGGGTTCCGAGCCTACGCGGACCACCTGGCCTCCGAGGAGTTTCAGGACGCACTCCGCCGATTGGAAGCAGAGGCAGCCGAGAGGGCTCCCGCCGTCATGTGTGCCGAGATCGTCCCCTGGCGCTGCCACCGCCAGCTCGTCGCGGACGCGCTCGTCGCCCGGGGACACGAGGTCGTCCACCTGCTCGAGGCAGGGAAGTCGGAACCTCACGTCCTGAACGAGGCCGCCCGGGTGGAGGACGGCGGCCGGCTCGTCTATCCCGCCCCGGAGAAGGACCAGCTCGAGCTCCTGGAGTAGCGGAACGAGGACCGGGGTCGGGGTGGGACCTTGCCCGATCCTCCGGTCCGCGCATCTTTGGCCTGACCCCATCGCGAGTTCGGTATGATCTTCGACGCCCGCATCGAAGCCACGGAAGAGGGGGAGTACCTGGCGAGCTGCCCGGACCCCGAGGTCACCGTGCGCGGCTCGAGCCCGGTGAGCGCGCTGGAACGCCTGCGGGCGGAGATCCGGTACCGGATCGAGATGTGCCCCTGTTCCAGCGTCGAGGACGACTTCGTCCAGCTCCGGGTGGAGGCGTGAGCCCCTCCTTGCTCTTCCGTCGGCCCACGCCAACCGCACCTAGAGTTCTCCGAATCGTCGAACGCGAGCGCCAAAAGCCTGGACGGCGGATGCGAGATCGGCCTCGCCGAAGTCCGGCCACAGGACGTCGGTGAAGTAGAGCTCGGCGTAGGCCGCCTCCCAGAGCAGGAAGTCACTGAGTCGCTGTTCGCCGCCCGTGCGGATGAGCAGATCCACGTCGCGCGTACCGAGCGGTGCGTGGACGGCGCGGCACAGGTGTCGCTCGAAGGAGTGACGGGTCGGTTGGACGCCCTTTGCCAGACGGCCGGCCGCCGTCAACAGCGCATCACGAGCCGAATAGTCGATCGCGATCCGCAGGTGGAGGGAAGTTCCCGCCATGGTTCGTTCCTCGACGTGTGCGATGCTGCGTTTCAGAGAACCCGGAATCCGGTCCCGACGCCCGATGACGCTGAGGCGCACGCCGCTCCGCCTCAGCCGGGCCCCCTCGGAGTCCAAGTACCGCCGGAACAGGCGCATGAGGTGACCGGCTTCGCGGCGCGGACGGCGCCAGTTGTCCGAGGAGAAGGCGTAAAGCGTGAGTGTGGTGATCCCAAGCTTCGGGGCGGACTCCACCGTTCGCCGGACCGCCCCGGTTCCGGCGAGATGGCCTTCCGTCCTGGGTCGGCCTCGTTTGTGAGCCCAGCGGCCGTTTCCGTCCATGACGATCGCGACATGGAAACGGTCCCGGCCTCCGCCCAACCGCGCGTGGCTGCCCGGGAAGGTTGGCTCCGGCCGTTCAAGCTCCTGCCGTTGCGCGGCGAAAGTACTTGGTGTCATAAAGTAACTCCACAAAAAACCACCGGCGCGCTCGGGCGACGCCCAGGTCAGGGCCCGTCTCCGGGCCGCGCCTGCGCCTCGCCGTCGGTAAGTCCGAGCCCGGCCACGTCGTCGCCGGCGTCGAGCCATTCCCGCTCCTCCGCCTTCCTGGCCAGGGCCAGCGAACCGGCAGCGGAGCCCGCGCCGGCCACTGCGAACAGGGGGCCCAAGAAGACGAGGTGTCCCGGTAGCGTGGTGTCCCCTGCAAGGGCGACGCCCAGGACAAAGAGCACGGACAGCAGAAGACCCCCGACGCCCCCCCAGGTCGCAAAGCGCGGTAGAGACATCTGGTCGAACCCCCGCCGGCCCTCGACAATCCCGAGGACCCCGGAGAACGTGACGCCGGCCAGAAAGCCGAGCGCTCCGAAGCCGATGGGAAACGGGACATCGGCGCGAACACCGACGACTAGGAGGATCATGCCCGCGCCGAACCAGGCCATCGCCCAAGTCAGGCCCATCCCGACGGCACCGCGGAGGCGTCTCAGCCACCTCTTCATCACTACCTCTCCGACTCCGATCGCCTATTCTCGCACGCGCTCGATCAAAGCCTCCATGTGCTCCAGGTAGCGCTCGAGCGCCTGGCGTCCGGTCTCCGTGAGGCGATAGTCCGTCCGCGGGATCCGCCCCTGGAACGATTTTCGTATCTCGACGTAGCCGGCTTCCTCCAGCCGCCGCGCGTGAACGCTGAGGTTCCCGTCCGAGGTCGCGAGACGCTCCTTGAGCTCGTTGAAGCTGAGAGAGTCCTCCACCGCGAGCGCGCTTACGATCCCGAGGCGGACACGCACATGGATGATGGGGTCGAGTGCAGCAGGATTCGTCTTTCCGGCTCCTACATCGATGCTCACGGTCGATCCACTGACCGGGGCCGGGTTCGGGGCCTGGCGGCGGGCCCGCGCACCCTCAGCCACCGTGCCTCCTGGCGATGTTCGTCCCGAAGAGGATGTGCAGCCCCCCGAATCCCGCCGCCATCCCCAGATCGCCGGCGGCCGGAAATGCGAGAAGCACGGACAATCCGAGAACCATGAAGCAGATCCCCATCAGGGGCACGATCCTGACGGAAAAGGTGCCGGCCGTGACGACGGCGGCACCATAGAGAAGAAGCCACATCCCCGGAAGTAGTGAGTCGGCTCCGGCCTGCCAAACTGCCACCGTAAGTACGGCTCCGGCGAGAGCGGGAGGCAGAAAGCTCAGGAGGAAGCTGCGGCCTGCTCCGGAAAGCACGGGAAGACCCGCCCGGCGCGCCTTCCGGTGGATCGCGACCGCCCCGATCGCCACCGCGAGGACCGCCTCGAGGAGCCAGACCAGAAGCCATCCCTCGGCGGTCGGCTGACGTGAAGCGAGCGCCGCCGCGGCCAGTGCGGTGAGTCCCATGCCGGCCGCGCCCCATCCCGGAACCGCCGTGAAGGCGGCGCCCCGCTCCATCGTCCTACGGATGAAGCGCAGATCCTCCATGGCTCGGTCACCCAGGGCGATGGGCTCCGGACTCGGATCGGGTTGAGAGGCTCTCAGCATGGTGGAAGCAGGGTGGCCCGGTCCGTTGGGATTGTCAAGTACTTGGCGTGACAAAGTTACGGCCCCGTCCCGCCCGGAAGCCAGCCGGACGGCAGGCGGTCAGCCACGTTCAGGGAGGGCGGTGGCTCGACGACCCGGGCACCGCGTGCTCGGGCACGGTCCGTCCTACGGACCGCGTTCGACGGGGGGCCCGCCCGCCGCCTCGACAGCCCGCTCGAGCTCCGGGATCAGCTCCTCGGCCACCCGCTCCACCGCGGCCGTCATCGGCGCCAGTTCGCGGCGGCCGGCGGCCACCGTGCGGCGGTGGAGCTCGGTCGGCCCGTAGCCGGTGTTCAGGCCGCGCACTCCCACGGAGTAGCGGCTGGCGAGGGTGGGCGGGCCGCGCTCGCCGACCTCTCTCTTCACTTCGCTCCCGCGCACCTGTTCGCGCAGCTCCAGCAGCTCGAGCCGGGCGCCGTACAGCCGCTCGGCGAGCGCCGGATCGTCGCGCTCGGCGCGTTCGAGGGCGGTCTGCAGCGCCTCGACCTTCTCCAGGCTCTCGTCGAGCAGATCGTTCGTCCGAGCCAGGTCGTGCTGGAAGGCGTTCACCTCTTCCCGGAAGGCGGTGACGACCTCGTCCGGCGCGCGCGGCAGGGCGCCCTCACGGAGCGGCTCGACCTCGAAGCTCACGGGGCCGGCCAGCTCGGTGGTCCGGCCCTCCTCGATCGCCACGAGCGTGGCCGTGTAGCTGCCCGGCAGGGCTCGGAACCCTCCGCGACCCCCGCCGAAGCCGCCGCCCCCGCCGAAGGCGCCACCCCCGCCGAGCGCGATCCGGTTTCGCGGGGCGTGGAGCAGGTCCCAGCTCGCGCGGTGAAGACCGGCCGACGTCCGCCCCTCGACTCGGTCGATCACCGTCCCGGCCGAATCCCGGACCACCACCTGCACCGCGGGCCCCTGCTCCCGCGCCTCGGCCTCGAGCGCGTCCCACCCCTCGAACGGCACATCCCGGCCCTCGGGCACGTCCCGCTCCCGCGCCTTCCGTTGGGCCTCGAGAGACTCGTAGTCGTCGCGCAGGTAGTAGGTGAACACCGCGCCGTACGGCGGGTTGTCGGCCCGGTACTCCTCGCTCCCCTGCGAATCGGACAGGTTCCGGGGCACGTACCACTTCGCCGTCCGGACCGGGAACAGCGCGGCGGGCCGGGTGAGCGTCTCGGCGCTCAGCTCCCGCAGCGGCGTGTAGTCGTCGAGGATGAAGATCCCGCGGCCGAACGACGCGGCGACCAGGTCCTCGTGGGTCCGCTGGATCACGATGTCACGGAAGGCGATCGTCGGCGCGCCGCCCTGGAGCGCGATCCACTCGCCCCCGCCATCGGGCGTGAAGAAGAGGCCGAACTCGGTCGCGGCGAACATCAGCTCTGGCCGCACGTGGTCCTGGACCACCCGCCACACGAGGTGACGCTCGGGCAGGTTTCCGGCGATCGACGTCCAGCTCCGTCCCCGGTCGGTGCTCTTCACCAGGTAGGGGGAGAAGTCGCCGTACTTGTGATTGTCGAGCGCCACGTACACGGTGTTCGCGTCGAACAGGTCGGCCTTGATGTCGTTCACGAACGCGGTGGCCGGCACGCCCGGCAGCGTACCGACCTCGATCCGGCGCCAGTTCCGGCCGCCATCCTCGGTGACCTGGAGCAGCCCGTCGTCCGTCCCGGCGTAGATCAACCCCTCGACGGCCGGCGACTCGGCGAGCGAGCTGATCGTGTTGTAGTTGGACATGGCCGACACATCCCACGCGTGGTCCCAGCTCTGCCGCCGACCCATGATCGGGAGCGTGATCCGCTCCTCGGCGCGGGTGAGGTCGTCCGAGATCGGAGTCCAGCTGTCGCCGCGATCGTCCGTCCGCCACACCCGCTGGGACGCGAAGTAGATCCGCCGGGGGTCGTGCGGGCTGATCTCGATCGGCGCGTCCCAGTTGTAGCGTTCGAAGCCCTCCCCCTCTCGAGCCTGGGGCTGGATGAACACCTGGTCGCCCGTCAGCCGATCGACCCGGTGGAGCCCGCCCTGTTGGGTCTCGGCGTAGATGATGTTCGGATTGCCCGGCTCGACCGCCGATCCGTGACCGTCCGCCCCGAGCGTCTTGAACCAGTCGGCATTGCGAATGCCGTCGCTCGCGTCGGTGCGCGACGGGCCGCCGTTCGAGCCGTTGTCCTGGGTACCGCCGAACACGTGGTAGAACGGCTCGGCATCGTCGAGCGAGATCTTGTAGTACTGCATGACCGGGAGATTCCGCACGAAGCGCCACGTCTCCATGTCGTCGAACGATTCGAACAGCCCGCCGTCGGAGCCTACGAGGATGTAGCCCGGGTCGTCCTTCCAGAAGGCGATCGCATGGTCGTCCACGTGCCGGCCGGAGACGTTCATGCGCTCGAAGCTCGCCCCGTGGTCATCCGAGACGAGCGACACGCTGCTCACCAGGTACAGGCGTCCGAAGCGGTGCGGCGAGGCGTACAGCTCCTGGTAGTAGTGCGGGCCGGTCCCGCCCGAGACGGCATCGGACATCTTGCGCCACGAGGCGCCGCGATCCTCGGACATGTAGACGCCACCCTCGCGCCGCTCGAGCTCGACCGCGGCGTATACGATGTCCGGATTCTGGGGCGAGATGGCGAGGCCGATCTTCCCGACGTTCCCGGACGGAAGCCCTCGCTCGAGCTTCCGCCACGTCTCGCCTCCGTCCGTCGACTTGTGGATGCCCGACCCCGGTCCGCCCCCCAGGTAGGCGGCGACCGTGCGGTGACGCTGCCAGGTGGCCGCGTAGAGCACATCGGGGTCCCGCGGGTCCATGACGACGTCGGTGACGCCGGTCCACTCCTCGTCCCCCAGCACCTTCCGCCACGTCTCTCCGCCGTCGGTCGTCTTGTACAGCCCGCGCTCGCCGCCCGACCTCCACAGCGGCCCCTGGGCCGAGACCCAGACCACGTCGGAGTCCCGCGGGTGGACGATCATGGTCGAGATGTGCTCGGAGCTGTCGAGCCCCATCTTCTTCCACGAGCGACCGCCATCGGTGCTCCGGTAGACGCCGTCGCCGAAGCCCACGTGCCGCCCGCCCACGTTCTCGCCGGTGCCCACCCAGATGGTGGACGGGGTGGAGGGATCGATCGCGATCGAACCGATGGAGTACGACATCTGGTCGTCGAAGATCGGTTCCCACGTCGTGCCCGCGTTCACCGTCTTCCAAACGCCGCCCGAGCCCACCGCCACGTACCACACGTTCCGGTTCTCGGGGTGAATCGCGATGTCGGCGATGCGCCCGCCGTTGATGGCAGGCCCGATGTTGCGGAGCTCGAGAGCGTCGTAGTCGAGCTCGGACAGGGAGGATGCGCCTTCCTCCTGAGCCGCGAGCCCGGCGACCCAGAGCGCGGTCAGAGCGGAGACGAAGCGGACGGCCGAGGCGAGTCTGTTCATGGCGTCGGGCATCTGGATGAGAACGGTACCGGAGAACTCCGGCGCGCTCCGGGCACGAGGCCCGCGTGCGTGCCGTCTTCCATCGAAGGCGGCAAGCTAACCGGCACCAGATGGCCGCACAAACCCG
>JBHHYJ010000098.1:0-6866 GCA_046757485.1 Gemmatimonadota bacterium
TAGCCCGATGCGTGCGCGGCGCAAGACTTCCGCTCGACACGGCCGCTCCTGCCCGCTTGACCTCCTCTTGACCCACCGGTGGGTAGAACTACCCCTGTCGAGCCTGCGTCCCTGAAGCTGGCTGAGCGATCTCCACAGAGTCTCGTGGGGACCCTCACGGCCGTGCCACACCACCGCACGGCCGCGGTGGAACAAGAACCTACGGACGCTGTCCGTGTGACGATCGGGTGCCTGGTCGGCGCCGTCGGCGGTATACTCCACTCTCGACGCCGACCGCGGCTCGTCCGCGGTCGTTGAACTCGAGCTCTGGCGGGTTCCGACTCGGTGAAGATCCGACCCATCGCCCCAGCGCTTCTCTTCCTCGGCCTCCTCCTCCCTCTCCAGGAGGCCCTGTACCGCGTCACCCGGGTCATCGACGGCGACACGATCGAGATCGAGCTCGGGGGCCGCCGCGAGCGGGTCCGCTACATCGGGATCGACACCCCGGAGCTCGGCGATCGGCGGGCGGAGGTCCGGCGGCTGGCGGTGCGGGCTTCGGAGGCGAACGCCAGGCTCGTCAAGGGCCGGCGGGTGCGCCTGGAGCTCGACGTGGAGCGGCGGGACAGGTACGGCCGGCTGCTCGCCTACGTGTGGGTCGGAGACACGCTGGCCAACGAGTGGCTCGTGCGCCGGGGGTTCGCCCGGATCTACACCTACCCGCCGAACGTGAGGTACGCCGAACGCTTCCTGGCCGCGGAGCGGGCGGCCCGGGAGGAGGGGAGGGGTCTGTGGGGCGAGGGGGAACGCCGTGTGGAGCGCCAGGGGAAGCGCCAGGGGGAACGCCGGGCGGAGCCCTCTCCGCTCAGCCGGGGCCAGGACAGGCCCGAGGTGCGTCCCCCGGCCCCGATTCCCGCCGCGGAGGCAGACCGCCACGTGGGGGACTGGGCGACCGTGTGCGGCCGGGTGGTCGAAGCCCGCTACGTGCGCGGCATCCGGGGCCGGCCCACCTTCCTGAACTTCGAGAGACCCTACCCGAGGCAGCCCTTCACCGTGGTCATCTGGGGCCGCGTGCGCGCCCGCTTCTCCCAGCCTCCCGAGCAGAGGTTCGACGGCCGCGAGGTGTGCGTGGAGGGGCCGATCACCCGCTACCGGGGCACGCCGCAGATCGTGGTGGAGGACCCGAGCCAGCTCCGGGTGCGGACCGGGGACTGAGCGGGAGCTGAGCCGAGAGCCACTCCCGTAAGGCCAGTCCCGCCCGCTCCCGCTCGATGGCGGCCGATCCTGCTCACTTCTGGCCAATGCCGATCGCTCTTTCCGCTCCATGCCGGCCGCCCGAGCCCGCTTGACTCCCGTTGATCCCCTCTTCCGAGCTTGATCCGGAACGCGGGAGGACCTTCGACCGCCCGGATCAGACCGGAGAGGAGAATCGAGATGAAGAGCCGAATGCTGGTGTCCCTGACCGGTGCCCTCATGCTGTTCCCGGCGGCTTCGGAGCTGTCCGCCCAGCAGGAAGAGAGCTACGTCGGGAAGAAAGTGCGCCGCACCGTGCGCGCGGCCTTCGGCGAGCCCGCGAGAGTGGTGCGGACCCTGACAGCCGCTGGCCGAGACACTGTATGGCTGCGGACGAAGAAGGACGACCGGACCGGGCGTTCTCCACCGACCGGGTCCAGAGGTTTCAGGTGGCAAACAGTCGGAAACGGGGGAGCGGGAAGGGAGCTTTGATCGGTTTCGGGGCGGCGCCGTCCTCGGTGCCGCCGCGGGCCTTGCCGGTGGCGAGACCGGTGAGTGCTCCGATGCCGAAACCGGAGCTTCTTCTGCATCTCTCGCGGCGCCATGGCCGCGGTGTACGGGTCCGTGGAGGCTCAGCTCTTCGAGCTCGTCTTCGCGAAGAAGGTCGAGAAGATCCGCCGGGTCTCGGAGCCCCCGCACTGCGGGCAGGGGGGAGGCTTCCGGTGTTTCCCGTGCCGGCTGATCGTCTCGGTCACGCTGAAGAGATGCTGGCACTCCTGGCAGAGGTACTCGTAAATGGCCATCTCGCACCTGCGGCCTGGGCCCCCGGCGTCCTCGAGCCAGGCGTTCGGCGACGCGGAGGGCGGTTGGAACGGATGCTCGAGTCAACATATGAAGTGGCGCGGCCGGGGGTAAGTGGGGCCGCTGCGCGAGCGTGGGTACGCGCGGACGCGGACGGTCCGGAAGATCAGCCGCGGTTGATCCCCCTTCGTAACTTTGCGAAAAGGTGACCCATAGATTCTTCCTGACGCCGGGGTCCTTGCCGGGGACCGGCGATCGATGGGAGGGCACGTGGAAACCGGATCCGGCTACCGGGTCGAGCTCTCCCGGGGGCGAGTGGTGCGTGAGCCGCGGCCCGCGGCCCGGGTTGGAGCACGGCTGGCTCGTGGGGCGCCTGGTGCAGCTCCTGGGGGCCTTCGTGGAGGAACGGAAGCTGGGTCTCGTCGTGACGGAGACGGGGTTTCTCCTCTCCGTCGAGCCGCCGACCGTCCGGGGTCCCGACGTCGCCTTCATCGCGGCTCGAAGCGTTCCGGAGGAGGGCATTCCCCCGGGGTTCTGGAGAAAGCCCCGGAGCTGGCCGTCGAGGTCGTCTCCCCGTTCAACACGGCGGCGGAGATCCAGGACAAGGTGTTGGAGTACCTCACGGCCGGAAGCGCTCTCGTCTGGGTGGTTGATCCCGGCTCCCGGAGCGCCGCGATGTGGCGGCCGCCCCGCGAAGCCCGCGTCCTCCGGGGGCACGAGGTGCTCGAGGGCGAGCGGATCCTCCCCGCCTTCCGCCTGGAGGTGGCCGGGATCTTCCGCCGCTGACGGGGGTGGTCGAGCCTTTCCGCAATCGCGTTGCCGGCCGCTCTACGCTCCGCCGCGCCGAGGGCTCGCCCAGGCTCGCCCCCGGAAGAGATCCAGGGTGATGGCCCGGTCCCGCAGGAAAGCCGCGCCGAGCACTCCGTCGTAGATCAAGCGCTGCACCGCCACGGGCGTCCGCTGCGGCTCGAGGCCGACGAGCGGGAGAGGGACGCCGGAAAGCTCCACCCGACCGCCGGCGCCCCGCGATCTCTCGTCCGGCCGGCTCAGCCCGAGCTGCTCGAACGCGGCATGCGGGGCCAGAAGCGTGCGGTCGATGTTTCCGCTGTCGAGCAGGAACCAGAGCTTTCCTTGGGGCGTGTTCGCCGCCACGAACAGGGTGAGCGACCCGCCGTCGATCCCGGTCGCGATCCTGGCTTCCAGCTCCTTCATCGCCGAGGTCCTCGCGGCGAGGCTCGCGGCGGTCTCGACGATGAGCTCCCCGGCGGCGAGGTCCACGGTGAGGGCCCGATCCTGGAACGTCTGGAGCGAGACCAGACCTCCGAGCGGCGGAAAGCCTTCGGGGAGAACCGCCATGAGGTCCCAGACGGCGATCGTACGGTGGGGGACCTCCAGGCCGGCCACTCGCAGCGTCACGTCGTCGCACAGCCGAAACTCGACCGGCTCTCCCCTCATCCGGAACCCCGCCTTTCGGCCGTGAGGGGAGCAGGCAAGCGCTTCCGCCACGGACGGGGTTACGAGGCTGACGCCGCCGCCCGTGTCGAACAGGAACGGCAGGGTATCTCCCCCGACCTCCACGGCCAGCGTCCTGAGCTCGCGGAAGTAGGGATCCAGGCGGAGTACCACGGGAGTGGCACCGGGCTCCCGAGGGCTCGAGCTGGGCGCTCCGCCCTCGGTGCACGCCACCGCCCACGCCGCCACCGCAAGGGTCAGCGCCGCCCTCGGTACCCGCTCTCCTGCCCCGGTTCCGTACATCGGCCCACCTCCGATTCCAGAGTGCACCGCAGCTTACGGGCGGGCCCGCTCTCCCGCCATCGTCCTCCCGGCGCGGCGGCCCGCGGGGGAACGGCTGCGGCTCCCGCCTCGCTGTCACACCCTCCTTCTACTTTTTCTCCGAATCAGGAGATCTTGAGCTCGGAGGAGACCTTGATGAACGCGACGACGCTGGAGCTGATCCCCGCTGCCTCCCAGCGGCATGAGAACCTGACGGTGTTCCCGCTCACCACCCCGCGGGCCGCGGAGCTTCCTTACCGCCTTCTGGCGGACGCGGTGGCCGACGGCACGCTGACAATCGCCGAGGTGGGTGGCGGCAGCGTCCCCGAGCTGCTGGCGGTGAACGACGGCGAGGAGGCCGTGCTCGTGCTCGACGGTGAGCAGCTCATCGGGGCGAAGCAGAACCGAACGCCGAACCGCACGGTTCTCCTCCCGCCCCGAAGCCGGACGAAGATCTCCGTCTCCTGCATGGAGCAGGGGCGGTGGCGCTTTGAGAGCCGGTTCTTCCGGGCCGCGCCCCAGCACTCTCCTTCCAAGGTGCGCCGTAAGACCCGGGAGCTGGAGGCCGAGAGGGTACGCGCGGGTGAGGCCGCAAGGCCGGAGTCCCTCTTCGAGGCCCAGATGGAGGTCTGGGCGGAGATCTCCGGGATGGCCGCGGATCTGGGCTTGACCTCCGCCACAGGGGCCCTGGACTCCGTGTACCGGACGAGGGAAGGGGATCTCGGAGCCTGGGCGGAGCGCTTTCCGCCCGTGCGGGACCAGGTGGGGCTGCTCGCGTTCGTCGGCCGCGCGCCGCTCGGATTGGACGTCGTCGGCGGCCGGAGGCTGTACGGCTCCCTCCACCAGCGGCTCCTTCGGGGCTACGTGCTGGAGGCTCTGTGGGCCGCCTCGAAGGCGGGCCGGGCGGCGGGAGGGGCTACGGCGGGAGGCGCTACGACCGGTGGCCCGGCGGCGGACGGCGTGGCGGCGGGAGACTCTCCGCTGGCCGGTTGGAGCGGGGAGGCCGGGAGAGGAGGGAGAGAGGAGCCCGGAGCGGATGAGAGCGCGGCCCTCCGCTACCTGGATGCGGTCCAGAAGGCGACCCGCACGGAGACCCCCACTGTGGGGCTGGGCGCGTACCGGGTCCTCTCGGGAGCCGTGGTAGGCGCCGAGCTCGAGGACGAGTCGCGGCTCGTCCACCGGACCGCCTTCCCGGCCGACAACGGCAGCTCGACGCGCGCTCGGGGGCTCCGCTACTATTAGCCGGGAGCCGGCCCTGCGGCCGCCGGGGTCTTCTTGGGATCCCGAACCTGGCGCGTGACGTTGTGGGGGCGAGATGAGGAGCCTGCTCTACGCGATTGCCCGCTTCCTGGGGGACCTTCAAGCGGCCCGCCGGGGCACGATCGGGAAACGGCTCGTCCGCCGGGCCGCGGGACGGAGTGTGGGGCGGTTGCTCCGGCGCATCCTTCGATGAGGCCGGTGGCGGGCGGTCTCGCCTGAGGCCCCGGTATGGTCGAGCCGATCTCCAAGACGCAGCGCTGGCTGGACCTCATCGGCTACCTGGTGGGCCGCCGCTTCCCCGTCCCCGTCGAAGAGCTGATGGAGCGGATTCCCGCCTACGCGGCCCCGTGGAAGAGCGGGGACGAGACGGCCCGGGCCTCCGCTCGCCGCACGTTCGAGCGGGACAAGGACGAGATCCGGGCGTACGGGATTCCGCTGGAGACAATCCGCTACCGGGATTCCTGGGGCGAGGAGATCCACGGGTACCGCCTCTCCCGGCGGGACTTCTATCTGCCGTACCTCCGCCTCGTGGCGGAGTCCCGGGCGGGGGCCGGCCGGGAGGGTGGGCCCGCGCCGCCGGTGGGCGACAGGGTGGCACGGAGGGGGGAGGAGGCGCCGTTGACGCCCGAGGAGGCGGGCCTCGCGCTCAATGCGCTGAGCCGGGCCAGCGAGCTTCCCGACTTTCCGCTGGCGAGGGAGGCCCGGTCCGCGTTCCGTAAGCTGGCCTTCGACCTGGACCCGGAGCGCTTCCGGGACGCCCCCGTGCTCTACATTTCGGAGCCGCCCTCGGAGACCCGGGCCCGGGTGCTCCAGCGCCTGAGCGATGCGCTCCTGGCCCGCAAGCGGGTCGCCTTCCGCTACCACGGCATCTACCGCGACGAGACCACGGATCGCGACGTCGCTCCGTACGGGCTCCTCTTCCAGTACGGGCACTGGTACCTGATCGGTCACGACGCCCTGCGGGACGACGTGCGGATCTTCCGCACGACCCGCATGGAGAAGGTGTCGGTGAACCGGAGCGCGCCCCACGCCCACGACTACGAGATCCCCGCCGACTTCCGGGTGGCGGACTACGTGAGCCGAGACGCGTGGGAGCTCGGAGGCCCGGACGAGACGCCGGTCGAGGCCCGACTGCGGTTCGACTTCCCTCTCTCCCTGTGGGCGGAGCGGAACGAGCAGGGCAGGGCGGTCAAGGAGGGGGAGGATGGCTCGGCCGTGCGGGAGTTCGAGGTGCGACAGGTGGACCCGTTCCTGCGGTGGGTCCTGAGCCTGGAGGGGGAGGCGCGCGTGCTGGAGCCCCCCGAGCTTCGGGAGGCGTTCCACGAGCTGGCCCGGCGGGTGGCCACGCTGTACGAGGGGGAGGCGGAGAGCCGGAAGGCCGTCGATCGCGGGATCGAGGAGGGCGTTCCCGAGGACCGCATCCCCCCGGACGCGCATGGCTGATCGGGACACAGCGGAGCGTCAACTTGAACGGATGCTCTACATCCTCCCCGCCGCGGCGGGGGAGGAGGGAGTCGGGCTCGAGGAGCTGGCCCGGCGTCTCGGGGTGCCCCGCGAGCGGGTCCTGCGGGATCTGGAGGTCGTCACGAACCGGGTTTTCTACCACCCCGCCGGGGGAGCGGACGATCTCCAGATCCTCCTGGAGGCGGATCGAGTTCGGGTGCGATCGGGAGGGGAGTTCCGGCGTCCCACGAAGCTCACACCGCGGGAGATGCTGGCCCTCCACCTGGGGCTCCGGATGCTGGGGGCGGAGCGGCCGGCGGCAGAGCAACGGGAGGGGGAGCGGCCCCGGGAGCCGCGGGCCGGGGCGGAGCCGGCCGGGG
>JBHHYJ010000099.1:0-6713 GCA_046757485.1 Gemmatimonadota bacterium
AGACCCCCGCCAGGAGCGCCGCGGCGAGGATCGCTCCGATCCCCCGTCGGAACCTACCGTTGTGCTTGCCTTCCTCTCTCATCCGCTTCTCCTCTCCTTGTCCTCCAGGGATCCGTCTTCCCGCGCGTCCGTCGCTCCTCCGGCGGTCTCGCCGCCCCGGTCCCGCGGGCCCCGTGCCCGGAAGAGGCCGTACAGCAGGACCGCGAGGAGAAACTCCCACGGCAGTTGAAGCGTCTCGGCCGTCCTCCGCCCGTAGGACCTGCCTCCGGCGCTGCGCTCCTCCCGCACGTGGCGGACGTAGAACGGGAGACGCAGCGTGCTGGTCGTGCGAAGGACCCGCCCGGCGGACCCAGGGGTGCCTTCGTCTCCGGCGGCGGTCGCCGTTCGGGTCGCGAGCGGGACTCCGTACAGCCCCGCCAGGAACCCTCCGAGGAGGATCGCGGCCCAGGCCCGCCGCAGCCCCGCGGGCCGCAGGGTCACCGCTCCGAGACGCCAGGGCCGGAACCGTCCGCCCCGCCTCCGGAGCCCCAGGAGCAGGGCGGCCAGCAGGAGGAGCGTGAGGGCGGAGAGTCCGATCCCCAGCGGGCGCAGGAGCGCCGACAGCCCCTCCATCCTCATCCGTCGCGAGCCTTTCTCACCTCGCCCGCCACGCGACGAGGGTCGGGTACGGGTCGCTGTATGTGGCGTACAGGGTCCCTGCCCCGTACGCGATGTGGGCCACGGGCCGGGGGAGGAGCAGGCTCTCCACGTACTCCCCGGTCGAGGGGTCGTACGTGTCGATGAGCCGATCCTTGTGGGCGGTGCGGCCCGTGAACAGGACGTACAGGCGGTCGGGCGAGAGGGCGACCGAGGAGGCCGAGAACTCCGGCTCGGCCAGCGTCGTGACCCTCTCGCTGCGGCCGAACCGGCTTCCCGACCGGTGGACCTCGACGGCGGGAAACGGGATCGGCTCCACGAAGTGCGCGTGGGTCCCGAGCCACCGGGGCCCGTCGAAGGCGAAGAAACCGTCCCCCACCTGAAAGGCGGCCACCCACCGGTGGGAGGTCGGATCGTTCCCCGTGATGAGCTGGGAGGCCAGCGGGTGCAGCGCGGAGTACCCGCTCCAGGGAAACGCCCGGCGCTCCACGATCCGACCCGCGGCGTCCACCCGGATGATCGGATGCTCCGGCTCCAGAACCAGGAGAACCGCCCCCCCATCCTCCAGCGGAACGAAGTCATCCGGCGGGTAGCCGACCTCCTCGAGGGAGATCCGCGCCACCCGCCGTCCCTCCGGCGAGAGGACGACGAGGCGCGCGTTCTCCACATCCAGGATCCAGGCCCGGCCGTGCGGATCCAGCTTCAGGTCGCGGGGGCGGGCGAGCTCGTCGGGTCCGCGGCCCCGCCGGCCGTAGCTCCAGAGGAGATCTCCCGCCGCCGTGAAGCGCAGCACGCGCCCCGCCCGAAAGTCCACCAGCGTGACCCCCGTCCCGTCGGCCGCGATGCGGGCCGCGTTCGCGAGGAGCGTGTCCTGGAGCGTGCCCCCCACCTGCCAGAGAAGCTGCCATTCCGGCTCCACGAGCCGCCGCTCGGGAGGCGACGCCGACTCCCCGCCCCGGGGAGCTGGCTCCCGCTCCCCGCAGGCGAGACCGAGCGTGGCCGCCCCGCAGGCGAGAGCGAAGGCTCTCCGCAGGGGGCGCGCGGCCGCCGAGCTCCCGTCGGCGCGCCGCGAACGCCCCGGGCGGCGACGGGGGAGCCGCGCGACGAGCTCGCCGCTCCGTCTCATTCCGGTTTCCCGGGGGCGGCGCCCAGCAGCCGGGCGTACCGTTCCACGAGGCGCACCGCCTCCGCGGGTCCGGCTCCGTGGCTCCGGCCCGGGGGGACCGCCAGACGCGGCCGCCCGTTTCGATCCAGGAGGAGGGAGACGGGCGTCCGGGCGTACCCGAGTCGCAGGATCAACCGCTCCACCCGCCCGGCCACGTCGAAGCGCACCGGGAAGCGTATGCCGGCGCTCCGCAGGATCCTCTCCCGGCGGTCCGCCTCCTTGGGAAAGTGGAGCCCCACGCCGAGGACGGGCAGCTCCCCGCTCTCGTGCAGGGCGTTCCAGCGCCGAATGAGCTGGCGGCGCGACGGGCAATCGCCCGGCTGAAAGGCGAAGAGGAGGGTGCCGCCCGGCACCTCCCCCGTCGAGGCGAAGGTGGCCACGGGAGCCGTGGCCAGGAAGGCGGCCAGGCGCAGAGCCGCACCCCCGCCCAGCACGCCTCCCAGCGCCACCACCGCACCGCCCCTCACTTCGGGTAGTAGTCGTACTTCTCCGTGCACTGCTTGAAGAAGATGATCCAGATGCAGGCCTCGTTCTTCCGGCAGAGGTTGCCCTCGTTCTCGCCGCAGCCCGCCGCCGTCGCCTGCCGCGGGGCGGGCGTCCCGACGAGGAGACCCGCGGCCATGAGCAGCGTCGCCAGGCCCGCCAGAAGGCGGGATGAGATGGACTTCCGCATGCTGCACTCCCTGTTGAGGTGGATCGTTCCGGCGAACGATCGCAGCGTAGGCCGCCGCGTCATCACCTCCTCAACCGGGGAGGGCGGGAGCCGAGCGCCGTCGGGAATGGAGCATGGGTGCAGAGCCCCGCTTGCCCGGAGCCGGTCGAGATCCGGGGCTCCGGGCGGCGCGAACGGGGACGGGGCTATGGCCCCGAGACCTTCTCCTCCTTCGTGTGCTTCCCGAACCAGTCCATCATGTAGGCCGCCGTCCGCAGCCAGTTGGACGGCTTGCTGGAGGTGCCGTGGTACTCCTCGTTGAAGCGGAGCATCACCGTCTCCACGCCCAACACCTTGAGCGCCGCGTAGAACTCCTCCGTCTGAGAGATCGGGGTCCGCAGGTCGAGCACGCCGGTCATGAGGAGGGTCGGCGTCTTCACGTTGCCCACGTGCATGATCGGCGAGTGCTCCAGCCACTTGTCGGGGTTCTCCCAGAAGTAGCCGTCGAAACGGTGGTATCCCCACTCCACGATGTCGGCCGTGCCCGCGAAGCTGATCCAGTCGACGACGGGACAGCGCACGGCCGCCGCCGCGAAGCGGTCCGTGTGCCCGATCGCCCAGCTCGACAGCACTCCGCCGCCGCTGCACCCCGTCACGTACATGCGGTTCGGGTCCACGTACCCCCGCTCCAGCACGGCGTCCACGCCGGCCATCAGATCCTCGTGGTCCACGCTGGGGTAGGCGTCGTCGATCGCGTTCCCGAACGCCGTGCCGTAGCCCGTGGAGCCCCGGGGATTCGTGTACAGGACGACGTAGCCGTTCGCGGCGAAGATCTGGTACAGGTAGTTGAACGCCACGTTGTACATGGCGTGCGGGCCGCCGTGGATGTGGAGGATGAGGGGATACCGCTTCCCGGCGTCGAACCCCGGCGGCTTCACGATCCACCCCTGGATCCGGGCCTGGTCGGTCGAGGTGTAGCGGATCTCCTCCACCTCCGCCAGCCGCTTGCCGGCCAGGATGTCGGCGTTCACCTCCGTGAGCCGGGTGATCCCGCCCCTGCCTCCGAGGTCGATGCGCACGACGTCGCTCGCCTCCGCGGGGGAGGTGCGGGTGCCGACCGCCGTCCCCCGGCCGTCCACCGAGCTCAGAGAGAGCATGTGCACCCCCTCCGTCACCTGGCGTGGGGTCCCCCGGAGCGGCGCGAGCCACACGTTCTGCGTCCCCTCGCTTCCGGCCGTGAAGTAGACCCCCCGGCCGTCGGGGGCCCAGTGCAGGCTCCCCGCATCCCGGTCCAGGTCACCGGAGATCTTCCGGGGCTCGCCCCCCGCCAGCGGGGCCACGTACAGCTCGGAGCTCTTGTACGTCTGGAGCGTGAACGGATAGCCGGTGAACGCCACCTGCCGGCCGTCCGGGGAGAGGGCGGGGCTCGTCCACCACCCCTTCTCGGTGACGACCTGCCGGACCTCCCCCGAGGCCACGTCCACCGCGTAGATGTAGTTCTGGCCGTAGCCGTCCCGCTCCGGCGCCTCGTCCCTCAGCCCATCGAAGACGATCGTCCCGCCGTCCGGCGTCCAGTCGATCGTCGCCCCGAAGCTGATCCCGGAGAAGCGGGGGCCCACGTTCCAGGCGCCCGTCGTCAGTTGCCGGGGCGTGCCTCCGTCCGCCGGCACGACGAAGAGGTGGGTGAATCCCTCCTCCACGAAGCCCCTCCGGTCCTGCCGGTAGTGCGTTTTCGTCACCACCCGCGGGGGCTTCGTCCACTTCGCCCCCTCCGGCGCCTTGGGAACCTCGACGCTCCACGGCTCCTTGTGCGGAACGAGCATCACGAAGGCGAGGGAGCGGCCGTCCGGGGACCACCGGAGGCCCCGGGGCGTCTTCTCCACCCGCGTGATCTGTGAGGTGGCGCCCTCGGCATCCATCCAGCGGACGAAGATCTGCGAGCCCTTCGGGTCGCCGGCCGCCACATAGGCGATCCGCGTCCCATCGGGCGACCAGCGGGGGCTCGATCCGCTGGTGAGGAAGCGGTTCCGGGAGCCGTCGGCGTTCATGATCCACAGCTCCGAGTCCCAGCGGTCCTCCATCTTGTTCACGTGGCTCCGGGTGTAGATGACCCGGGTGCCGTCGGGGGAGAGCCGCGCCCCCCCCACCCGCTCCATCTCCAGATACAGGTCCAGGGTGAGCAGGTCGTCCGGGCCGATCGCCTCCGCGGTTGCCCGGGAATCCTCCTGGCCGCTCGGCCGCCCCGCCACCGCCGCGGGGTTCGCCGACGCGCGACGCGCCTCGGGCGCCGTCTGGGCGGCGAGCGAAGGCCCGGAAAGGAGCGGGAGCAGGGCCACGAGGGGGACGGAGAGTCTGAAGAGGGGGTGACGCATGATAGCCTCCTTTGGTCGGCGACCGTGGCAGAGTAGCCGCCGCCCGTGCAGGCTTCAATGGCCGGGGCGGGCAGGGAGACCGAGAGAGGAGTCTCGGGCCGGATCGCCGGGTGGCCGGGTGCGCCGGGTGGGTCGGCGCGGCGCTCCATACAACCCTCTCCCGCCGGGAGGACACTCAGGGACGTGCGAGCCGCGAGCAGGGGAGCCGGAGGACCGTCCTGATCGACGACCAGAGAGCCGTGTCGGCCGAGGCGAGCGATCGCGCCCTCGCGGAGCGCGTCTCGCGCGACGGGGACGAGAGGGCGTTCCGTGTCCTGTACCGCCGCCACACGCCGGTCCTCTACCCGTTCGCCCTCCGCCTGCTGGGTGGCGACGAGCTCGAGGCCGAGGACGCGGTCCAGGAGACGTGGATCCGGGCGACCCGGGCCCTGTCGGGGTTTCGCTGGGAGGCGAGCCTCCGGACCTGGCTCCTGGGGATCCTGCTCAACGTGTGCCGGAACCTGTTTCGGCGCCGGGACCGGCGGTGGCTCGAGCTGAAGGAGGATCCGGTGGCCCCCGTGCCGGGCGTGGACGCCGAGGCGCGCATCGATCTGGAGTCCGCCATCGCCCTCCTGCCGCCCGGCTACCGGTCCGTGCTCGTCCTGCACGACGTGGAGGGTCACAGGCACGAGGAGATCGGGGCGCTGCTCGAGATCTCCCGCGGCACATCGAAGAGTCAGCTGTTCCATGCCCGCCGGGCACTCCGGGCCCTGCTGGGCGATGAAGAGACCCGAGAGTCGAGGATGTGAGATGGAGAGGCACGACGAGACACCCCTGAGCGAGGAGGAACGCCGGGCTTTCGAGGCGTTGCCCCGCGAGCGTGCCCCGAGCGAGCTGCTGGAGGAGCGCACGGTGCGGGCGCTCCGCGAACGGGGTCTTCTGCACGGGCGGACCGGGGCGAGCTGGCGGGTTCCCCGGGCGTTCGTCGTCGGGGCCGTGGCGGCGTCCGTGGCCCTCTTCGCGGGTGGCGTCGCCATGGGACAGTTCCTCGGCGGCCGGGCGGTGACCGACGCGATCGTGGCGGCTCGCTCGCAGACGCCGTTGGAGGCGGCCACCAGCGTCCAGCGGGCCGGTTCCGCCTACGTCACCGCCCTGGGGACGCTGGCCCAGTTCGCCGACACGAGCGCCGGGCCGGCGGTACGGCAGGGACGTGAGGCGGCCCTGGCGGCCCTGTACGGGGCGGCCGCCGAGCTGGCACGCCTGGAAGGGAACGATCCGCTCCCCGTTCTCCTGCGGGAGGCGTTGCGCGCCGCCGATGCCTGGAGAGCGGAGCGGAGCGGCGGCCCGGATGCCGGAGTCGTGTGGTTCTGAGGAGTCGGGGTGAGGGATCAGCGACCTGAGGAGGAGACTCCCATGCGAGAGAAGAGAGAAGGAGGCACGTGGATGAAGGGCCGGGGCGCCCTCGCCGGGGCGCTGCTCGCGATCCCGGGCCTCGTCGTGCCGGCGGCGGCCCAGGAGAGGGTGGCGGGGCAGGGACCGAGCTGTCCCGGAGACGAGGTCGTCGGCACCCTCGGGATCACCCGGGTGGCCTGCAACTGCAGCTATATTCTGGAGGGGTCGGGACGCAATCGATGGCTCTTCCGCTCCGAGCCGGTGATCGAGGGGGTGCAGGGGGGTGGGCCCGCCGACGGCAGGCTGCGGCCCGGCGACGTGCTCGTGGCGGTCGACGGACAGCTGATCACCACGGCAGCGGCCGGAAGGCGGTTCGCGCGGGTGGAGCCCGGCACCCCGGTGGAGCTTCGGGTGCGCCGCCAGGGCCGCGAGCGGCAGGTGAGGGTCGTGGCCGAGGCGGCGTGCTCCGACGACCTCGAGCTCACCGTGCGCGGGACGGAGGGAGTGGCGGTCGGCA
>JBHHYJ010000100.1:0-6657 GCA_046757485.1 Gemmatimonadota bacterium
GACGCGGGCGCGTGACGCGGGCCCGTGACCCGCACGCCTCGCCCTAGCTACTCGTAGCGGAGCGCCTCCACCGGATCGAGCCGCGCGCCGCGGGCGGCGGGGTACAGCCCGAAGCCGATCCCGGTGAAAGCCGAGGCGACGAGGGCCGCCACGATGGACCACAGCGGCACCTCCGCCGGCAGGGGGGTCCACGTGTTGAGGGCGTAGACGAGGAAGCCGCCCAGGGCGAGCCCCGTTCCCCCGCCCAGCACGGTCATCGTCCCCGCCTCCACCAGAAACTGCCACAGGAGATCCCGGCGCCGGGCGCCCATCGCCTTGCGGATCCCGATCTCCCGGGTCCGCTCCGTCACCGAGATCATCATGATGCCGATCACGCCCACCCCACCGACCATCAGGGCCACGCCGGAGAGGGCGATCATGGCCGAGAAAAGGACGGAGGTGAGGTTGTTCCACAGGCTGAAGATCTCGTCCTGGGTGAGGATCGCGAAGTCGTCCGGCTCGCCGGGGCGCAGGCCGCGGAGCTGCCGCATCCGGGCGTGCACCACGTCCACCGCCTCGGGGAGCTGCGTCCCGGGCTCGGGTCGGACGACCAGGCTCACGAACCGGTCCCACACGTTCAGGTACTTGTCCGCCGAGGAGAACGGGAGGAGGAGGTAGTGGGTGGCGATGCCGGCGAAGAGGTTGGCCGGCGGGCTGTAGACGCCGACGACCCGAAACGCCGACTGCCGCCCTTGCACCTGCCCGATCCGGATCGTCCGCCCGATCGGATCCAGCCCCTCGAACAGGTCGTTGGCGACCGCCGTGTCGATGACGACCACGGGCGTCCGGCGCTCGTCCTCCGTCGCCGTGAAGAAGCGGCCGTCCACGATGTCGCCGTTGTCGATCTCCATGAAGTCGGGGCCCACCGCCGCCAGCGTGACCTGGGCCCGCTGAGACCGCCACACGGCCTCGTAGGGCAGCATGCTCAGGTCGGCCACGGGCTCGGCGGTGCGGATGCCGGGCAGCCGGGCGAGCTCGGCGGCCCAGCCGGGATCCACCGGATCCCGCTTGAAGAAGTCGGGCTCCTCCTCCTCCAGCCCCGTGCTCACCTGCGCCTCCATCTGGGCGTGGCTCACGTAGAAGGTGGTCGGCCCGCGCGAGGAGATGAGTTCCGTGAAGCTCTGGTTCACCCCCTGAATCACGGCGGCCATGATCATCACCACGAGCACGCCGATCGTCACCCCGAGGATCGTGAGACCGCTGCGAACCTTGTTGCCGCGCAGGGAGTCCAGGGCGATCCCGATCCCCTCGGTGAGGGTGGAGAAGAGACCCATGCCCGTCCTTCCGTCCCCGCGGCGACCCCTCATCGGCCCGCCCTCCTCACTCGTAGCGGAGCGCGGTGATCGGATCCAGCCGCGCCGCCCGGGCGGCCGGGTAGAGGCCGGAGGCGACACCCACCACGAGCCCCAACGCCAACGCGAGGCCGAGAGACCAGGTGGAGACGGCGGCCGGGATCGGGGTGAAGGCGGCCACCGCCTTCGCCAGAACGAGCCCTCCCAGGATCCCCACCCCGGCCCCCAGCACCGAGAGGGTGGACGCCTCGGTCACGAACTGGAAGAGGATGTCCTGGCGTCGAGCCCCGATCGCCTTCCGGATCCCGATCTCCCGCGTCCGCTCGGTCACCGAGAGGAGCATGATGTTCATGATGACGATCCCCCCGACGACGAGGGAGATGGAGACCAGGCCGGGAAGGGCCGTCATGAGGATCCGGTTGATCGTGTTCCAGGCGCTCAACAGGCTGCTCGACGTCCGGACGTAGAAGTTGTTCTCCTCGTGTGGACGCAGCCCGCGGTCGGCCCGCAAGGCGCCCTCCGCCGCCCGGATCGCGGGCTCCAGCTCCTCGGCCCGTTGCATCTTGACCTGAACGTCGTCCACCTCCTCCCGTCGGGTGGCCAGCGTCTGCTGGTAGGTGGAGATCGGCATGAGCACCGTGGCATCGCGTAGGTTGCCGAGCAGCCCCCCCTGGCGCTCGAAGACGCCGACGACCCGGAGCCGCTGCCCGCCCAGCCGGATCCGCTTGCCGAGCGGCGAGGTGGTCGGGAACAGCCGGTCGGCGACCTCGGCCCCGATGACGGCGACCTTGAGACCCCTCCGGTGGTCCAGCGGGGTGAGCCCGCGGCCCAGCTCCACCTTCCAGCCCTGAATCGCCTCGTACTCCTCCGAGCCGCCGAGCGCCCGGATGTTCTTGCGGCTGAGCTGGCCGTGGCGGGCCTCTCCGATCAAGCGGTCGGCCGACCAGGCGATGTAGAGAGCGTTCGGGACCGCTTCCCGGACCACCTCCACGTCGTGCAGATCGAGGCGGGGGTTGCGTGCCTGCCGCCGGATCTCGGCGCGGGACTGCGACCCGCTGCTCACGTTCTGGCGGCGGAGAACCGTGAACGTGTTCACCCCGGCCAGGGCGCCGCCGAAGTCCTCCCGCACGTACCGGTTCATCCCCTCCACGATCGTGATCACCGCGATGAGGAAGGTGATCCCGATGATCACCCCCACCAGGGTAAAGAAGGACTTCAGCTTGTGGCGACGGATCTGCTGGAGGGCGATGAGGATTCCCTCGATCGGGCTCATCGTCGGCCCTCGCGGGTCGGAGTCTTACGCCCGCCGTACTTCTTCAACCGGCTTCTAGGCCGTCGCCGACGCCGCGGGGAGCCGCGCATCGTGCGACTCGATCATCCCGTCGCGGAGGGTGATAATGCGCCCCGCCCGCGCCGCGATGTCGTGCTCGTGGGTGACCGTGATCACCGTCTGCCCGGAGCCGTGCAGCTCGGCGAACAGGTCCATGATCTCCGAGGAGGTGACGGAGTCCAGATTCCCCGTCGGCTCGTCCGCCAGGAGGATGGACGGCCGGTTGACGAGCGCCCGGGCGATCGCCACGCGCTGCCGCTGCCCCCCGGAGAGCTCGCTCGGCTTGTGGTCCATCCGGTCACCCAGGCCCACCCGCTCCAGCGCCTCGGCCGCCTGCTGCTGGCGCTCCTTCGCCCCCCGGCCGGCGTAGATGAGCGGCAGCTCCACGTTGTGGAGCGAGGTGGCCCTGGGCAGCAGGTTGAACGTCTGGAAGACGAACCCGATCTCCCGGTTCCGGATGCGTGCCAGCTCGTCGTCGTCCAGGTCCTGAACCGCCTGGCCGTTCAGCACGTACTCGCCGCTCGTCGGCGTGTCCAGGCATCCGATGAGGTTCATGAGGGTGGACTTGCCGGATCCGGACGGCCCCATGATCGCCACGTACTCGTTGCGGGAGATCTCCACGTCCACGCCCCGCAGGGCGTGCACCGTCTCCGCCCCCATGTGATAGTCCTTCGTGAGACCTCGGGTGAAGATCATCGCCGCGCCTTGCCGTTCCGTCACTGACCGCTCGCTCTCTTCCTTGTCGGATCTCCGGGCGTC
This sequence comes from Gemmatimonadota bacterium, assembly GCA_046757485.1. Classification (GTDB taxonomy): domain Bacteria; phylum Gemmatimonadota; class Gemmatimonadetes; order Palauibacterales; family Palauibacteraceae; genus JBHHYJ01. Next base: position 3,421 of record JBHHYJ010000100.1, read on the forward strand.
AGCTCGTGCCGTCATCCGCCGGGCTGGCGGTTCCCGGGCCCCACCGAACCGTGTCGACCTCGGTGACCTTGACCCGATCCCCGTCCTTCAGGTCCCGGATCGCCTGGTAGCTTCCGGAGACGACCCTCGCGCCTTCCCGCAGCCCGTCGAGCACCTCGAAGTAGCTCTCGCCCGCGATCCCGACCTCCACGGGCCGGAAGCGCGCGATCCCCTCCTCCACCACGAATACCCCCTCGACGTCGCGGCGGCTCGCGAGCCGGCCCGTGTCGGGGAGGATCTCCGACGGAATCCGCTCCACCTCCTCGGCAGGCAGCAGGGTGAGGGCGGTGATCGGGATCGCCAGAACCTTCTGGCGGACGGCGGTGATGACGTCCGCCGTCGTGGAGAGATCAGGCCGCACCCGTTCGGGCGGATCGTCCAGCGTCACCCTGACCTCGAAGTCGATCGCTCCCTCGGCGGTCCCGCTCTGGGAGGGGGGCCGGATGGAGCTGTTGCCGATCTTGGTCACGCGACCGGAGAACTCCCGATCCGGGAAAGCATCGATCTCGACGACGGCCGAGTCCCCCATCCGGATGTCCGGGATGTCCGTCTCGTCCACCTCCATGACCGCCTCGATGACGGAGAGATCCGATATCGTCATCAGGAGGGGATCCATGAAGCTCGCCAGGATCACCGTCTCTCCGACCTCCATGTCCAGCCGCGTGACGCGGCCGCTCATCGGCGAGCGGATCACCGTCTTCTCCAGTCGGTCCTTCGCCTCGTCCACCCGCGCCCGTGCCTGGCTCACGGCATGCTCCGCGGCGCGCAGAACGGCCGCCTGGGCATCCGCCTCCGTAACCGCCAGCTCGACCTCCTGGGCCGTCACGAGGTCGGGGGTGCGTTCCTGGAGCGTACGGAGCCGCTGCGCGTCGCGGGCGGCCTGCTTGTAGCGGGAGCGGGCCTGGGCCTCCTGCGCCTCCGCCTGGGCCAGGGAGGCCTTCGTCTGATCGACCGCCGCCTCGTACTGCGTGCGGTCGATGATCATCAGGAGATCTCCCTCCTCAACGTCCTGACCCTCCTGGACGGGGAGCTCGACGATCCGGCCCGACACCTCGGCCCGGAGCTCCACCTTCTTCTTCGGCTCGATGTGGCCGGTCGCCGACACCCGGGCGACCAGGTCCCGGGGGCGGACCTCCTCCGCCCGCACCTCGACGACCTTCCCCCGCTCCTCCCGCAGCGAGAGGAAGCCGAGAAGGGCGAGGAACGCCACGACCCCGACTCCGATGAGGGTTTTCCGTCGTTTCGTCATCTCTTGGCCTTGATCCGCCCCACCGCGTCAGGATACGCGACCGCGGGGGCTCCGGTTTCACCCTCGCCGCCGGTCGACCGCGGCCGGATGCCGAAAAGAGGACACGCCGCGCCCGCCGAGTGCTGCGGCTAGCCTACCGCGCGGACCGCCGTGCGTTCCATCGGCTCCCCGCCCTGGAAGCCCGCGAGAGTTCCCTAGCCCCCGGAAAGGGAGGGGAAGAAGGCGACGATCGCCTTCAGGCCCACGTACAGGCCCACGAGCAGGGTCACGGCTCCGCCGGCCTCCCGGCGGGGGTAGATCCGGCTCACCCCTATGCCGAGCAACGCCGCCGTCCACAGGCCGAAGACGTTGATTCCGTGCAGAAAGCGGTAGACCCAGGTTCCCGTGTCGAGCCCCCGGGCCAGGAGGTGGAGAGCCAGCGCGGCGCCCGCCTCTCCGCTGGCCGCCATCAGGTAGACGGTGAGCAGGCCGCCGACGGAGAGCACCAGGAGCGAGTGGAGCGTGACGCTGAAGAGCTGCCGATACCGGGCCTCGCCGCCCAGCAGGACGTTGTAGATCACGGCGAGGATGCCCGCGATCGCGGCGCCCAGGACCGGGAGGAAGAGGACACCGCCCACGATCCCCCCGATCCGCAGCACCGACAGGCTTCTCTCCAGGGTCGCCGCGTCCGCGTTCGTAGGCAGCTGCCGGGCGGCGAGCTGCCGGAGGATCTCCTCGGGAAGAAGGAGCCCCCCGATCACGTTGAGCGCGATGAGCACCAGGAGGATGCCCACCCAGACGGGGTGGGCCTTCAGGCGGTCGAACAGCTCTCCCGGCGAAAAGAAGACCTGGATGCAGCGCACGGCCAGGTTCGGGAGAGGCCCGGCCTCCTCGGTCCCCTCGGCGGGAGTTTCTCCCCCGGCCGGCGCGTCCTCCCCTGTCGGCCCGTACCCCGCCGCGGGCGCGTCCTCCGGTGGCGGCCCGTAGCCCGCCGCGGGGTCATCCCCCGCCGACGGCGCCTCCCCCGGCCCTCCCGCGCCCTCCCCGGACACACCATGCCCGCTCGGTTCCTCGCTCATGGCTCGCTCCCGTTGACGGTTGAGGCCGTCGGCCGTTCCGGCTCTTCCGACCCGGCTCCGCTGTCGGCCGGCCGGGCCTTGAAGTGCCGAGCCGCTAGGGAAGCCGGACGGCCACCCGATTCTCGGCCGGGAACGCCACCCTCAGCACCCGGCCGTTCCGGTCCAACCACACCACCCGCCGTCTCTCTCCCATCCGGAGCTCGTAGCGCCGGGCGACGATCCGCTCGCCGCCCAGCTCCACCGTCTCCTCGGCGCCTCCCGTCACGGTGGCCGTCGCCTGCTCGTTGCCCGAGGGAACGATTACCGTGAGTCGCGCCCCCGAAGGGTCCGGCGGGAGCTGGCGGAACAACAGATAGTAATGGTGGGCGACCCCTCGCTCCAGAACGGCGACGGGGCCGGGCGTCAGGAACTCCTTCCAGCGCTCGCCCTCCGAAGAGGCCACGTGGAGCCGGAGGCGATCCCCGTTCCACACCCCGTCCACGCCCTCCACGGGTCCGGACCGTGCCCGGAGTCCGTACGTCGTCGGGCGGAAGGCCCGATTCGTCTGGAGGCGCACGTCGAACGGGAAGATCCCCGAGCCGCCCGCCGGGACGATCCGCCCTACCGCCTTCACCACGTTCCCCTCGCGGCGGATCGCGAAGCTCTCCGTCGCCAGCCGCCGCCCGGCGCTCCGGATCTCGAAGCGGCCCGCGTCCAGCTCCGTGACCGGCTGGGCCCGGGCGGTGGACGCGATTCCGGAGAGGCCGAGGAGACCCAGGGCGAGGGCTCCGTACCGCACGCCGCCGTGCGGTCCCCGCCGGGCGCCGCCGTGTGCTCCCCGCCGGGCGCCGCCGCGTGCTCCCCACCGCGCGCGGCCCGTCCCCGTACCGCTCGTGAAGCTGCTCATGCGGC
>JBHHYJ010000101.1:0-6654 GCA_046757485.1 Gemmatimonadota bacterium
GGAGGATCTCCTCTTTCACTCGGACTCCTCTCTCCCCCGTGCCCGGCGCCCCGGGTCCGGCGTCCCGCCCCGTTCCGTTGCCGTCTTCCGAACCCTCTCCCGCGAATCGCCTCTCCGCGAGGGAACCGGTCGCACCCCAGGAAACGTAGTGTTCATAGCGGCGAGCCGATACGTTGCCCCGTGATCTCCGAGCCACGAGGATCCGAAGCCATGGAAGCTCCATCGTTCGACAGGTGTGTCATCGGGGGCCGGCGACGAACCACGGGCCGGCCGGCGGTCCTGAGCCTGCTTCTCGCTCTCGGCGCCTGGAGCTGCGGGGGGACGGACCTGACGCCCCCGCCCCCTCCCCCGGGCCCACCGCCGCCGCCGATTCCCGGCTGGTCCTCCGTCCAGTCTCTGCCGGAGCCGCGGGTCCTCCTGGCCGCGGAGCTTTTCCGAGGCCAGGTGTACGCCGCGGGAGGGCAGGACGGGGGGTTCAACCCGAAGCGCAGCGTCTTCCGCTACGATCCGCCGACCGACGCGTGGACCCGGCTGGGCGACCTTCCCGCGACCCGCTTCAATCTGGGGCTGGTCGTCCTCGGCGACTCCCTGTACGCCGTCGGGGGCGAGGAGAACGTGAACGACCCGACGGAGACCCTGTGGGCGTACCTGCCCGACACGGACGAATGGGCGGACCGCGCCCTGCTCCCGGATGCGCACGGCGACGGAGCGGTGGGGGCGCTGGGAGGACGGATCGTGGCGGCCGCGGGGATCCGAGACTTCCCCGTGCCCCCGGTGGGGATCTTCCACGACTCCGTCATGATCTACTCGCAGGCCGGGAATCAGTGGCGGAAGGGACCGATCGACCGCACGCCACGCCGGGCGACCCGGGGCGTGGTCGTCGGCCAGCGCTTCTACGCCTTCGGCGGCTTCATTCCGGCCTTGAGCGCCGTCGTGGGGACGGTCGAGGCGTTCGACATCGGGACGGAAACGTGGGTGCAGCTCACCTCGATGCCGGTCGGTCGTCTGGCCCCCGCGGTGGCCGCCGCCGGCGGGCGGATTCACGTATTCGGCGGCGGGCCGGGCCCGACCACCGACCACCAGGTCTACGACATCGCCACCGATAGCTGGACGTCGATGGTGATGCCGACGGGACGGGTGGGAGCGGCCGCCGTCACGCTGGCCGACGGGCGGCTCCTGGTGATCGGAGGCCTGGCCCAAACCGGGGTGACGAGCGCCGTGGACGCGTTCACTCCGCCGTAGCGGACGGACGCGCTCCGGCTACGGGCGCGGAGCCGCGCGCGGATGGATCGCGCCTCGGGCCGTGGTGGTGCTGGAATCGTCGGGCGCTACTCGAGCCACACCCGAGTGTGTTGCAGTCCGATCGGCAGGATCTGTATCCGGATCCTCTGATCGCAGCCCGTGAGGACCTCGCCCCGCACGCGGTGAGCGGGTCCCGGGATCGGCCGGAGCAAGAAATCGGACTTCCGGTTCGTGAAGTCCCGACAGTTGGCCCGGAGGTGGGTCGTCCGTAGCGAAGGCGCGGTGCCGAGCCGGAACGGGACGCCGTCGCGAATCACGTACACGCGCAGGTGCTCGTACCCCTGGTTCTGCACGGTCAGGGTGAACTTCCCCTTGTCGCGCGCGTAGTTCGCCCCATCGATCCGCTCCCCCTGCCGCCGCGCCTCTTGCGCCGGCAGGAGGGAGGGTACGGGCAGGCCGAGGAGGGTGGAGACAAGGAGGGAGAGGAGTCGTGTCCGCCAGCGGTGGCTCATGAACGTCTCCTGACTGTACGGCGTGGAGTGGCCCCCGCATAGAGAAGGGTGGAGCGGCCCGGAGAGTTCCATCGAGGGGTGGACGGCCCGATCCACGCCGCCCGACACCTCGCTCCGCGGCTGGCCGGCGGCAGCCCAGCTTGACGCTTCTTCCGCCGGCCCCTCAGCTTCCCACGTCCGCGGCGGACGAAGACCGCCCTGAACGCCCGGCAACAGAAAGAGAAGGATCCCAGGTGGCGATCATGATCCGGAAGGAGTTCGACGTGGACCGGCCTCCCGAAGAGGTGTGGGAGTTCCTGGTGGATCCCCGCCAGGTGGTCGAGTGTCTGCCGGGTGCCAGGCTCATCCGATCGGTGGACGAGCGCACGTTCGAGGGGGAGATGGGCGTCCGTCTGGGCCCGATCGCGGCCAGCTTTTTCGGCCGGATCCACTTCGAGCGCCTCGATCGCGAGAAGCTCGAGGTGGAGATGTCGGGGGAGGGGAAGGACCGTCGGGGCACCGGAAGCGTGCGGATGTCGATGATGAGCAAGCTGGCTCCGGGGGATGGAGGGGGGACCCGGGTTTCCGTGTCCCAGACGGTGAACCTGGCGGGACGCCTCGCCTCCTTCGGACGGGGCGGGGTCGTACAGGGAGTGGCCGATCTCATGTTCGGTCGCTTCACCGGGTGCGTGAAGAAACGGCTGGAAGCCGGCTGAGCCCGTTCCCGCCCGACGGCTGACGACGGTGCAGATCGTAGACCTCCACACCCACGTGATCCCGGGGGTGGATGACGGAGCTCGAGACGTCGAAGAAGCCCTGGCCGCACTGCGAACTCTTCGCGAGGCCGGCGTCCGGACCGTCGTGGCCACTCCGCACATCGAGGCGACCCGCACGGAGCGGCCGGCTCACCTGGCGGCTCGCCTGACGGCGATCGACGAAGCGTTCGCGGAGCTTCAGGACGCCGTGCGGAAACAGGGCCCGGAGGTGGGCCTGGAGCGCGGGGCCGAGGTGCGCCTGAACGCGCCGGCACCGGATCTCACCGACCCGCGCCTGCGACTGGCCGGCACTCGCTTCGTGCTGGTGGAGTTCACGGGGTTCCAGATCCCTCCGTACGGGTCCGGCCAACTGGAAGAGATTCGGGAGGCCGGCTGGCTGCCGGTGCTCGCGCACCCCGAGCGCTACGGGCGACTGTCGCGGTCGATCGAGGTGGCGGCGAGGTGGCGGGAGTACGCTTACCTTCAGGTCAACGCGGGCTCCCTGGTGGGACGCTACGGGCCCGAGGCCCGTTCTGCCGCGCGCCAGCTCCTGGAGCGGGGATGGGTGGACTACCTGTGCAGCGACTTCCATGCCCGGGGACGGCCGTTCCTCGACGAGGCTCGATTCCGGCTGTCGGGGGCCGGCGTGGCGTGGCCGAGCGGAGCGGCGTTCGCCCGCGCGGGACGGACCGCCGACGCCGAGACGGGCGCGGGGGACGGGGAAAGGACGGGGACCGAGCTCGAGCTCGTCAGACTCCTGATGGCGGAGAACCCGGCCCGTCTTCTCCAGGGGAGAGAGCCCCTTCCCGTCCCTCCCTGGCCTCTCCGGCGGGGCCTGGCGGCCCGACTTCGACGGCTCCTTCGCCGGAGGCCTGGAACCTCAGCCGGAATGTGACGTTCTTTGGGTACGACGCGTCCACATCGGGACGCCGGGTGCGGGCGGCGCTTGAACGAACCGACACCCGCCGTTAGGGTATCAGTTTTCGGGAGACGGGCGTCGCTTCCGCGGCGACCTGAGCGGGAGGCCGACCGCCCATCTGGCACCGGTAGCGGCGGGCCGTCCGGAAGCGACTTTCGGGAACGCCCTCGAGGAGCACGATGAGAAAGGTACCAATCGTCTGGGTGGTCGCCCTGTCGGGGATCACAATCGGCCTGTGGGGACCGGTCGGGGAGGCCGTCGCCCAGACCAGCCAGGACATTCGGGTTCTGGTGGCCCCGCTGAGGACGGGCGCGGGCGTGAACAACAAGTTCGGCGACAAGGTCGCCGCCGAGGTGCGGAAGTCACTGGCGAACGTCTCCGGCATGGTCGCGTTCAACGACGGGGATGTGAAGAAGGCGCTCAAGGAGTTCAAGCTGGAGCCGCAACAGATGAACCTCATCCAGTGGCGCCAGCTGGGTGGGCGGCTCAACGTCCAGCTCGTGATGTTCGGGACGGCCGAGAGCGAGGGCCGGGCGGTGCACGTCAAGGCCACCTTCGTCGACCCGAAGTCCGGCGACGAGCTGGCCGTGCCCGAGTTCACGGTGGCGAACGACGGACAGAGCCAGGAAGCGGCGCGGAGGATCTCCGACAGCCTCGGGGAGCAGGTGACGTATCAGAAGTCCGTCGTCTTCTGTGCCGAGTACCTCGGATCGAACCAGCTCACGGACGCTCTCCGCAACTGCGACAAAGCCCTGGAGATCAATCCGGCCAGCACCCGCGCGTTGTATCTGCGAGGGCGCACCCATATGGGAGCGAAGGAGTGGGAGAAGGCCGTCACCGACCTGGAGAAGGTCGTGGCGGACAACCCTTCGAACACCGATGCTCTCCAGTCGCTCGCGTTCACTCACGCGCAGTTGGGCAACACGGAGCGCTCGCAGCAGCTCTATCAGGACTACCTCACCTTCCAGCCGGATGACGCGCATGTGCGGCTGAACGTCGCCTTCAACCTTGCCCAGGCCGAAGCGTACGAGGCCGCGAAGGAGATTCTCCAGGAAGGGGTGGAGCGCGACCCCGAGAACACGGCCCTGTGGGAGTACCTGGGCAACGTCGCCCTGGCGGCCGGGGCGGCCGATCCGGGTACGTCGGACGGCGGGGCCGTCGTCGCCGATACGGCGTCCCTCCGCTTGGCGGTGCGGGCGTTCGACAAGGTCCTCGAGCTGAAGGGCGACAGCATCGACCCGGCGATCCTGCGCAACGCGATCGCGGCGAACCTGGAGATCGGGGACCTGGATGCCGCGCTGGGGTTCTCGGACCGGGCCCTCTCCGCCCTCCGGTCGGGCGGCGTGACGCGGAGCGCGGATTCCGGGACGGAGGGGCAGACGCCGGAGCAGGTGCGGGCAGGCATCCATTCCCTGCGAGCGGACATCTTCACCCGACGGGAGCAGCTCGCTCGGGCGCTTTCCGAGATGGATCAGACCCTGCAAGCGGATCCGGCTTACCCGAACGCGTACATGAAGCGAGGCTTCCTCAAGCTGCGCACGGGCGACACGCGCGGAGCGCTGGCCGATTACCGGAAAGCCGTGAGCGAGCGGGGTCAGGACCCGAACGCGATCGCCAACCAGCTCTTCGGCACGGGGTACAACGACTACTTCCAGAGGGGACGGTACAGCGGCGCCATCGACATGTTCAAGACGGCCCTGGAGTTCGCGCGGAGCCCCCAGCTTACGAACCAGATCAACTTCTTCACGGCCTACGGCTACTACCAGTGGGCGACGGGGATCGATAAGCGGAACGAGCAGCGCGAAGCGTGTCAGCCGGCCCAGCAGGCGCTGAACCTGTTTCGGAGCGTGAGCCCCTACCTGGGGAGGGCGGGGGGCTACCAGTCCGGCAGCCAGGCGCAGATTCGGGAGGCCACGGATGTACAGCTCTTCCGGCAGCAGCAGATCATCAAGGCGAAGTGCGGCTGATGTGAGACGCGACCTACGCGGAGGCTCGCGCTGACGGGCCTCCCGACCTCGAAGGGAGCTGCCCGGCGGGACGTTGCCCGCCGGGCTTTTTTTTGTGTGGACGTCGGAAGCCGGAGCCCGACCCGCGGGTGTCCGAGAGCGAAGGGCCGAAGGCCCAGCCGCTCCAAGGGGTTGACGCGAGGGGAGCCCTGTCGCTACAATGGTGCGCGGTGGGGTAAAGTGGGGTGAAATGGGAAACCCGGATCTCTTCCTCCGAGGGTCGCACCGTGAGCGGCTTCCTGGGCCGGCATCTGCATACGTTCGACGAGAAGGGGAGGGTCAGCCTGCCCGCCTCCTTCCGGCGGGGGAGGGAAACGGAGCCGTTCGTCCTCGTCCACGCACATCCAGATGCTCTATCTCTTTACCCCGAAGAGAGTTGGGCACATGTCGAGGAAAGTCTCCGCGAGATGGCGAAACGGCGACCCGACTATCGCCCCCTCGTCCTGGGAATCACCGCGAACGCCCACGAGGTCACCCTCGACAAGCAGGGGAGGATCCTGGTGCCGGACCGGCTGCGTGAGGGAGCGGGGCTGGGCTCGGAGGCCCTGATCATCGGCGCCATCGACCGCATAGAGATCTGGGATCCGGACCGGTTCGAGGAAAGCGCCGGCCGGAGCAGCGAGGAGTTCGATCGGTTCGTCGCTTCCATATTCGCTTAGCCGGGCCGGTGGCCGGGTGTGCGGTGTCGGAAGCGGCACGGGGCGAGCCTTGACGAACGGCCCGGGGGCCGTCGGTGCGCGCCAGTCGGCGCCCCCCGGGCCGGTGGGAGCCTGTCCGCGTGCGGGAGTGCGGCCGCGGCCAGGGGTTCTGCGGCTCAGACGAGAGAGGGACGCGTGTCCCGGTGGATGGCGGAGAATACGAGCACGAGGCGGTTCTGGTCACGGAGGTGGTCGCCCGCCTGCGCCCGGAGCGCGGTGGGCTCTTCCTGGACGCCACCGTGGGAGGCGGCGGGCACGCCGCGGCGATTCTGGAGTCGGGTCGGACGGCTCGGGTCGTCGCCATGGATCGCGATCCGGCGGCGGTGGACGCAGCCCGCTCGAGGCTGCAGCCGTTCGCCGATCGGGTCGAGCTCGTTCGGGGCGACTTTCGGCAGCTGGCCGAGCGAAGCGCGCGGCCGGGCTGGTCCGATCTCGCCGGGGCGCTTCTGGATCTGGGCGTCTCCTCACCACAGATCGATGAATCGGCGCGCGGGTTCTCCTTCCGTCCGGATGCACCATTGGACATGCGGATGGGCGGGACGA
>JBHHYJ010000102.1:0-6040 GCA_046757485.1 Gemmatimonadota bacterium
CTAACTCCTTAATGGGCTGTGGGGGACCCTCCGGCGCTGCAGCAGTCCCGCAGCCCTACTGCTCCAAGCGCAGAATGGGCCCCGAGTCCGGAACCCCGCAAGCCGCCACGGATGGCGTGCCGCCGGAGGGATCCGTCAGCGGCGGTCGGGAGCGTAGCGGTGCGAGAACGCTGCGTGGCCGGTCAGCGTAGACGGATTCAACGCTGCTCGTGCTGTAGCTGCTCCTAGTGCCGTCCGGCCGCCGCTGCCTCGCGGCCGAGCCGCGACGCCGCTTCATCCGGAAGCAGGCGCCAGTTCCGCCGATGGACGTCGGCGATCCGCAGGGTGTCGCGGGCCCGGACGAAGTCGATGATGAGATCGGCGATCTCCCGCTCCGCGCTGAAGACCACCGGAGCCCCGGCCACCCGCTGGAATCCCCCTCCGCCGGACTGGCGGTAGTTGTTCAGGGCGAGGGTGAAGGAGTCGGTGGGGAGGACGGCTCGGCCCGCGCGGCGGAGCCCGATGACCCGGTGGCCGGCGGGGCGCCGGAGGTCGAGGGCGTACTCCGCCCCGCTCAGGACGTCGAAGTTGTACCCCGGCACGGAGTCGTTCACCAGCGGGCCGTCGGACCACGTCCGGTAGTAGCGGGCGCTCCGGTCCAGGTACACCTGGAGGTCCGCCCCGCTGATGCGCACAACCTTCAAGGTGTTCGGGTAAATGTAGAGGCCCAGGATGTGGCGGCGCGTGATCGGGCCGGGACCGAACGCGGCCCCGGGATCGAAGATCGCCGTGCTCGCCAGCTCGGCGCCGCTCACCTGTTGCTCGACCCGTGTGATGAGGTCGGCGATCGGGGTGTCCTCGAAGCGCGCTTTCGCCGCCGACCACCGATCCGGCGTGTAGCCGATCGGCTCCCGGAGCCAGGCCAGGGTCCGCTCGTGGTCGGCCCGCACCGCCCGGACGATCGCCTCGGCCGGCGGAGCGTCCCCGGAGCTCAGCAGCTCCCCCACGGACTCGGTCACGCGCCACCGTCCTCCCTCCTTCCGCAGGGTGAGATGGGCCACGGCCAGGACGTCGGCGAAGCGGCCCGCCTCGAGGACCAGGGTGGGCCCGACCCGCCGGCCCGCGATCCGCACGTGGGCGTGGCCCCCGAAGATCACCGCGATCTCCGGTAGCTCGTGGGCGAGGCGGGCGACGGCGTTCTCCTCGGGCACGCCCGTCTCCTGCGCGTAGCTCGAGCCGGGGCCGAGCCCGGAGTGGGCCACGACGACGATGAGATCGCTCTTCTCCCTGAGCGGCGGCAGCCACCGTCGGGCGCTCTCCACCAGGTCGTCGAACTCCAGCCGCCCCTCCACGTTCGCGCGGTCCCAGATCGCGACCCCCGGCGTCGTCAGCCCCACCACGCCCACCCGCAGGGGACCGGCGCGCAGGATCGCGTACGGCGGGAAGGCGGTGGAGTCCGTCCCGGCGCGCCGGATGTTGGCGGCCAGGAACGGGAAGCGGGCGTCGGCCAGGGTCCGCTCCAGGTACGGGACTCCGTAGTTGAACTCGTGGTTCCCCACCGCGGAGGCGGCGTAGCCGGCCGCGTTCATCGCCGCGATGACCGGGTGGGGGGATCCGGCCGGCCGAGGCGACGCCGTTTCCCCACGTCTGGAGCCGAGCGCGGCGCGGTAGCTGTTCAGCGCGCTCCCCTGGAGGAGGTCCCCGCTGTCGAACAGGAGGACGTGGGGGTCGGCGCCCCGGATGCTGTCCACCAGACTCACGACCTGGGCGAGGCTTCCCTCCCGGAGCCGGTCCGTGGCGTAGTCGTACGGCAGCAGGTAGCCGTGGACGTCGGTCGTTCCCAGGAGGGTGAGCTGTACTTCCGTCGGGCCTCCGCAGCCGGCCAGCACGAGGGCGGAGGTCCAGAGCGCGCAGGCCCGGAGCACCGAGGCCCGGGGTGGGGCGGCCCACGGTGGGGCGGCCCACGGTGGGGCGGCGGAGAGCGCGGCGGCAGGAGTGTTCTCGAGCCGGGGGCAAGGGCTTTGCGGGCGGCGCATCCGGCGTGTCCGACGCACGCTAGGCACTCCGCTCGCCCAGCTCAGCGCGCCGGGACGGCGGCGAGCGCGTACAGCACGAGGTTGACCCCCATCCGGAGAGCCGCCTCCCGGACCTCCGGCGGGTCCCCGTGCACCTCCGGATCCTCCCAGCCGTCCCCCAGGTCGCTCTGGTAGCTGTAGAAGAGCGCCAGCCGGCCATCCAGGAAGATCCCCAGCCCCTGCGCGGGCAGGCCGTCGTGCTCGTGGACCTTGGGGAGCCCGTCGGGAAGGGAATAGAAGAGCCGGTAGATCGGGTGGTCGAGCGGGACCTCGGTCAGCTCCCGGTTCGGAAAGAGCCTCCGCACCTCGCCGCGGAACGACTCGTCCATCCCGTAGTTGTCGTCGGCGTGCAGGAAGCCGCCTCCCGCGAGGTAGGCTCGCAGGATCTCCAGCTCCTCGTCGCTGAAGCGGACGTTCCCGTGCCCCGTCATGTACAGGTAGGGGTAGTCGCCGAGGTCGGGGTCGGTCAGGCGCACCCGCGCGGGCCGCTCCGCGACCCGGATCCCCGTCCGCTCGCGCACGGCCCGCAGCAGGTTTAGAAGGCTGGACGGGTTCGCGTACCAGTCCCCCCCGCCTTCGTAGTGGAGCTGGGCGATGGTGGGGAGGGCGGCGCTGACGGACGCCGGTGCCTGGGCCGATGACGGCGCCCGGGCGGATGGGGGCGCCTGAGCAGCGGCCGGGCCGAGCGGGAGCAGGGAGAGCCAGAAGGCGGTCCACAACGCGCGCGCCAGGGCCGGACGCGCGGGCGGCGGGGGGATCGAAACGGGCGCGCGAGGCGATCGGAGCAGATCGGGCGTCCGGGGAGATCGGATCTCACGGATCAGGGTGTCTCTCCTCTTTCTTTCTCCCACTTTCCGCGTCCTTGGCCGTGTCCCGCCCCACGGCTCCGCGCCGGGCGGCCAGCTCGGCGGCGACCGCCGCCGGATCCAGGCCCGCCGCTCGCCACAGCACCACGAGATGATACAACAGATCGGCGGACTCGGCTGCCAGCTCCGCGGGGTCGTTCGCGGCGAGCGCGGCCTCCACCGCCTCCTCGCCGACCTTCTTCGCCACCCGCTGCGGGCCGGCGGCCAGCAGGTCGGCCGTGTAGGATCCCGCGGGGCGGGCCCGGTCCCGCTCGGCCACCACCTCGATGAGGTCGTTCAGCGCGGTGGCGAGCTCCGGCACGTCCGCGGCCGTCGGATCGCCGGGTTCCGGGGCGGGGGCAGCGGCCGGATGGACGGCCGCGGAGGACCGTGGATCGGCGGGTTCCGGGGCGGGGGCAGCGGCCGGATCGGCAGCCGCCGGGGACCGCGGATCGGATGCACGGGAGGAGGAGGAGAGCGCCGCCCCCGCGTCGAAACAGCTCTCCGCCCCCGCGTGGCAGGTCGGTCCGTGGGGGCGGGCCAGGACGAGGAGGGCGTCCCCGTCGCAGTCCAGGCGGAGTTCCAGCGGCTCGAGCCAGTGACCGGAGGTCTCCCCCTTGACCCACAGACCGCGGCGGCGGCGGGAGTGGAACGTGACCCGGCCGTCCTCGAGGGTGCGCGCCAGGGCCCGGCGGCTCATGTACCCGAGCATCAGGACCCGCCCGTCCGGCGCCTGGACGACGGCGGGCAGCAGCCCGGTGGCCGGATCGAAGCGCGGCTCGACCGTCTTGCGGATCATCTCTTCCTCCTCGGACTCGTCACGGCGGGGGCGCGCGCGGGGCGAGGGAGCCCGGGCTCCCCGCCGGTCGGCTCGGGCGTCCCCACCGGGCGGACGGGGACGCCGCGATCCGCGAGCCAGCGCTTGAGCTCCGGGATCCGGAGGATGCCGAAGTGGAAGAGCGAGGCGGCGAGAGCGGCGCTCGCCCCGGCCCGGAACGCCGCCTCGAAGTGGCCGGGGGTCCCGGCTCCCCCGGAGGCGATGACCGGCACGGGGACGGCGGCGCACACGGCCGCCAGGAGCTCCAGGTCGTAGCCCGTCCTCGTTCCGTCCCGGTCCATGGAGGTGAGGAGGACCTCGCCCGCTCCCAGGTCGGTCGCCTTCCGCGCCCACTCGACCGCATCGAGCCGGGTTCGCCGGGTGCCGGACCGGACGTGCACCCGCCAGCCGCCCGTCTCGGCCGCCGCATCGATCGCCACCACGACGGCCTGAGAGCCGAACCGCTCGGCGGCCCGCGAAAGGAGCTCCGGGTCCTCGACGGCGGCCGTGTTCAGCGCCACCTTGTCGGCCCCCGCCTCCAGGACGGCCCGCATCTCCTCCACGGAGCGGAGCCCGCCCCCCACGGTGAACGGGAGGAGGAGGCGGCGGGCGACGCTCGCGGCGAGCCGGACGGCCGTCCGGCGCCGGTCGGGCGTGGCGGCGATGTCGAGGAAGACGAGCTCGTCGGCTCCCTCCCGCGCGTACACCTGCCCGAGCGCGGCGGGGTCGCCCGCGTCGCGGAGATCCACGAAGCGGACCCCCTTCACCACGCGCCCCGCCCGGACGTCCAGGCAGGGGATGATTCGCTTAAGGAGCATCCTCTCCCTCCTCCTCTCCGGCGCCCTCTCGATCCGCCGTCCCGGCCGGAGCGGCCGGCTCCGCTCGGGAGGTGGCCAGCGCCTCCGTCAGGCCGAGCGTGCCGTCGTACAGGGCGCGGCCCACGACGGCCGCCCACGCCCCGAGCTCCCTCAGGGAGCGAAGCTGGGACGGCGCCGCGATCCCGCCGGCCACGATCGTCCGGAATCCCGCCTCCACCGCTCGCCGCGCGCCCGCCCTGTTCGGCCCCTGCCGCGTGCCGTCGCGCTCGATGTCCGTGTACAGGACCGTCGTCACCCCGGCCGAGCCCAGGCGCTCCAGGCAGCCCTCCACGCTCAGCGGGGTCGGGCGCCTCCAGCCGGCGACCCGGACCCGGCCGTCCCGCACGTCGCAGGCGCCCACCACCCGCTCCGCGCCGAACTCCCGCACGACAGCGGCCAGCCAGCCGGGGCGGTCCACCGCCGACGTCCCCAGCACGACCCGCTCGACGCCGTCCTCCAGGTACCCGGCGACTTCCCTGCGGCGACGGATCCCGCCCCCGACCTGAAGTGCGAGGCCCGAGGCGCGCGACAGGGAAACGATCAGCTCCCGGTGAATCGGCCGCCCGGCACGCGCCCCATCCAGGTCCACCACGTGGAGTGCGGTGGCCCCCTGGCGGGCGAAGCTCCGGGCCACGGCGAGAGGGTCGGCGGAGACGTGGGTGACCCGGTCGTACTCCCCCCGCCGCAGGCGCACGCAGGAGCCCCCGAGGAGGTCGACGGCGGGCAGGATCAGCACGGCTCCTCTCCCTCCCTCGCACAGCTCCGGCAGAAGTTCTCCAGCACCCGGAGGCCCGCCTCACCCGACTTCTCGGGATGGAACTGGACCCCCGCCAGCCGTCCCCGCCGGATCGCCGCGGGAAACGGCTCGCCGTAGTCCGCCTCGGCGATCGTGTAGGCGGGCGGGCAGGTGACGCGGTAGGCATGCAGGTAGTAGAACGGCTCCTCCCCCCGCAGCCCGCGAAACAGGGGATCCTCTCCCAGCCGCGTCGGGTTCCAGCCGATGTGGGGAAGGCGCTCGCCTCCGCGGAGGCGGCGCGTCCGCCCGGGGAGGAGCCCGAGGCATTCGACCGCCGGCTTCTCCTCCGACCCCTGTCTCCTTTCCTCCCTCTCCCCCTCTCCCTCCTCGGACGCCTCCGTGAGGAGCTGCATTCCGAGACACACGCCGAGGAGCGGCCGGTCCGTCTCGCGCAGGGCCGGGACGAGGTCGTGCCGGGCAAGCTCCCGCATGGCGTGGCGCGCGGCGCCCACGCCGGGAAGCACGATCCCCGCCACCCGTTCGAGGGCCTCAGGGCCGGCCGCCCGGCGATGCGCCACCCCGAGGGCGTCCAGGGCGAACTCCACGCTCCTCAGGTTCCCCGCGGCGTAGTCCACGACCCCGATCACCCCGCCGTCCCGGCTCACAGGACCCCTTTGGTCAACCGCCCCGTGTTCTGGAGGGCGATCCGGAGGCTGCTGCCGTTGAGCTTC
>JBHHYJ010000103.1:0-5975 GCA_046757485.1 Gemmatimonadota bacterium
TCCAACTCCCCACGGCCGGCCCGGGCCTCCAACTCCCGGCCGCCGGCCCGGGCCTCCGGCTCCGCGTGACGGACCTCCGACCTCACCCGCTCCACGATCTCCTCCAGTAGCCGCTCCATCCGCCGCCGATGCTTGCGGACCTGGGCGGCGAAGATCTCCCGGGCGGCCAGGTAGGAGCCGCCCAACGCGGCGATCGGGAACGCCACGGCCAGGGCGGCCGAGCCGAGCACCCCGCCCAACGCGCCTCCCAGTCCGAGCCCCAGGCCGCCCCCCACCCCTCCCAGGAATCCGCCGAACAGCCCCCCCGCGAGCCCGCCCAGACGCTCCTCGATGCGGATCGCCGTCTCCCCGTGCCGGGAGGTGATGAGCACCTGCTGCGAGGAGGTGTTCGTGTCGGAGCGCGAGCTCCAGGTGAGCGTCTTGCCCACCGCGCTCGCGTTCCCCTGCCCCAGGGTGGCGGAGGAGATGAGGGGCACCAGCTCCTCGAACTCGGACTCGGGGAACTCGCCCTTCACGGTTCGTTCCAAGACGAAGGCGATCGGCGACCCGACGACCCGGGCCCAGAACTCTCCCGGAGGGCCGGCCTGAAGCTCCGCGGCGGCCCGCCGCAGGTAGCGGGGATCGATCCCGGCCTCGGCCACGACCTCCTCGAGCTCCGCCAGGGTGAGACCGCCGCTGCCCGGCACGGAGGATTCCGTCCGCTGGAGCTCCGTCGCCCGCCGGAGGAGGCGGGCCACCTCCTTCTCGGAGTAGCGCCGCGGGACCAGCTCGTGCTCGGCCATCAGGCGGCCGCCGATCGCGCCCCGGCAGCCGACGGTTCCCCGGCGCGGAGCGACACGGCGGCTAGGCTCGTGAGGCGACCGCGAGCTGGGTGAGCTGCACGGCCCCGTTTCCGTTCAGATACGCCTTGTGGTCGTGGACCAGGGCACCCTCCGGCACCCATTCCCACATCGG
The DNA here is from genome assembly GCA_046757485.1 of Gemmatimonadota bacterium. Taxonomy (GTDB): domain Bacteria; phylum Gemmatimonadota; class Gemmatimonadetes; order Palauibacterales; family Palauibacteraceae; genus JBHHYJ01. Next base: position 955 of record JBHHYJ010000103.1, read on the forward strand.
TCCCAGCTCTTCGCGGACCATCCTGGCGTACGCCTCGGGGATCTCCGTGGTCTCCTGCTCGAAAAAGTCGCGCACCGCCGGGTCCGTATGCAGCCGCTCGAGGATCTGGCGGTACATCCTCACCCGCCCCCGACCCTGGGAGGTGACCCCCCGGAGGACGTTCAACAGGGCCCCTCCGGCCGCGTCGTTCGCCCGGTAGCGGCGGCGGATGGCCCGGGAGGAGAAGGTGTACGCGGTCAGATCGGCCAGGCTCTGGTAGAAATCGTCCCAGCCGTAGTTCTTGGGGCGCACGTTCATCGCCCGCTGGGTGTTGAGGAAGTGGAACGGGAACGGGAGCACCCGGTCTTCCTTCTGGTACTCGAGGTTCAGCGGCGCGGAGCAGCCGAAGGCGGAGAGCTGGCAGTAGGCGGGGTAGGCGCCGGGCGCCAGATCCACGAACCGTTTCGTGCACTCGAACGGCTCCGGTCCCTCGTCGGCGTCCGTTCCGAAGACGAAGTTCGTCTGCACGTACGGCACGTACGCCAGCACCTGGTTCACCTGGTCGGCCACCAGGCGGACCTTTTCCAGCCCATGCGTGTTCCGGGTCTTCGCCTTGTTCCCCAGGTCGAACCACCCCTCGATCCCGGGGAGAATCGCCTTGAAGCCGTTGCGGCGCAGCCGCTCGAGACGCTTCGCCGACAGGAGGGAGAGGCTGCTCTCGGCGAAGAAGCTCACCCGGCCCGGCGGCACGGCCTCCTCGATCGCGCTCAGGGTCTCGTCGAAGCGCACTCCGAAGTTCGGGTCGTGCCAGCCCACCTTCGGCCGCTTGAACTTCGTGAGCAGGAAGCGAAGGTCCTCCTTGATCAGCTCGAAGTTCAGCGGCTGGTAGGGTATCACCGAGTCGACACAGAAGCTGCACGTGTACGGGCAGCCGAGGCTCCCGATCATCGGCACGATCTTGATGAGGGGGGCCTTGGCGAGCGTCGGTTCGATGAACTTCCAGCGCTCCCGGACGCCCGGAAGGTCCTCGGGCTGGTGGTCGGCCGTGAGGTGGACGCCGATCCCCGGCTGCCGCTCGCACCCCTGGAGGAGGTCGCGGACGATCTCCCGACTCGTGAGCCCCAGGACGTAGTCGAAGTACCGGCAGGCGTCCTGCGGGTAGCTCCTGGCGTGCGGGCCGCCCAGGGCGGTCACCGCACCTCGGGAGCGGAAGAGCGCGCTCAGGGCGTACGCGAGCTGCGCGGCGTGGGAGAACGCCCCGATGAAGACGAGGTCCACATCCGCCGGGAGCGCCTCCTCCAGGTTCTCGAACCCCGTGTAGCAGATGAGCTTGACATCGTGGCCCTCCTGCTCGCACCAGGTGGCCAGCGCCTGCGGCATGATGCTGGCGAAGTTGGGGAACATGATGCGGGCCCACGCGGACTTCGTGGGCGTCTTGGTGACCAGGTCGATCACTCCGATCCGAAGTCTGCGCATGCCCTGTCCCTTGCTCGGTTCCTGTCGCGAACGCGCCCTAAGGTACCGCGTCGAGGGCTCGAGTGGCACCTGTGGCCGGGATGAGGCGATCCCGGCAGGCGATCCGGGCGGACGATCAAGGCACGGGCGCCTGGAACTGGAACGGAACCCGGAGCCGCGCCGTCGCCGGCGGCTCGCCCCGGAGGAACGCCAGCATGATCTCTCCGATCCGGGGATCCGAGAGGAAGAGGTCGTCGGAGTGGGAGGCCCCGTCGAGCACGAGGTGCCAGCCCCGGGTGAAGCCGGCCTTCACCTCTTCCGCGTTCTCGGGAGGCGTCCGGCCGTCCAGGGTCCCGCTGATGAACAGCGTGGGCACCTCGCTGCGGAGCGGCCTCCGGAACTCGTCGCCCAGCTCGGCGTGCGGCCACACCTCGCAGATCTCGGGGAACGGGAAGTTCACCGCATCCCCGAGTAGCGTCTCCCCTGCCTCCCTCTCGATCCGTGCCCGCCGCTCCGCCGTGGCTCCCGAAGCGCAGTCCATCGCGATCGTCATCGCGGACAGGCGGGAGCTCCGGCTGCCCGCCACGAGCTGCGCGGCCCGGGTGAGCTCTCCCCGTGACATCGCCAGATACGCGATCGGGAACACCGCGAGGGCGTTCCGGTCCCCCACCGCGCTCGCGGTGAGCCGGGCCACGTCGAACGCCCCCAGGGTGACGGCCGAGCTGTCCTGTCCGCGGCGCAGCTTCACCGTCACGGGGCCGGCATTCAGCCGGGCGAGCACGCTGTCCACCAGGGCCAGGAAGCTCGGCACGGCCGCCGCCACCCTCTCGTCCTCCCTCGCCAGGCTGTCCACCCGCTCGAGCAGCCTCTGAATCTGGCCCGGGGTCTTCAGGGTGTGGTCCGGTCCCTCGACGCCGGCCAGGATCGCGCGGCTCACACTTCCCGGGTGGCGGCGGAGCATCGCGAGCCCCAGGTGGGTGCCGTAGCTGATGCCCCACAGGTCGAGCTTCTCCACGCCCAGCGCCGTGCGGAGATCCTCCAGATCATCGGCGCTCTCCGCGGTGTTGTACGCGGGCAGGGAGATCCCCCTCTCCCGCCAGAAGCTCACGCATCCCTTGGACCACTCCCGCATGACGATGAGCAGGCGCTCGCGTGTTCCCTCCCTGTCCATGGGGTAGATGAGCGGGCTCGGGCAGAGGAGGAACGGGTCGGATCCCCACGTTCCCCGCTGCTCGAAGGCGATGACGTCTCCCACCTCGCGCAGCTTCATGAAGAGAGGAAAGCGGTGGCCCCTGGCGGTGAGGATCGCCGAGCCGCCCGGCCCGCCGGCCAGATAGACGATCGGGGGACCGGGAGCCGAGGAGGTGCTCGGGAAGCGGACGAAGCTGAGCCGGATGAGACGGCTCTCCGGCTCGCTCCGGCTCTCCGGCACCCACAGGTGGCCCGTCTCGGCTTCCACCGTGTCGCCGGCGAGCGAGACGAACAGCGTGTCTGCGATCTCCAGCTCGCCGGCCTTCCGCTGGGTCGTGTCGGCCGAGATCTCCTGACGGAACGCCGCGGGCGAGGAGGGGCGAACCGGCCGGGCTCCGGGCGCGAAGTCGGTCATCGGCCGGGACCCGGGCCCGCGAGCGGACGCGGGCCCAAGATCGAGAGCCGGCGGCGGAAGCCCGACTCCCGCCAGGAGAAGCGCTGCCGCGACCCGGGCCCCGGTCGGGATCACCTGGGAGGCATCGCCGGGCGGCGCGCCGCCTTTCCCTCGGGCTCCTCCGCCGCCGCTTCGGTCGCGTCCCCGGCGGGCTCGGCCGGGCTCCCCTCCCCTGCCCCCGCCCTGAGCTCTCGGGCCGCGGCTCGCACCCCCTCCTCCACCGCCCGGAACCCCTCCTCCGCCACCGCCAGACCGCGCTGGAGGATCCCGGCCCCCTCCTGGACGGCGCCGGCTCCCGTCCGCAGCACCTTCCGGCCCTGGTTGGCGGCCCGGACGCCTTTGCGGGCCGCCCGCAGTCCGCCGCGCGCCAGCTCATACTCCACCCGGGCCACCTCGACGCCCCGGTGCACGACCCACACGCCGCGCTGCGTCAGCCGAATCGCCTGCTGGGCGGCGGCGAAGCCCAGGTCGGCCGCTCGCAGGGCGGCGGTCGTGGCGACGTTTTTCGCCTGGCTCCTACGTGTCACACCGGTCATCGCGACTCCCGCGGGGGCTCCGGTCGGTGGGCTCGAGGCACGAAATAGACCCCGGAACGAGCCCGACGTGCGCCGCCGGGCTGAACGGGGCGGCGTCTCGTGCCTCCTTATACGCGGGGAAGACGCCTCGGGTTTCCCGGACCGGTCGAGTCGGCGGCGTTCCTGGCGGGTCAGGGGAAGCGTGGGTCGCTCGACGCTATGCCCAGGGGCCCCTCCCCTCCAGGTACTCCTCCAGCCGAGTCATCGCCCCGGGCAGCTCCTGCCTGCCCAGCCCGATGCGGAACTCGGAGCTCCGAGGCGAGAACGCGCTGCCGGGCAGGAGGAGCACACCGGTCTCCGCCAGGAGCTCCTCGCAGAAACGGGCCACGCGGGCGGCCGGAGATCGAGGCGGCCTGGACCGTGATCGCGCGGCCCTGGGTCCTGCCCGCGCCGGGGGAGGAGCGGGAGCCCCCACCCGGACCCGCCCTCGCCACCTACTTTCACTACAACGACGTCCGGCGCCTATGGCCGCGCTGCTTTCCCCGGGTCTCCTTCATCGACATCCAGGTGGACCCGGCCGTCGCTCCCCTCCTCCGGGCGGGGCACTCCTCCCTGTACGTGTGCGAGCGGGACCTCCCCACGGCCCAGGCGGTGGCCGCCGATCACGCCACTCGTCGGCGCGGCCGAGCTTGGCGGCGCTTCCGGCGCCTGACGAGGAGCGGCGGGCGCTCGACCGGCCCCTGCTCGCACCGCTCGCACCGCTGCTTCCGACCTACCTCCTCCGGAGCGGGAGGAGCATCCGCACGCGCTCCCGGTACTCCACGTACGCCTGCCCGTGAAACCGGAGCAGGTCCCTCTCCTCGAACTGGATCGCCACGAGCATCCAGCCGGTGGTCATCAGCGCGAACAGGAGGTGGCCGGTCGTCATGTGGGGCGCCGACCAGAAGGCGATCATGAAGCCCAGGTAGAGGGGGTGGCGCGTCCGCTTGTAGAAGAACGGGGTCGCGAAGCTGGGGGGGCGATACTCCTCTCCCCGCAGGTGGAGCCACACCTGCTTGAGCCCGAACAGCTCGAAGTGGTCGATGAGGAACGTGGCCAGGAGGACCATCCCCCACCCGAGCCAGAAGGTCACCTGGAGGATGGGCTCCCCCACGCTCCCCTCGACGTTCCACACCGTGCCGGTCATCGGCCGCCACTGCCACATGAGGAAGGCAAGCACGACGCTGGCGAACAGCACGAACGTGCTGCGTTCCACCGGGCGAGGGACGATCTTCGTCCACGCCCGCTTGAACCACTGTCGCGCCATGACGCTGTGCTGAACGGCGAACAGGCTGAGAAGAAGGATGTTGATGAGGAGGGCGCTCCCGCCCCCAGCGGCCGTGTCCCCATCGATGGACCTGGGGACGACCAGGTTGCCGACGAACCCG
>JBHHYJ010000104.1:0-5831 GCA_046757485.1 Gemmatimonadota bacterium
GCTGAGCCCGTGGGCGCGACGCTGAGCCCGTGAGCGCGACGCTGAGCCCGTGGGCGCGACGCTGAGCCCGTGGGCGCGACGCTGAGCCCTGGAGCGCGAGCGGCGGCAGGCGCCCTCCTACTCCGCGGGCACCTCCGCGACGGGCGGGGCAGCGACGACCCTCCGCCGCCGGTGTACCCGGATCGCCACGTACGCCAGCAGGAGAGCGGCAAAGCCCCAGGAGAGATACGGCAGGCGCGCCGCGAGGAGGGAGAGACCGTAGCCGGACGCGGTGAAGAGGATCGCCCCGGGCAGAATCCCCACCGCGGTGGTCCACAGGAAGCGCCACCGCGGAACCGAGGTGAGCCCCGCCCCCCAGTTCAGCAGGGTGAACGCGATGACGGGCACCAGGCGGACGCCGAGCAGCCCGGGCCAGCCGGCGCCCGCCGCCCACCGATCGGCGCGGGCCAGCGCGGCCGCTGGAAAGAAGCGCTCGGCGAGCGGCCGGCCGCACCAGCGGGCCAGCTCGAAGCTCGCCTGGGCGCCCGCCAGGGCCCCCAGCCAGGTGATGGCGGTCCCCACCAGCGGGCCGAACAGCATCCCGTTCACCAGGGCGGGCGCCTCGGCAGGGATCGGGAAGATCGCGACGAGCGCCATGACGACGGGAGCCAGGACGTACCCCCAGCCACCCAGCGCGTCCAGCCACAGTCCGATGTCGTAGAAGAGGTCGCTCACCTGGCCTCCGGGGCCCGGGACGGCGGTGCCGGCCTCTCTCCTCTACGCCCGCCCGTGGGCCGCGGTTTCGCCCGCTCCGGCGTCGGCGATCGACGACCGGGCGTCCTCGGGCAGCGGGGGAGATAGCCCGCCCGCCGTCTACCGATACCGGGCCTGCAGCGCCTCGAGGGCGTCGCTCCCCGGACACAGCTCCTCGAACGGGAGCTCGGCCAGAGGACGCTCCACCGTCTCCAGGATCTCGTGCATCTCCCGGCCGGATGGGTCCAGATACAGGAGGCCCGTCACGACCTCCCCGGCCTCCTGCCGCCGGCGGAGATAGCCGTAGACCCGGTCACGGTCCGTGGGATCGTACTCCTCCTCCACCTTCCGGAGGCGCACGACGCTCCCGTCGTGCAGGCTGACCTCGGCGACCTCTCCCTCTCCGTAGCTCGCCATGATCTCCTCGGCGGGAGGCACGAAGTCGGCGTACACGACGGGGCAGGCATGCTCGCGCGTGTACCGGTAGCTCTTGGTGGAGCCCTCGTGGTCGTTGAACGTCACGCAGGGGGAGATGATGTCCACCAGCGCGAACCCCGGGTGCTTGAGGCCCGCCTCGAGGATCGGGACGAGCTGCTCCTTGTCTCCGGAGAAGCCGCGGGCCACGAAGGAGGCCCCGAGACTCAGACCCAGGAGCACGGGGTCGATCGGCTGCTGGCGGTTCGCCTCTCCCCGCTTGGAGCGGGAGCCCACGTCCGCGGAAGCGGAGAACTGCCCCTTCGTGAGCCCGTACACCCCGTTGTTCTCGATCAGGTACAGGAGGTTCACGTTCCGGCGGATCGCGTGGCAGAGCTGGCCGAGCCCGATGGAGAGGGAGTCGCCGTCGCCCGAGATTCCGATGTACACCAGGTCCCGGTTCGCGGCGTTCGCGCCGGTGGCCAGGGCCGGCATCCGGCCGTGGACCCCGTTGAACCCATGCGCCTGGCCGACGAAGTAGGCAGGCGTCTTCGCCGAACAGCCGATTCCGCTCAGCTTGGCGATCCGGTGCGGTGGGATCTCCAGGCGAAAAAACGCCTCGATGATCGCCGCGGTGACGGAGTCGTGTCCGCACCCCGCGCACAGGGTGGACATCGTTCCCTCGTAGTCCCGCACCGTGAGCCCGAGGGCGTTCGTCTCCAGCCCCGGGTGATGGACCTTCGGCTTCGCGATGTACGTCACGTGGTCGCCTTTCGGGTCGGCTCCGGGCCGCTGGCCCTCACCGTCCCGGTTGCCCGTCGGCCGTCGCGGGCCGCCAGGTGATTCTCCACGCCTTCCACGACGTGCCGGGCGCTCAACGGAAGCCCGCCGTAGTATCGGATGGAGGCCAGGCGATCCCTGTCCACTCCCGTCTCCAGGGCGAGCAGCCCGAGGAGCTGGGCGTCCCGATTCTGCTCCACGACGAAGTTCAGGGAGTGGGCCCGCAGGAACTCCCCGACCGGAGCGTCGAACGGAAAGCCCCGGACTCGCATGTAGTCGAGGCGTACGCCGTTCTCCTCGAGGCGATCCGCCGCCTCCCGAACCGCCCGGTCGCATCCGCCGACGGTCACGATCCCGAGCCGGGCGCCGGGCCGGGGCCGGATCTCGGGGGCCGGCACGTGGGCGGCGGCGCCGCGGATCTTCCGGGCTATGCGGTCCACGACCTCGGTGTACTCCTCCGCGTCCTCCGTGTACCTCCCGTACTTCGTATGTCCGGAGCCCCGGGTGAAGTACGCTCCCTTCGGGTGCACCCCCGGCAGGGTGCGGTACGGAATCCCGTCCCCGTCGACATCCAGGTACCGATGGAATTGATCCATCTTCTCCAGCTCCTCCGCGCCCAGCACCTTCCCCCGATCCGGCCGGTACGCGTCGTCCCACTCCAGCGCCGCGACCATCCACTCGTTCATGCCGATGTCCAGGTCGGAGAGCACGAAGACGGGGGTCTGGAAGCGCTCGGCCAGGTCGAACGCCTGCACGGCGAAGGAGAAGCACTCCCCCGGGTCTCCCGGGAAGAGGACGATGTGCTTCGTGTCGCCGTGCGAGGCGTACGCCACCAGGGTGAGATCGCCCTGCTGCGTGCGCGTCGGCATCCCGGTGGACGGACCCGTGCGCTGCACGTCGAAGAAGACGGAGGGGACCTCCGCGTAGTAGGCGAGTCCGATGAACTCGTTCATGAGGGAGATGCCAGGGCCGCTCGTGGCGGTGAACGCGCGGGCGCCGTTCCACGCGGCCCCCAACACGATGCCGGCGGCCGCCAGCTCGTCCTCGGCCTGCACGATGCAGAAGCGGTTCTTGCCGGTCTCCGGGTCCTTCCGGTAGCGCTCGCAGAACGCGGTGAACGCGTCCACCAGCGAGGTGGAGGGGGTGATCGGATACCAGGCGGCCACCGTGGCGCCCGCGTACACGCAGCCCAGGGCGGCGGCCGTGTTTCCGTCGATGAGGATGGATCCGGCCGTCGCGTCCATCCGCTCCAGGCGCACCGGAAGCGGACACTCGAACGCCTCCTTCGCGTAGTCGTAGCCGAGGCGCGCGGCGAGGAAGTTCGAATCCAGGAGAGCCTTCTTCCGGGCGAAGATCTCCGAGAGGAGCTCCTCGACCACCTCCAGCTCGACCGCCAGCAGGGCGGACAGGGCGCCGACGTAGGCGACGTTCTTCATGAGGATGCGCTCGCGGGCGCCCTCGAAGTGCTCCACGCACAGCCGGGCCAGGGGGACGCCCAGGAACTCCACATCGTCCCGCCGGAGCTCCTCCCGCAACGGCCAGGTGGAGTCGTGCAGCACCCACCCGCCGGAGCGTACCTCGGCGATGTCCCGCTCGTAGGTGGCCGGGTTCATCGCGACCATGACGTCGTACTCGGGGCTCCGGGCCATGTACCCGTCCCGGCTCACCCGGATCTCGTACCAGGTGGCGAGTCCCTGGATGTTCGACGGAAAGAGGTTCTTGCCCGAGGTGGGGATCCCCATCCGGAAGATCGCCTGCCGGAGGAGGCCGTTGGCGCTCGCCGAGCCCGTGCCGTTGACGGTGGCGATCTTGACGGAGAAGTCGTTGACGCGCGCGGCCGTCTCCCGCGTTCCGATCACCGGCAGGCCGCCGACAGGAGCTCGGGCCACGGGGCGTGCCGCGCACCGGCCTCCAGGCCCGCGTACGGGATGAGGAGCTCGAACTCCCGCATGTCCCACGCGGCGGTCGGGCAGCGCTCGGCGCACAGACCGCAGTGGATGCACAGATCCTCGTCCTTCACCATCACGCGGCTCGTCTGGGGCAGCCCGTCGGACACGTAGAGCGCCTGGTCCGGGTTCTCCGCCGGAGCGCTGAGGCGCGACCGGAGCTCGGCCTCCGGACCGTTCTCGGCGATCGTCAGGCAGTCGAGCGGGCAGACGTCGATGCAGGCATCGCACTCGATGCACAGCTCCCGGGTGAAGTGGGTCTGAACGTCACAGTTCAGGCAGCGCTCCACCTCGGTGAGCGTCTGCTGGAGGTCGAAGCCCCGCTCCACCTCGACGCTCAGCTTCTGGAAGCGCTTCTCGAGCTCGACGTGCCGCATGCGGGCCCGCCGCGCGTACTCGTAGTCGTTGGAGTAGCTCCACTCGTGCAGCCCCATCTTCTGCGAGACCAGGTTCATCCCGTACGCCGGCCGCTCCTCCAGCGGGATCCCCTGGCACAGGTTGTGGATGGAGATCCCCGCCTGGTGGCCGTGCTCGACGGCCCAGATGATGTTCTCCGGCCCCCAGGCGGCATCGCCGCCCGCGAACACGCCCTCGCGGGTCGTCATGAACGTCGTCCGGTCCACGATCGGCATCTCCCACTCGCCCCGCTCGATCCCGATGTCCTCCTCGATCCACGGGAACGCCTGATCCTGGCCGATCGCCAGGATGACGTCGTCACACGGCAGCGTGGTCGTGCCGTGCACCTCCTTCCGGAGCCTGCCGTCGGGGCCCTCGTGCCACGAGACGAGCTCGAACTCCATCCCGACGAGCTTCCCTTCGTCGAGGAGGAAGCGGGAGGGGGAGTGGTTCTCGACGATCTCCACCCTCTCCTCCTCGGCGTCCTCCAGCTCCCAGGGAGAGGCCTTGAAGTAGGGGCGCGACTTGCGGGCGACGACCTTCACCTCCTCCCCGCCCAGCCGCTTGGCCGTCCGGCAGCAGTCCATCGCCGTGTTTCCGACCCCGATGACGAGGACGCGGGAGCCGATGGAGTCGATGTGCCCGAACCGCACCGCCTCCAGCCACTCGATCCCGATGGCGATGCGCTCCGTCTCGTAGCGGCCGGGGATCTCCAGGTTCTTTCCCTTGGGCGCCCCGGAGCCGATGAAGACGGCGTCCCAGTCGCCTTCCAACAGCTCGCGCATGCTGGAGATGTCGCGGTTCAGGCGCAGATCCACCCCCATGTCGACGATGTAGCCGATCTCCTCCCACAGGACCTCGGCGGGGAGGCGGAACTCGGGGATGTTCGTCCACATCAGGCCGCCCGGCTTGGCGAGCTTCTCGAAGATCGTCACCTCGTAGCCCAGCGGCAGGAGGTCGTTCGCCACCGTCAGGGATGCGGGGCCCGCCCCCACGCAGGCGATCTTCTTGCCGTTCTTGCGCTTCGGGATCTTCGGGAGAAGGGGACGGACGTCGTCCCGGAGGTCCGCCGCCACCCGCTTCAGGCGGCAGATCGCCACCGGCTCTCCGTCGAGACGGGTCCGGCGACAGGCCGGTTCGCACGGCCGGTCGCAGGTGCGGCCCAGGATCCCCGGGAAGACGTTGGAGTCCCGGTTCAGCATGTAGGACTCCGTGTACCGGCCCTGGGCGATGAGCCGGATGTACTCCGGCACGTTCGTGTGAGCCGGACAGGCCCACTGGCAGTCCACCACGCGGTGGTAGTACTGCGGGTCCGACACGTCCGTGGGCGGCGCGCCGGGCGGGCTCGTCCTCTTCATCGGCGGCAAATCCTCATGATGGACGGGAATATAGCCGGGCGAGGATGGCCTCGCAGGCAGGACGGTCCGCCCCGAGGGAGAGCCCGGTTCGCCCTCACGGAGGCCGCCGCGTGCCCCGACGGCGCCGTGCGGCCCGACCGCGGCCGTGCGCCCCGACGGAGGTCACTGCGCCCCCGACGGAGGTCACCGTGCGCCCCGACGGAGG
>JBHHYJ010000105.1:0-5553 GCA_046757485.1 Gemmatimonadota bacterium
TTGCAGACCGTTGCGGCCTCCTCTCCCTCGCCTCTAGATTCGCTTCGCCATCCCGAGGTTCCCTACTGCGCGCTTCTTTCGCAGGCCTCGCCATCGCGCCGTCACCGTGGCGGATGGAGCGGATCGGCTCTCCACCCGTCCCACCCAGCCACAGGAGGGGTAGCATGAAGCGATCTCTGGCCATCGCCATGGCCGCCGCCCTCGGGGTCCTCGGGATCTCGGCGAGGGCACAGGCGCAGGAGGAGGGTCCGTACCTGTTCGCCACCTACTACACGTGCGACCAGAACCGCGAAGGGTTCACCGACCAGCTCGAGGAGCACGTCTTCGGGCCCCGACTGGACACCCACGTCGAGGCCGGGCATCTCACCTCGTGGGGATGGCTCTCGCACCGGATCGGGGGCGCCTGGCGCCGGGTGGAGTTCATGAGCGCCCCGGATCGGGCCACCCTGCTCCAGGTCCGAAACGCGCTGATCGAGGAAGGGCAGGGGGATGCCGAGCTCCGGCAGGCCCAGCAGGTCTTCACCGACATCTGCCCCGGGCACGACGACTACATCTACCGCGTCGCGGCCTCCTCGGATTCGCAGACGGGCTCCGGGGTTACCCGTGCGACCTACTTCGAGTGCGACGCCGCCACGGAGTCCGAGGCGGACGACCTCTTGACCGAAGCGTTCGCTCCGATCCTGAACCGCCACGTCGGAGAGGGCGCGTTCACCAACTGGGTCTGGCTGGCCCACGATACGGGGGGCAAGATCCGGCGCGTTCTAGTCTTCGGCGCGGCGGACGGGCCGACCCTGTACGCCCACCACGATGCGATGCTGGCGGACCTGAGGTCGGAGGCCGCCAAGGAGCTCACCGAGTTCCAGGAGATTTGCGAGTCCCACGTGGACTACCAGTGGGACGTCACGCTCTCGCGCCCGTAGCGCCCCGCTGATCTTCCGAAGGCCCCCTCCGCCGGATCCTCGGGTTCGGTCGGGGGGGCCTCCGGCCTCTGGCCGCGTCGTGGCCCGGGCGTTGGGACGTCTCCTCGGAGACGTGCACGGCGCGCAGCTCCCCTGGATTCACTCCCGGCGCTTCACCCACGCCCCGTCGTGCAGCACCGCCTCGAGCGCCCGGAAGCTCGCTGCCGTCTCCAGCGGATTGCGGGAGAGGACGAGGAGGTCCGCCTTCTTCCCGCGCTCGAGCGTTCCGAGATCGGGGCGGCGCAGGGCCCGTGCCCCGTTCCGGGTGGCGATCACGAGGAGGTCGGCGGGGGGGATGCCGGCCGCCTCCATCGCCTCCATCTCCTGGTGGACGGAGGCCCCGTGGAGGGTGAGCGGGTTCCCGGCGTCGGTGGCCAGCACGATCGGGATCCCCTCGGCGTGGAGCCGCCTCAGGTTCGCGGCCATCGTCTCCGCCTGGCGGGCATTCCGGTCTTCTCTCGCGCGGAAGGACTCGGGGGTGAAGCGATCGTCGCTCGCCAGCCCCTGTATCTCCGGGGCCGCCCGCAGCTTCTCCACCGTCCCCTCGTCCACACAGCCGAGCGGGTCCTCCCACTCGGGTACCCTCCCGGTGACCGCGGCCTTCACGGCGCGGGTCCAGTTCCGGCCCACGACCAGGGTCGGAGCGTAGATCGTCCCCCGTTCCTTCATGAGGGCGACGAACGCGTCGTCCACCGGCCGGTCGCCGACGGAGTGGACGAGCAGGAAGGCGCCCGCGTCCACCGCGACCCGGGCGGTCTGAAGCTCCGTGGCGTGGACGATGAGCGGCAGCCCCGCCGCTTGCGCCTCCTCGGCCACCGCCCGGATGCGCGCCTCGATCTCCTCCCACCGCTCCTCGGGCGGGCTCAGGTACCAGAGCTTGACCGCGTCGGCCCCGAGCGCGGCGAGCTCCCGGACCCCCTCGCGGCCCGCCGCGGGGCTGGTGAGCATGAGGAACTGACTTCCGTCCTCCTCCGTGCCCAGCTCCTCCCGCCCCGCGTGGGAGACGAGGGGGCCCGCCGCCCGCATGTGGGGTGCCGTGGGGTCGCCGGCCACCTCCCGGGCGAGGGCGATCGTCCAGCGGAACCCGCCCACGTCGAACACGCCGGTCACCCCGTTGCACAGGTAGCTGGCGAAGAAGCGCCCGGGGTTCGTCCTCAGCTCCCGGACGACCTCGGGGTAGGGGTAGCGCGCCATCACGTCGAGGCCGTCGGGGCGGCCGTCCAGCCACCCGGTCTGGCTGAAGTGGACGTGGGTGTCGATCAGGCCGGGGGTGAGGTAGCGCCCGGCGAGCTCCTCGACCTCCGCGCGCTCGGGAACGGGGCACGCCTCGCGCGTCCCCACGCAGGCGATCGTGTCCGAGGCCAGGACAAGGACCCCGTCCTCGATTGCTGGTCCGCCGGTGCCGTCGACGATCGTGGCACCGACCAAAGCGGTGGCGGGGGCTCCCGCCCCGGCGTCGTCGGAGGTACCCGCTCCCCCTTCGCCCGGTGAGCAGGCGGCCAGGAGGAGGGCCAGGAGCAGGGCCGGGAGGACGGTCAGGCAGGGCGCCAACCCTCGGGTCCGCGCCGGGCGATCGCCCCCGGGCGCGGCGTCGGCCGGGCCGGTGGCGGAGAGCGAGCGGTGCGTGCTGCGCATGGTGATCTCCCGTTGATGGATTCGGTCGGGCGGGTGGAAGCTGGGCTCGGGGAGCCGGGGCGGCAACGTGGGGCCGGGGCAGCAAGGTGGGCCCAGGGCGGCAACGGCGGTCCCCCGACCCATCGACGGCTCCAGCCGTCGCGCCGTTGATGCAGCGTTGCCGGACCGGCCGAGGCTCTTACGGCTCCTGTGACCTGTGGGTGGCTGACACAGATCCCACGTCCCCCTAAGTGTTACCAATTGTGGTATCGTTTGTGCATGGGTAAGATTCGTCGTGGTGGCTATGTGTTCATTTCCTGGAAAGGAGATCACGGTCCGTACCACGTGCACGTCTACCGGGACGGACAGGTCATCGTGAAGTGGGACCTGGAGAATGGGGTGCCGATGAGAGGGAAAGCATCTGCGAGAATCCTGCGTTTGATTGAGGAGCTGGTGGCGGAAGGACGGTTATGAAGATCGCCGGGGTTCGGGCGAACAACCGGAAGAGGGCGTTCGAGGTCGCTACGCGGAAGGGGATCTGCCTCTTCCCGTACGCGAAGCTGAGGGTACCGCCTCACGCCGGGGACCGCGTGGTGGAAGTGTTTCCTGATCCTGAGCTGGGGAGAGAGGCCTTCACGTACCGCCTCGAGTCCGGAGCTGAGGACACGATTCACCTGGACGCGGTGCTGGATTACAACCGGGATCCGGAGCACCTGATGGAGCTACTGGTTCACCGGCTGACGGTCGAGGCTCGGAAGGCGGTGGAGGAGAGCCCTCTCAGTAAGCGGGAGCTGATCCGGCGACTGGGGACCTCCGCCAGCCAGTTCTACCGGCTCCTGGATCCGGCCTACGGGCGGAAGTCGCTGGGCCAGCTCCTGGCTCTCCTCTACCTGGTGGACCGCGACCTCGAGGTCGTCGAGAGGCGGGATACGGCGCTGTCGGCGACCTGATCCCCTATCGGTCCCTCCGCGCCGCGGCGAGCACCGGCTCCAGCCTCAGCTCGGGGACGCGCTCGAAGTGGCGCACGTTTCCCGTGACCAGGGCGAGGTCGTGGTGGATGGCGGTCGCCGCGATCTGAAGGTCCGCATCGGCCAGCTTGCGACCCTCCGAGGTGAGGCGGGCGCGAGCTTCCCCAACCGGGCCGCCGCCCCGAGGTCGTAGGGAAGGACGGTCACCCGGCGGAGCACCTGCCGCTCGATCTGCTCCAGGTGGCGGGCCTACCCGGAGAGAAAGGCTCCCTCGAACAGCTCGCCGAGGACGACCGCGCCGGCCGGCAGGGTCCTTCCAGGGTGAACGGTCCCTTTCCCGGATGAAGGCTTCCGTCCGGGCTCACGGGTGCCTTCCAGGATGAGAGCCTGGCTCAAACCGGGATCAACCGGTCCCCTGTACGCGGCCGCCCGAACTGGGTAGGATGAGGCATCGCGGCGTGGCGGCCGGCCGACGTTCCCGAGGTCTTCCGACCTGGGCCGGTCCCCCTGATGCCCCGCACAAGGCGGAGCATTCCCTATCACCCCCATCCCAAAAAGGAGTCGCCCCATGTCCAGGAAACCCCTCGGGATCCTCCTCGCCTGTCTCCTGCTCGGCCTCCCGGCGCAGGCCGCCGGCCAGGAGGAGCTGTGGCGCGAGGTCCGCCAGGTGATCCGCGACAGCTACGCCTTCCAGCGCGAGAACCTCGCCGACCCGCCGGAGTACGTGGCCTCCGATGGTTCCCTCGAGTTCTGGTCGAGCGGGGGGCTGATGCAGTTCATTCCGGCCGACGCCGAGCTGCTTCAGTATGAGTCCTACAACATCTACCCGAAGCACATCCGCGTCATCATGCTCGCCGACGACCTCGCCGTGGCCCACTTCTACGCGGAGGGCTCCTACCAGTCGGCGAGCGGCCCTCCGGTGCCGAACTATCTGACGCGGGCCACTCAGGTCTTCGTGAAGGAGGACGGGAAGTGGAGGGTGCGGGCCTCCCACTTCTCGCCGATTCAGGGAGGGGCGGGCACGGACGCGAACGCCCTGTAGGACCGTTTCTCGGAACCGGCCGCGGGCGCGGCCGGCGGATCCATCCCCCACTGCCACAGGAGGGACGCATGCGCAGGTACCTCGGAATCGGTCTCGGTCTCACGCTGGGGCTCGGTCTCGGGCTCGCCGCCCCGAGCCAGGCCGCGGCCCAGGACTCGGAGTCCCCGCCGGTGCTCCAGATCAGCTGGTTCCAGTGCGACTGGAACGAGGTGGGCACGGTGCTCGCGGAAGCGGACTCCATGAACCTCCCGATCTGGAAGGAGCTGGAGGAGGAGGGGCTCGTCCGCTCGGCCGGCACCCTCACCCACTGGATGGCCGACGAGTGGAACGTGGCCTTCTATATGGTCGTGGACGACATCCCGGCCTACCTGAAGGCGTTTCAAGAGGCGCAACGGCGCTTCAACGAGCGCTACCCGGATTATGACATCGAGGCGGCGACGGACCGCTGCCCGGTCCACAAGGACGCCTTCTACCACTTCGGTCCGCGGACGGGGGCGGACGATGAGGAGGAGGCGGAGGGGGAGGACGAGGGCGGCTGACCTCCGTCGGCTGGGCGCGGCCACAGGCAGCCTCCTCGGATCTGTGCTGGTCAAGAAGCCGCGCGCGCGTGCGGGCAGATCCCCGGGTCGAGGATCAGGCCTCCGCGAGATAGCGGCCCGGGGTCAGAATCCGAAGCCCCTCGATCTCCCTTCCGAGAAACCGGCCGAAGTGGGTGACGTCTCCCGTCAGCAGGTGCGTGGCCCGCGCGTGGAGGGCGGCCAGGAGGATCGGGCAGTCCTTCTCGGGGAGCGCCACCCCGCGGGGGAGGGGACGATCGGGCACCGTGGCCAGGACCTCGCCCAGCCCGGCGACCCGTCGCTCCAGGCGCTTCCGCTGCGCCGGCCAGCGGAGGTTGCGGCGCGCCTCTTCGATGGCGTAGGCGGAGGTTACGAGCGTCGCCCCCTCGAGCCCCCACAGGCGTCCGACTCGT
>JBHHYJ010000106.1:0-5486 GCA_046757485.1 Gemmatimonadota bacterium
CGGGAGCGGGTGGGCCCGGTGCGGGAGCGCCGCGCTCGGCCTCCTTCTGGCCCTCGCCGCCTGCGGCGGCGGGACGACCGCCCCCGGCGGCTCGCTCGGGCCACCTCCGCCCGCTCCACCACCGCCGCCGCCTCCGCCCCCGCCCCCGCCGACGTTCACCTTCCAGCAGCTCAAGACGGGGAACATCGACAAGATCCTCCACTGCTCGGGGCCGCTGTGGAACCCGGAGGAGCACGACGGCTACCTGGCCGGCTTCCCGGGGACGAAGTCCTTCATGGTCCGCTTCGGGCTGAACCTCGGGGACACCCGCTTCACCTTCGAGGAGACGCTGGAGCAGATCCAGAACCACATCGACACCTACGCGAACGAGCTGCCGTTCCTCTCGATCGGCTTCGACACGAAGCTCCCCGACGGCACGCCCGTGGGCCTGGACCAGGAGGTCGCCCAGGGGGATTTCGACGCCGAGCTCACGGCGCTCGCCGATCTTCTGAAGGGGGTGAACCGGACCGTCTTCCTGCGGATCCCCCCGGAGGTGAACGGCTTCTGGAACGGCTACTCGCCCGTCTTCCTGCCGGACGCGTACCGCCACATCGTGACCCTGTTTCAGGCCCGGGGGGTGGCCAACGCGGTCTACGTGTGGAACGTGAAGCTCGTCCTGAACCAGGAGCCCCCGCTCATGGACTTCTACCCGGGGGACGCCTTCGTGGACTGGTGGAGCATCGACCTGTTCAACGGGGACTTCCTGAACCCCACCCTGAACGGCCTCGTGCTGGCGTTCCTCGCCGACGCGGCGGCCCGCGGGAAGCCGGTCATCATCCCCGAGAGCGCCCCGGCGAAGCTGGATCCGGACGCGCAGTCCACCTGGGACGACTGGTTCGTCCCCTACTTCGGGCTCATCAACGGCGACCCGAACGTCAAGGGGTTCTGCTACAGCAACCGGGACTTCGCCAAGAACGACGTCACGCTCACGGACTGGGGAAACATGCGGATCGACCAGTCCGCCCTGAAGCCGCTCTACCAGGCGGAGCTTCTCCAGCCGCAGTACCAGCACCAGCCTCAGCCCTGAGCGTGCCCGCGGGTTGACCATGCGTTGAGCGCCGTCGAGCCCGGCGATGGACGCCCGGTGGATCTCCGACCCGACGTTGGGCCAGGAAAACGAGGGAGGCGCCGTGCGCGTTGACACGAATCTCGTGCTCCACGAGATTCGCCCTCATCGTGGCCGCCGCCCGGCGGGCCGGATGCTCCTACCTCCTGACGGAAGATGATGCGGGCGAGCCTACCCTGGGACGATCGCTACGCCAACGGGGACTGGGCGGACATCGGGAGGCCCGCGGCGATCCTGACGGAGGCGGAGCCCTGGCTCGGGAACCCGGGGCTTGCCCTGGATCTGGCCTGCGGCGCGGGGCGGAACGCCCTCTTCCTGGCCGAGCGTGGGTGGCGCGTGCTGGCCGCGGATCTCTCGCTGGCCGGGGTGCGCCGCCTGGCGGGCCGCGTCCGGAGATCGGGTCGGGCGGATGCACGGGGGCGCCCGCGGCGGGGAGGCCCCGGCGCGGGCCAGGGTGCGGGCCAGGGTGCGGATCTCGCCTTTCGCCCCGGGGACCGCACGCGGAGGCGCGCGCTCCAGATCCTGCCGGTGCTCGCCGACCTGGAGCGCTTCGCGGTCGAGCCGGGCAGCTTCGACCTGGTCGTCAACACCCGCTTCCTCCTCCGTTCCCTATTCCCCCTCATCCGGGGGGCACTGAAGCCCGGCGGGCTGCTCGTGTTCGAGACGTTCAGCATCCAGGAAATCGAGGAGCTGGGAGGGGACCTCCGCCGGGCCTACGTCCTGGAGCGGGGCGAGCTGCCGCGGGCGTTCTCCGACTTCGAGATCCTCCGCTACGAGGAGGGCGTCTTCCGGCGGGAGGCGGGGGAGCGGGGCCTGGCCCGGCTCGTCGCGCGGAAGCCGGGCGGCTGAGATCGATCTCGCCGTCCTCCTCGGCCGGGACTCCCAGGGGCCGTCGGCGGGGCGGCGGCCATCGGGGACACGGGACCCTCTCCTCTTGACAAGCTACAGGAAGTCCGCCACTCTCCTCTAGAATAACTACAACACATGGGATGGAAGCATGCACGATCCCGGCCTGGGCCTGTTTCCCGGCACCCTGGACCTGCTCGTTCTGAAGACGCTGACGCTGGAGCCGATGCACGGGTGGGGGATCGCCCAGCGGCTGCAGCACCTGTCCGCCGAGGCGTTCCAGGTGAACCAGGGCTCCCTCTACCCGGCCCTCCAGCGCCTCACGAGGAAGGGGTGGATCAAGTCGGAGTGGCGGCGTACCGACGCCAACCGACGGGCCCGGTACTACGAGCTGACCCCCGCCGGCCGAGCGCAACTGGCGCATCAGGTGGAGCACTGGCGGGCGTTCACCTCCGCCGTCGATCGGGTTCTGCAGGCAGCGTACTGAGAAGGATCGGGTCATGGATCTGCGGCGGCAGGTCGGTCCGGACCGAGAACGGGGCCCGGGAGCGGAGCGGTCGTGATCCCCCGGCCCTCCTGGTTCTACGCCGTTCGAGACGGGCTCCGGTCGCTCTTCTTCGGGTCCCGCGTGGACGCGGAGCTGGAGGAGGAGCTCCGTTTTCATCTGGAGATGGAGACCAGGAAGTGCTGGCCGTCGTCGCCCTTCTCGCCAGCTCGGCGCCGGCCGTGTGGGCCACCCGGGTCGCGCCGGCCGACACGCTGCGAAGCGTCAGGTAGCTCGGCCCGGTTGGACGGAAGATCAAGACCCCGGGGCTTTGACCGCGCGTCCCGTCCGCCCTGCCTCCCGTCCCGCCGAGCTCGCCGGAGGGCCCGCGGGGCGCACGA
Source organism: Gemmatimonadota bacterium (assembly GCA_046757485.1). Taxonomy (GTDB): domain Bacteria; phylum Gemmatimonadota; class Gemmatimonadetes; order Palauibacterales; family Palauibacteraceae; genus JBHHYJ01. The sequence continues at coordinate 2,837 of JBHHYJ010000106.1, forward strand.
AGGTCGGCACGCCGGCTCACTCGAACATATAATGTGAGCCACATGCGACCCCGCCGAAGCCCCGCCTCCGCGCCCCGGCAAGAGTCTTCGCCTCTGCCCTCGTCCTCGCGCGACCTCCGGCAGGGAGACTCCGAGGACCTTTTCGCGCCGGAGGTCGTCGCCGACCCGTACACCTACTTCGGGCGCCTCCGGGAGCGGGAGCCCGTCCACTGGAACGAGCGCTTCGGGCTGTGGGTGGTGACCGGGTACGCGGAGGTCGTGTGGCTCCTCCGTCACCCGGAGTTCTTCTCCTCCCAGGTCATCAAGAGTACGACGCAGCCCCCGTATCCGCCCGTCCACGCGGAGGACCGGCCGCTCTTCGAGGAGGTCCGCCGCTTCCGCTCCGACCAGCTCGTCGAGAAGGACCGGCCGGAGCACCTCGAGATGCGCGGGGTGATCCACAAATACTTCACCCCCACGGCGATGGAGGAGTGGCGCCCGTTCGTCCGGCAGGCGGTCGAGGAGCTGCTGGACGAGCTGCGGCCGTCGGGACGCATGGACGTGCTCACGGACTTCGCCGCGCCCCTGCCCGTCCGGGTCATCGCCCGCATGATGAACGTTCCGTGGGAGGACCGGGACCGGCTTCGCGAGCTGGCCGACTCCATCCTGTTCATGAATCGGGGGGAGCCGGACCGGCTCCGGCCGCTCGTCGAGGGGATCCGGGGGATCGTGGAGTACGCCGCCCCTCTCGTGGAAGCCCGGCGGGAGGCGCCGGGTGACGACTTCATCTCCATCCTCGCCCAGGGGGAGAAGGCAGGGATCTTCACCCGCCACCAGGTGCTGGTGAACACGGGGCTGCTCCTGTTCGCCGGCCACGAGACGACGATGAACCTGATCGGAAACGGGCTCCTCGCCTTCATCCGCCATCCGGACCAGTGGGAGAGGCTGCGGGCGGACCCGGCGGGGATGGCCCGGCTGGCCACCGAGGAGTGCCTACGCTACGACCCGCCGGTCAAGTCCACCCAGCGGGTCGCGGTGGAGAAGGTCGAGCTCGGCGGCAGGACGCTCCGCCCCGGGGACCGGATCCGGTGGATCATGGCCGCCGCGAACCGGGATCCGTCCGTCTTCGAGGAGCCGGACCGGTTCGACATCGGCCGCCAGCCGAACCCGCACCTCTCGTTCGGCTCGGGGATCCACTACTGCCTCGGCGTGGCGCTTGCCCGCATGGAGGGACAGGAGGTCTTCCGGGCGCTGGCCGAGCGCTTCCCGAGGTTCGAGCTCGCGGCCCCGGAGGTGGAGTACCAGCCGAGCCTCCAGTTCCGCTCGCTGAAGTCGCTCCCGGTCACCTGGGAGCGGGATTCATGAGCCGCCGCCTCCGCCCGCGGGGGGAGCGATGAGCCGCCGCCTCCGCGTGTGGGTGGACCACGGGCGCTGTGTGGGCAACGCGATGTGCCTGGCGACCGCGCCCGCCGTCTTCGTCCACAACGAGAACCGCCAGTCCGAGGCGGTCGACCCGACGGCCGACACCGAGGAGAAGATCCTCGAGGCCGCCTTCAACTGCCCCACCAGCGCGATCCACGTGGAGGTGGAGGAGACGGGAGAGCGCCTCTTTCCCCCCGCCCCCGAGGGCTGAGGCGAGGGCCGGGGAGCCGCCGAGGGCCGAGGAGCCGCCGAGGGTGGAGGAGCCGCCGAGGGAGAAGCCGCCGATGGAGGAACCGCCCAGGCGCGTGACGATCCACGACCTGGCCGCCATGAAGCGGGCCGGGCGCAAGATCGCGATGATCACCGCCTACGACGCGCCGTTCGCCGCGCTGGTGGACCGGGCCGGTGTGGACGCGATCCTGGTCGGCGACTCCGTCGGCAAGGTGCTCGCCGGAGAGGAGACGACGCTGCCCGTGACCCTGGAGCAGATGATCTACCACGGACGCATGGTGTGCCGGGGCGTCACCCGGGCCCTCGTCGTGGTGGACCTGCCGTTCCTCAGCTACCAGGTCTCCCCGGAGGAAGCGCTGCGCAACGCGGGTCGGGTGCTCCAGCAGACGGGGGCGAGCGCCGTGAAGCTCGAGGGGGGCGCGGAGGTCGTCCCGGCGATCGAGTCCATGGTCGGGGCGGGGATTCCCGTGATGGGCCACCTGGGGTTCACGCCGCAGTCCGTGCACGCCCTGGCGGGCGCCGAGGCCCAGGGAACCCGGGAAGCGGCCGTCCGGCGTCTCGTGGAGGACGCCCGGGCACTGGAGGCGGCCGGAGCGTTCGGCGCCGTCGTGGCCCTCGTCCCCGCGGCCGTGGGGGAGCGCCTGTCGGCCTCCGTATCCCTGCCGATCATAGGCTTCGGCGCGGGCGACCGGTGCGACGGCCAGGTCATGGTGCTGCACGACATGCTGGGCCTCAACGACGGCTCGCCGGTCTACTTCCTGGAGAAGCCGTACGCGGATCTGGGGAGCGCGGTTCGAGAGGCGGTGCAGGAGTACGTGCAGGAGGTGCGCGGGACGGGGGCCGCCGGGGCTCGGGTGGGTGCCGGCCCCGCCTCGGGAGAGGACCCGCCGCGCCTCCACTGACGGGAGCTGCGCGGGCCACGCCCGTCACGTTCCCTCGCGGGTCGCGGGCCATCATCACCCTGGCCAGGTCGCACGCCAGGCGTTGAGACGTTTCCGCGGAAACGCGGGGCCCGTGC
>JBHHYJ010000107.1:0-5455 GCA_046757485.1 Gemmatimonadota bacterium
CTGGAACGGCGAGCGACCCATGCTCCTCAGGCCCCACTTCACTCGGTCCCCGCCGATCGTCGCGCCACCCCAGCCGGTGTAGGAGGCTCGCCAGGCGAAGAACGCCGAGAGCAGGCAGAAGCCGACGGCGAGCCAACGGCGCCGGGCGCTCCCAGCGGCTACCACCTCATGCCTCCCGAGAACGACTCCCCGCATGCAACGAGCCGGATCGGGAGCCCGAGGGCCGAGTCATCCGGAAAGGTACGCGAAGAGCGCGGCCGCCAGGAGCAGAACGGCTAGAATCCAGCCCACCGCGGCCCAGCGGGGGTTCTTCCGGTAGCGCAGGCCGAGGAAATCCGGGCCCGTGTAGTCGTCGTCTCGATCCATTGGTCCCTCCCCGCATCGAACCTCGCCGATCGCCGGCCTTCGCGGAAGGGGGAAGTCCGGCCCGCCCCCCGGCGCCCGCTCGCACAAGGAGCACAAGGAGATGGCTCCTCGCAGACCTCCTCGGGCCGCTCGGCTGCCGCCGGGTGACGGGGAGGAGACCCCCCCGTGACGGCTCTCGCCGATCCTTCGCTCGAAGAACGCGCCCCGCGCTCGGGGAGCCGACGACGAGAGTTGGACCGGCCACGAGGAGTTTGGGCGAAGGACCCATCAGCAGGAAGGAGGAGACGATGTCCAGCACGACGAGACGTACCGGCACGCTGTTCGGCCTCACGGCGCTGGCGGTGGCCGCCACGAGCTTTGCCGCTCCCACGGTGGCCGACGGTCAGGAGCCGAGCGGGACGGTGGTCGTCCTGGCCGATGGCACGCGGGTTCCCGACCCGAATGTCGTGGGCCCGGAGGCCCTCCGGGAGGAGACGCGCATGGCGCTGGCGGCGATCTTCCGGAGTCAGGCCCGGCAGCTCCACACCCGGACCGACCGGTGGGGCGACGCGGCCCGCTTCCACTACTACTCCGCCCTGTACCGCGGCATGCGGGGCGACGAGTCGGCGAACGATCTGCTCCTCGCCGGGACCCTGTTCCAGGCGAACGGGGAGTCTGAGCGCGCCTGTGCCGTCCTCGAGAAGGCCGCCTCGATCCACCTGATCGAGGGCCGGAAGGAGGCGTCGGACAAGCTGTTCCTCATCGCCGCGAGCGTGGACAGGCTGAGCTGCGCGGCTCGTTGGGATGAGATCTTCGAGGGGATGGAGGTCCCGAGGCCCGCTCAGGTGAGCGTGGCGCCTCCCGACATCCCCGTCACCGACTTCCGCGTGGCCCTGGTGCCGTGAGCCGTCCTCGGATCGGTCTCACTCACCGCCCCGGGTCTCCGGACCGGAGCCCGGCCCCTGGTCGCTCCGCGGTGCTCCCCTCGGCACCGCGGGCGGCCCCCGGGGGGAGGATCACACCTCATCTCGAGCCCGGTGGCTCGAGCTCCAGCACGCGGACCCGCTGCACCCCCAGGCTGTCGGCCACCACGACCGCCATACGCGTCTCATCCAGGTACGGGGCTACGCGCCCCACATAGGGCGGGGTCGGAAGCTGGCCGATCAGCCTTCCATCCCGCTCGAAGACGTCGAAGCGCGGGCCCGTTCCGGTGATCGCTTCCACCCACAACCGCCCCAGCCGATCGTGGTAGAGGTTCGCGATCGCCGGCTTCGTGGCAGGCTTCCCCGGCATCCGGGGAGAGCAACGAGCACCCGGCCACTCCCTTCGGAACTGCCGGTACTCCGCGAGCGATTCCTCCCACTCCGCCTCCCCCACCGGCACGGGCGAGTGGGTGCGCTCCACGACCCGCGCCGTGTCCCCGTCAGCCCCGACGTACGTCACCCGGTACTCCGCCGTCCAGGCGACGGCCAGCCGGCCTCCAGGGCCGGGCGTCTGAATCAGCCGGGGGGCGAACGGAACCTGGAAGAAGCTGATCGCGCCGTCGGGCCTCGGACACTCGATGCCGCCGGAGATGCCGTCCGCCCGCTTGAAAAAGGAGAGGGATTCGCCTTCGCCGGCCGGAGTGTGCCTCACCCACCGGCTTTCCAGGCGGGAGGGCGTGGCCCTCATCCCCAGCACGTAGAACTCGGCCCGGCCGGTGGGGTAGAACCGGACCAACGAGGTCGACCCGGAGACGCCGCCAGGATACGGCCTCTGTCCCAGCCAGCTTCCGTTCAGATCGAAGAGGCCGATCCGGCCCACCCGCGGATCCAGAACGGCGAGCGTGTCGCCGAGCCAGCCGAGCGAGTACGGCGCTCCGAACTCGCCCGGCCCTTCTCCACTCCTTCCCCACGTTGCGAGGAAGGAGCCCCCGGGGTCGAAGACCCGGATCTCGCGCGCCTGCGCGTCCGCCACGTAGAGCCGTCCGCGCCGATCGAGCGCGACGGAGTTGATCCGGCCGAACTCCTCCGGGCCTGGTTCCGCGAGACCGCCCGTCTCTCCCAGCTCGTACCCGAGCCGAGCGGCCCAGGGTTCGGGCTCCCCGCTGTTCCGGACGACGACGACGCCGGCTGTCGTGTCGAACCGCGTGGTGACGGTGCCCCGGTCCAACCTTTCGACCCTCTCACCCGGGCTGCATGCGGCGAGGAGCAGGGCCCACGCGAGGGCGGCCGTGGACGAGGCGAGCTTCGGACCCAGCGGCGCCGTCCTTTTCAGCGAGGACGGAAGAAGGTGATCATCGGCCGGATCGCGCAAGCCACGGTGAGCGCCACGAACCACCAGACGCTCAGGCTCAGGATGCCCGGCACGAGCTTGACGACGACCAGCGCGAGGAAGATCGCGGCACCCTGCGCCAGCTTCGTGTCGAGGATGCCCAATCTCTTCGCACGCCTGTCCATGCTGTCCCACATCTCCATCTGACGATCCTCACCTTTTTCAGATGTCCCTCGGACCCTCACGGCCCTTCTCCGCTCCGAGCGCGTTCGGCGACGCGGATCGACCGCGTTCGAAACGAGCTCGGGTCCACACGAGCAGCAGGCCACTTACCCCGTAGATCGGAAGAAAGGCGAGAAACAACCCCGCCGCCCGCAGGCTGTTGTTCACCGGGATCGGCCCCCCCATGACGAGAGCAAGGACCAGGCTCGCCGTCGCCAGAGCCACGACGCCCGTCCGGCGACGCGTCAGATGCCACCCCCCGAGCCCACCCGTAACGATCACGATCGTCACCTCGCCGACGGTCTGCCACCCGTGGCCGATCAGCTCACGCAGCCCCCACATGCGCGCCACGGCTCCTGCCGCCGTCATCGGAACCAGGCACAGCCAGAGGAGCCAGCCCAGGGCCAAGCCATCACGAAACCGCAGTGACAGGCTCCCTGCACTACGAACCTCTTCCAGCGCCCAGCCAACGGCCGGGCCCGCCACGAGAGGCACGGCCAGCCCTCGCACCAGTCCGGACCAGACGGGCACGATCGGAACCGCGTGCACGGCGCCGAACGCCACAACTCCGAACAGGCCCGCAACCAGACCTGCAAGCAACGATCGCCCGATCGCCCGGGACGGGCCCCCGTTCGCGTCGGCGAGGATCGGCGCCTCAGCTTACCGGATCCGGGCGCGCGTGCCGCGGCTGATAGACCCCGATCTTCCCGCCGCCCGGCAGCATCAGATGCGTGAGCGAGCCCCAACCCTCGTCCCGCACGGGGCTGACCGAGACGCCGCGCGTCTCCATCTCCTCGACGAGTGCCGCGACATCGTCGCACAGCAGGTAGAGCTCGTGCACGTCGTTCTCGTCGGACGGATGGACGGCGACCTCCGAGGGCGGAAGCCCGAAGATCAGCCATCCGTCACCCACATCGACGTGCGGCAGCCCGAGAACGTCGCGCAGGAAGGCGCGGTCGGCCTCGGGGCTCGTGCTGAAGATGATCGAGTGCGCGCCGGTGATCATGGTGGCTCTCCTTCTCCTGGCTCCGGCCGGCGGGGAGCTGCTGCCTCCGCTGCCAGCCGGGACCCCCTCAGTCGCGGGACGAGATGACGAACTCGTTCCCGTCGGGATCCACGAAGTGGGCGAACACGCCGTACGGCTCCTCATACGGTAGTTGGGTGAACTCCACCCCCCTTCCGCTCAGTTCCTCGTAGGTCGTCCGGACGTCCTCCGCCGCGAAAACGAGCGCGGGGCACGGGATCGCCAGCTCGTCGGAGGGCGGGAAGAGCACCAGCCCCGTCTGCGCCCCCGGCGGGCGCACGAGCAGCCACCGAACCCGGTCGGAGAACGGCGCGTCACTCACGACCTCGAATCCGAGCGTGTCCCGGTAGAAGGCCAGGGCCCGCTCCTGGTCGCTCACGGGAATGCTCACGAACTTCACGGAACCGATCACGGCGATCTCCTCGCGTACGAGTGGGGCAACGGGAGCCCCACCGCGGGATCCAGCTCACGTCGTAGCGTGCCGGGCAGCACCTCCAGGTCCACCTCGAGCGTCGCCCCCACGACCAAGCGTTCCACGTGGCCGCCGACCGTGGATCCGTCCCGGCGACCCAACGTGGCGTGCAGGTGGATGACCGCCCGCCCATCCTCCCCCCGCGTGAGGTTCCCGAGCAAGCTCGCCACCTCCGTGCCTTCTTCGACCGAGAACGCTTCATGCCGCTTCTCGGAAAGATGGTAGAAGTCCAGCTCGACACGCTCGGCGGCCCCCAGCCCCCGCAGGGAGCCGGCACCGATTCCTCGCTCTTCCGCGAACGCTCGGAGTCGCTCCTTGATCTCCTCGCCGCGTTCAAACTGCAGGAAGAATCTTCGCGCAGCTACATGGAAGACTCGCACGGAGGTTCGCCTTTCTCAGAGCCGGCGGGCCGGCCCGACCGCGCCGTACCGGCAGTCGCAGCCAACCGACGGGTCTGACTGCTGCCATGCCCTTCCACGAGTCCGAGATCCAAGTCGGGGATTGAGGCCACCGAGCACGTGTCGCTCGTTACCACGTTCTCGACAATCCGGATCCCGGCGCTGTCGCGCACAACCACGCCCGGGATTGTCGCCTGGCCCCTCTCGATGCGCTGAGCGCTCGTCGGGGCGACGCTTGTTCGGCCGCTCTAAGTCTCTTCACTCACGGCGAGGTCGAACGCTTCGCGCAAGAACGGCATGACCGTGCGCAGGTCCTCCGCGGTCCGGACAAGGGCGACGTGTGAAACGCGGTTGCCGCTTGGCCCGGTCTTGATGAAGTACGGTGCTCTCACCTTGCGACCGAGGTGAACCACCACGCGAAGCGCATCCCGCGTGACCGTCAGGTCCGCAAAGATGCGTGTCGTCCGGAACAGCGCGTACCGGTCACGTGTGACCACCTCCACCTCGCCGAAGCTCCTGACGGTCGTCTGGAGTTTCCGGTAGAGATCGGTGAGTGCCGGCGGCCTCCCTTTGAGCAACGCCGCGGCGCTGCCGACCCCGCACGCGTGACGTTGATTCACCTGACGAAAGGTGCGATCACATCGTGGACAGGTCCAACTCATAAGGCCTTATACTGTAGGTTGTTCCGCATCGCCCGGGAGGCCGACAGAGACCCCGCCGTCCAGCTGCTGCGCTCCATCC
>JBHHYJ010000108.1:0-5358 GCA_046757485.1 Gemmatimonadota bacterium
TGCCCGGCAACACGAGGAACGTCTCGCGGCGGCCGGTGGGAGAGTCGCACTGGGCCCTCAACCGGAAGCGGATCGTTGTCCCGTCGTCCGGGCCGTAGTCACCCAAGCCGTCGGCGTAGACCCCCGGCACCGAACCGTCCGAAGAGGGATCCGTAACGGTCGCGATGACGGCCTCGGCCTCCACGTTGAACAGCTCGATCCCGATCCCCTTCTTCTTGCGGGGAGTCGTGACCCGGACGTCGTACGCGTCGACGGGCGCGTCGATGGCGATCGTGACGTCGGCGACCAGCTCACCCGCATCGACGAACGAGGTGGAGTTCGTCTTGACCTTGTCCGTCTTCTTGCCGTCCAGTAGGAAGTCCACCACGGATCCGGGTTCGAAGCGGGAGCCGAGCACGCGCACGGGCAGCGTGGCCCCCTGAGGGGCGCCGGTGGGGTCGGTCGCGTCCACCGTCGGCCCACCTCCACCTCCGTTGCCACCCTTTGCGGCGAAGACCGCGGGCGCGTCGAGGGCCGTCGGCGACTCCTGCGCACACGCGGTCAGGAGACATCCGACAGCCAGGAGAAGAGCCACAGGTGACGGCTTGAGCGCGGCGCGCGTGGCTTTGGCTTCCATGGGGTGCTCCGGGGCTCGAGAATCGCCCGTTCGAGTCGCGGTGGCCCGATCAGGGGCCGGCGGGCACGCGGTGAGGCGTGCGGAACGCCCTTTCTATTCTCTCACGGCAGGAAGTTCGAGTTCTTGCGCGGTCGCCAGAGCTCCGCCGGAGACCGCTCCGCTGCCCGATACACGGTAAGGCGCCCAGTGGTAGGGAGATCCGTACTGGGGGTGCACCATCATCTCGCGCTGCGCGAGGGCCAGCGCCTCGGTCGGGAAAGAGCCGTGCAGGTGCCGATAGAACGCTTCTGCGAACGCCGCGGCCCCCGCATCCTCCACCTTCCACAGCGTGGCGACCACGTCCTCCGCCCCGGCGTACAGGAAGGCGCGGGCCAGGGTGGCATAGTCCTCCCCCACCGCGAACGCCGTCGACCACGCCTCCCCGAGGCCGGTCTCGCAGCCCGAGAGGAAGACGAGGGAGGCCGTCACCCGAGCGTCTACCACCTCGTGCACCTCGAGTCTTCCGTCGTCCCCCGCCTCGAGGCCGGCCCCGCGGGCCAGCTCCAGCCGCGAGAACATCGGGTTCCGCACGTTGAGAATGCCGTGCGTGGCGAGGTGCACGATCCCGTCTCGCGTCAGAGCCCGGCGAACCGCCGGCTCCGTGGCCCGATCCCCCCGGAAGAGTCGCGTGCCCTCCAGCGCGCGCCGCAAAGCTCGCACCTCCGCCCACGTCTCGGGCAGCTCATCGGGAAGAGGCGCGAAGCCATACGCTCGGGTTCCGGTCCACCGCGCGGCACCGCGGGACCGGAGCTCCGGGAGCGCCGCGGCGGCCGGAAGGTGGGTCAGGGCGTACTCCTCGACCAAGTAGCGATCGCTCTCCGGATCGCGCAGGGCCGCGAACGGCAGATAGTTCAACTCCGCGTGCGGGACGATGACCAGCCGCGACACTCCGGCGAGGATTCCCGCTCGATCCGCGGGGCCGATGAGCACGTCATGGAGCGCCGAGAGGACCGAGATTCCGCCAGCCGGTGGGCCCGTGCGGCGCGCCAGCAGATCCCGGGAGATCCGAAGCTGGGTCGCCAACCTGTCTCGCGGCACCGGGCTTTCGAAGACCCCCACGGAGTCCCTCGTCAGCACGAACAGGATGACCTTCTCGGGTGTGACCAGGTACTGGAGGAGTGCCTCATCGGGCAGCAGGGAACGCCGGACGATCTCCGCGCCGACCGTCTTGCGGCCCGCGAGGCCCAGCGCCGTCCGATCCCGCTCGTCGGAGCGAGAGAGGGCCGCCTCGTATTCGGACCGGGCGCGGGCGAGCTCCCGGCGGAGCCTCTCCCGCTCGGCTTCGAGGGCCCGCCGCTCCCCCTCCGCCGGAGCATCTCGGAGCTCCGCGATCCACACGACCAGCGTATCGATTCGGCGAAGGAGCTGCCTCTCCTCCTCGGCCAGGCTCCGGGCGCTCGTCCCGCCGGCCCCGTTTCGCGAACGGGCGTCCAGGTGCTCGAGGAGTGCACGACCCCGGGCGGCATCGGCTACCTGAAACGCTTCCGCCCGCCGTCCGAGGCGCAGCAAGACATCGACGAGGCCGGCGTAGGCTTCCTCCCTCTCCGCCGCGTAAGACGTGCGAAGGGCGGCGGCCCCGAACCCGCCGCGCACCTTCTCGACGGCGGCCACGGCCAGGCGGCCGATCGCGGCCGCCGAGTCCAGTGCTCCGAGGCGTGCGTGGGCGCGTGCGCGCAGCATCAGGGCCTCGACCCGGGCGGCCTGATCCCCCGTGAGCAGGTCCGGGGCGACGCCGGCGAGAGCTTCCAGAACCGTCTGGAACTCTCCATCCAGCTCCGCCATCCGGGCGCCGGTCAGGGCCAGGGCGACTCGTGCCGTGCCCGCGTCCAGGTCCTCGGCGAGGCGGCGCGCGGCGGTCAGGTGGGCGCGGGCCTCATCGGGGCGCCCGGCGTCCCGGGTCAGCTCCGAGAGCAGGAGCAGATCGCCGAGCTCCTCGAACGGAGCCGCCGCCGACCGGTGGATCTCCAGCGCGCGAGCCGCCCGCTCCAGCGCCGCACGGGTGCTTCCGAGCCGGGCGTGGATCTCCGCCTCGCTCCGGAGGTCGATCCCCGTTTCCACGCTCAGCCCCAGCTCCTCGTTGATCGCTTCCGCCCGGGCGAAGAGATCCACCGCTCGCCGGAAGGCTCCGGCCTGGCTGTGCAGCTCGGCCAGTTGCTCCAGGTTGCTCGCCTCCTCCTGGCGGAGACCCTGGGCCCGGGATCGCTCCAACGCCGTGTCCAGGTACGCGATCGCCCTGCCGGGCTCCCCGATCGCCGCGTACGCCGTGCCGAGCTGTCCCAGGGTGTTCTGCTCTCCCGTGACGTCCTGTGCCCACTGCACGGAGACTCTGGCCCGCTCCAGGAAGCCGATCGCGGAGAGCGGTCGCCCGATCTGAACGTCCAGCATGCCCAGGTTCGTCAGGATCCGTCCCTGAATCAGGGGATCGTCAGCCTGGTCGGCCGCCTTGAGGCCGGCGAGCAGCAGCCGTCGGGCCTCCCCGTACTCCCCCAGCTCCGTGAGGACGAGAGCCAGGTTATTGGAGACCTTGGCCAGGCTGATCGTGTCCCGCGCCGCCCGCGCCGCCTCGAACGCCTTCGCGTAAAGGTCCCGGGCCTCGAAGTTCGCGCCCTCGCTCCAGGCCAGGAGGCCCAGGGCGTTGTAGGAGCGGAAGAGGAGATCGCGGAGTCCGAGGCGCCGCTTCAGCGCCAGGGCTCGTTCCCCCACCCGGCGGGCCTCCTCGTACTCTCCGAGCCGGTACGCCGTGAGCCCGAGGGAGGTGAGGGTCCGGGCGGCCGCCGCGCTGTCGCCGTCCCGCAGCGACGAGTTGAGAGCCTGTCGATACAGGACCCCCGCCGTGTCGAAGCGGCCCTGGGCGTAAAGCTCGTCCGCGACGGCGTTGAGGGAAGGCAAGGGAGAATCTGCCCCGGGGGCTTCTCGAGATTCTCCGGGCTCGCGGACCGTCTCCGTCCGGCGCCCGGCATGGGGGCTCTCTCGGTCCACACAACCGGGCAGGCCGAGCACCGCCGCGCAGGCCGCGACGATCGCCAGGACGCGCGGCCCACGGAAGGGGACGAGCGCTTGCACGTACGAGCTCACTCTTGCACGCGGAACTCCTGCACCCCGGTCGTCGCCGAGCCGGCGCCGCCGAGCAGCGCATCCACGTACCAGAAGTACGTCTGCCCCCGCTCGAGAGAGACTCCGGGCGGGACGCGGGCCGTCGTGTCCGAGGTCTCATCGGTCCACACGACCTCGCCCCGCTCGTCGGCCAGTGTGACCCGATAGACGACGCCATCCGCGGCGGCACGCCAGATGAACTCCACCGACTCCGCGCTCGCCGTGGCTCCGGGAGCGAGGGGCACGAGGGCGGGCACGCCGGTCTCCTCGGCCACCGCACGATCCGTACGAAGCGTGGAGGGCGTCGGGCCCGGCCCCGGCTTCGGAATGTAAACGAAGATCAGGATCGCCGCGGCGGCGGCGGCGGCGGTCGGGATTCCGACCGCGCGCCGCCTGAGGTTCCGCCTCTCCCGAAGCGCTTGAATCACCTCGGCGAGCTCCCGGCGGCAGGGGGGACATTCGGCGAGGTGAGCGGCGACGGACGACCTCTCCGACGCCGAAAGCGCCCGGTCCACGAACGCGGTGAGCTGTTCCGCGCTCAGGTGAAGCTCATCCGCCGGGCCGGGAGGAATCATCTGGCCCTCGAGTCCCTCATCCGACACTCCTCATCCCGTTCGCGATCCCCTCGTCTCGCTCCCCGCACCGCCCTCCTCCACTTATTGAAACGGCGAGAGGGGACGATCCTTGCGTGGGGTCGCCCGGCCGCGGCGCACTCGACCTCTCGCCCTCCTCCGACCCTCGACGTCGCCGCCGGCACCAGCGTTCCGCTCTCAGGGACTCGCCTCGTGAACTCCCCCCCCCTCCAGCCGGGCCCGGAGCTCGGCCAACACCGATTTCAGGCGCCGGTAGACGTGGAAGACGGTGGGGAATCCGATGAGTGGAGCGATCCGCCGCACCGGGAGATCGTCCTCGAAACGGAGCTTCAGGAGAAGACGGTCGTCCGGATCGAGCCCGGCGAGGGCGGCTTCCAGCGCCCGGCCGAGCTCGGCCGCCCGGAGCTCGCGCTCGGGGCCCGCTCCCGGGTCGGGCAACGCCCCCGGCTCCATATCCTCGGCCATCAGATCGACCAGGCGGCGCCGCACCTCCCTCGCCTCGCCCGCTGAGCCGGGCTCCTCTTCGCCCGCCTCGCGTCCGTAGCGGCTCCGGTACTCATCGTAGCAGAGACGTCGGCTGACGACCACCAGCCAGGTCGAGAACTTCCCGCGCCCGTCGGCGCTGAACCGACGAAGCCGGCTGAACTCGTCGTCCTTCAGCCGTTCGGCGACGTACAGGTAGCGATCCATGGCCGCGTCGTAGCTCCCGCCGAACCGGCGACAGGTGTGAATCAGCAGGCCGCTGTAGTGATCGAGGAACTTCGACCAGGCCTTCTCCCGGGCCGCGGGGTCGGTCGCGTCGAGAAGGTTCGCGAGAGGGGACGGAAGATCCGATGCCATCCTGCTCCGTGTCTCCTACGGCGGGGAGCATCCCGGTGGACAGCTTAACGTTCCGCCGTCCCGGCCGCGACGCCCGCCGAGCCCGAGGTGATCCGCGTACGCGTCAGGACCCGCCTGGACGCCGGGTTTGTGCGGCCATCTGGTGCCGGTTAGCTTGCCGCCTTCGATGGAAGACGG
>JBHHYJ010000109.1:0-5133 GCA_046757485.1 Gemmatimonadota bacterium
TCGGCTGCGCGGTCCCGACCCTGGTGGGGAGGTTCGAAGTGCTGCCGAACATGGTCACGAACGAGATCGTGACGCTGGATGTCTCGGATCCGACCAGCCCGGTCGAGGTGGCCCGACTCGCGCTGGACGACGAGTTCATGCCGCACTGGGCGCAGGTCGACCCCGGCACCTACCGGGTGGCGGTGAGCGGCATCGGCTCGGAAAACCGGCAGGTGAAGATGTACCGGGTGGACCCGGAGACGGGCGCGCTCACGCCCGACGAGGCGTTCGGAGCGGCGGACGGTTCCGGGGGGAGCGTCTCGTTCGTCCGGGAAGAATGGCCGCACGGTCCGACGGGAGCGGCCGTGCCGCACGCGGTGCTGTTCGGAGGCTAGGGGCCGTGCCGCGCCCGGCGCTGTTCGGACGTTAGCGGTCGCGCCGCCTGCGCCGGCACCCGCCACAGCCAAGCCCGGGCACGGCCGTCCCCCGGCTCTCACCCTCCTGGCCGCGAGCCCCGCCTTCGCTTCCTTCCCGGAGCCGAAACAGCCTCCGCTGGCATGCCCGCACGCGGAAGCGGCGACGGCCAGCATCACGAGGGGGCACGCCGCGTCCCCCACCCCGGCTCTCACCCCCGCCAGGAGCCGCGTTCGGCTCTCTCCGCCGCTCCGGCGGGGCCTCGTGGGATGTGGCATGGACAAGCCGCTGAGAAGCCGCCGATCAGATGGCGTCCGGATGGGATCCTCTTTCCGGGTCACGCCGGGTACCCTTCTTGACGAACGCGGCGTTGGCCCAACGAGGTTCCCGCTCTCTCGCCCGGCCCTGCCATGCCTTTCAGCTCGCTCCCGCCTGCAAGACGGCCCGCGCCTCTCCAGGCACGGGCCGCTCGCGGAAAGGCGGGGCCGGCGAAGCCGGCTCTCGTTTCGTGCCGTCAGACCGTCAGGCGCAAAAGGCTATGCAGGCGACCGCCCCTACCGCCACCGCCCCGACCCCGGCGGCCGCGAGGCAGGCGATGATGCCGGGCGGACCGCCCAGAATGCCACCGCCGATGAGGCACAGCACGATGGCTGCGATCGCGAACCAACCCAGGTTGGAGAAGTACGTCGCGAGACAATTCTTGATGCATCTGGCCATCGGCCCGGCTCCTTTCTTGTCACACCTGTTCGCTCTTTCGGGATCGGCTGGCTACGGCCAGCGCGAGAAAGGAGAAGAACAGCAGGACTCCTCGAGCTTCGGGTTCGTCGAACCAGGCGTAGGCGTACACCCAGCCGTAGCCGAGTGCACCGACGAGTATCCAGGCGATCAGCTTGGCCATAACAGATCCCCCTCTCAGTGATGAGCCGGCCGCACCTTCCCGATCCCTACCTTAATCGAATGTCGGCCCGAGTTGCAGTCTCCGGGACAGGCCCCCGGCCTGGAGAGCCGGAATGGCCCCGAGGGGCGGGTCGAGGGGATCCGGGCCGCCCCCCTCGCCGCGCCGTGGCGCAGAGCGGAGCGGCCACAGCCTGAAACGAGCGGATTCGACGGTGGCCGAGCTTCGGGTTATCTTCGGTGTCGGTTCGCGGAAGCGGAGGAGCCACATCGGTCAGTAAACGAGCCGCTCGCGCAGCTCGAAGTGGCTGGAGCGCTCGTCGAAGCGAGCGAGGAGGGAGCGCGCCTTCGGCGGCACGTACGCCGCCTCGTAGTCCTCGCCGGCAAAGGCGTGAACGGCGGCCAGCGAGTCGAACGTCATGATCGTCACGAACTCGACTTGGCCCTCGGGCAGGTCCCTCCGCAGCAGGCGGATCCCCCGGTAGCCCTCGACGTTCTTCGCCGCGATGCCGGGGAAGACCTCCTCGAGGAGCAGACGCTCGTAGGCGTCCGCGTTCTCGGGGCCGGTCCAGCCGTGCCAGACTCGCTCGATCATCGATCCCCTCCTCTCGTTACCGGAGCAAGGCGGGTTCGGAGCCGGTCCCCGGGGCCGCGCTCATGCCGGAGCGCGGGGCCCGCTCCGGTGCCGCCTCGGCGGCGGTCCGTGCACGCTGCGGAACCCCTGCTGCGGGGAGCCGGTCCCGATTGTGGTCGCGACCAGTGTGCCGCGTGGGACCCCGAGCGGCAAGGCGGACCCGGTTGCGGCTCCACGGCACTCGTAACGCGACTCGCTGGACTTCTTCAGCCGCCTGCGGAAGGAGCGTTGCTGGAGCGAGTCCGAGCGCACGTGATCCTCAGGCGTCAGGGCCGGCCGGCGGGTGGGAACGGGCATCCCGGGGCCCAAGCAGCCGGCCGCGATTCGCCTGCGGATGCCCGGTGGCGCCCGTGGGTGAGACCGCCACAGGACACGGTTCGGAGTGTGGGAATCGCGCCTCACCGGGGGTTCCGTCCACCCGGCCATCCCCGCTAGCGGCGGCGCTTAAGTGACAGCCATATGGTGGATTGCCAAGGCGCGCCGAGCCGGGCGCGAGCCGGGCGGGCTCAAGAACGGTCCTTGCCGTGCTGGTGGCGTGCGCTACCGCGGTGTAGAATGATTTCGCCGCCAGTTCTTTCGGCGATCGCCGAGCCAAGGTGCGAGGAGGCTCCATGCAGCGACCGAAGAAGCCGTACCGATCCCCGGAGATCATCGATTGGGGCACCGTCACGGACCTGACCGCAACGGGCAAGACGAGGCCGGGATCCGATCTGAAAGCGGGAAGCGCGGCCTCACAGGGTCAGTAGGCTCGGGTCGACGGAGCTGACGACGTAGCACCCCGCGATCTGTCGGCCGGTCGCGGGCCAAGTTCATGAAGGCGAGGCAGCCGACCGATCGGCGGCTGTCTCGTTTTTATGGACCCTGATCCACGGAGCACGCCGCGCTTCCGATGACCTCGAACGCCCAACCCCGCGCTTTCGTTCTCGATCTCGGCCAGCTCTCCGTCGGAACGGCCGCCGGTGGTGGTGACTGGACCCCCCTGTCCCTGGCCGAGGCCCTGGCTTCCAGTCCTCTCTGGGCGGAGATGGCCGACGCCGTGCTGGTCCTTCGTCCGGGCCCTCGCCCCCTCCTGGCGGTTATCGGTGAGTTCTCTCGGGCGGAGGCCGCGGGCGTGGAGGCGTTGGCCGGTCAGCTGGAGCACGCCCTCCGCCACCTCCTGTACCTCACGTACGAGGACGTGGAGAACGCGTGCGACCGACTGGCGGCAGAGCTGCGCGGCGCCGTGGGTCCGGATGTGCTCGCGGCAGCCCGCTTCGTGGCCATTCCGAGGGGAGGCTTGGTCGTCCTCGGGCTCCTCTCCTACGTGCTGGACCTGAGGCCCTCGCAGCTCCTCGCCAACCCGGGCAACACGGCCCCGCTGGTCGTGGTGGACGACTGTGCCCTCACGGGGTTCCGCTTCCGAGCCTTTCTCCGACAGCACCCTCGGGACCAGATCCTGTTCGCTCCGCTCTGCTCGCCGCCGGAGCTGCGCGCCGCGATTCTGGCCCAGGAGTCACGCGTGACGGCTTGCGTTACGGGGCTGGACCTCAGGGATCACGCTCCGACTCTGCTGGGGGCGGAGCATCCGGAATGGCAGGACCGCTGGCTCCGGCGATCCCCGGACAGCTACTGGGTGGGTCAGCCCGATCGGGTGGGCTTTCCGTGGAGCGAGCCGGACGTCACCGTCTGGAATCCCGTGACGCGCAGTGAGCAGCCCGGGTGGAGGGTGTTTCCGCCCTCGAGGTGTGTGAAGAACCGGTACGCACCGGCGAAGGGAGGGCTCCAGGTCCAGGAAGCGGGACCGGGGCCCTGGCTTCCCCGCCCCCACGTCCTGCACGCACACCTGGGCGACCGGGTGGTCGTGGCGAATCTGGAGAGCGGAACGGCCATCGGGCTGGACGGCGTGGCGGCTGATATGTGGACGGCGCTCGTCACGGCCGGAAGCCCCGAGAAAGCGCTGCTGCGTCTGGAAGGAGTTTACGACGTGTCCGAGGAGCGGCTTCGGGCCGACCTCGGGGCGCTCATGGCCGATCTCGAATCACGCGGATTCCTGGAGGAGTCAGGCGGGGCCCGGGGGGAGTCACCGGGAGCTCCGGGGGAGCTGCGCGGAGCCCCGAAGCAGCCGCGCGGATCCCCGGAGGAGCCGTCCGGTTGAGTCGGGAGGGGCACGCGGGGGAGAGCGTTTACCAGGTGTACGGTCTCGGGCTCCGAAGCGCGTATCCGTTCCAGAGTCCCCTGCACCGCGCGAGCGTCCAGCCGGATCTGCGCTTCGCCCTCTCCGACCGGCCATCCTCCCCGTTGCCGGTGGAGGCTCGTCCCCTCTTCTCCAGTCCGCTCCGCCTGGGGAGCGGGGAGAGCTTCCTCAAGCTCTACCGGACGGGCGACTGCGACGTGATCCGCTTCACCGAGGTCGTCGACTTCTACGCGGGCTCCGATCGGGTGGAGGCCGTGCTGCTCGATCCGGAGTACGACTATACCGTGGAGCTCCACCTGCTAGGAACCATCCTGGCCTACTGGTCCGAGCGGCTCGGCCGGCCGGCTCTGCACGCCTCGGCCGTTTCCGTCGACGGTCGCGCCTGCCTGTTCCTGGCGGGCAACCGTGGGGGCAAGACGTCGCTCGCGGCCGCGCTGCTGCGAGGGGGACACGCGCTGCTGTCCGATGATCTGGCCTGCCTGAGCGAAGCCGACGGGCGGTTCTGCGTGGCGCCCGGCTACCCGCAGATGCGCATGTGGCCGGACGTCGCGGAGCATTTCCTCGGGTCCGCGGAGGATCTCCCGCTCGCCCACCCGGGGTTCGAGAAGCGGCGCGCCCCGGTGGGCGAGACCGGGTTCGGGTCCTTCTGCCCTGCGTGGCAGACCCTGGGCGGCATCTACGTGCCCGAGCGGCGGAGCCCGGAGGTGCTTCGGGAGCCGATCCTCTCCCGGGTCTCAGCGCGGGACGCCGTCATGCAACTCGTCGCCTCCTCCTTTCTCCCCCGCCTCACGGAAGCCGCGGGCTTCCAGGCAGAGCGCTTCCGATTCTTCGCCCGCCTGGCCCGGGCGGTGCCGGTGTATCGGCTGGTCTACCCCGAGGGGCTGGATCTCCTGCCGGGGGTGGTCGAGCCGGTCCTCTCGAGTCTGGGCGTTTCGTCATGAGGCGGCCGGGCCCCGTCGGGCGCGTGCTCAGGTGAGCGGGATGTGCGGGGTGGTGGTGGGGGTGGGGGAGGGGGCGGAGCGGTCGGTGGTGGAGGCGA
>JBHHYJ010000110.1:0-5088 GCA_046757485.1 Gemmatimonadota bacterium
GAAGCTCAACGGCAGCAGCCTCCGGATCGCCCTCCAGAACACGGGGCGGTTGACCCGCGACAGCCTGGAGCTGCTGCACGGGATCGGCCTGGAGTTCGAGGACCAGTCGCGTCGCCTCTTCGCCCAGTGCCGGAACCACGATCTTGAGCTGCTCTTCGTCCGGGACGACGACATTCCGGAGTACGTCCAGGACGGGGTGGCCGATCTCGGGATCGTCGGCCGCAACGTCGTGCTCGAGCACGGGGCGCGCGTGCGGGAGCTCGAGCCCCTCGGCTTCGGGCACTGCACTCTGAGCCTGGCCGTCCCGCGGGGTTCCCGGGCCCGGACGCCGGCGGATCTCGAGGGGGCCCGCATCGCGACGACCCATCCCGCCACGCTCCGCCGGTACCTGGAGAAGGAGGGGATCGGGGCCGAGGTGGTGGAGATCCGGGGGGCGACGGAGCTGGCCCCGGCGTTGGACGTGGCCGACGCGATCTGCGACCTGGTCTCCACCGGCACGACCCTGCGGGTCCACGACCTCCGGCGGCTCGCCGACCTGGCGGAGTCCGTCGCCGTGCTGGTGGCGAACCCCGAGGCTCTCTGGACGCCCGACCGCGCCGCGCTCATCGGTCGGCTCACGACGCGGATCCGCGGGCTTCTCACGGCCCGGCGCCTGAAGTACGTGACCCTGAACGCGCCGAAGACGGCGCTGGCGGCGATCCGGGAGATCCTGCCGGGCATGCGGAGCCCGACGGTCGTGCCGCTTGCCGAGCCCGACATGGTGGCCGTGCACGCGGCGGTCGAGGAGCAGGTCTTCTGGGAGGCGATGGAGCGGCTGAAGGCGGCGGGCGCATCGGAGATCCTCGTCCTGCCCGTCGAGAAGGTGATGCCGTGAGCCGCCGGGCCGGGCCGCTTGCAGACCGAGAGATCCCCGTCCTGGAGGGGTCGGCGGCCTTCGAGTGGGTCGCCACGCGTCCCCGTGAGCTTTCCGACGACTGCCGGGCCGGAGCCCGCGCGATCGTGGAGAGGGTGCGGCGCGAGGGGGACCCGGCGCTGCTCGCGCTGACCCGGGAGCTCGACGGGGTCACGCCCGCCTCCCTCCGCGTCCCCCGGGCCGTGCTTCGGGAGGCTCTCGAGTCCCTCCCCGCCGACCGCCGGCGGGCCGTGGAGGAGGCCCGCCGCCACATCGAGGCGTTTCACGCGGCCCAGCGACGCACCGAGGCTCCGGTGGAGCCGGCGCCCGGCGTCCGGACGTGGCGCGAGTTCCGGCCGATCCGGCGG
Organism: Gemmatimonadota bacterium; assembly: GCA_046757485.1. Taxonomy (GTDB): domain Bacteria; phylum Gemmatimonadota; class Gemmatimonadetes; order Palauibacterales; family Palauibacteraceae; genus JBHHYJ01. Next base: position 1,261 of record JBHHYJ010000110.1, read on the forward strand.
GTGGGGCTCTACGTGCCCGGGGGGCGAGCCCGCTACCCTTCGAGCCTCCTGATGACCGCCGTGCCGGCCCGTCTGGCCGGCTGCCGGGAGATCGCCGTCTGCTCCCCGCCGGGCCCCGACGGGCGGCCGCCCGCCGCCGTGCGGGCCGCCGCCGCCCTTCTCGGAATCGGGGAGCTGTACGCCGTGGGCGGCGCCCAGGCGATCGCGGCCCTGGCGTACGGGACGGAGAGCGTGCCGCCGGTGGAGAAGATCTTCGGCCCCGGAGGCGCCCGGGTCGCCGCCGCGAAGGAGTGCGTGGCCAGCCGGGCCGCCGTGGACCTGCCGGCCGGCCCCTCGGAGGTCCTCGTGTGGGCGGACGCGAGCGCGCCCCCGGCCTGGATCGCCGCCGAGCTGCTGGCCCAGGCGGAGCACGGGCCGGACTCCCTGTGCGCCGCGATCCTCCCGGCCCCGGAGGCCGCGGGCGAGGTTCGGAGGGAGGTCGCACGTCAGCTCTCCGCCCTTCCCACCCGGGAGGCGGCGGCCGCCAGCCTGGCCCGGGGGGCGCTCCTCATCCCTCGGAACGAGGCCGAGGCGCGGGAGTGGATCGAGACCCTGGCCCCCGAGCACCTCGTGCTGATGGTCGAGGACCCGCGGGCCGCCGCGGCCCGGATCGCGAGCGCCGGCTCGGTCTTCCTCGGCCCGTTCTCCCCCGTCGCCGCCGGCGACTACGCGACCGGCACGAACCACGTCCTGCCCACGGGCCGCCGGGCGCGGGCGGAGGACGGGCTCTCCCTCGACGACTTCGGCCGCTGGGTGACGTTCCAGGAGCTCACCTCGGAGGGGCTGGCCAGGCTCGCGCCCACGGTGGAGACGCTGGCGGAGTGGGAGGGCCTGCCCGCCCACGCGGCCGCCACGAGGATCCGGCAGGCAGGCGTAGGAGAGCCCTCGCACCCCCCGACGGCGCCGCCTCGGGCGCGCCCGGCGGCGCCCGCCGCCCCGGCCGAGGAGAACGCAGCCAGTCGCACCGCCGGCGTGAGCCGGTTCACGGCGGACGGGCAGCCCGCCCGATCCCTGCTCCGCCCCCACCTGTCGGGCGTCCCTCCCTATGTGACGGCCCGCTCCGGGCAGGCCGACGGCATCCGGCTGGACGCGAACGAGAACGCGCTCGGCACCCTGGTGCCCGAGCTGGATCCCGAGCTCCACCGGTACCCCGACCCGGGGGCTCCGGCGCTCCGGGAACGGCTGGCCGCCTTCCTCGACGTGTCGGCGGAAGCCCTGTGGCTCGGCCACGGCTCGGACGAGGTGATCGACCTCCTCGTGCGGGCCACGACCGCGCCCGGGGAGACGGTCGCCATCGCCTCTCCCACCTACGGCGTGTACGAGTCCCGGGTCCGCCTGCACGGGGCGCGCCTTCGCCCCCTACCGCTGGATGCCGCGTTCGATCTCGATCTGGACGCGGCGCTCGCGGCGACCGTGGGCGCCCGGCTCCTCCTGTTCTGCTCGCCGAACAACCCGACCGGGAACTCGCTCTCCCGGGACCGGATCCTGGCGCTCGCCGAGCGGGCGAGGTGCGCGGTGGCGGTGGACGAGGCGTACGTGGAGTTCAGCCGACAGCCCTCGCTCGCGCCCCTCGCGGCCGCGGAGATCCCGAACCTCGTGGTGATCCGCACCCTCTCGAAGGCGTGGGGGATGGCGGGGGCCCGGGTGGGGTACCTCGTGGCCCACCCCGACCTCACCGCACTCCTCTCGAGGGCGGGCCTTCCCTACCCCCTCTCCCGGCTCGCCGTCCGCGCCGCGCTCGGCTCCCTGGCCCGGGAGGAGGAGATGCGGGCCCGCGCGGACCGGATCGTCGCCGAGCGGGGCCGGCTGCGGGGCCGCCTTCAGGCACTCGGCCTCCGGGTCCTCCCCTCCGAGGCGAACTTCCTCCTCTTCTTCGTCGAGCGGCCGGCCCGGGTCCAGGCAGATCTGGCGCACCGCTTCGGGCTCCTCGTCCGCGACCGGAGCGACCTCCCCCGCCTCGAGGGAGCGCTGCGGGTGACCGTCGGGACGCCGGAGGAGAACGACCGCTTCCTGGAAGGCCTGAGGGCGACTCTCGCGGCCGAGGGGCCGGGAGCGCGGCGCCGAGCCGCGAGGGACTCGCCGGCAGATGCGGGGCGAGAGCCACGGACGCCCGACGCCGCTGCGGGGCAGGCTCCGGAGCCGCGCGTCAGCCCGGCCGGTCGACCCACAACCGTGGGGCGACCAGGAAGACGCGCCGAGCTCTGCCGGGAGACCCGCGAGACGCGGGTCCGGGTCGCCGTGGATCGGGACGGCACCGGGGAGACCCGGATCGCCACCGGCATCCCGTTCTTCGACCACATGCTGGAGACCCTCGCCCGCCACGCCCTGCTCGACCTGGAGATCGAGGCCCGGGGCGACCTCGCGGTGGACGAGCACCACACGGTAGAGGACGTGGGGATCGTCCTCGGCCAGGCGATCTCCCGGGCCCTGGGGGAGCGCCGGGGGATCCGGCGGTACGGCTTCCTCCTCCCGATGGACGACAGCCTGGCCCGGGTGGCGATCGACCTGGGGGGGCGCCCGTACGTCGTCTTCCGGGCCGCCTTCTCCCGCGAGCGCGTAGGAGGGCTGCCCACCGAGCTCGTGGAGGAGTTCGTGCGCGCCCTGGCCACCCACCTGGGCGCCAACGTTCACGTGAGTCTGGAGTACGGGCGGAACGACCACCACAAGGTCGAGGCGATCTTCAAGGCGCTGGGCCGGAGCCTCCGGGCGGCGCTCGAGCGGGACCCGCGCCTGGAGGACCGGGTTCCCTCCACCAAAGGGGTCCTGTGAGAGGAGCGGCCCTTCACGGCTCGGCCTTGGAGAGGAACCCCTTGCCTCCATCTCCGCAGCCTGGATCAGCGCACCTCCCGACGCAGACGACTCTGCCACTTCCGTGGATCGAAGCGATGCAGGACCACGTGCGGATACGGGAGGGCCGGATGCGAGAGCAACCACGGCGGCACTGCCTTATCCAACCGCGGCAGCCGATCGGTCGAGTAGACCTCCGCCCCCGTGGCGGCGTCATAGATCCGGCTTCACACCGTCACGATCTCCTCGAGCGAACTCTGGCCTGCGAACGTCGCGCCGAACTGTACCAGAAGCATGCCCCCTCCCACGGACACCACCGACGTGATCAAGTCCGAAGGGGCGCCGTTCTCGGGACGAGACAAGCGAACGCTCCCGCGCACCGTTTGTTCGATCCGCATCGCGTTGAAACCGTCGATCGTACCGACGGACCAGGCCAGGGCCCCGTCGAGTGAGTACGCTCTCAGGATCGGGAGCTGACGGGCGGCTACCACGACGAGGCCGAGATCCGGCACACACTCGATCTCACCCCTCGAAACCGAGCGGGCCATCAGCGGGCTCTCCCTTCGAAACGGCAGTCCGAAGGAGCTCGAGGGAGCGATTACGAAGCCGGTAGACATCCAGGCGCGCGTTGCGACGATCCAGAACCAGGACGTCGCCTTTGCCATCTCCGGCCATGGTCAACGGTCCCAGGTACTCTCCGGGTCCACGTCCGCGCCTGCCCGTTACCGTCACGAAGGAGCCCACCGTATCAAAGACCGCGAGTCTCGACGTCCCCTGATCGAGCGTGTAGAGGAAGCCTTCAGGCCCGACAGTTACAGCCACCACCAGGCCAAGCGTCGTCACCGAGTCGGCTTCCAGCGAACCGAAGGAGAGCACTCGCGCAAGAGGGAGCTGGGATTCGGGAACCTGTTTTGCACCACCGGTCGCGGCGACGAGCAACCCGAGGCTGCTGCCCACGAGACCGGTGAGCAGTCGTCGGACGAGACTGCTTGCAGCGAGGGG
>JBHHYJ010000111.1:0-5053 GCA_046757485.1 Gemmatimonadota bacterium
GGCCGTGGTACAGCCACCCGGGCGGGGCCGTGGTACAGCCACCCGGGCGGGGCCGGCGAGCAAGGCAGAGGAGGAGAGGATGGAATATCGTCAACTCGGACGCTCCGGAGTTCGCGTCAGCACGATCGGACTCGGCTCATGGCTGACGTACGGGCGCTCCGTGGACGAGCGAACGGCCCACGCCTGTCTGTCGCGCGCCTACGAGCTCGGGGTGAACTTCTTCGATACGGCGGACGTCTACGCGCGCGGGGAAGCGGAGAGGACCCTCGGCCGCTGGCTCGGTGGAATCCCCCGTACCGGCGTGGTCGTCGCGACGAAGGTCTACTTTCCGATGGGTGACGGTCCGAACGACCGGGGTCTCTCCCGAAAGCACATCGTGGAGAGCTGCCACGCCTCGCTCCAACGTCTCGGGCTCGATTACGTGGATCTGTATCAGTGCCACCGCTACGACGACAGCGTCCCGCTGGAGGAAACGCTGGGCGCGCTGGACGACCTCGTCACCCGGGGAGATGTCCTGTACGTGGGTGTGAGCGAGTGGACGGCGGAGCAGATGCGCGCCGCGCTCCGGCTTCAGGAAGAGCGCGGGCTTCGGCGCTTGGTCAGCAACCAGCCCCAGTACTCTCTCGTGGCCCGCCGGATCGAGCAGGAAGTGCTCCCCTTGTGCCGAAGGGAGGGAGTGGGTCAGGTGATCTGGAGCCCGCTGGGCGGGGGTGTGCTCACGGGCAAGTACCCGCCCGGGGAGGCGGCCCCCGCCGGGAGTCGAGGCGCTGACCCGGATGCGAGTCCGTTTATGCTACGTGTGCTGGAGGGCGACCTGCTCCAGGCGGTGCGCCGCCTGGAGCGAGAGGTGGCGGAGCCACGGAACCTCACCGTCGGGCAGCTCTCCCTCGCCTGGGCGCTGCATCAGGAGGGCATCACGTCGGCGATCGTGGGTGCCACGCGCCCGGAACAGGTCGAGGAGAACGTCGCCGCGGCACAGGTCGAGCTCGGGGAGGACGCGCTGGCCCGGGTCGACGAGATCATGGGCCCGTTCGCCCTCCGGGCTCAGGCCCCGAGCTCCTGAGAGGTCGCCGAAGGAACCCCGGGTGGACCGTGGGCGTGGGTCGGACGATGGCGAGACGAGGAACGAGGAGGAAGTCGATGCCTGGCACCTCCGATGCCGACTGATGCCGTAGATGCCCGGTCTCGCCCACACGCGCGTGGCGGCCGAGAGAGGAGAGCCTGTCTCCTGGATCCTCTTCCTGCACGGCATCTACGGGGCAGGCCGTAACTGGAGCACGGTGGCCCGCCGGCTCGTGGAGCAACGTCCCGAATGGGGCGGGATCCTGGTGGATCTCCGGCTCCACGGGGCCTCTGCCGGGTTCGGAGCACCGCACACCGTGCGGGCGTGCGCCGAGGACGTCGCGGCCCTCATCGGCCGAACCGGCCTCTCCGCGGAGGCCGTTCTGGGCCACTCCTTCGGCGGGAAGGTGGCCCTGGAGCTCGCGGGGCTGAACCGTGCTCGCCTTCGGCAGGTCTGGGTGGTAGACTCGACGCCCGGCGCTCGCCCGCCCGGCGGGGAGGCCGTGCGCATGCTGGAGGCTGTGCGCGGTCTCCGCGGGACGTTCGAGGCCCGAAGCGCCGCCGTCGAGAGCCTCCAGGCCTTGGGCTTCTCACCCTCCGTGGCCGGGTGGATGACCTCGAATCTGGAGCGGCGCGGGAGAGGCTACGCCTGGCGATTCGACCCGGACGACATGGAATCACTTCTACGCGATTTCTTTCGGACGGACCTGTGGGAAGTCATCGAGAGCCCGCCGGGAAGCCTGGAGATCCACGTGGTGAAAGCCAGGGCTTCGCAGGTGCTCGACGAGCGGGGCTGGAAGCGTCTCGGAGAGATCGCCCGGGTGAACCCGCGCATCGTGGCCCACCGGCTGGAGGGAGGGCACTGGCTGAACGCCGACAATCCGGACGCGATCGTAGCGCTGCTGACCGATCACCTCCCGAGGCCGTCCGCGAACGCCCCTGGCGCGAAACACGTGTGACCCACGGCCTTCGCGGCTCACGGGGGTTCCGTCATCTCCTCGTACCAGGAGCCGGGAACCGGGGTCAGCGGCAGCGCGAGCCTCCGAGCCGCCGTCACCACGTTGCACGAGTGGAAGAGGATCTGCACGTCGTCGGAGGCCAGCTCGTTCCCCGGCTGGGGTGCTCCGAGAACCGAGTCCAGACCCGCGAGCAGGGCCCCCGTGATGCGCACGCGCCCGGTGATCCGCACCGCGCCGGCGACGAGCAGGATGCCTTCCCACGAGAAACCGTCGCTCAGCTCCAGCTCTCCCGTGGCCAGGAGCGCTCCCCGGCCCGATTCAGCTTGCCCCAACGACGCTCCCCGCGCCAGCTTGATGAGAGGCCATCTTTCGCCGGGCGGCGTGAGCGGCCAGGGGTCACGCGGCCACTCGGCGTCCGGCCGGGGCCCCCCGGGGCCCACCAGGGCGCGCCAGCGCAGCCCGGTCGAATCGGCAAGCGCGGAAGCGGATGACAGCTGCACGACGGGGGGATTCCCGAGCAGCGTCAGTCCACCGAGGCTCGGCGGGGCGGACAGTCCGGCGATTCCTGCCACGTCCGGGCTCGTCAGGCAGCCGGGGGCCGGGGCGGCATCGAGCCCCGAGACCGTCCCCGAACTGCCGGCAGACTGCAGGGTATTCCAGAGCGTCATGGCGCCCGGCGGTCTCAGCTCCGGTAAGACCAGCAACACGCTTCCCACGCTGCGCCGGACTTTCCCTCCCTCCGGCGGGCGCAGGAAGGCGCGGGCCATGGCTCGCATGAGCAAGTCGCCGTTCTCGAGGTCCAGGAGCGGTTCGAGGGAAACCGTGGTCGCGGCCCCGGCGATTCTATACATGTACGGGGTGGCCGAGTCGAGGGGGACGGGACTCGCTCCGACGAATGCCTGCAACGCGCCGTCCGCGGCGTAGAACGCCTCTACAGCGGCTCGGTGCGTCTGGCTTCGCCGGAGCTCGATGACGGAAAGGACCCAACCCGCCGTGGCCAAGAGAGACAACAGGGTCAGGGTGCCGAGAGCGACCGGCAGGACGAAGCCCTCGGGCCTGCTGAGCAGGGAGGCGGCCTTCAGAACCGCTTCCCTTTCGGCCCGGCCGCCGGGAACCGGAAGGCTCGAGCCCTCGCGTCGGGAGCTGCGCACGATTCGCCGATCCAGCATGGGATCGAAGATGTGGAGATCGATCAACGGCCGATCATCCGGGAGGCTCATTCGGGCCGCCCTGCCTCTCGTGCTCTCCGGATGGCTGTCCGGCTGTGCACTGAAGAGACCCCCGGCCGGGCCGGAGGCGGTGGAGCTGAAGTCGGGCACGGCGCTGCTCGTCGTGCGGAACCAGAACTGGTCGGACGTCCATCTCTACGTGTTGGCCGCCGGCCAACGCTTTTCTCTGGGTATGGTGACCAGCCAGAGCGAGCGCAGCTTCGAGATCCCGGCGACCGCTTTCGCCAGCCAGAGAGACTTGGTCTTCCTGGCGGACCCCGTCGGTTCCACCCTGGCGTACGTGTCCGATCCCCTTCTCGTCCACCCCGGCGACCGGGTGAAATGGACCCTGCAGATGCAACTCTCCCAGTCGAGCATCTTCATCTACTGACTTCCCCCACCTCGTCTGGAGGGTCGTGGAAGAAGCTGCGCAGATCCTCGTACAAGCCTGTTTGCCGGGTCTTCGGGCGATGCGGCAGGTGCGCATGGAGGCCGGCCAGGAGCCAGTTCGCACGTAACTGATGGAATGTGCGGCACTTGGCCATGGCCTGGGGCGGTCCTGCTACGAAACGCCTGCCGGTCGCCCCTTTGACACCGGTGAGGCAACGGTGTGGGACGAACTCCACAGAGGCGCCCCGGCAACCCCCCCGACAGGCTTGCAATCGATTGATTTCATGGTTACTTGGGTGATTTGCCGTTCTGTGCCCCGAACTTGCTGAACGGGAGAGGTGTCGCGAGGAATCCGGGGGTCGGGCCGCGGAAGAGGAGAAAGCGCGGAACCTGTTCATTACGTTGTAGATGCGGGAGATGTGGGAGCCTTGAGAGCCCTGACGAAGAGGCGAACGGTCGTGGGGTCCCCGTGCCGGCTGGGGTTGACCTCGGCGCTTGGTGTTCTGGCCCTGGCGGCCCTGCCACAGAAGGCCGTGGCCCAGGAGGTCGGCTGCGCGGGCGGGTGGGCCCAGAGCTGTGCCAGCGTGGAAGTGAGAGCCGCCGGCGACCGGCTCTTCTTCTTCGTACCGAACGCCGTGCCAGCCGACGCGCGCGCGCGCACCGTGGCCGAGAGCAAGGCATCTCGATCCGGTCCTGGCGCTCCGGAGCCCGGCCAGCGGGTGCGCGTGTACCGAAGCCTGCCTGGCGTGGTGTGCGATCCCTCGACCGGGCGGGGCTGCGAGGATGTCACGCGGGAGTGGCTGGGTCCCGATCCGGAGGAGAGGGATCCGAACGGTTGCTCCCGGGACGGGCGCGACGAGGGTACGGAAGGGACCGGGGAAAGAGAGGGGGTGCCTCCCGCCTCGTCGGCCGCCGAGAGCGAGGCTGGGGAGGAGGAAGATGGGACCAGAGACTGCGCCGCCTTCCTTCCTCGCGGCAGGGGTGAGGTCGGTGCGGTGCTCTTCGCGGTGACCGTGCCCCCGACCGCGTTCCTATGGCTCCGCGGGGGCGGCTCGCTGGTCGTGCGCTCCGCCACGGACGGGGGCCAGCCGAAGGACGATGGTGGGGATAACGGCGGCGGGGATGACGGCGACGGCGGCGGTTCGGGCGGGGGTGACGACGGCGGCGGCTCGGGCGGCTCCGGTGGCGGGGACGACGGCGGCGGATCGGGCGGCGGCGGCGATGACGGCGGCGGTTCGGGTGGTGGCGGGGGATCCTCCGGCGGCTCGGGCGGCTCCGGTGGTGGAGGGGATGACGGCGGTTCCGGCGGCTCGGGCGGTTCCGGCGGCGGCGATGACGGCGGCGGTTCGGGCGGCAGCGATGACGGCGGTGGTTCGGGCGGCAGCGGTGGTTCCGGTGGCAGCGGAGGCTCGGGCGGCAGCGGCGGTTCCGGCG
>JBHHYJ010000112.1:0-5031 GCA_046757485.1 Gemmatimonadota bacterium
CGGCGTGACGACCGTCTTGTTCGTGAAGACGACCCGGAACTCGCTGTAGTAGTTCGCCACCCGGTATGGACCGAGCAGCGTGCACTGGGTGTTGATCGGGACGGTGAGCCCGTACGGGTCGTAGGCGCCCGTGTCGTGCAGGAACTCGTCCCGGACGCCGAGGATCCGCCCGTCCCCGGAGAGGGCCAGCTCCGCCGCGTGGAGCTGCTCCCGCTCCTGGGTCGTAGCGAAGAAGTTCTCCCATCGGTCCTCGATCCACTTCACGGGTCGGCCCAGGCGCATGGCGATCCACGGGATCAGGATCTCCTCGGAGTAGAACATGATCTTGGGGCCGAAGCCACCGCCGATGAACGGGGCCACGACCCGGACCTGGAACTCGGCCAGCCCCAGGACGCCGGCCAGCGCGTTGCGGACCGGGATCGGGGCCTGGGTCGTGTCCCACACCGTGAGGTGCTCGGCCCGCGGGTCCCACTGGGCCACCACCCCGCGGTTCTCCAGCGCGGCCGCCGCCCCGCGGTCGTAGCGGAACTCCCGCCGCACGATCCGGTCGGCCGCCGCGGCCGCCGCCTCGTAGTCACCCTTCGTCTGGATCACGTGGGCGGCGAGGTTCGACTCCAGCTCCTCGTGCACGAGGGGAGCGCCCGGCTCCAGGGCGGTCTCCAGCTCCACGGCGGGCTCCAGCGGCTCGAGCTCCACCGCGATCCGGGCCACCGCGTCCTCCGCCGCGTAGCGGCTCTCGGCCACCACGGCGGCGATCGGCTCGCCCACGTGCCGCACCTTCCCCCTGGCCAGCGGGGGCTGGGTGCGCCGGTGGAACGTGAGCCGCTCGATCGGCGGCGGCGCCACGAGCAGCGGCCCGGGCCGGCAGAGATCCCCCAGCTCCTCTCCCGTGACGACGGCGGCCACGCCCGGCGCCTCGCAGGCCTCGGAGGCGTCCACCGCTCCGAGTCGCGCGTGGGCGTGCGGGCTCCGCAGAAAGGCGACGTGAAGCATCCCCGGAAGCTGCACGTCGTCCACGAAGAGAGCCGTCCCGGTGAGGAGGTGGGGATCCTCGCTCCGCCGCACCTCCTGCCCGAAGAGCCGCGCGGTCACGGGGCGGCTCCGGGCTTTTCGGCCATACGTGAGGCCGCGAGCTCCACCGCCTCCACGATCTTCTGGTATCCCGTGCAGCGGCAGAGATTCCCGGAGAGCGCCTTCCGGATCTCGCCGCGCGACGGGCTCGGGTTCTCTTCCAGGAACGGGACGAGGGTCATCAGGATGCCGGGCGTGCAGAACCCGCACTGGAGGGCGTGGGCCTCGCGGAACGCCTCCTGGAGGGGGTGGAGCGCGGCGGGGTCCGGCTTCGCCAGGCCCTCCACCGTCCGGAGCTCGCACCCGTCGGCCTGCACGGCGAAGCAGAGGCAGGAGCGCATCGCCCGCCCGTCCAGGAGCACCGTGCAGGCTCCGCACACCCCGTGCTCGCAGCCCACGTGCGTGCCGGTGAGCCCGAGCTCGTGGCGCAGAAAGTCGCTGAGTAGAAGCCGCGGCTCCACGACACGCTCGTACGGCGTGCCGTTCACCCGCAGCCGCACGGGCTGTCGTTGGCTCATCGCTCGATGATGAGGCGGGCTCCGGCGGGCCGCAATCGGGCCGGCCGGCGGCCCTGGAGGTCGGGGGCGACCTGCCCGCTTTCGCGTTCCGGGCCGGACGGATCGTTCAGGGGAGCGATCGGGGGCTCAGTAGATCTCCAGATCCCGCCCGAACGCCACCGGGCCGTCGTACACGGAGCGCACCTCCGCGAGAAGCTCCTCCGGCGTGCTGCCCCACAGGAGCTCGTGGTAGAGGACGAGGAGGCCCGGGCGAGCGCGACTCGCCAGCTCCCCGAGCTTCCGGGCCGAGGTGTGGGCGTCGGCGTGGTATCGCTGCCACTCCGGCCTCCGGCGGGCGAACCCGGCCTCGGAGTACACCTCGTGGACGAGGAGATCGCAGCCCGAGCAGGCCTCGACGATGGCGTCACTCGGCCGCGTGTCGCCGGAGATGACGATGGAGCGATCCGCCGTCTCGAAGCGGTAGCCGTACGCTTCGGGCCACGCCCCGTGCGGGACCCGGAAGGCGAGGACCCGGACCCGGTCGTCCTCGTAGACGGGGCCGGGCTCGATCTCCCGCACCTCCACACGATACCCGAGCGTGTCGATCGGCTCCGGACCCGCGATGCGGACGCGAATGTCCTCCGCGTACGCCTGGAGCAGATGATCCACCATCGCCCGGCTCCCGGTGGGGCCGAAAAGACGCAGCGGCCGCCCCCGCTCCAGGACCCACGCGCTCAGGATGAGATCGGGGAGGCCCAGGGTGTGATCGCTGTGGAGATGGGTGAGGAAGGCGATCTCCAGGTGCGACGCCTCGAGCGCCCTCACGCCTCGACGGGCGGCGGCCGCGGCCCGCCGGACGACGCCGGGACCCGCGTCCACAAGGTACGCCCGGCCGTCCACGACCACGGCGAGCGCCGGTCCCCAGCGGTCCGGATCCGCGTTCGGAGTGCCCGTCCCCAGCAGGACGAGGTGGGTGCCGGAGGCGTACGTGAGCGAATCGGCCGGACCCGGGGCCCCGGCCCCCTGCGAGGAGGAGCGATCGGCGGCGGCTCGCGGGCCGCAGGCCCCGAGCCAGAGGGCGGCGAGCAGGACCGCGCCGACCCTCTCCGCGCCGGCGACCGCGGCCATGCACCCGCCGGCGGCGTTTCCGGCGGGCGCCGCTCTACCCGCTGGAGAGCTCCACGATCTTCTCGATCACGTCCCGGGCGTACTCCTTGTTCCAGGTCACGAGCCCTGTGCGGGCGGTCACCTTGACCTTGGTGGAGGTGGCGTCCTTGCGCCGCAGGGTGACCACGACCTCGGGATCTCCCCGAGCCGGCTTCCCGGTGAACTCCCGCCGGGCGCCGTTCTTCTTCACCACGAGCTCGGTCTGCTGGATGCCGAAGTGGTCGAACGTCTGGTCCGTCGCCGTCGCCACGTTCTCCACCGGTGCGGCGATGACCGATTGCACGCCGCGGCTGGTGAAGTAGACGCCACCGCCCGCGCCGCTCCCCGCGGCGGCCACGAGACAACCGGAGGTGCCGGCGACGGCGGACAACAGGACGGCGACGAGCCCGGACCGGCGCATCTTCTCCATCGGGAGGCAACCTCCTCGTGTCGGGCTTCGCGAGTCTGCGATCGAGATTCGGAGTCGGAAGAATATAACGGGTTCCTCGGCGGCGGCGAGCGGCGAACTTCCGTCGACGGCGGCGGGCGGTGGACTTCCGTCGACGCCGGCGAGCGGCGGGCGCCACCCGCCGCGGCGCGCTCCCGGCGGGAGGCGGCGCCCCGACGGAGAGCGGGAGCGACCCGTGAAGGCGGCTAGCTGGCGGCCAGCAGGTCCTGCCGACCCTCCAGAGCCAGGAGCTGCTCCTTCCAGTGCACCCCACCTCCGTAGCCCCCCAGGGTCCCGTCGCTCCGAACCACCCGGTGGCACGGGACGACGATCGCCACCGGGTTCCGGCCGAGGGCGTTGCCGACCGCCCGGGCGGCCTTCGGCTTTCCGATCCGACGGGCCAGCTCCGCGTACGGCACGACCTGCCCGAACGAGATCCGCCGGGCGGCCTCCAGCACGTGCCGATCGAACTCCGACACCGCGCTCAGGTCCACCCGGACGTCGAAGCGCGACCGGCTACCGGAGAAGTACTCCCGGAGCTCGCGCTCCACCTCCTTCAGCCCGTCCGGATCCTGGACCACGGGACGACCCGGGAAGTGCGCCTCCAGCCAGTCCGCGAAGGAGTCCGGCCCGGCCTGCTGCCAGCTCACCTTCGCCAGACCCCGCTCCGTCCCCGCCACGTACATCTGCCCAAAAGGGGTCTCGAAGCTGTGCCAGCGTACGACCTCCTCATTGCAGCACTCCCCGAGGACCCCGCCGAGGGCGGTGAACTCCGCCGCCTCCTCGCAGCACTCGGGGCACTCCCCCAGGTGCTCCGCCACGGCCGTTTCCGCCTCACCCTGCAGCTCCCCGCACACGTAGGCCAGCACCTCATCAGAATCGCACCGACAGCGTTCGCTGCTCATCTCATCCGCTCCTGCTCCCACAGGTCGAACAGCTCCGTCCGGAGCCGCTTCATCCCCTGATACACGTTGGCCCGGGCGCTCTCCTCGGAGCACGCCAGGGCTTCCGCGATCGTCTCGTAGTCGGCACCCTGCGCCCATCGCAGCCACACGGCTTGCCGCTGCTTGCGCGGCAGCCGGGCCACGCGCTCCCGCACCTGCCGGCGCCCTTCCTTGTCCAGGGACCCGAGGAAGGCGTCGGGCGACGGATCGGCATCGGCCTGGACCTCGGGGCTCCGTCCGTCCAGAGCGCATCGCCTTCGCCGCTCCCGGGCCAGGCGGTCCAGGGCAGCGTTCGTGGCCACGCGATACAGCCACGCCCGCGGGTTGGAGTCCGGACCGTCCCCCGGGGCTCCCCGGTGGGCCTTGACCCACACCTCCTGGAGGAGATCCTCGGCCGCCGCGTCGTCCCTCAACATCCGCCGTAGATGACGCTCCAGCTCCGGCCCGTGGCGCGCCATCCACTTCTCCAACCGTGCCCCGCGCCGAGGTCCGGCGCTCCGCGGCGTTCGAGGTGCCCGGTTTCCCCCGACGACCCGAGGCATCAGCGGAGCTTCGGGCACATCAGGCGCGATCGCACGGTCCGGGCACCGGCTCACGCTCCGGCGCCGCCGGAGACCGCCAGCACGGCCCGCAGATACTCGAAGAGCACCAGCGGCACAGCCACCACGACGCCCGTCAGGAACAGCGATCCTCTCCCGATGCTCGATACCGTCTTTCCTCTCGCCGACATCCTACCTCCCCGGCTTCGCCAACGTTCGACCTCCGAGTCTCTTCTCCCTTCCTCCGACGGTAGAACGATGCGAGGCGGGGCGGCGTGAAATCCGACGGACCGCCGAGACGGCGCGACATCCGCGGAGCCCCGGCCTCGAGGCGAGCCGCCCGGGGCCGCGGCCACAACCCGGCGGTCGGGGCCACAACCCGGCGG
>JBHHYJ010000113.1:0-5005 GCA_046757485.1 Gemmatimonadota bacterium
GACGGGCTCCTCGCGTTCCACATCACGAACCGCCACATGGACCTTGAGCCCGTGCTGGGGGGCATCCTGGAGGAGCTCGGCGTCACCGGCCTGGCGCAGTCCCACAGCCCTTCATCTGCCGAGCGCCAGCGGTTCGTCTTCGCTTCGAAGTGGGTCGTCACCTCCCGCTCGCGCGAGGCGCTGGAGCGTCTCCGGCAGAGGGATCCGCGCTGGCAGGACCTGGATTCGCCGAAAAGGCTCAGGGTGTGGACGGACGACTACTCCAACATCCTCCGGGTGCTGAAGTGGTCCCGGTGACCGATCCGCTCCGCGACCCGCTAGAGAAAGGTCGCGATCTCGCGCAGCTTCTTCCGTGAGATGTCCGGCACGAGCGCATCGGGGGCGGGGTAGCCCACCACGAGGAGGAGAAACGGCCGCTCGTTGCTCGGCCGGCCGAGGATCTCGTTCAGGAAGCCCATCGGGCTCGGCGTGTGGGTCAGGGTCACGAGGCCCGCGTGATGGAACGCGGTGACCAGCATCCCGGTGGCGATCCCCACGGACTCCTGCACGTAGTAGTGCTTCTCCCTCGTCCCGTCGGGCCGCAATCCGTAGCGACGGGCGAAGATGGCGACGAGCCAAGGCGCATGCTCCAGAAACGGCTTGTGCTCGTCGGTCCCCAGAGGCGCCAGGGCCTCCAGCCACTCCCTGGGCGCCCGCTCCCGGTAGAAGCTCCGCTCCTCGCGCTCCGCCCCCTCCCGGATCCGACGCTTCACCTTCCGATCGGCGACGGCCACGAAGTGCCAGGGCTGCAGGTTCGCCCCGTTGGGAGCCGTACCGGCCGTCCGGATGCACTCTTCGACGAGCGCACGGGGAACGGGCCGGTCGGAGAAGTGCCGCACGGTGCGCCGACGCTGCATTTCTCTCCGAAACGCCACCGCCCGCCCCATCATCTCCGGCTCGGGGATCTCCCGGAATCCGGAAAGGGGGAGAAAGCCTGCCCCCCCGCTCGACGCCTGACTCATCTCACCCCTCTCCCAAAGGAAAACGGGACCGTCCCGGTTGGAACGGTCCCGTCGAATCTTCAGCGGCCGGCCCGAACGCTCGCGCGAGCGGCCGCCCGGTGGTTGGGGTCTACAGCCTCGTGACGTTCGCCGCGGCGGGACCCTTGGGGCCATCCACGACCTCGAACTCCACCCGATCCCCCTCGGCGAGCGAGCGGAAGCCGCTGCCCTCGATGGCCGTGTAGTGGACGAAGCAGTCTCGCTCCCCGTCCTCCCGCACGATGAATCCGAAGCCCTTCTGATCGTCGAACCACTTCACGCTTCCCGTGATGCGCACTGCGTCCTTCCCCCTTCGAGAGTCTGTGTCCCGGACACAAAAAAGGACCCGGGCGCCACCCAGGTCCTCTCCGTGTCCGCTGGTGCGTCCTACATGCCCCCTCGGGAGCACGCGAAAAGGCTACTGAAAACCGCCCAACCTGTCAAGGTCTCCGGTGCACCGCCCGCCGGGCGGAGGCAGCCCGGCGACGCGATCGCGCGGAGTCCTACTGAATCCCGACCCGACCGTTCACCGAGGAGATGAGCTCGGGTGAGTCGTATCCCACTCCGTCCTTGAAGACGAGCGTCACCTCCCGGATGACGGACGGGTCTTCCGAAAGATCGCCTTTCAACACGACCACATCGGCGCGCTTGCCCGGCTCCACGGTCCCGAGCGTTCCCTCCACGCCCAGCACCCGGGCCCCGTTGGCCGTCATCACCTGAATCGCCTCCTCGGGCAGGAATCCGGCTTCGATGAACAGCTCGTAGTTGCGCTGATCTCCGAAGCCGGGAAGCGCCCCGCCGATCCCCGTCGGATCCACACCCGCCGCAAGGAGGCCCCCCGCCCGATAGAACGCCAGCTCGAACGCCATCGCTTTCTCGAGAAACGCTACCTGAAGAGGAAAGCTCGCTCCCTGCGCGTCGATCTGTTCCCTTGCCTTCAGATACGCCTCCCGGATCTCGGGAGCCATCGCGGTCAGGGTCCGCTCGTCCTTCGTCGGTCGGTTCGGGAAGAACGGCTCGTACACCGCGAGCGTCGAGGTCAGGGCCACGCCCCGCTCGATCATCTCGCGGAAGACCTCCTCGGCGCGGGGGCCGGTGGGATCCGCCCCCTGGCCCGTCTGCACCAGGATGTTGGCCGGGCAGGTATCCGGCACCTTCCCCTCCACGAAGTCGGCGGCCGTCAGCAGACCGTGTTCCAGGTTGTCGATTCCCAGCTCCACCGCCTCCCGGTAGGTGACGGAGCACAGGTGTCCCGTCACCTTCAGGTCCCGGGCATGCGCCTCCTGAATCGCGGCTGCCAGCTCCGCCCGGCGGATGTTCGTGTACGCCTTGATCCACGAGGCCCCCTCCTCCGCCCAGTACGCCACGAAGCGCCGCGCCTCCTCGGGACTCGAGAGCTTCTTCCGGTGCAGGGCCTGGTCCGCCTCGCCGGTGATGTACGGCGCGGTGATGAAGATCCGCGGCCCAGGGACCCGGCCGTCCTGGATGCCGTGCATGAGGTTGATGTCCGCGTACGGGGCCGTGCTGCCGGCCGTCCGGATCGTGGTCACGCCCGCGCCCAGATACAGGCGGGGGGCGCTGAAGTTGAGCTGCGCCCGCCGCCCTCCGACGGCGGTGTAGAAGAGGTGATCGTGGAGTCCCACGAGCCCGGGGATCACCGTGTGGCCCGACAGGTCCAGGAGCTCGGCGTCCTCGGGGATGGGCGTCTCCCCGCCCGCACCGACGGCCTCGATCTGACCGTCCCGGATCACGATCGTCTGCTCCGAACGAACCGGGGCTCCCGTCCCGTCGATGAGGCGCACGTGGGTCAGGGCCACTACGGGCGCGTCCACGCCTACGAACGCCCGGACCTCGGGGGAGAGACGGGAGGCAGGCTGGGCGGTCAGGCTTCCGGCGAGCAGGGCGAAGGCGGTGCAGATGGCCCCTATGCTGTGGCTCGTTCGGCTCGACATGGCTCGGCTCCTGGTCTTAGCAGGTCTTAGTGCACGGTAAAGGTCATCCGCATCCCCGCCTCGAGGTGCTCGGCGATGTGGCAGTGCAGCATCCACTTTCCGGGGTTCGTGAGCTCAACAAGCAGGTCCACGGTGGAGCCCACCGGGACGAGCACCGTGTCCTTCCACACCAGATTCTCGTTCGGCACCCCGTCCTGGGCCACGATGAGGAAGCGCTGGCCATGAAGGTGGATCGGGTGCTGCATAGCGTGCAACGTCTCGCGTCGGTTCGCGATCCGGAGCTTGACCACGTCACCGACACGAAAGCTCCACTGGATCGCCTCGTTCTCCCTACCCGTGTCCGGGTCACGGAGGATCCAGCGGACCTTCTCCGGCGTCGAGATCCAGTTCATCATCGGCATCGTCCCGCTCCACTCGGCCGGACGGAAGTAGGCGGAGTCACGCTGCAACAGACGCTGGACGACCAGGGGAAGGTCACGTGCCTCCATCTCCAGCACGAGGCGTCGCTCGGGAGGACGGTCGCGCGCGGCGCGGAACCGATCGATCTCCCGAACGGCCACCGAGTCGGTGCGCAGGCGCGAGAACGCCCGCGAGACCGCGTCCCCCCGGAAAGATCCCCGAACGCGGACGACGCCCAGCGTGTCCTCCTGCGGAAAGAACCGCCCGTTCAGATGGTCCGTCGCCTGGACCCGGTTTCGCAGCGCGTACGCGCCCCGGCCGGGAAACCGCACGTGGACCACGTAACGCTCCGCCGGGGCAAGCACGACGCTCTCGACCCACGCCTCCCGCTCGAAGTTCCCCACGTCCGAGCCGACGACCTTCATCGGCGCATCGCCGAAGGAGAGGTTAAAGGTCCGCGTGTTGGAGACGTTCGTCAGGAAGAAGCGCACGACCTCTCCCGGTCTCGCCTCGAGCGCGTAGCGCGGCTCGCCGTTGACCAGCAGGACGTTGCCGAAGCGACCCATGAGCGTGTGGGTCGCCTCCTCCCCGCCGTACGGCAGGGGGCCCTCGGAACCGAGGAGAAGATCGTCGAGCATGAGGACCTCCTCCCGGTGAGCCGGCCCGAAGTAGTCGGACCGATGCGGGCGGACGAGGATGTTGCCGTACAGACCGAGGTCCTGCTGCACATCCTCCCGCACGTGCGGATGGTACCAGTAGATGCCCGCGTCGGGGAAGCGGACCCGGTAGCGGAAGCGGCCGCCGGGAGGGACGGGCTCCTGGGTCACGCCCGGCACACCGTCGAACGGATTCTCCAGCCGCACCCCGTGCCAGTGGATCGTGGTCGGAGCGTCGATGCGGTTGGTGAACTTCACCGTGATGGTGGCCCCTTTCGGCACCTGGAGCAGGGGACCGGGAACCTGGCCGTTGAACCCGTACATGAGGAACGTTCGCCCGGCCACCGAGCGCCGAACGAATCCGGCCTCCAGAGCGAGGGAGTCCCGGTCGGCGAGCCGCAGCAGCTCCCACGGGCGCGCCCAGGGCACTCTGGTCGGGGCCGGAGAGCGTGGGAGGTACGGTGAGGTGGAGGGCGGCTCGAGCTGCATGAGGGCAGGCAGCATCACCACGCCTGCCGGCGTCGGGGGACGGAGCCAGGTGGCGTCGAGCGGCTCTCTCGCGTGGCGCGGCGCGTCCGGGCTCGGGCTCGGCGGCCGGTCCCCATGCCCTGCTCCACCCTCCGCTCCCCGCCTCGGATTCGCCGCGCCCATCAGGAACTCAAGGAAGTCGGCCGGCCGCATCCGGGTGCTCGGCGACTGTCCTCGCAGAACCAGGCGTCCTCGGCGTTCTTCGACGTCCCGCGAGCGCTCCGCGCTGATGAGGACCAGGAACTTGTTCAGCTCCACCCGGCCGAGCCGTCGAGTGCCGTTCCCCACCTCGCCGAGCTTGATCACGGGGCGGAAGAGAGGAGAGGCCACCCAGGCCACGTACGTCGAGTAGGGTCCGAGGGAAGCCGGCTCGGGCAGCCCCTCGAGAGCTGCCACGAGCTCATAGGAATGATGCCCCTCCGGAGTCGTCGTCAGGGTGAACGGCCCGGGA
>JBHHYJ010000114.1:0-4967 GCA_046757485.1 Gemmatimonadota bacterium
CGATCTCCGGGAGGGCGCGGTACGGCCGGCCGCTGCTGTACCACTCGCGGTACAGGCGGTTCCATCGGGCATTGTCGTAGTACGTCGCGTTGTCCAGGAACCGGTTGTTCGTCGTGTAAAACGGCCAAGGGTACACGAAATTCCAGAAGATATTGCCCTCCATCGGAACATCGATTCCCGGGCCGGCCGGCGCGCCGACCATCAATGCCCGCAAGGCCTGTGGCATGTGCTTCGCCGCAGCCCAGGCCGTAAAGCCCGAGTAGCTGCCCCCGTACATGCCGACTCTCCCATCGCTCCAAGGCTGGGCCGCGATCCAGTCGATCAGTGCGGCGGCATCGGCCCCGTCGTGCACGTAGGGCACCGTTCGATCCGGACTGCACACCTTACCGCGGGTATATCCGATCACCCCCACGTAACCATGGGCGGCCGCAAGGCGCGCATCGCGCATCCGGGCCAGCGAGTCGGCGTAAATCGTGAACTGCAGCAGTGCCGGGAGCCGCCCGTGTGACCCCCGTGGCCGCACCACCCGAGCGCAGACGGTCGCGCCATCGGGGGTGGAAACCTCCACGTTGCTGTGGATCCAGTATCGACGTCTATCGTCCTCCGCGACGAGGGCTGGCGGGAGGCCCGCAAAGGCCCGGTAGGACTCGACCTGCTGGTACACGTGCAGGAGCGTGAGGGCCTCTTCCAGCGAGACGGTGTCCCTCCTGGTCTGGTCAGGCGTAGCCCACCAGAGATCGTTGGCGGCCGTGCGGGCGCTTACCAGGATGGCGCGCGCGGCCCACCCCGCCGACGGGTCGTCGAGCTCGGCGAACGCCTCGCGAAAGGCCTCTTCGAACGCGTCCCGGAACGGCCGGCCGCTTCGTTCCATGATCCGAGCCCTCGAGAGAATCTCGTACTGGACCCGGGCGGCTTTCGCGTGCGGTGTCGCATCCCCCAGCACGGAGCGCAGTTCCGCGAGACTGGCCAACGCCTCCGCGTGGTGGCCCGTGAGCATCTGGAGCCGGAAGAGGTTGTCCAGGAACCTGACGCGGTCGGAGTCCTGATACTCGGCCAGGACTTCGGCCGCGAGCCGGGGCATCGACCGGGTCAGCGCTGCCGAGTCGGCGACGTCGGCGGCCGATAGCTGAAACGTCTGCGCCGCAAGGTTGCGTGTGGCCGGCGATACCGCGAATGCACACGAGAGCACTACGGTGCGAAGGTACGATCGCATTCGAGCCACCTGGACAGAAGTGTGGATGTGCAAGAAACGGTGACCGTTGGATACGCCGTCCTCGAGGAAGGTTGCTCGCTGCTTGCCCGGCAACGCGACGCAGCCCAAGAGAGCGGCGCGACTCTCCCTCAGAAGATCTCCACCTGGATCCGCAGCGTCCGCCCCGGCCGCGGCAGCCCCAGCTGGTCGAAGATCCCTTCGTCCGTCAGGTTCTCCAGAACGGCCGACACGGTGAGCGGCGGGAGTCCGGCCAGGCCGGAGCCGACGCGCGCCGCGGCCCCGAGCTCCAGGTACGCGCTCGAGCCCACCCGGTCGAAGTCGCCGGTCTCCGCGTTCGCCCCGAACTGGGTGCCGAGGACCTCGAGCCCCGCGTGGGCCTGGAGGACGCCGGCGAAGGAGCGGGCCACCCGGAGTCCCCCCGCCACCTCCGGCTGGTACTCCGGCCTCATCCGCGGCTCCCCCTCGCCCTCCCGCAGGGAGATGTTCTGGAGGGAGAGATCTCCCCTCACGTCGAACCCGCGGACGCGCCAGATCACCAGGATCTCCGCGCCGGTCGAGCGGGTCTGGCCCCGGTTCTGGCGCTGGAACTTCCCCTCCTCCACCAGGACGCGGACGATGGAGCCGTCCAGCCGCTGCTGGAACAGCGTCCCCTGGAGCTCCAGTCCCCGCGCCGGACGGGCCGTCGCTCCCAGCTCACCCACTCTCAGCACGACGGCCCCCAGCCCCGGGTTGGGAACGAACTTTCCGAGCGCCCCCGAGAAGCGCTCGCGGAGCGCGGGGAAACGCGCCCTGCGGCTCGCGCCGCCGTGAAGATCCACCCGGTGGCTCAGGCTGAATCGCCCCGCGACCCGTGCTCCCCACTCCCAGATCGCGGGGGAGGAGGGCTTGTCGCCCGTCCCGGGGGTCGAGGAGCCGTCCACGCTGAAGCCCGCCGTCAGGCTCGCGCCGGGGCTCCCGCCGCGGCCGTACAGGGGCTGCTCGGTCTCCACCCCGAGGCTCCACAGCTCCTGCCGAAAGTCGGCCGGGGCCTCCCCGGCGAGAACCTGCTCGTGCCAGGTATCGGCGAAGGTGAAGGCGCTCCGCAGGATCCCGGGGCCCGCGGTGTGATCGCCCAGCAGGCGAAAGGTGAGGGTCCGGTCGTTCCCCGTCTCGCCGTCCACGCTGTCCCGGAAGGCGATGGAGTCGAAGGCGTCGATCTCCAGATGCTGGACGTCGATTCCCACCGACGCCTCGAGGTCACCCGAGCCCCACGGAGTCTTTCCCCACCCGCTTCCCCCCGAGAGCGAGGTGACGGAACGCCACTGCTCGGCGATGCGCCAGAAGCGGGGCTCTGGCGCCGGCCCGCCCAGGAGGTGGAGCTCGGGAACGACCCCCCGCTCCGCGCGGAACCCCGAGGAGGAGAGGGAGAGCCAGGGGCCGCCTCCCGCCCGCTGATAGCGGAGGGCGAGGAAGCCGTTGAGGTGCTGCAGGTCGCTGTTCACCAGCAGGCCGTTCTCCGCCCTGGCCCGTGGCCCGAGACCCCGGGCGAGCGGCGCGCCGTCGGACTGCCGGTACCCGCCGCCGTACCGGAGCCACACGCCGCCTGCGCCACCGGCGCCACCGGCGGCCGTTTCGCCCCCCGCGCCGCCTCCCCCGCTCGCCTCGGCCCGCCACAGGTGCTCCGCCTCCCCGGAGAGCGCTACCCCACCCGTCTGGTCCACGCCGCTTCGCAGCCGAAGCGGCCGTGTCCGCCGAGCCGGCAGCGAGGCACCCGCGATCCGCACCTCCACCACGCCCCCGAGGGCATTGGGGCCCGCCAGCACGGAGGAGAGCCCCCGCACGAGACGCACCTCGCGGGCGGCGGTCAGGGGCACGACGGAGAGGTCCGTCCGGTTGTCCCACCCCAGGGTGACCGGCACCCCGTCCAGCAGGACCGCGATCTCCCGCTCCTCCATGCCGCGGAGCGAGGGCTGTACCTCGCCGCGGGAGTTCCGGCGCACCCGGATGAGCGGCATCTCCCGCAGCACCTCGGCCAGGGTCGGCGAGGGGAGGAAGAGCGCCGAGTCGAGCCGCATCTCCACAGCGCTGGCGCCGCCGCCGGTGATCGTGGGCCGGGCGGCCTCGACCCGGAGTCCCTGGAGGGCGAACTTCACCGAGTCGGCGGGTGCCTTCAAAGAGTCTCGGGCCGTCTTCAGGGAGTCCACGGGAGTCTTCGTCGAGTCCGGGGGCTGCTGGGCGACGACAGGGGGCGGCCCCGCGCCGAGGAGGGAGAGGGCCAGGAGCCCGGCCGTCCCGGCCGCGCCGCGGCGAACCCTCGACGCGCCCGGGTGGCTCCCGGACCGCGAAAGCGACAAGCGTGGCCGCCTCACCCGGTGAACGCCCGCGCTCCCCGGGAGGGCCGGAACCTGCCCAACGACGCCGGACCGAGGCGGAGCTCGAGCGTCAGATCGGGGCTCATCGGCCTCCGTCGTCTCCGGGGGACTCACGACCCGCATCGGGAACCTCGGGCCCGGGCCGGGGGATTTTGATAATACACTGTCACGGGCAATGGAACGAAAGCTGCGCTCGTGAGGCCATCGTGACGCTACCACGAGAGTGCAGGATGAACGTAACGGACCAGAGCCGAAAGAGTTCCAGGCGTTGAGAACCGTCTTCCGGAGCCGTATGCGGGTCGGTGCCCTCCTGGGCATCGCCGTCCTTCTCGCCGCGTGCCGTCCCGGCCGGCGCGCGGAAGCGGGCTTCTCCGAGGGAGGGGTCGCCGAGGCCCTGGCTCCGCCGATCTACTTCTTCGACGGGGAGCCGCTGAACCTGGGAGCGGAGAGCCGCGCCCGCGTGGACCGCTGGGTGGAGTACTTCCGGGAACGGCGGCCCTACCGCTTCGCCCTCTTCCTGCGCCGGACGGGGCGCTACGAATTCCACATCCGCCGGGCGCTCGAGGCGGACGGGCTCCCGGAGGACTTCCTCTACCTCTCCCTCATCGAGAGCGGCATGAACCCGAACGCGCGCAGCCGTTCGGAAGCCGTGGGGCTGTGGCAGTTTCTGGAGAGCACGGGGACCGTGTACGGCCTGGAGATCACCCCGCTGGTGGACGAGCGGCGCCGGCCGGAGCGAGCCACCCGGGCCGCGATCAGCTACCTGACGGATCTTCACGAGCAGTTCGGCGACTGGTTCCTGGCCGCGGCCGCGTACAACGCGGGGCCCACTCGCCTGCGCCGTGCGCTGCGGCGGAGCGGGGCGAGCGACTACTGGAGTCTCGTGGAGGGAGGCTACCTGCCCCGGGAGACGTCGGAGTACGTGCCGAAGCTGCTCGCCGCCGTCTGGTTGGGGCAGGAGCCGGGTCTGCGCGGCTTCCCGCTCCTGCGGAAGCAGGCGCCGCCCGAGGTCGATCGGGTCCGGCTGTATGGACGGAACCGCCTCAGCGTGGTGGCAGCCGCCGCGGGCGTACCCGAGGAGGCGGTTCGGGATCTGAACCCGTGGCTCATCGAGGGCGTGACGCCCGCCGCCCGCTGGACGGAGGTCCGCCTGCCGGCCGGGACCCTGGATCGCTTCGAGGAGGTGTACGCCCTCATCCCGGCCCACCACCGCAGCGGAACGCTGACGCACTCCGTTCTGCCAGGGGAGACGCTCGGGAGCATCGCACGCGGCTACGGGGTGAGCCTGGCGGCGCTCAGGGCCGCGAACCCGGCGCTCCAGCCGAGGCACCTCCCGGTCGGTCTGGAGCTCCAGGTCCCACCCGAGGTCGTGGAGGGGCCGGTGCTCGCCCGCCTGCCCGACT
>JBHHYJ010000115.1:0-4864 GCA_046757485.1 Gemmatimonadota bacterium
ACTAGCATGAACGCGACCCCTGCCGTACTCCGCGAGGGGAAGTCCATGTCCGATCACGAAGGGAACGACGTCACCACCCTGCTCAGGGCCGCCGGGACCGGCGACCGCCGTTCCGCTCGGGAGCTCCTGCCGCTCGTCTACGATCAACTCCGAAGGGCCGCGCAGCTCCAGATGGCGGGCGAGCGCCCGGATCACACGCTGCAAGCGACGGCTCTCGTCCACGAGGCGTACCTGAGGCTCGTCGGCTCCGACGCCGAGGGGTGGGAAAACCGCGCCCACTTCTACGTCGCGGCGGCCGAGGCCATGCGTCGGATCCTGATCGACCACGCCCGCAAGCGTGGCCGTCTGAAGCGTGGCGGAGACCGGGTGCGCGTCCCGCTGAGCGCCGTCTATCTGGCCGAGGAGGCCGACCCCGAGGAGATCATGTCCGTCGAGAACGCCATTCGGCGCCTGGAGAGTCGGGACCCGAGAATGGCCGGCATCATCCGGCTTCGGTTCTTCGCGGGGCTGAGCGTCGACGAGACGGCGGCGGCCCTCGGGCTGTCGGACCGGACGATCCGACGCGAGTGGGCGGTGGCCCGGGCGTGGCTCGAGCGAGAGCTGGGCGGAGATCGGTAGCCGTGGAGATCCTGGACGGATGAACGAAGACACCTGGGATCGCGTGAAGCGGACGTTTCACGAGGCCATGGCCCGGCCGGTCCCGGACCGTGCGTCGTTCTTGGACGACGCCTGCTCAGGCGACGCGTCTGTCCGGGCCGAAGTCGAGGAGCTCCTGAAAGCCCACGACCGTGTGTCCGAGGAGACTGAAGCGGGCCTACCGAGGGCACCGACATCCGCTGTCGCCGAAGGGCCGGGCACCGTGATCGGCCGCTACAAGCTGCTCGAGCTCATCGGAGAGGGAGGCTTCGGGGTCGTCTACATGGCCGAGCAGGAGGAGCCCGTACGCCGCCGCCTGGCGCTCAAGATCATCAAGCTCGGGATGGACACTCGACAGGTCATCGCTCGCTTCGAGGCCGAGCGTCAGGCGCTCGCCATGATGGAGCATCCCAACATCGCGAAGGTGCTCGACGCCGGGGCGACGGATTCGGGGCGACCCTACTTCGTCATGGAGCTGGTCCGAGGGCTCCCCATCACCAGGTACTGTGACGACTACAAGCTCGACACGCGCGAGCGGCTCGAGCTCTTCATCGACGTATGCAACGCCGTCCAGCACGCGCACCAGAAAGGCATCATCCACCGCGACCTGAAGCCGAACAACGTCCTGGTCACGCGACACGATGGCCAGCCGGTTCCGAAAGTCATCGACTTCGGGGTCGCCAAAGCGACGCATCTCCGGCTCACCGAGAAGACGATGTTCACGGGGTACGGGCAGTTCATCGGTACGCCCGCCTACATGAGCCCCGAGCAGGCCGAGCTGAGCGGCCTCGACATCGACACGCGAAGCGACATCTACTCGCTCGGCGTGCTCCTCTACGAGCTGCTCACGGGGACGACCCCCTTCGACGCGCGGAACCTGCTCCAGGTCGCTTTCCTCGCCATGCAGCGGATTCTGAAGGAAGAAGAGCCACCGAGGCCGTCCACCCGTCTCAGCACGCTCGGAGATACCCTACAGGAGATGGCTCGACACCGGGGCACCGAGCCGGCCACGCTGACCCGACTGATCCAGGGCGATCTCGACTGGATCGTCATGAAGGCGCTCGAAAAGGATCGTCGGCGACGTTACGAGTCGGCTTCGGAACTCGCGGCGGACATCCGTCGCCACTTCGACGACGAGCCCGTGATCGCCGGCCCTCCCACGGCCACCTATCGGCTGCGCAAGCTTCTGGCTCGGCACCGCGGACCCGTGGCCGCGGCGGGCGCGATCGTCGCGACGATCGTGCTGCTCGGCTCGCTCTCCACGTGGTTCGGGTGGAGGGCGACCCAGGCCGCGGCGCGTGTCCATGCCAGTGGCGTGCTGGCCGCCGCCGCGGCGACCGAGGATCCGCTGCTCAAGGCCCAGCTCATCCTGGAGCTGGCCGATCTACCGGAGGTCCCGGGGAGGCTGGCGGTGGCTCGTGAGGCCGCCAACTCCTCGATCCCGATCGCGGTGCTCCGCGGGCACGAGCGCACGTTGACCGATGCAGCCTTCAGTGACGACGGGGCTCGCGTCGTCACGACGGGTCGGGATGGGGCGGCGATCGTGTGGAATGTCGATGGAACGGGAGAGCCGATCATCCTGACCGGCTACCGCTATGGAGTCGGCGGGCCCGCCTTCAGCCCCGACGGTCAGCTCGTCGCGGCGTCATCGAACGGCGGCATCCACGTGTGGCCCTCCGGAGGGGGAGAACCGGCGGTACTCGAGGAAGCCGGACCCTTCTACCCGCCCTACGCCTTCGATCCCGGCGGCGCGTACTTGCTGGCGGGTTCCTCCGCCGGCACCGCTTATCTTTGGCCGATCGGCGAATGGGAGAGCCCGCGCGCCCTGGGTAGCCACCGCGGGCCGATTACCGATGTCGCCTTCGATTCGGCCGGGACGCTTCTCGCGACCGCATCCGAGGACGGCACCGTTCGGATCATGGCGGCCGACGGCTCCGGAGACGCCGTCGTACTGCGCGGGCACGAGGCCGCGGTCCGCAGCGTGGACTTCAGCTCGGACGGCGGCCACCTGGTGAGCGCCTCGGACGACGGAACGGCGCGGGTCTGGTCGACCGACGGGAACGGACCCGTCACCGTCCTCCGCGATCGAGACCAGGTCCCCGTGACGCTGGCCCGGTTCATCCACCTCAGTTACTTGGTCGAGGCCCTGTCGGAGGACGGACAGACCCGCTTCTGGCGAATCGGTGGAGACGAGCCCGAGATCCTCTACCGGAAGAGCGGCATCGAGACCCTGGTGCACAGCCGGAACGGCCGCCGCACCGCGATCACCGTGAGCGGCAAGACCGCGCGGGTCTGGCGCCAGGACGGCGAGGGCTCTCCGAGCCTCTTGCGCGGGCACGAGCTGGGTCTGAACGGCGTGGCACTCAGCCCCGATGGGAAGCTGGCGGTCACCGTCGGCGGGACCGCCGCGCGTATCTGGAAGGCCGACGCGCCCGGGGAGGCGCTGACGATCGGGACGCCGGCCCATCGCGTGGCGAGCGCTGTTTTCGATCCCGACGGAGAGCGGTACGCAGCCGGGTTCGAGGACGGCACGGTCGAGCTCGGGTCCGTGGACGACGCCTCGCCGCCCGTCACGCTTCGGGGGCATGGGCGTGAGGTGCGCAGCGTCGCGTTCAGCCCCGACGCGACGCGCCTCGTCACGGGGTCCGGAGACGGAACCGCCCGCGTGTGGTGGACGGACGGGAGCGGTGCTGCCGTCGTCCTCGAAGGTCATGAGGGCGAGGTGACAAGCACGGTCTTCAGTCCCGACATGCTCCGGATCGCGACCGGATCCACGGATGGTACGGTCCGTCTGTGGTCAAGCGATGGTAGGGGCGAGCCGATCGTCCTGACGGGCCCACCTCGGGGAAGCCCCGCAGGGCGGGACGCGGGGAGGCGCGCCGGATTGGGGCTGGTGCAGTTCAGCTCGGATGGAGCGTGGCTCGTCGCGGTTCGGCAGACCTCTCCCGAGCCGGCGGCTCTGGTGTGGCAGCTGAACGAGCTCGGAGATCCCCTGGTGCTCGGGGCCAGCGAGCAGATCGAGGACGTCCGCTTCAGCCCCGACGGCACGCGAATCGTCATCGCTTCCACGGACGGTACGGCCACGCTGTGGAGCCTCGACGACCCCGAGGCCCCCCTCGTCTTCGACGGGCACCTGGACGAAGTCCTCACGGCCCGCTTCAGCCCCGACAGTCGATTCGTGGTCACTTCGTCCACCGACGCCACGGCCCGCGTTTGGAGCGCGGAGGATGCTCGCGAGATCTCCGTCCTGCGCGGGCACGCCCGCACCGTCACCCACGCCGCGTTCGGTCCACGAGGGACTCACATCGTCACGGCATCATCGGTCGACACTACCGCCCGCGTCTGGCCGCTCGATGGGAGCACCCAGCCTCTCGTGCTACGCGGACATCGCTGGGAGCGGATCGAAGGGCTGGCATTCAGCGCCGAGTTCAGCCCCTCGGGCACCCACGTGATGACCCTCGGTGGGGGGCTCGCCCGCATCTGGCGAATCACTTGGCCGGGCCTGCTCGACCACTTGCGGCGGAGTGTCTCGCTCTGCCTGACGGCCGATCAGCGTATGCGGCACCTCGGAGAATCCGCCGCTGACGCGCAGGCCGGCTTGGCCGCGTGTGAGACCCGATCACACCCGTTCGAGCCGACTCGACAGCCGTGGAGGTAAGAATGAACATCGTCCGTCGCATCGGGGTCGCCGCCCTCGCGGGTGTCATCGCGGGAGTCCTGGTCGCGGGGATCGGCGGCCGCGTTGCCATGCGGATCATCGCCTTGGCCTCGGGCGCCCAGCCCGGTTTCTCGATCGGCGGGACGTTGGCCGCCATGCTCGGGGTCGCCGCCGTCTCCATGCCGTTCTCGCTCGCCTACGTACTGGCCGGGCAGCATCTGACTGCCGGAAAATGGCGCGCTCCACTCTTCGGCGCGCTCTACTTCCCGACCCTCGTGGGTATTGCGCTCCTCCGACCCTCCGGGCTCGGTGAGCTGGCGATCGCGCCCGTGCTGGGGATCGGACTCTTCACCGTCATCCTGGCGCTCCACGGTATCGCGGTGCACGCGCTGGCCGTCCGTCTCGAGCGCACGATGCCCCCCGTGCGAAAGACCGTCAGCTCCATCGTCGGCTACGGACTCCTCACCGCAGTCGGTGGCTTCGGGGTCTTTGCCGTGTTCGGCTTCATCTTCGGTACCTAGTGTAGTGTACCATAAGTAGGATGGTCAACGGGCAGCCCGGAGGTTATCT
>JBHHYJ010000116.1:0-4812 GCA_046757485.1 Gemmatimonadota bacterium
CCGGGCCGGGCGAACGCCGCGGCCCGCAGCCCCAAGATGGCTCCCCCAAAGAAAGCGAAACGGAGGTCCGATGGGAACCCCCTTCGCCGGGATCGCCGGTGCGCGCGACCCAGCCTGGTTCTTCAACAGGCTTCTACCGATCCCCCACCTGCCAGCGGAGGAAGCTGAAGACGTCCACCATCTGGTCGATCTGCTCGCTCACCGGTTGCCCGCCGGAGTGGCCCGCCTTGGTGAAGTAGCGAAGCAGGATCGGGTTCTCCCCCCCGTTCGCCGCCTGCACGAGGGCGGCCATCTTCCGGGCGTGGAGCGGCGCGACGCGCGTGTCCCCGTCCCCGCTCACGAACAGGGTCGCCGGGTACTCCGTCCCCGGCTCCACGTTCTGGTACGGAGAGTAGGCCAGGATGTACTCGAGCTGCGCGGGGTCCTCGCTCGATCCGTACTCCGGCACCCAGAAGCGGGCCACGAGGAACTTGTGGTACCGCACCATGTCCAGGAGCGGATACGAGCACACGACGGCGCCGAAGAGGTCCGGGCGCTGGGTCATGGCGGCCCCGACCAGCAGTCCCCCGTTGGAGCCGCCGGCGATCGCCAGCCGCTCCGGCCTCGTGTAGCCGTTGTCCACGAGCCACTCGGCGGCCGCGATGAAGTCGTCGAACACGTTCTGCTTGTTCTCCAACATGCCGGCCCGGTGCCACTCCTCCCCGAACTCCCCGCCGCCCCTGAGGTTCGGGAGGGCGTACACGCCACCCATCTGCACCCAGGCGGCGGCGGTGCTGGAGAAGCCGGGCGTGCGGCTGATGTTGAAGCCTCCGTACCCGGTCAGGTAGGTGGGATGGTCTCCGTTCGGATCGAGGCCTTTCTGGTGAACCAGGAACATCGGGACCCGTGTGCCGTCCTTGGACTCGTACCACACCTGCTTCACCTCGATCGATTCCGTGTCGATCGGGATCTCGGACCGGAACCACACGTCGCGCTCGCCGGTCTCGACGTTCAGCCGGTAGCTCGTGGGGGGCACGTGGAAGGAGGAGAAACCGATGAACGCCTCCTTCTTGCCCCACTCCCCGCTCGCCCCGCTCACGGAGCCGAGGGTGCCGAAGTCGATCTCTCGCACCTGCTCGCCGTTCGGATCGTACTGGGCGAGGCGCGGCTGGACGTCCTTGAGGTAGGAGACGAAGTAGTACCCGCCCACCGGAGAGACCCCCTGGATCACCACATCTTCCCGCTCCGGGATCAGCTCCCTCCATCGGCCGACCGAGGGCTGCTCGAGATCCGCCACCATGACCCGCTTGTTGGGCGCCTCCAGGTCGGTGGTGATGACGAGCCGCTCCCCGGCGAAGCCGGCGAAGGAGCGGGACTGGCCGTCGTCGATCACCGTGACGAACGGGCCGTCATGCGCCAGGTCCTTCAGGAAGAGCTTCGTGGGTCCGGAGGAGCCCTTGATCACGGTCACCAGCATCCAGCGGCCGTCGTCGGAGAGGGACGCCACCGGGATGTCCTGCCGCGTGTACCCCTCGCCGAAGACCTCGCGGTCCGCCGAGGGGTCGGTGCCCAGCCGGTGGTAGTAGATTCGGGGCTCCTCGGAGCCGAACTTCGAGTAGTAGATCCCCTTGCCGTCCGGAGTGAAGCTGACG
The DNA here is from genome assembly GCA_046757485.1 of Gemmatimonadota bacterium. Classification (GTDB taxonomy): domain Bacteria; phylum Gemmatimonadota; class Gemmatimonadetes; order Palauibacterales; family Palauibacteraceae; genus JBHHYJ01. The sequence goes on from JBHHYJ010000116.1 coordinate 1,632, forward strand.
CTGCCGTAGCGGGCGGTGGGGAACACGTCGGCGAGGTCCTCCCGCGAGTCGACGTCCATCACCCGGAGCTCCGTCTCGTCCACCCCGCCCAGGCGCACGGAGTACACGACCTGCCGGCCGTCCTCGGAGACGTCCCGGAGGCCGACGCTCGTCGTGTGGTCCTCGCTCAGCGGGTGCGGATCGAGGAGCACCTGGTCTTCGCCGTCCAGCCCCTCCCGGAAGTAGACGACGAACAGGTCCTGGTCCGCCCCGCGCTTGCTGAAGAAGTAGCGTCCCCCCTTCTCCCTGGGCGTTCCCATGATGTCTCGCTTCAGGAGTCGGGTGGCCAGCTCCCTGAGCTCCTCCCGACCGGGGAGCTGGGCGAAGACGCTGTCCGTGTACGCGTTCTCCGCATCGATCCAGGCCCGGGTCTCCGGGGCCTCCTGATCCTCGAGCCACCGGTACGGATCCGCCACCACCGTGCCGGCCAGCGTGTCGGCCACGACCTCCACCTTCGTCTCCGGCGGGGGACCGATCTCGACGGCGACCCGCTCCTCTGCGCCCTCCGAGAGGCACCCCGAACCCGGGACGAGGAGGGCGAGCGGGAAGGCGATGCGGGAAAGGCGAGCGAAGCGACGACGGCGGGGCTGCGACATGGCGTGACTCCTCCTCTGCGAGGCCGTGCATGAGCCGGCGGTCCGCCGCCCGACCGGTGAGGCGACCGGTGAGGCGATCGGTGGGACCCCGGATCTCCACCGCGCCCGGCCCCGGGACCACCCGACCGCGGACGATCCCCGCCCCCGCCGGAGCCGCGGCGCGGCCGACATAATACCCGGGCGAAGGAGGGGGCCGCGAGGGTCCCCGGAAAAAGAACGGCCGGCGCGCCAGGCACCGGCCGTTGCGCATCCGCTCCCGGTCACCCGCCGCTCGAGGCCCGGCTGCCGCCGGGCCGAGACCGCGACCGAGGGGGATCCGGGCTCCTATCGGTGGTAGCTCAGATCCTCCCGATACGCGACGTTGAAGCTGTCGGTGCTCCGCATCATCGGGCCGCGGGCCTGCATGGCGGTCCCCCACTTCTCGCCCACGCCGGCCGCCTCGATGAACTTCTCGATGCTCTTGTCGCCGTAGAAGTGGTCGAGCCCGTCGTGGAGAACGACGAAGTAGCACTGGCCGATGTCGCCGACCCGGACGCGATGGCCGTACACGGGGTACGGAAAGTCCATCTCGCCCAGCAGCGCGATGAGCTCCTTCGTGTTCGCGTCGAACGCCTCCTGCTGGGAGAACTCCACCCAGTCCCGAAAGACGACGGCGCCGACCGCATCGTCGCCGTCCAGACCGTTCTCCGGCTCGTACGTCCACTCCGGCACCGCCTCGGCGATGTGGGAGCTGCCGCTGGCCTGGACCTCCGCGAACATGGCGAACGCCTCACCGAGGAGGGCCTCGCCCGGCGTGCCGACGAACTGCCGCTGCCACAGCATCTCGTCGTCCAGGTTCCCCATGCTCTGGTGCCAGGTCACGATGTGGTACTTGCTGCCGTCCTGGTAGGTGCTCCAGCCGAACTCGCCGGCCAGGCTCGCCTGGTTGGCGGCCTCCACCGCCTTCGCGATCGCCGCCTCGAACTGGGGAGCCGTTCCGGGCGACACGTCGAACTCCTCCACCTGCACGAACCTGGGCCCGTCCTGGGCCACGAGCGTGGGGGCGGCGGCGAGGACGAGGGCCGCCGCGGCCAGGAACGATGTTACTGCCTTGCCCATGAGGTTCCTCCTACGAAGTGGGTGATGGGCGTTGGCCCGGGCGGACGCCCGAGGGACACGCGAGACTTCAACGGAACCCCCCGAGACGCGGCACGCAAGAGGCGGCGCCCTGGATCTGGTCCCACGGCGCTCGCAACGCGACCCGCCGTGGCTCTTCAACAGGCTTCTAGCTTCCGGACTCCGGCCGGGACGCCTCCCGGGCGACCACCGGCGGGGCGTCGGTGGGGCCGGACTCCAGGCGGCGCCGGAAGAGCTCCGCCTCCACCAGGCGGTCGATCGCCTGGCCCTGGCCGTGCACCGCCTCTTCCAGCCGCCCCAGGCGGCGCTGGAGGTCCTCCTCCCTCTCGCTCGTACGTCCCTTGACGGCACCGATCAGGTCCCGGACCATGGGGTGGATCACGAAGCGGATCGCCAGCACGGTCACCGGCACGCCCAGACCGAAAACGATGCCCAGAATCGGGATCAAGTCCTCCATCTCCAGCCTCCGTCAGGGCTTCAAGCGTACGCTCTCGGACATCGCATCGGGGTCGAGCCCGGCTGCCTGCTGCCCTCCCGGCGCGGAGGGGGCAGATCCAGGACGCCGCGACGAGCCGGGGACCCCCTGACCTTCGCCTCTACGGTCGCCCACCGCAACGGGGTTCCTGCCGCCCGCCGATGACTCCACTCCCATCCCGGCGCCGCCGAGCGCTCTCGAGGTCCCCCCGGAGCGCTCGACCCGCGGCGGCCCTATCTTGTCTCGATGGAGAGGATCCGGATCCCGAACGTGGCGAGCTACCTGCCGATCTCCCTCGCCGACCTCATGGTCGTGGGGCCCGTGGCGGCCCGCCTCCTCTTCCGCGCCACCCTGCCCGGCCGCATCCTCGGAACGCTGACGCTCGGGGCCTACGCGGGGAGCGCCTTCCTGGACTGGGCGCAGCGGCAGGGGGTCCGAAAGATCGACTTCCGGCGCCAGTACGGGGCCGGGGTCGGCCGGCAGCGCCCGATGCCCCGCGGTGCCCGCCTGCGTGACGCCGAGTACCTGGTCCGGGAGCTGAATCGCCACTACACGCCGATGGCGATCCCGCGCCGGGAGCTGGCGGTCGCCGTGGACCTCCACCTCACGGAGTACATCTCCCGCATCACGGGCCAGCGGGTCGAGACGAGCTCCGAGGTCCGGGAGTTCATGCTGGCCCAGCTCCTCTTCCCGTTCGCCCTCGGCGCATGCGACCCGCTCACCGGCGACGTCGCGCTCTTCCGCAAGCTGGGCGTCTTCGAGCCCCACGTCCTGGCCCACGAGTTCGCCCATCGGAAGGGGTATTGGAAAGAGCTGGAGGCCCAGGCCCTGGCGTACCTGGCCCTCATGGAGTCGGAGGATCCCGTGCTCGTGCAGTCGGCCCGCTGCGAGCGGCTGTATCGTCAGCTCTGGGTCCTGGCCCGGGAGGATTCCGAGGAGGGGAGGACGCGGGCCG
>JBHHYJ010000117.1:0-4766 GCA_046757485.1 Gemmatimonadota bacterium
CTCGACAATCGAGAGGAACTGATCCAAGCGCTCAAGGCCGCTCGTATACCGCTGGGCTCGCGAACGGACCCCGAGCTGGCCCTTGGCGCCTACCGGAAGTGGGGGCAGGCGGCCTTCACACGGTTGCTCGGCGATTTCGCTGTGGCGGTCTGGGACCAGCGCTGCCGACGGCTGCTTTGCGCGCGCGATTCGCTGGGGGTGAAGCCGTTCTACTACCACTGGAACGGCCGCGTATTCGCTTTCGCCTCGGAGCCAACCGCGCTCCTCGACGGCCCCGGTCCGCCTCCGCAGCCCGAGGAAGCAATGATCGCCGATCTCCTGGTGGGGCAGTTTCACGATCCCGAGGCGACCTTCTTCAAAGGCGTGCGGCAGCTCCCGGCTGCCCACTTCTTGTCTGTTGACGCGGCCGAGCTCCGTGTCTCGCGCTACTGGGATCTAGATCCGGCATGCGAGGTGCGGTACTCGCGCGACGAGGACTACCTCGAACGCTGCCGCGAACTCTTCAGGGAGGCGGTGCGCTGCCGCCTGCGGAGCGCTACGCCGGTCGCGATCCTTCTGAGCGGGGGAATCGACTCGACGTCGGTCACTGCTATGGCAGAGACACTCCGCCGCACCGAACACGCCGTCCAGCCGGTCGTCGCCTTCACGCTTCTGCTGGTCGGCATCGAGAGCGACGAGTGGGAAGCGATTCGGGCGCTCGAGGAGGCGTACGGAACGGAGGTGAACCGCATACGGCCCGAGGACAAGGACGGTCGGCCCCTCACGCTGTTCGAGATCCTCTTGAGCGACGGCTCCCACCCACACTACGACGGTTTCCTCACACTGCCGCTGACGCTGGCGGCGGCCGCGGCGCGCGGCTGCCGTGCGTTGTTGACTGGGTTTGGCGCCGATGAGCAGATGGAAGTTGCTGAATCTGTCCACCTTGAGGACCTCCTCTACGCGGGACAGCTGGGGGACTTCCTGAACCAGTTCAGGATGCTTGCAGCTACGTACCGGGCCGATCTCTGGCGCGGTCTCCTGAAATTCCTTCTGGCGCAGGTGCGCATTGGGCGCGGCCGACGCGTTCCCCGTTGGGTGAATGGATCATTCGCAGGGCAGGTCCGGCACGCCCGGCGGAGAGGCTGCGAGCAACCCCGAGGGTTCCCCACACGCTACCAGGAACAAACCTACCGTAACCTAACCTCGCCCGCATTTTCTCTCGGGCTCAACCATATGGACGCCGCCGCCGCGGCCTATTCCCTCGAGGTTCGCCACCCCTTCCTCGACCGTCGGCTGGTTGAGTTCCTTCTCTCTATTCCCCCTGCGGTGAAGTTCCAGTGGGGGTTTCGGAAGATGTTTTTCCAGTCAGCGCTGCAAGGCGTCGTCCCGAGTCCACTGCGTCCAGCGGAAGCCGGCGTACATGCGGTGCCACCGGTGGATTATGCCGAGTGGGTCCGGCGAGACGCGGGGCGCCTCGAGGCGGTGCTCTTTCATGAGAACGCGCGCATCTTCCGGTATGTGGATCGGCGGCAGGCCGAGCGGCTCCGTGACCGCTACTTGGTGGGGGCCGAGCGGTACCGGAACCGCCTATGGGAATTCACCAGGCTCGAGAGCTGGCTGCAGCGATATGGGGGTGAGGAATGAGCGGCTTTGTTGGCTTGCTCCACACCGACGGGCGTCACGTCGAGCCTGCTGTCCTTGACCGCATGTCCCGTGCGATTGCCCACCGGGGGCGTGACCGAAGCGGAGTCTGGGTCAGCGGTCCGATCGGCCTCGCCCATCGGCTGCTCTTCACGACGCCCGAGTCCCTCGACGAGCATCAGCCTGTCTCGGACGAGGCGAGCGATTGTCGGCTCGTCTGGGATGGCCGGCTCGACAATCGCGCCGAACTCTGCCGAGACCTCGAGGTGGAGGGCGCGTGCCTGGGGAAAAGAACTGACCCGGATCTCGTGCTCGCGGCCTTTATGTGCTGGGGCCGCCAGGCAGTACCCAAGCTATTCGGCGACTTCGCCTTCGCCCTCTGGGATGGCCGGTCGCGAACCCTGCTCTGTGCGCGCGATCGACTGGGACTCAAGCCGGTGCATTATGCCTGGGAGGGCACCACGCTGCTTTTCGGCTCGGAAGTACGGCCGATTCTCGCCGCGCTGTCGCAGATGCCGGAGCCGGACGATGAGATGGTGCTGGCCTTCTTGCTACGAGAATTCCGCGAGCGCGATCATGGTCGCACACTTTTTCGCGGTATTGAGCGGCTGCCGCCGGGCCACATCCTCGAAGCGCACAACGGCGGGACTCAGGTCACACGCTATTGGGCGATCGAACCGACACGTGAGACCCGGTACCGCAGGTGTGAGGAGTACGTTGAGAAATTCCGGGAGCTCTTCTTTGAGGCCGTCAGGTGTCGGCTCCGCAGCGAGCATCCCGTGGGCCTGTTTCTTTCCGGCGGCCTCGACTCATCAGGGATGCTCGTGGCGGCCAGGCGTGCTGGATTTGAGAGTCATCTTCTGTGTCCAGCCATCGAGGCATTTACCACTTTTACCGACCTCCCCGAAAGCGACGAGCGTCACTTCGCCCAGGAGGTGGCGGACGATACGGCAACCCCGCTCCATCATGTCTACTCAGAGAATCGAGAACCACTGACCGGCCTGGATGAAGCCGTCTGGCAGGTGGAAAGCCCGATCGTATCGGCAGGAGGCGAGAGCGGTGAGGGCCTCACGGCGGCGATGCTTTCCCGCGGGTGCCATGTGGTACTTACTGGGGTTGGTGGCGACCAGCTCATCGACGAGGTGGGCTACCTCGCTGACCTTCTGGGACGGCTCCGGCTGGTGCGTTTCACGATGGAGACCCGCGCATTTGCCAGTTGGTACGGCGGCGGAGCCAGGTCCTTCGCTGAGATGGCGTTGATCATGCTCCTTCCGCGCTGGGCGAAGTTCTGGGGAAAGCGGATCACCCGGGGCGTTCCTCCGCCCTGGATCAACCGGGCTACTGCCGATAATCTCAATCTGAGAGAGCGGATTCGCGAGCCGCGACAGTTGGTGCGCTTTCCGTCCCACCTGCAGGCCGATGCCCATCACGAGCTGACGAATGCCTACCATGTCCTTAAGCTTGAAGTGGACGAACGTAGCACCGCTTACTTCGGGATGGATGTCCGCTACCCCTTCCTCGACAGCCGGCTTGTGGAGTATGTGCTGTCTATTCCATGGCACCAGAGGACGCGCAACGGCGAGCGCAAGGCTTTGCTGCGGCACGGCCTGGCCGAGCTGATGCCGGAATCGGTAAGACTCCGACGGGGAAAGGGCGACTGGTCGGGCTCATCTGAGCGGGCGCTTGCAGCCCTCTGTCGCAAGGACCCACCCGAGCCACTGCGGGATGTCTCGGGCAGGATGGACCGTTACGTGAGGCGAAAGGAGGTTGAACGATTGGTGGCGAGATACCTCGCCGGTAGGACGGATCTCAGCAAGGATCTTTGGTATCTGATCACAACGGACCGCTGGCTAGCGCGGTTCTGGGGAGGAAACTAGCATGGCTAAGAATTCAAAAGGCTTGGACAAGAGAAAGCAGTACAAGACTCCACGTCTGTGTCGCTATGGCGATTTCCGGACCCTCACCCGGGGAGGCACAAAGAAGAAGGACGAGGGGGGTAGCGTGCAGGGGCCTAAGACCAGAAACGTGGGGGCTGGGTAACGACGGTGGTCCCCCGTCGCTCGTACAGGGCCTATGGGCTGGCGATAGCGAGCCCGATCGCGTTGCCGTGCCTGGAGGAGGGAGCTACGGACGCGGACGTTGTGTTCGCCGAAGGTCCAGGAGTGCTCTTTTCTCGAGCGCGTCTTGAGGCCGGTTTGGGCCAGGACGAGTCCCGGTGGTTCCAGTACGCGCCGCTGTCAAGAGGAGCGAGCTACCTCCGGTGGTCGGACCTCTACGAGTTCGTGGTCTCTGGCGATGGGCGCAAAATCGCCTGGCGGTCGCTGAATGGGGGCAACCCTGAGGCGTTTCAGAGCTACCTCTTGAGCCAGGTACTTTCCTTCGCGCTCGTGCGGCAGGGGATCGAGCCGCTCCACGCCACCGCGGTGGTAGTGGGGGGTCGAGCCGTCGCCTTCGTGGGTGACTGCGGCGCCGGAAAGTCGAGCCTGGCCGCCGCCTTCGTCCAGGGGGGTCACCGCCTACTGACAGACGACCTGCTCGTTCTCTGGGAGCAGGAGGAGCGGTTTCTCGCGCAGCCTGGGCCGCCCAGGATCAAGCTCTTTCCGGAGGTCGGGCAAACTCTCCTTGATAGGCATCCTGGTGCTGTTCCCATGAACCCGGCGACCCGGAAGTTGATCATTCCACTCGGTGCTGACCAGGCCGCCCATAAACCCGCACCTCTGGAGGCGATTTATGTCTTGCGGCGCCCCAGACGCTCTGGACATCGGTCGAGCCCCTCGATACGCCGTTTCACGAAGCGAGCTACTTTCATCGAGCTCACCCGCGCTACCTTCAACCTCCTTATCGTCGAGTCCGACCGGCTGCAGCGGCAGTTCGAACTGGCTGCCAGACTCGCCGCACGAATCCCCGTGAAGTCCCTCTCGTATCCGCGCGATCTTGGTCGGATCTCGCAGGTTCGCGAGTCAATCCTCCAGGACCTGGCAGTATGAGAGCTTCACCTATCCATCCCGTCCTGGCTGCCTTCCTCGCAGATGGCCTGGGTAGACCGGTGCCCAATTCGACTGCTGGAGAGTGGGAAAGAATTCTGGACCAGGCCTCGGTGCACGGGCTGACGTATTGGCTGCAGGGATTCCCCGGGCTTCCGGCGT
>JBHHYJ010000118.1:0-4739 GCA_046757485.1 Gemmatimonadota bacterium
CGCGTCGCCCTCGTCGGCCCTCGGATCCGCGCCAAGGTCGAGCGGGTGCTGGTCGACCTCGGGGACGTCGTGCGGGAGGGCACCCCGCTCGCCGGGCTGAGCAGCGTGGAGCTGGGCACGGCGAAGGCGGCCTACCTCACCGCGGCCGCGCGGCTCGCCACGCGCCGCGCCACCTACGAGCGGGAGGAGCGGCTCTTCCGGGACAGCATCTCCAGCGAGGCGGAGCTCCTGGAGGCCCGGGCCCTTTTCCGCGAGGCGGAGGCGGAGCTCGAGGCGAGCCGCGAGACCCTCCGCCTCTACGGGCTCCCCCGGGAGCGGATCGACGCGATCGAGGCGGGCGGGGAGGAGCCGCTCTCGTTCTTCCGGCTCCTGAGCCCCGTGGGCGGAACCGTCCAACGGCGCGACCTCTCCCCGGGCCAGACCGTCGAGCCGGACGCCGCGCCCGTCCACGTGGCTCGGCTGGACCGGCTGTGGCTCATGATCGACGCCTTCGAGCGCGACCTCCCGCTGCTCGAGACGGGGCAACCCGTCCGGTTCACGGTGCGGAGCCTTCCCGGCGAGACGTTCGAGGCCGTGACCGACTGGATCTCCTACGAGCTCGACCCGGAGACCCGGACGGTGCGGGTGCGGGCCGTGGCAGAGAATCGGGGCGGACTGCTTCGGGCGGGCATGTTCGGGACGGCGGCGATCCAGGTGGAGGGGCAGGAGGCTCGCGCCCTGGTCCCGGTGGACGCCGTCCAGACGCTCGACGGACGCCGGGTCCTCTTCGTCCCCGCCGGGGAGCCGGGGAGCTTCCGCCCCGTCTCCGTCCGGCTGGGGGAGGAGTTCGACGGGACGGTCGAGATCGTGGAGGGGACGGCGCCGGGGGACTCCGCCGTGGTGGCGGGCGCGTTCGAGCTGCTCTCCGCCGCCACGGCGGAGGGCCGCGAGGCGGAGCACCACTGATGGCCGGCGGACGCGGCGCCAGAGGCCCACGGCCTCTCCACGCGGGGCTCGGAGGCCGACCATGATCGACCGTCTCATCGAGCGCGCCCTCGAGAAGCGGGGCTTCGTCCTGTTCGCGGTCGCGGCGCTGGCGGGGGTGGGGTACTGGTCCTTCCGGGAGGTCCCGGTCGACTCCTTCCCCGACGTGACCCCGGCCCTGGTCCAGGTGTTCACGTCCAGCCCCGGCCTCTCCCCGGTCGACGTGGAGACCCAGATCAGCTACCCGATCGAAATCTCCATGTACGGCCTCCCGGGCCTGGAGCGCGTGCAGAGCACCTCGATCTTCGGCCTCTCCCGGGTCGACATCTACTTCGAGGACGGGACGGACATCTACTTCGCCCGGCGGCTCGTGCTCGAGCGTCTCCAGGAGGCCCGGGAGGAGATTCCGGAGACGCTGGGGACTCCCCAGCTCGGGCCGATCACCACGGGGCTCGGGACCGTGATGATGTACGAGCTCCGGAACCGCGAGGGGACGAGCGGCTCGGCGCCGGGGGCCGGGGATGGCGGGAGCGCCGGCCACTCGCCCATGGACCTGAGGACCGCGCAGGACTGGATCGTCAAGCCGATGCTGCGAACCGTCCCCGGCGTCACCGAGGTGCTCTCGATCGGGGGGTTCGTCCGCCAGTTCCAGGTCCAGTTGAACATGGACGCGCTCCTCGCCCGCGGCCTTACCGTCGAGGACGTGGAGCGGGCTCTCGCCGCCGACAACCGGAACGTCGGCGCCTCCTTCCTCGAGCGCGGGGGCGAAGAGTACCTGATCCGGGGCTACGGCTGGTTCCGGCCGGGCGAGGCGGGCCTCCAGGACATCCGCAACGTGATCGTCGCCGCACACGAGGGGACGCCGGTCTACGTGGAGGACGTGGCTGAGGTCGCCTTCGGGCCCGAGATCCGCCGGGGCGCCCTCCTCTCGAACGGCGAGGAGGCCGTGGGCGGGTACGTGCTCAAGCTCATCTACGAGAACACGCAGGACCTCCTGGAGCGCGTCGAGGCGAGGGTCGAGGAGATCAACCGCGCGCTTCCCGAAGGGATGGAGCTGGTCCCCTACTACTCGCAGGACACGCTGGTCGAGAAGGCCGTGGGGACCGTGGAGAGCGCCCTGCTCGAGGGCGCCATCCTGGTCCTGCTCTTCCTCTACCTCTTCCTGGGGAACGTGCGCTCCACGCTGATCGTGATCAGCGTGCTCCCGCTCTCCGCGCTCGTCGCGTTCATCGGGATGAAGCTCGCGGGCCTCTCGGCCAACCTGATGAGCCTGGGGGGTCTCGCGATCGGGATCGGCATGATGGTGGACGGGGCCGTCGTGGTGGTGGAGAACATCTACCGCTTCCTCGAGCAGGAGGAGACCGAGGGGATCTCGATGCGACGGCTGGTGGGCGAGGCGACCCGAGAGGTGGGTCGCCCCGTCGTGTTCGCGATCGGGATCATCATCATCGTCTTCCTCCCCCTGTTCACCCTCCAGGGGGTGGAGGGGAAGATGTTCTCCCCGATGGCGTACACGATCTCCTTCGCCCTCCTGGGGGCGCTGCTGCTCGCCCTCACCTTCGTCCCGGTGGTCTCGAGCCTCGCGCTCCGGCCCGGAGGGAAGCACGCTGAGCCCCGCCTCGTCCGCTGGCTGAAGCGCCGCTACCGTCCGGCGCTCGACTGGTGCGTCGCCCGGCCGGGGCGGGTGCTGGCCGGCGCCGTGGGCGCGCTCGCTCTGAGCCTCATCCTCTTCCCGTTCCTGGGGAGCGAGTTCGTGCCCACGCTGCGGGAGGGGACGTTCGTGGTCCGGGCGGTCCTCCCCCCCGGAGCCAACCTCCCCACAACGGTGGAGTACGGCCGGCGGCTGACCGAGAGCCTCGAGCAGTTCCCGGAGGTGACGGGGGTCTACATCCGGGCCGGGCGCGCGGAGGTGGGCGGGGACCCCGAGCCGGTGAACACGCTGGAGGCCGTCACCACGCTGAAGCCGCTGGAGGGGTGGGAGAGCGGGCTGGGCTACGAGGAGCTCCAGTCGGCGATGGCCGAGCGCGTGGGCGAGGACGTGCCCGGACTGGCGTTCAACTTCTCCCAGCCGATCCAGCTCCGGACGGACGAGCTGATCAGCGGCGTCCGCTCCGAGGTCGTCGTCAGCCTGTACGGGGAGGACCTCGAAGTGCTGGCCCGGAAGGCGGCGGAGATCGAGGCGATCGCGCGGACGGTCCCCGGCGCCGTGGACGTGCGGGCGCTCCAGCAGGAGGGGAAGCCGCAGATCCTCGTCCGGCCGCGCCGGGAGGAGCTGGCCCGCCTCGGGGTCGGCGTGAACGACCTCCTGGAGACGGTGGAGACCGGGATCGGCGGCTCGGTGGCGGGGCAGGTGTTCGAGGGAATCCGCCGCTTCGACGTCTTCGTCCGCCTCGCCGAGGGGGACCGCTCCCAGATCGAGCAGGTCCGCCAGCTCCCCGTGCGGACGGCCGGCGGCGCCCTGGTTCCGCTCGCCCGGGTGGCGGACGTGGAGGTATTCGTGGGCCCCAAGGAGGTGTCCCGCAACCGGGCGAGCCGGCGGACGTACGTGCAGCTCAACGTGCGGGGCCGGGACATGGGCTCGGTGGTGCAGGAGATCCAGGGTCGGATCGCCGCGGAGGTGGAGCTCCCCCCCGGATACTTCGTCGAGTACGGGGGCCAGTTCGAGAACCAGGAGCGGGCCATGCGGCGGCTCTACGTGGTCGTCCCGATCACCCTCGGCCTCATCTTCCTCATGCTGTTCTCGACCTACGGGAGTCTCCGTTACGCCGGCCTCATCTTCCTGAACGTCCCGTTCGCCGTGATCGGCGGGATCGTGGCCCTGTTCGTGACGGGCATGTACCTGTCGGTGCCGGCGGCGGTGGGGTTCATCGCCGTGTTCGGGGTCGCGGTGCTGAACGGGGTCGTCCTCGTCTCCTACATCAACCAGCTCAGGGCCAGGGGAATGGAGATGATGGAGGCGGTGCGGACGGGGGCCGAGCGACGCCTGAGGCCCGTGCTCATGACCGCGTCCGTCGCAATCCTGGGCCTCGTGCCCCTCCTCCTCTCCCGCGACATCGGGTCCGAGGTGCAGCGGCCCCTGGCCGCCGTGGTGGTGGGCGGGCTGCTCACTTCGACGCTGCTCACCCTCGTCGTGCTGCCGTCCGTCTACCGCTGGTTCGCGGAGCCAGCGGAGGAGGAGGTGGAGGTCTGACATGCCGTCGGGGTCACCGCGGGCTCTCCCGACGGGGGCGAGCGCGTCCGTCGCCCCGCGACCCTGTCCGCGCAAGGGAGGAAGACGGATGAAGGAGATCAAGGCGTACCTGAGGCCGCACATGGTGGACGCCGTGGTGGACGCGCTGGAGGCGCGTCCCCACACGCCGGGGCTCACGGTCACCGACGTGACCGGCTTCGGCCACGTGAGGGGGGAGGAGGCGACCAGGCTGGTGGAGCGCGTGAAGCTCGAGATCGTGGTCGCCGACGACCAGGTGGAGGAGGTGGTGGCGACGATCGTCGAAAAGGCCCGGACGGGGACACGCGGGGACGGGAAGATCTTCGTGAGCGAGGTGGCGGACGCGGTCCGGATCCGGACGGGGGAGCGAGGCGACCGGGCGATCGCGCCGCCAGAGGAGTGAGCCGCGTGGATGCGCACGACCCTTCGCGAGAGGATCCGCCGGAAACGGGCATCAGAGTTCGCGACGCGACGAATCGGCTCGCGTGATGGAAAGCACACCGGCCGCCGGAGCTCGAGGCCCCGCGACACGGCACCACAAGCGACTGGCCCTCACCCTCGCCCTGGT
>JBHHYJ010000119.1:0-4593 GCA_046757485.1 Gemmatimonadota bacterium
AGTTCGCGGACCGGGCCCGCCGGGAGGGGGGAGAGGACTACCGGGAGTTCGCCGCCCTCCGCTCGGAGCTTCGCAACGACCTCAGGCGTCTGGGCAAGGGCCTTCGCCGGGTCCTCAGCCGCCGGAGTGGGAGAGCGGAGGATCCTCTTTCCGAGACGGCGCATCCCGAGGGCCCACCTCCCTCGCGCGCCGGGGGGAGCGAGTGACGCTGGATGAGGATGCCGGGAGGGTTGCGTTGGTGCCCTCGTGTACCTATACACACGTGTGTGTATACACACAAATGTGTGTAACCCCTGACCCTCGTGACCGAGAGCTTTCGGGAGAAAGGCCCTCCCATGCTGGAGATCGTCGACAGAGAAGCCGAAGGGGCCCGGCTCCGGGAGCTTGCCGACAGCGGCGTGCCGCGACTGGCGCTGGTCTACGGCCGCCGCCGCATCGGCAAGACCTACCTTCTTTCGAACCTCTGGGACCGGAGGAGGGTCTTCTACTTCACCGCGTCCGTGACCACACCGGAGCAGAACCGCCGCCACCTGATCCGGGAAGCCGCGCGCTGGTCGAACAGCGAGCTGAGACCCGAGGACTATCCGACCTGGCGCACGGCTTTCGGGATGCTCCTGAATCTGCGAGCGCCCGATCCGGTGGTCCTCGTGATCGATGAGTTCCAGTATCTCGGCAAAGATCTGGAGGATCTGGTCGTTGTCACCTCGGAGCTCAATGCGGCCTGGGAGACGCGGAGACCGGATCGTTCGCTCCTGTTCGTGATCTCGGGCTCGTCGACCCGGACTCTGGAAGCCCTCGACGCCGGTGGCGCGCCGCTTCACGGCCGGTTGGCGTGGAAGGCTCGCCTGGATCCGTTCGACTACCGGGACGCGGGGCGGATGGTGCCGTACCGGGACCTTCGAACCCGGGCGTGTGCCTACGGCGTCTTCGGGGGTGTGCCCCACTACCTGGCCGCGGTGGACGTCGGCCGCCCCCTGGCGGAGAACATCGCGCAACTCATGCTTTCACCGCGCGGGGAAGTCCGGGGACAGGTCGAGACCGCCATTCTCCAGGAGCAGGGGCTTCGGGAGATCCCGAAGTACCGGGCGATCCTGGCAGCCGTGGGGGCGGGGCGAACGGCGCTCAACGAGATCGCCGGTCGTGCGGGCCTTCCGAACGACACCTCACTTCGCCGCATGGTCGAGCGTCTGGTGTCGCTGGGGTACGTGGCGAAGCGCCGGAACCTTGGGGCGAAGCGAACGGAGCTGTATCGTTACGGCGTCGAGGACCCGGCCTTCCGTTTCTACTACGAGATGGTGGCCCCGAGGGAGAGCATGCTGGAGATTCACGATCCGCGGTCGGTCTGGACGGAGCTCCTGGAGGGACGCCTCGATACCTATATGGGTCACGTCTTTGAATCGATGGTCCAACAGGCCTACCGGAGGTTGCGGGAACCCCGTGGCCTGCCACTCGTGGAGGAATGGAGCCGCTGGGAAGGGCTGGATCGGGAAGGTGCCCCGCTCGAAGTGGACATCGCGGTTCGCCTGGCGGACGGTCGCGTGCTGACGGGCGAGGTCAAGTGGAGCCGCTCCCCCCTCGACGTCCGCGTCCATTTCGACCATCTGGCGAAGATCGAACGCCTGGCCGCCGCCGGGGTCGGCTGGGCGCATCGGGCCCGGGAGGGGGAATCCCCCCTGCTCTATGTGGCGGCTGGAGGATTCTCCGAGGCTTTCGTGTCGGCCGCCAGGCCGAGCCGGGAGGCGGTCTACCTGTGGACGCTGGAGGACTTCTACGCACCGGACTCGGAGGGACGATGAGCGGGCGACGCACGTCCCTCCGCCCCGTGGCGCGGCTCTGTGGAGCTCTCGCCCTCGTCGTCCTGGCCCTCGGGCTTCTGCTCCTCGCTGCCGCCACCCCCCTCGCCGCCCAGCAGACCGAGACCCTCCGCCGCCAGGCCGAGCGGGCGCTGGGCCGCCCGATCACCGACGCGGAGATCCTGCGCCGCATCCGGGAGTCGGGCCTCACCCCGGAGCAGATCCGGGACCGCCTGGAGGGAGCGGGCTTCGAGCGCACGGCCGCCGACCCGTACCTGGCGATCCTGGCCGGGGCGTCGGCCGCCGTCCCCGAGGGCACGGACCCGATGCCGCTCGTCCAGGTCCTGACCGCGACGGAGGTGGGGGCCGGAGAGCCGCGTCTGGGGCGGATCCCCGCCGAGCGGCCGCCCCCGGCGCCCGCCGCCCGGCCCCAGGAGGCGCCCGGCGGGCTCCCGATCTTCGGCCGGGAGCTCTTCCGGCGGGCGACCTCCCAGTTCCAGCCCGTCACGGCGGGCCCCGTGCCCCCGGACTACCGCCTCGGCCCGGGCGACGAGGTCATCCTCGTCCTCACCGGGGGGGTGGAGCAGGCGTACGACCTCACCGTCTCCCGGGAGGGGTGGATCGTGATCCCCGACGTGGGCCGGGTGCTGGTGAACGGGCTCACCCTGGCGGAGCTGGAGGAGGCGCTCTTCCAGCGCCTCTCGCAGGTCTACTCCGGGATCCGGCGGGGTCGCGACGCGACGACCTTCTTCAACGTCTCGATCGGCGAGCTGCGCACGAACCAGGTGTACGTGCTGGGGGAGGTGGAGGAGCCCGCCGCCTACCAGGTGAGCAGCCTGGCCACCGCGCTCACCGCCCTCTACTGGGCGGGCGGCCCGGGGGTGAACGGCTCCTTCCGGGAGGTGGTGGTGAACCGCGGGGGCCGCACCCTCTCCCGCATCGATCTGTACGACTACCTGCTCCGGGGGGACGCGAGCCGGGACGTGCGGCTCGAGCAGGGGGACATCGTCTTCGTCCCCACCGCGGAGCGCCGGGTGGCGGTGGACGGGGCGGTCCTGCGGCGGGGCCTCTACGAGCTTGGGGAGGGGGAGACGCTGGCCGACGCGATCCGCTTCGCCGGGGGGCTCCAGCCGCAGGCGGACCTCCGGCGGGTGCAGATCTCCCGCATCCTCCCGCCCGCGGAGCGCCAGCCGGGCTTCGACCGGGCGATCCTGGACGTCTCGCTCGGCAGCGTGGCGGAGGGCTCCGCCGTCGAGCTCCGGGACGGGGACCGGATCTCGATCTTCGCCGTGCTGGCCGAGACCCGGAACGAGGTCACCGTGAGCGGCGGGGTGTGGCGCCCGGGCACGTACGCCGTCGAGCCGGGCACCCGGCTGTGGGACGTGATCGGGCGGGCGGGCGGGCTGTTGCCGGACGCCTACGAGGGCCGGGCCCAGATCCAGCGGCTGGAGGAGGAGGAGTTCACCCGGCGGATGATCCAGGTGGGGCTCGCGATCGGGTCCGACGGCACGCCGCTCGAGAACCCCGAGCTCCGGGGGATGGACCAGGTCTTCATCTTCGCCAAGCGGGAGCTGAGGGAGGGGCGGGTCGTCTCCATCGGGGGCTGGGTCCGGCGGCCCGGCGTCTACCCGTACGCGGACGGGATGACGCTCCGGGACCTCGTCCTCCGGGCCGGGGGCCTCCGAACGGGCGCCTTCCTGGGCCACGCGGAGGTGGCCCGCCTGCTGATCTCGCAGGAGCGGACGGACACCCTCACCCGCCGCTTCCGGGTGCCGCTCGACTCGAGCTACGTCTTCTCGACGGCCGGCGAGGAGCGGGCCTCGGGGGCGGGGGATGACGGCCCGCCCGGCGCCCCGGGCCGCCCCGCGGCGGCGCCCGACCCCCGGAACGAGTTCGCCCTCCGCAACCTGGACGCCGTCTTCCTCCGGCGGGCCCCCGGCTTCGCTCCCCAGCGGAGCGTGGTCGTGACGGGGGAGGTGATGCTTCCCGGCCCCTACTCGCTCGAGACCCGGCGCGAACGGCTCACCGACCTCGTCCGGCGGGCGGGGGGCCTGACCACGGACGCGTACCCCGAGGGGCTCCAGCTCTGGCGGGCGGTGGGCGGGCCCGGGACCGCGGCGGGGGCGGGGACGGACACGCTGAGCGCGGCCGCGATCGCCTCGGGGCAGGCGGGGGTCTCCCGCGTCGGCCGCGCCCGGGTCGGGGTGGACTTCGTCGAGGCCCGGCGGCACCCCGACGGCCCCCAGAACGTGCTCATCGAGCCGAACGACTCGCTCTTCGTCCCCCGCTACGTGGCCACCGTGACCGTGCAGGGGGCGGTGGAGGCGCCGGCGCAGATCCTGTACCGGAAGGGGGCGGGCCTCGGCTACTACATCGAGCGGGCGGGAGGCTA
Organism: Gemmatimonadota bacterium; assembly: GCA_046757485.1. Taxonomy (GTDB): domain Bacteria; phylum Gemmatimonadota; class Gemmatimonadetes; order Palauibacterales; family Palauibacteraceae; genus JBHHYJ01. Next base: position 4,186 of record JBHHYJ010000119.1, read on the forward strand.
CTCGAAGGGCGCTTTCCGGAGCCGCACCCGGGTGCGGTACGCCAGCGGGGACGTCCAGATCAAGGGGGGAAACTTCCTCTTCCTGGGCGGGCAGGTCGCCGACCCGGACCCGGGGAGCGTGATCACCGTGCCGGTCAAGCCCCCCCGGGAGGGGGGCGGGATCAACACCTCCCAGCTCGTGGCCGTCCTCACCTCGCTCGCCACGGCGGCGGCCACGATCGCGATCGCGGCGCGCTAGGGGAAAACCACCCATTTTTTCCATCGTCGCCGACCCGTGAAGCACGACCTCCTTGGCACGCCGGAGTAAGAGGAGTTCCGAGCCTTCCGGTCGAGACGAGGCCCGGGACAGGGCCCCGGACCGGGCCCGGGATGCGCCTCCGAACCGGGCCCCGGATGCACCTCCGGACC
>JBHHYJ010000120.1:0-4565 GCA_046757485.1 Gemmatimonadota bacterium
GTGCCGGCTCCACCTCTACCGCGGCCTCCGCCGCCGGAGCCTCACACAGGGACTCGCCGCCCGATCCCGCCGGCCGGCCGGGGACGGCCTCGAGCGTCGCCCGCTGAGGTGAGCCGAGAGCCGCGAGGCACAGGGCGAGGGCCGCCCACCCGCCCGCCCCGGGAAGCCGCCACCGGCGGGCCCCGCTCACCGGAGGGGCTGGCCCGCGTGAGCCGCGGCGCCGAGCGGGCCTTCGCGGCCCACCGTGGTTCGCCAGCGGCTTCTACGCCGGGCTGCGAGCCCCGAGACGCTCATCCATGACCAGCAGCGCGCTCCCGGAGTCGCCGCCGATCTCGAGGCGATCGACGATATCGGAGGCGCTCTTCTCTTCCTCCACCTGCTCCGTCACGAACCACTGGAGGAGGACCTGGGCCGGGAAGTCCCTCTCCTTCAGAGCCAGCTCGTAGAGCCCCTCGATCTCCGCGGTCACCTGCCGCTCGTGCTCCAGCGCCGTCCGCATCACGGCCAACGGCGAATCAAAGCTGGCCGGCGGCTTGCTGATCGCCTGCAGCTCCACACGTCCCCCCCGATCGTGGAGAAACGCCACGATCTTCATCGCGTGACCCACCTCCTCCCGGCTCTGGAGGCGCATCCAGTGAGCGAAGCCCGACAGGCTCTCGCCCTCGAAGTGGTTCATCATGGAGAGGTACAGGTACGCCGCGTACAGCTCGCGATTGATCTGCTCGTTGAGGGCCGTCTCGACCTTGGAGCTTGCCATGGCGCTCTCCTAGTCAGGAATGATAATCGTTATCTGTTGATTAATATCGCACCCGCAAGGCGTCCTCCACAAGCCGTGGGAGCCCCTCCTTCCCCCTCCCGTGGCCGGCCCGTACGCCGCGCCGGGGGCGTGCTATCCGCGAAGCCCCCATGGACTCCCCCGACGTGGGCTACGGGATGGAGGCTCGCCCCACCGTGTTCGTGTCCGTGCCGAACCAGATCGTCCGGCGGTGGGGGTCGAACACCATGTGGCGCACGCTCCCTCCCCCGCTGGCGATCTCCGTGAGGCTGAAAAACTCCTCCGACACGGGATCGAAGCCCACGAAGCGGTTCGGTCGGGGACCCGTCTCCACAAACCACAGCCGGTCGTGGTCGTCGGCGGCCAGCGCGTACGGCCGGGACTCCTTGCCGGCCGGTGTCGGCCACTCGCGAAACGTCCCGCCCACCGGATCGTAGCGCCCCAGGTATCCCTCCGCGAAGTCCACGTACCACACCGCGCCATCGGAGGTACGGGCGATTCGCCGCGGTCGAGCCCGTTCGCGCGGCAGGGGGATCTCGCGGAGGGCGAAGCTCAGCGGGTTCACGGTGGCGAGCTTGTGGGTCCCGAAGAGGGCCACCCACGGGCGGTCCCACTCGTCGACCACGATACCGTACGGCCGCGCCCGCGAGGTGGGAACGGCCACCAGGCGCACGTCGCCGGAGACTGTGTCGAGGTGGCCGACAAAGTTCCCCCCCTGTACGGTGAACCAGATCCCTCCCTGACCATCGAAAGCCAGCGTGTGGGGGTCGCGTGCCTCCGGGTTCGGCATCGGGTAGCGGACGATCTCGCCCGTCGCCGGGTCCAACCGGCCGATGTGGCTGGAGAGGTTCCCCGCGTACCACACCGCGCCGTCCTCGCCCACGATGAGGTTGTGGGGGCCCGTGCCCGACTCGAGCTCGTAGCGGCGAAACTCGTCGTTCTCCGGATCGAGCACGGCCACGTAGTCCGATCGCTGCCCGACGAACCAGATCCGGCTATCCGGCGCCACGTAGGGATCGCGGGGTCGGCTGCTCTCCCACGGCACCGTCCACTCTCGGATCTCCACCGGCTGCCACGGTGCTCGGGCGGACGGCGGTTTTCCCGCGGGGCCCGCCGCCGCGAGAAGCAGCGCGGCGCCGGCAAGGAAGAAGCTCAGGGAACGTCGCATGGCAGTCCCTCCTCGAGCCTTGAGGTCTCCGACAAATAGCCGACGCCGCGGCCGCAGGCAAACGTCTCGCAGCGAGGGCCACCCCGGGCGGGTTGCGGCCGAGACGCGGAACGCCGCACTGTGAGGCGAACACGGAGCGACGTCGGCGATCCGACCTTCCCGGGAGGGCCGAGCTCCGGACCCGCGCCTTGGGAGACGAGCCCATGAACGCCGCCCGCTCGACGCCGTACACCCTCGCCGTTCTCCCCTTGCTGCTGGCCTGCGCCGGCAACCCAGCGCCCGGCCAGGCCGGGTACGCCTACAACGTGGAGGGCGACTACTCGGCCGAGTTCGTGGCCGAGGGAACGACGTACGCGGGCACCGCCGTCCTGGGTACCGCTCCGGGAGGCGCCGTCACCGGAGAGTTCCAGATCACCGAGCCGACCGGGGTGACCGGGACGATCGCCGGGACGCTGACGGCCGATCAGCTCGCGCTGGAGATGGACTTCGAGATCCCCGACATCGGCTGCTCCGGGTCGGCCTCCGGGACCCTGACCGTGGCGGAGGGAGGGGACTCGGCGGAAGGAGAGGTGGAGATCCAGGCCGACTGCGACAGCCCGGGCCGGGCCACGTTTCGCCTCTTCCGCTGAGACGACATCGCGTCGTCGCGCCGCCCGACCCGCCTCCGGCGGGTGCCCGCTGGCCCCACGGCGCTCGTAACGCGACCCGCCCTGGTTCTTCCCCAGGCTTCTACAGGAGCGACCGGACCCAGCCTCCGTCCACCGGGATGCTCGTTCCCGTGATGTAGGCCGCCCGGTCGGAGGCGAGAAACGCCACGAGAGCGGCGAACTCCGGCGTCTCCGCCAGCCGGCCCATCGGGATCTCCGCCTCCCAGGCCGCGATGACCTCCTCGCACGAGGCTCCCCTCTCGGTGGCCAGGCGCTCGGCCAGCTCCTCGACCCGCGCCGTGCGGGTGTACCCCGGCAGCACGTTGTTCACCGTGATCCCGAACGGAGCCACCTCGTTCGCCAGGGAACGGGCGAACCCGGCCACCGCGGACCGCACGCTGTTGGAGAGGAAGAGGCCATCTACCGGCTGTTTCACCGCGATCGAAGTGACCGTGATGATGCGGCCCCAGCCCCGCTCCTTCATCCCGGGCAGCACCCAGCGGGTCAGGTTCACGGCGCTTTCCAGCAGCAGCTTGACCGCCTCCCGCCACGCCTCCGGGGTCTGCTCCTCGAACCCTCCGGCCGGCGGGCCACCGGCGTTCGTCACCAGGATGTCCACGCCTCCGAACGCCTCGAGAGCAGCCGCCACCAGGCGCTCCACCGCCGGAGGCTCCGTGAGGTCGGTGGGCACCGCGAGGACCTCGACGCCCGTGGACCCACGGATCTCCTCGGCCGTTTGTCGCAGCGTCTCCTCCGTGCGGGCGCACAGAACGAGATCGGCTCCCTCGGCGGCCAGCTCCTCGGCGGCGGCGCGGCCCAGCCCCTGGCTGGAGGCCGCGACCAGCGCCGTCTTGCCGTTCAGGCCCAGCTCCATCTCAGGCCTCCACCTCGTGAAAGTACGTGTCCGTCCCGTCCAGCCAGTCCTGTCGGGGCGGGCTGAAGACGTCCACGTCCAGGGTGTCCTCCAGCGCCTCCGCCTTGTGAGGCACGCCCGACGGAATGTGAAGCACCTCGCCCGCTCGCACGACGAGCTCCTCCTCTCCCTCGCCGATCCAGAAGCGGAGCGCTCCCTCCAGGATGTACGTGAGCTGTTCGTTCTCGTGCGAGTGGCGGGGGACGATGCAGCCTCGTGCCAGGTACACGTGCGCCATCATCATCCGCCGGCCGGTGACCAGCCGGCGGCCCAGACGATCCGTGACCTGCTCCACCGGCATCTCCTCCCACCGGTACAGCCGTACGCTCTCCGCCGTCATCGACCGAGCCTCCTTCGGGGGCCTGTTCCAGTTGTGGTCTGATCCGTGGCTCCGCCGCCAGGCGCCGCCACCTCCCGACCGAACCCCATAGGGAACCTCTTCCTCACGCGCCCCGTTCGAGTTCTCCAGCGATCCGTCAGGCCGCCACATCCTCGCGGGTCACCCCGTCGAATTCCAGGATGAGATCCGGTCCGTAGACCCGGGAGGGCGTCTGGAAGCCGGGCACGAGCTCCCCGCGAAGCACGCGTTCGACGATCGCCACTGCGGACCGTGCCGTCAGCGTGTACCCCTCGGGCGTCCTGAGCCGCGCGATGGCGCGTCGTCCTCGTTCGTCCTCGACCTCCCCCCAAACTCGCGCTTCCCCCCGTTCCCGCGCCTGGCGGTCGGGCCCCGGCGGCCGCCGTCGGATCCACGCCTTCAGCATCCGCTGGACCGGACGAGTGGAGAGGATCGGCCCCGCGAGTCGAGAGGCACGTAGCGCGCCCACGGCGCCCCGGCTCGCTGCGGCATACACCTCGACGTCCGGAATCCCCGTGCTGTGGTACGCCGTGGAGACGTCCCCCCAGGGGATCGTCACGGTGAGGACGGGACCGTCCCCGAAATCCACCTCCCGCCGCCGCCAGCCGGCGGGCACCCGCCGGAGCTCCCCCACCCTCCGCCCCAGGCCCCCCCGACCCGCGGTCTCGGCCAGCGGGGGCGCCGGGGGGCGGCGGCCCCCCCCC
>JBHHYJ010000121.1:0-4410 GCA_046757485.1 Gemmatimonadota bacterium
ACCTCCGATGAGCTTCGCGTGGCCGAGGCGCCCCTCAGCGCGGAGAACCTCACGAGCCGGGTACGGCTGGCCTCCGGTCTGCTTCGCGACCCGAGCTCCACCCGCCGGGAGCCCACCGTCCGGGTGCTGAGCCGGCTCTACCAGGCGCTGCTCAAGCCCGCCATCCGCACGGGTGCGCTCGGAGGAGCGTCCCGACTTCTGATCGTCCCACACGGCGTGCTCGCCTATCTGCCGATCGCGGCGCTGCTCGACCCGGTCACTGGAAGGCACGTCGTCGAGGACTATTCGGTCCTGTACCTGCCCGCCGCCTCGACCCTCGTCCTCCGCGGAGCCGGCGAGGTCCGGGGCACGGGCTCGACGGCCGCTGGAAAACGGAGCCGGCGGCCCGCGATACCGGCGGCGTCCGGGGTCCAGGCGTTCGCCCCGTTCCCGCGGGAGCTTCCCGCGACGGAGCGGGAAGTCCGGGTTCTCCGGTCCGTGGTGCCCGCGTCCGTCGCCATGGGAGAACGGGCGACGGAGCGGGAGGTGCGCCGCGCGCTCGGGCGGGCGTCGGCCGTGCACGTCGCGACGCACGGTGTCATGAACGCCCGCAACCCGATGTTCTCGCGGGTGGAGCTCGCCCCGGGCCGCGGAACCGTGGAGGACGACGGCCGTCTCGAGGTCCACGAGGTTCTGGGCTTGGCCGTGCGCGCGCCCCTGGTCTTCCTGTCGGGGTGCGAGACGGGCAGAGGGAGCGCCTGGTCAACGGAGTTCGAGCAGGGGGAGGACTATGCCACGCTGGATCGGGCCTTTCTGTACGCGGGGGCCGAGGCCGTGGTGGCCACCCTGTGGCGGGTGGAGGACGAGGGCGCGGCGGCGTTCGCGGAGCACTTCTACGACGGGGTCCGCTCGAAGGCGACGGCCGAGGCGCTGGCGGCCGCCCAGCGAACCCTGCTCCGGGCAGGGGTGTGGTCCTCCCCGTTCTACTGGGCGGCGTACCGGGTGAGCGGGCTGTAGGAGCTCGCTCGGATGCGCCGGAAGGCTCACGGCCGAGTGCTCGGGGCGTGGGCGCAAACTGCGTCCCGGTGTCCGTGTTATGAACCTGATGGTGCTCGCGTGACGAAGATCTCCACAGGAGCGGAGCCATGAACCCCCGCCGAGGCACGCCCGTCCACCGCCCCGTACCGACTCTGACCGTCCTGCTCGTGTCGGCCCTTGGCCTCGGGCTGCTGGGTGCCTGCACGGAAGAGTCGGCGACGAGCCCGATGGCGGACTCAGAGATCTCCTTGGCGGCGAAGAGCAAGGGTGGAGGAGGGAAAGGTGGAGGGAAGGGAGGCGGTGGCGGAGGCGACACGGTGCTCGTGAAGGCGGTGGACCCGGACACGGTCACCAAGGACACGACCCTGGACGTTGCCGTTCTCGGGGAGAACTTCGAGCGGGGCTCCGAGGTGAGCTGGGAGCTGGCCGGAGAGCCGACGACGGCCGTCAAGACGAACAATACCCGGTTCGTGAAGTCGACGAAGCTGATCGCGAACATCACCGTCGCCAAGGATGCCCCGGAGGCGGCCTTCGATGCGCTCGTCATCACGCCCAAGGGCAGGCGGGGGATCGGAATCGAGCTCCTCAACGTCGTCGAGTTCTTCCCCTCCCGGGACATCTTCCGGGACACCCAAGGGGACAAGATCACGTCCGACGGAAGAACGGACGTGCCCCAGGGTCCCGCCTACGTGGACGGCGTGTGCGGGGTCGCGGCGAACGTCGGAAACTTCGATGACGCGCGGCTGGACCCCGACGCGAGCCCGATCAAGGGGAAGGAGAAGTCCACCTGCGGGAATCCCCGGGCCCTGCGGTTCGTGTTCGACGACCCGGCGGATGGGGGAGCCCCGAAGGCCACGCGGGTGGACGGCATCTTCATGAACATCGACGGGGTGCAGACCGTGACGAGCGCGACGGAGGTGGAGCGGAAGGGCCAGTTCAACCTCTGCAACCGCCTCGTCTTCAATCCCGACGATCCTTCGGTGGGGCCGAACGGGTCCGACCGGCTCCTCGTGCGGCGGGAGAGCGACGGCGGGACGCCCGCGGATCCGTCCGACGACGTGTGGATCGTGCGCACGAAAACGGTTGACGACGACGGAGACGGGGTCGTGGACGACCTGGGTTTCTGTGTCGGGGACCGTCGTCTGTACCACATGCCGTTCGAGCTTCGGATCGAGGGGTTGGGACCGTGAGGTAGCTGGAGAGGTCCGGCGCTAGCTGGTTCCGCGCCGAAAGGGGGGGGAGCTCTCGCGCTCCTCCCTTTTTTTCTTTTCCCCGCGCAATTCCTTCTCCCCGTGCCGTGCAACTATCCATGAAACCGTCAGCGAGGGCTCGCGCGGGGACCGCCTCCCCAACGACGGGGCAGGCAGATGTTCACGATTCTCTTCCATTCGTTGTGTCGGGGCCGATTTCTTCGCGCCACGCCCGTGCTTCTTGGGAGCCTGCTGCTGTGGGTAGGCTGTGATGCCACGCCATCGGCCTTAGAAACCGACGGTCCTCTCGCCCCGGGCTCTCAGTTCGCCAAGGGCGGAAAGAAGGGCCCACCGGGCGGCGGGACGACCGCGTCGACCATCGTCAGTTTCTCCAATCGGGCCGGCGACAACATCCGGAGTGACGGGCGCGGGAGCTACGCCGACGGCGTCTGCGGCGTCCTGGCGGACTTCAACCTGACGGACGCCAGGCTCGACCCTGACGCGAGCCGGATCAAGCGGAAACAGAAGTCCACCTGCGGCGATCCCCGGGCGCTCGTCTTCGAGTGGGATCAGCCGGATGATGGCGGTCCGACGAAGGCCACCCGGGTGGACGGCATCTTCATGAACGTCGACCAGGTCGAGACGGAGACCGGCACCAATGTGCCTCACATCGGCCAGTTCAACGTCTGCAACCGCCTGATCTTCAATCCGGACGATCCTTTCGTGGGGCCGACCGGTTCCGACTCGCTGCTGGTGAGCTTCAACGACCAGGGGAACGCGGATCCGGCCGACGACACTTGGACGGTCCGCACTCAGCCCTTCCCGAACGACAAGGGCTTCTGCGTGGGCGACGGACGCCTGTGGCACATGCCGTTCGAGCTCACGATCCGGCGGAAGTAGGCGGTCAGGCTGGGCACCACCCTTCACCGTGAGGGGGCGTTCATGAGCATGAATATGCGGGATGCGACGAAAGCGACTGGGCCGCAGCGAAGGGGCCATGACATGCCTCTCGTGCCCTTCGCCAAGTGGCCGGTGCGGGCCCGGCGCGAAGCGAGGGAAAAGTGGGGACGGTGGGCCCGGCGGTTGGCCGTCTCCGGCGTGATCCTCACGCTGGGTTGCGGTGGAGATTCTTCGCCCGCGGGCCCGGCCCCCCCGCCGCAGCCTCCTCCCGGAATGCCCCAGGCTTCCGGAAGTGTGCGGGTATTCACCTCCACCACAGGCCTGAACCTGGACCCCGACGGCTACGTCGTGTCCCTGGATGGGAGGGATCAGCAGAGGCTGGGGCCCGGTGACACCTTCCTCTTTCAGGAGGTGCCCGCGGGAGACCATTCCGTGGAGCTCGGCGATCTGGCAGAGAGCTGTGCCTCCAACGGGAGCGCCACGAGGACCGTCACGATCTCCCCGGGCGGGGAGACGGTGGTTCGTTTTCGGATCGCGTGCACCGGCACGGGGATTCCGCCCGAGGTGGCGATCGTCTTCGGCTCGAACCGGGATGGTCCGACGGCGCTGGACGCTGACGTGTACACCGCTCGGTCCGATGGCGAGCTACTGGTGAACCTGACAGACCAGCCGGGCGTCAACTTTGATCCCGCCTGGTCGCCGGACGGAACGCAGCTCGCGTTCGTCAGCGACCGAGAAGATGACGATCCGGAGATCTATGTGATGGACGCCGCCGATGGCGAGACCCGCCGCCTTACGCGTCACGTCGGAGCTGATGTGGCACCCGTGTGGTCACCCGACGGAACGAAGATCGCCTTCCAGCGCTCCACGGACTCCGCTGAGTTTGCCCAGAGCGACATCTTCGTGATGGATGCCGATGGGAGTGCCGTCATGCCACTGACCGTGGGAGTCGCTGCCGACCGGTCCCCCTCATGGTCACCCAACGGAACGAAGATCGTCTTCGAGCGGGATGTAAGCACCGGGGGAATTGGGCTCTTTGTCGTGGAACTGTCCACCCTCCTCATCAGCCGAATCGACACGCCTCCCGACATCGAGAACGCACGGTGGCCTGCCTGGTCGATGTCCGGAGCCGGAGGCGAGTGGATCGCCTTTGGTGGTCGCATCCTAAGCGAAGGAAACCTGCTGTTTGATATCTGGATCATACGGCCTGATGGCACGGAGCCTCGAAAGGTTGTGGAGATGCCGGGAACTCAGCTGGTTCCTACCTGGACCCCGGATGGCCGCATCCTCTTCAACAGCGGAA
>JBHHYJ010000122.1:0-4359 GCA_046757485.1 Gemmatimonadota bacterium
GGACGACGTGGCGGCCCCGGCCGTGGCGCCCGAGGTGGCAGCGCCGACCGGGGAGGATGACATGGCGGCGGAGGAGGAGCTGCCGGAGCCCCACCTGGACGAGCCCGTGACGGGAGAGGAAGGCGCCTGGTGGTACGAGTCGGGGCCCGCCGAAGCCGCTGCGGCGATCGCGGCAGGCGCGGAGACGAGTCCGGAGGCCGAGGTGGAGGCCGAGGCGGCTCCGGAGGTCGAGGCGGCTCCGGAGGTCGAGGTGACCGAGCCCCGGGAGCGGCTGATCGACGTCGAGCCGGGGTGGAAGGATGTCGAGGCGACGACCGCTCGAGAGCGGCCGTCTCCGGACACACGGGTCTCCGGCGTTCCTCCGTTCGAAGATCCGGCCGTCGTGCTGCCGCCCCCCGACCGCGCGGACCGGCCCGCGTGGAAGCGGTGGAGCCGCCCGCGGGTCGCGGTAGTGGCGCTGGCGGCGGTCGCCGTCGCGTGGCTCCTCAGGGGCCTGGTGACCTCCGGCGGCTCGCCGGGAGTGCTCCCTCCCGTTCCGCCGCCCGCCGCCCCGACCCCGGCGGCACGAGAGGGCTCCGCCGCGACCGCGGTCTCCCCGGCAGGAGATGCAGTCCCGCCCGGCCCCGCCTCCCCGGCGGGGGAGGCGGCGCCGGCGGGCGATGCGGCGTCACCCGGTACGGCTCCGGCGCCGGGCGTGCCGGCTTCCCCGGTCGAGCGGCCCGCGGCGGCGTTCTCCCTCCTCGCGGATCTCTTCCACGAGGCGGTCGTCCGCTACCGGAGCCGGAGCGGACCGTACGATGCCGGCCGCGTCGGATGCGAGGGGCTTCGGCTCGTCTACGAGCGGGCGGACGAGGCGTTCCTCGCCCTGTCCGAAGAGTACGCCACGCGGCGCGAGTCGCTCGACGATGCCGACGGCGCCCGGTATCAGGAGGCGGCCGACGAGATGGAGTCGGTCGACCGGCACTTCGATGCCTCCGGCTGTCCCCGGCCCGGCTGAGCGGCGTGTGATGCGGACGCCACTTGCCGTCCGGCTCGCACTGCTCGCCGCGGCATGGGCTCTCGCGGCCCCGCTCGGCCTCGAAGCCCAGCAGGCCCAACCGCTCCGTAAGGGGGAGATGGTTCGACTCCTGACGGCGGGGACCTACACCCAGACGGAGATCGCGGGGATCGTGCGGCGTAGCTGCCTCACCTTTCGACCCACCGACCGGGATCTGGAGAACTTCCGCACGCTGGGGGCGGACGAGTCGGTGCTGGAGGAGGTCCGGGGCTGCGCTCTCCGACGAGCCTCGCCGCGCGCCGAGGGCCCGGCGCGGGTCCGGCCGCCCGCCGGGGATGCGGTCGGCGGTGGGGCTCCTCCGAGGGTGGACCTCACCCTCTTCCTCTCTCCGCGGCGTGCGACGGTGGCCGCGGGGGAGAGCCTGAGGGTCGTGGCCGAGGTCACCGGGGGAGCCGCCCCGGCGCCAGGCGTGCGCCTGGAGCTCAGAGAGGAGGCGGGCCCGGGCACCGGAGGGGCGATCGCGGAAGCGACGACGGACGCCGAGGGCCTGGCCAGCTTCTCCATTCCGGCCGCGGAACAGCCCGGCGTTCGGCGCTTCTCCGTCACCTCCCCGGACGTCTCTCTCCAGGGTGTCGACCTGGTGGAGGTGGAGACGGTGGCGGGGGGCGCTCCGGAGCCGCCGTCGGAGGAAGAGCCTGCCCTCGCGCCGTCGAGAGAGGAGGGCGGGGTCGCGGGGGTGCCGGAACCGGCTCCCGCGAGTCGCTGGCGGACGGTGGAGGAGGGTCTCCGGGAGGCGGAGCGTCTCTCCCTGGAGGGGCGGTACCGGGAGGCCGGCGCGATCTACGAGGCGCTCCTCCAGGAACGGCCGGACGACGTGGACGTTCTGGTGGCGTACGGGGTTCACCTGGCCCGCACGGGCGGGTCGGAAGAGGCGAAGGAGGTCCTCCAGAAGGCGTTCGGGCTCCAGCCCCGCCGGGCGGACGTGCGGAGGGCCCTCGGTCGCCTGAGTCTGTGGGGCGGCAGGCCGGAAGAGGCGGTCCGCTGGTTCCGGTCGATCACCGAGCTGCTGCCGAACGATCCGGAGGCATGGCGGGAGCTGGGCGAAGCGTACGTCCAGGCCGGCCTCCGGAACGAGGCGCGGGCGGCGTATCGCCGGGCCCGGGAGCTGGAAGCGGGCCGCTGAGGCGGACGGGTCGCGTCGAGCGCGCGGCCGGCCGGCGGGCCGTGACCCCTTGCGGCGGGAGTCTCGCCGCGTATTTTTTGTCTCCTGACTTTCGGTTTTTCTTCGGTTCAGGGAGAGCTCTCTCTCCTTCGACCCCGATCCGGAGCGGGAATCCCGAATGCCTTCGGTGCTGCTGCGAGAGCTGGAAAGGAAGGTCGAGGAGGTGCGAGGCCATCCGTGGCGGCTGGAGAGATCGGCCTCCTCCCCCACGGGGATTTCTCCGCTGGATGCCCTCCTTCCGGAAGGCGGGCTGCCTCGGGGAAGGGTGGTGGAGTGGCTCGGACCCCGATCCTGCGGGAAGACGGCCCTCCTGCGGGCGGCGCTCCTCCGATGGTACGGGGAGGGTGAAGCGGTCGCCGTGGTGGATGCGGGACGAACGCTCTACGCGCCCGACTGGGTGGAGCTGGCCGGGGAGATTCCGTTCTGGGTGATCCGCCCTTCCCGAAGGGAGGAAGCGGCCTGGTGCACCGACCTTCTTCTCCGGAGTGGCGTCTTCGGAGCCGTGGCGCTGGAGCTGGAAACACGCGCACCGCTCGCCGCCCCGTTCGGCGAACCGCGAGGAAAGGCTCTCTCTCGGAACGTGACCGTGCGCCTGCAGCGGCTGGCGGAGGAGGAGGCGTCGGTCTTCGTGGTGGTGGGCGAGCTTCCCCTCGCCGCCCTCCGACTCCGCTTCCGGCCGGGCCGTCTGGAACCGCTTCGAGGAGGACCGTTCGGCCCGGTTCTGCCTCCGATGCGGCCCATGTGGGTGCGGGTGGAGAGGGGGAGATCGTGCGAGGTGCCGATCCTGTGTCCCGTCCCCCCGGAGCGTGGCGTGCAGCCTCTCGCCCGGGACCGGAAGGGACCGCGGTGAGACGATGTCCGGGAGTGGGGGAGGTCGAATCGCCTCCGTGCGCATCGCCGGGATCGATGGAGCTGGCGGAGCCGAGGACGCCGGGGCCGGAGGGCCGACCGCCGGGGCCGTCGGTGCTCCGAAAGGCTCGGGTCGCGGTCTGGAGCGGGAGATGCCGGGCCGCCGGCTGGCCGTCGCCCTCCTCGCCGCCTCCCCCCGGGTCTCCGTCGCCGGCCCCGGGCTGTGTCGCGCCGATGCCCGAGGTTGGGGGCGGCGGGGTGGAGAGGAGGCGTTTGCTCGGGCCCTCCGGGACGCGGCCGGGATGGCGGGCTTCTCCGGCGTCCGGGTGGGGATCGCGGACGTGGCCGTGGCGGCGGATGCGGCGGCCGCCCTGGCGGTCGGTGGATCGCGGGCGGCGCCGGACGTAACCGTCCGGCAGCCGGTGGCCGGCACGCTGATCGTGCCGCCGGGGGGTGCCCGGCTCTTTCTCGCCTCCCTGCCGGTGAGCCTCCTCCCGGTTTCCGAGGAGCTGAAGCGGACGCTTCGTGCTCTCGGACTCCGGTGCATCGGGGAGGTCGCCGCCCTCGAGCGAGGCGAGCTGGAGGCTCGCTTCGGCCCAGCCGGCGCGCGGGCCCATCGCTGGGCATGCGGCGAGGACGAGCGGATCTTCGCCTCCCTGGTCCCTGGAGATCTCCCGCAAGCCGGGCTGGAGCTGGAAAGCCCGGTCGTCGGGCTGGAGCCGCTTCTCTTCCTCCTCCGGCATCTGCTGGGCCGGGTGTGCGCCGAGCTCGCGACGGAGGGAAGATGCGCGGCCCGTCTTCTCCTGGAGCTGGCTCCGGAGGGACCGGGACCGAAGGGGGCGCGAGAGCTTCCGATTTCGCCCGCCCGGCCCACGGGGCGGGAGGAGCGGCTCTTCGATCTGTGTCGCGCCGCCCTGGAACGGACGCTCTCCGCCGGTGCGCTCTCGGACCCGATCGCCGGCCTGTCTCTTCGGGTGACCCGGACGGCGCCGGAGGACGTCCGGCAGGGCGATCTCTTCGCCCGGGGATGGCGGGATCCCCTGGAGGCCGCCGCCGTTCTCTCCCGACTCCAGGCTCGGCTCGGCGAGGAAGGGGTGGTGCGGCCCGATCCGCGGCGGAACCACCGACCCGAGCTCCGGAACCGATGGGCGCCGGTGCCGTCGGGGGAGGTGGCGGGGACGGGGGGAGCCTCGCGGGTGAGGGCGAGGAGGGGGAGGGCGGGTGCGGGGGGAGGCCGGGGTGAGCCCGCGGGAGAAGAGATGGGAGAGGGTCGCGGGGCGGGGAGAGCGCG
>JBHHYJ010000123.1:0-4130 GCA_046757485.1 Gemmatimonadota bacterium
TCGCCTGGATCGGGGCGACCGATCTTCGGGCTCCTTCGGAGGAAGACTCCGTCGGGGTGGGGCCCGTCGCGCAGGCGCTGGCAGCGCGCGGTTTCGAAGAGGTCGTCTTGCTCTCGAACTACGCGAAACCGGACTCGCAGTCCTACATGCGGTGGCTCGAGCCCCGGACGTCAGGCCGCATTCGGGTAGAGCACTGCAAACTGACGAGTCCAACGGAGTTCGCCGAGATCTATGAGGCCGCTGTCGAGGTTCTCGAGCGGGTCGTCGAGAGACATCCCCAGGGCGTAGACCTCACGGTCCATCTGAGTCCGGGCACTCCGGCCATGGCGGCCGTCTGGATCATCCTCGCGAAGACCCGCTTTCCCGCGGAGCTGATCGAGTCGTCTCGGCAACACGGCGTCCGAACAGCCTCGGTACCATTCGACATCTCGGCCGACTACCTGCCGAATCTCCTTCGACGCCCCGACCGGGAGCTCGAGCGACTCAGCTCGGGCCTCCCGCCTGACGCCCCCGAGTTCGAGTCGATCGTGCACCGCGGTCGAACGATGAAGCGCCTGATCCTTCGGGCTCGCCGCGTCGCGGTCCGGTCCGTTCCCGTTCTGATCGAAGGCGAGACCGGGACCGGAAAGGAGCTGCTCGCCAGGGCGATCCACCGCGCGAGCCCTCGGCACGAGCACCCTTTCGTTCCGGTCAACTGCGGAGCGATCCCGGGCGAGCTGATCGAATCCGAGCTCTTCGGCCACGAGAAGGGCGCATTCACGGGTGCCACCGCACGCCGGAAGGGTCATTTCCGGGAGGCCGACCGCGGCACGGTCTTCCTCGATGAGGTCGGGGAGCTTCCGAAGGAGGCCCAGGTCAAGCTGCTTCGGACTCTGCAGGACGGTGAAGTTCTTCCCATCGGAGGCTCCCGGACCGTCAAGCTCGACGTTCGCGTGGTGGCAGCTACGAACCGCCCCCTCGCGCTCGATGTTGCCCGCGGCGCCTTCCGAGACGATCTGTTCCACCGTCTCGCGGTCGCCGTGCTCCACCTGCCGCCTCTCCGGGAGCGCACCACGGATCTGCCGCCCTTGATCGACGCGCTCCTGGAGCAGGTCAATCGCGAGGGCGAGGAGCAGCCCGGCTATGTGGACAAGCGTCTTTCTGCTGGCGCAAGGAATCTTCTCTCCCACCACGACTGGCCGGGCAATATCCGCGAGCTTCAGAACACGCTCCGTCGGGCGGCGATCTGGTCCTCAGAGGGGACCTTGACCGTGGAGGACATCCGTGAGGCCATCCTGCCGAGCACGGATCCCCGGGGCCAGGACTCCCTGCTCGATCGTCCCCTCGGCGAGGGGCTCGACCTGCCGGGGATCCTCGCCCAGGTGGCACGCCACTACCTCGAGCGTGCCCTGGACGAAGCCCACGGCAACAAAACCAAGGCGGCCAATCTGGTGGGGCTGCCCAGCTACCAGACCTTCACCAACTGGATGAAGCGATACGGAGTGGGCGCATGATGGCACGCACGTTGCTCAAGTGGACCTTTCTATGCCTGAGGACATTCCCGTGACCCGCCGCGACAGCGAAGCTGACGCCCGGATCGTGATCGACGATCTGCTGCGGGCGGCTGCCTGGGATCCTGGCGACAAGTCCCAGGTCGGCACGGAGGTCCCCGCGGGTGCGGTCGAAGATGGGCCCCGGCTCCTGACCCGCGCCGAAGCGCGCCCCTTCGACACCCACGCGCCGGTTTACGACCTCACTGCGGCAGCGGGAGCGTTCGGGCCCGACCAGGTCGTCGGCGCAGACACCGACGAGCTCGGCTGGATGGCGGTGCCGGACCACCAGCGCCTGACTCGCGACCACTTCGTGGCTCGGGTCGAAGGCCGCTCCATGGAGCCCACCATCCCGGACGGCTCGCACTGCCTCTTCCGCGCCGACCGAGGGGGCAGCCGCCACGGTAAGCTCGTGCTCGTCTGGCAGCGCGGCTGCACCGATCCGGCACTTGGCGGCGAGTTCTCGGTCAAGCGATACCGCAGCACCAAGGCATCGGCCCCCGACGGCACGTGGTCCCACCGCGAGATCCGGCTCGAGCCGCTCAACTCCGATCCCAGCTACGAGCCGCTCGTCTTCACGCCGGACGCGGAAGGCGACGTGCGCGTGATCGGCGAGTTCGTCGCCGTCCTCGACACGGCGGAGTCCGTCTCCCGCGGCGGACGCGCCGACTATGTCCTCTACGACCAGCGCGGCCGGCCGCTCGCCGTCATCGAGGCCAAGAGGAATGCGATCAACCCGTACGTCGCCAAGCAGCAGGCGCTGCCGTACGCCAAGGCTCTCGACGCTCCGTTCATCTTCCTGACCAACGGCGAGCTCACCTACTTCTGGGATTACCGGAACGACGACGCGCGGCCGATCGCCGGCTTCTTCTCCCGCCGCGACCTCGAGCGCATGGTCGAGATGCGTGCCACGCGCAACCCGCTCGCCACCGCCGAGGTCCCCGAGCACTACGTCCGCCAGGGCGAGACGCGAACCGTGCGCCCCTACCAGGCCGAGGCCATGCGCGCGCTCGACCACGCCCTCGAGCTGGGCAAGCGGCGCTTCCTGCTCGAGCTACCCACCGGCACGGGCAAGACCGACGTCATCTGCCTGTACTTGAAGCGGCTCTTCCAGGCCGGCTGGGCCGAGCGCGTGCTCGTCCTGGTGGACCGGGAGCAGCTCGCCAAGCAGGCCCTCGAGGCGATCCAGGACGTGCTCTCGGCGCACTCGAGCTACTGGCTCCGCCCGGGCATGGCGCGGCAAGAGCAGCAGATCACGGTGGCCCTGCTCCAGACGATGATCGGTCGGGTGGACGAGTACACCGCCGGCTACTTCGACGTCGTCATCACCGACGAATGCCACCGCTCGATCTACGGCACCTGGCAAGGGGCGCTCACCCGCTTTGAAGCGATCCACGTCGGTCTCACCGCGACCCCGGCCGGCTTCATCGAGCGCAACACCTACGACTTCTACCAGTGCGAGCCGGGTAAGCCCGACTTCACCTACGCGATCCAGGACGCCTTTCGCGAGGGCTATCTCACACCGTATCGCTTCGCCACCGGCATCACCGAGATCCTGGCCGAGGGCGCCGACGTCGACGACGAGCACTACGACCCCGGCGCCTTCGAGAAGCAGTGGACCAACGAGGAGACGAACCGCCTGATGATGCAGGAGTTCGATCGCCTCGCGTGGGAGCGCTACCAGGAGCTGGCGCCCAACCAGGACCCGGGCCCCGGCAAGGCCATCGTCTTCGCCATCACCAAGCACCACGCCGCGCGTCTGGCCCAGTACCTGAACGAGCTCCACCCCGAGCACAACGGCCGCTACGCCGAGGTCATCACCTCCGACGTGGCCGCCCCCGACGAGCTGATCCGCAAGTTCAAGAGCGAGACCTATCCCATGGTCGCGGTCAGCGTCGGCATGCTCGACACCGGCTTCGACTGCCGGGAGGTCCTGCACCTGGTGCTCTGCCGGCGCGTGCGCAGCCCGATCCTCTACCAGCAGATGCGCGGCCGCGGCACCCGAACCGCCCCGCACATCGGCAAGCAGCGGTTCGTGATCTACGACTTCTTCCACAATCACCAGTACTTCAACGACAGCGACACGGACGTCTTCACCGGGGCCGGCGGCGGCCGCGCCCCCGGCGGCCCGGTCACTCCGCCAAAGCCGCCGGGCGATCTCGTCGAGCTCGGGCTCGAGGACGAGTGGCTGGAGGCGGTCACCTATGTCGAGGTCGGCCCCGAGGGCGAGCGCGTCGACAAGCGGGCCTACGTCAGCGACTGGGAGGAGACGATCCGCACCCGTGCCGCGGACGATCCGATTCTCCAGAAGGTGCGCGACGAGGAGCCGCTGGACGAGAGCGAGGAAGAGGAGCTCGCGCGGCGTCTCAACCAGCCCGAGCGCTACTTCAACGAGGACAACCTGCGCCGCGCCTACCGCGATCCCGGCGGCAACCTGATCGACTTCATCCGCGCCGCCCTGGGCAGGCTGCGCATCAAGGGGCGTGAGGAGAAGCTCGAGGAATCGTTCCGGGCCTGGCTGGTCTCGCGCACGCTCACCCCGAGCCAGGCCGAGTACCTGTGCCTGCTCAAGAACCGCGGCATCGCCACCGGCCGGGTGCG
>JBHHYJ010000124.1:0-4060 GCA_046757485.1 Gemmatimonadota bacterium
AAGAACACGCTGCAACGGCGCGGAATCCCATAGATTCCTACAGAGGGAACTTCCGCCTAACGTAGGGCCGCGGGCTGGGCATGGTTGACGCCCCGGTGAGGGGGTGGCCGGGAGCCCGAAGACCTGCTTTCACGGCAGGGGCGGCACCCATGGGATTCGAGGTCCTGCGCAGATTGCGGATTCCGACGGATTCCGGCCGCCGATTCCGATTGATTCCGGCCACCCATTCCAGGCGATTCTGGCCACCGATTCCGGAGCAATCCGGCCGGCCATTCCGGCAGATTCCAGCCACCCGAGGCCGGAGGGCCTGAGGGCCGTCGGCCCGCGGCGCTGGAGAACCTCGACCTGAAGGCGTCCCTTCCGCCTCCTCGACTGGTGATCCACACCCGGGGAGGAGGGGGAAGGTGGCGAAGCAGAGGTTGTCCATGCGCAAGATCCAGGAAGTGCTGCGGCTCACGCACGAGGAGGGTGGAGTTGCTGATCGCTAGTGTTCCGGGCGCCGATGACGGGATGCGAGGCATGGCGACGGTGAAGAACAACCTTTCGCCTTTCGCTCCTACTATCGGCTTCTACGTGATCGGGAGGGACGTCCCGGTCGCCGCCGGCCCGCCCGAGAGCGTGGCCGCCATCGAATGGTCCGGGCCCTTGGATCTCACGGCGGATCAGCTGATCAGTAGGCAGAAGTCACAGTCCGCAGGAGCGCTCGAGACAGCCATCGCGTTCCTGCGGCGGGTGCTGGCGGACGGCCCTCGGCTCAAGAAGGAGGTCGTAGCAGCTGGGGAGGAGTTGGACCTCTCAGAGCGGACGCTACAACGCGCGCTGAAGTCCGTCGGGCATTCGGATGGGAATACGAGGGGCGCGATGTGGAGCCTGAACGAAACCGATGGGCTCAGGGGCGGCTCGCCGCCGGATCTTTCCGATCTGACAAGGGGAGGGGGCGAGGATGAGGACCGCTGACATCAATCCCCACGATGGGTCACGCGTGAAGCAGGGCGAGTTTTTCGAGGAAAGTGGAAGCAGCCCTCCATGCGACGCCGAGTCGACAGCGGTCTCCCACGAGAGCCGGAAGGAGGGGTCCGATGTATAGCCTTCACCAAAACGGGCCCCGAAACGGGAAGACCACGCCGGCAGACTTGAGTAGCCTGCCGGCCCGCTGGCGAGGAGAGGCCGCTCGGCTGCGAGTTCTCGAGGCGCACGGACAAGCCGCCACCCTGGAGGCCGCCGCCGCGGAGCTCGAGGCCGCAACGGCGGAGTGGGGACTGGCTCCGCTCACGCTCCGCGAGGCTGCGGCGGAGTCGGGATACACCGAGGATCACCTGGGCCGTCTGCTCCGCGAAGGCACGGTCCCCAACGCCGGCGAACCCTACTCCCCCCGGATTCGATGTCGCGATCTCCCGCGAAAGCCTGGCTACGTCCCAGGGGATGTCGAGGCCGATCTCGAGCCCATAGATTCTCGCGAGTTGATCGCCCGAGCCGTCGTGAACTCCGACAAGGGAGGCCACGATGGCTAGCGACAAGATCCACTGGAGCTACAGCGCAGGAGAGCGCGGAAGGAACCGGGTCCGGGCGTACGAGGATGCCAAGACCGGTATCCTGCACCTGGAGTTCTACAAGCCGGTTCCGGGGCAGACGAAGCCCAAGCGCAAGGCTCTCTCGCTCGGTCATCGCGACCGCGAGAGGGCGAAGCAGCGGGCCGACGAGCTGACCGCGAAGTTCGGGAGAACCGAACACAAGCTCTCCGGCGATATCACGCTCCGCGAGCTGTTTGACATCTACGGCAGGGAAGTGACGCCTCAGAAGAGTGAGCGTTCGCAACGTCACGATCATGGGGCCGCGGAGATGTTCCTCCGCTTCTTCGGTCGAGAGCGGAAGGCGAACAGCCTCAACCGTCGGGACTGGGACGCGTTCATCAAGAAGCGTGGATCCGGGCGTATCCGACCCGCGAAGAAGGCGAAGGCGACCAATGTGGGCCCTCGGACGATCGCTCGTGACCTCCTCTGGTTGCGAGCCGTCCTGAACTGGGCCACCACGGCGGGCGATGGGAAAGGGAGCTACCTCCTCGAGCGGAACCCGCTTAAAGGGTTTCCGATCCCGCGTGAAGAGAGCCCGATCCGCCCGACGATGACGCCCGAGCGATACGAGGCCATGCTCGAGGTGGCCGAGGGTGTGGACTGGCGGTTCTACGTAGCGTCCGTGTTGGCGCACGAGACGGGTCACAGGATCAAGGCGATCCGTCACCTCCGCTGGGGGGACGTCGACCTTGAGAACGAGTGGCTGACGTGGAGGGGGGACGAGGACAAGATCGGGCACGAGCACCGGACGCCGCTCACACCCATGGCGGGGAGGGCACTCCAGGTGGCGAGGGAGCACAACCCGGGGATCGGAGATGCCTGGGTCCTACCCTCGCCGAAGCATCCGGAGGAGCCGTGCTCGCCGACGCTCATGCGGAGCTACTGGCACAAGGCCGAGAAGGCCGCGGGGCTCGAACGTGTGCCCCGGTTGGGCTGGCACGGACTCCGCAGGATGTTCGCGACGGATCTGAAGCACGTTCCGCTCAAGGACCTCTGCGCGCTCGGTGGCTGGAAGACGCACCACACGATCGTCGCCTGCTACCAGCAGGAGGACGAGCAGACGATGCGGAGGGCTCTCGAGTCGCGGAGGCGGGTAGAGGGGGCGGGTGCCCGGTGAATCGCGAGTACGAACCGCGAGTACGTCAGCGGGCCCCAGATTCTACCTTCTCGCAATCAGTTGTCATACCTTGCGTTAGCTGTACCACGGGGCCGTAGCTCAGTCGGGAGAGCGCCTGCTTTGCAAGCAGGAGGTCACCGGTTCGATCCCGGTCGGCTCCATACTACTCATGATCGATACGGTTCTGGGGCAGGTCATACGTGTCGTTCGCGTCCAGATTGGGCCCCACGCACCTGATCTCCGATCAGGACCGCCACACCTCCGTTCCCGGGGTTGCTCAAGCGCCAGACCGCTACGCCACATTTGCGGCACACCAGTTGTCGCGGGCCTTTTCTGACGCGGGATCCTTGCGACGCGCCGCGTTAAGAATCCGGCGCGTGTCTGACCTTCGGCACGCGTGCCGCGCCCGTGTGGGCGAGGTGAGAGGGACGCGTCGGGTCCGAACAATATGAGCCTATGCTGCACTCAGTTTATAGACACTCAGTGAGGGACCGTAACAGGAGAAGCCGTCCACCTGCTTGGGTCGTCAGGGCGGAGGCGCTTCAGGGCGTGCCGGGACCGTGGATGGCTCGACGGCCCTCGAGCGCCGCGAGCGCAGAACCAGCCAGACCAGCGGAATCCCCGTGAGCGCCCCGACCTGCATCCCGAGGCCACCCGACAGGACGCCCCCACAGCGGACGCACATTCCACGACCCAGCCACGGCTGATCGAGGGCGCCGTACACCGCTGCGGCGAGCGTCGCCACGAGCACCCACCCGCCGACCTTCCAGGCCCGGCGAACGTCGCGGACTTCTAGGCTGATCACACACCGGCGCGCGTATACCCAGAACAGCCAGATGACGAGCGCTTGCACCACCCCCAGCACGAGCGGTCGACTCAGGAACGACACCTCGAACGAGGCCATCGAGACGAACAGGTCGAGCGCGAACAGCCCGATGAAACCGATGACCAGCCGTAGGCGGGGGGCCGGAATCTCGCGCCGAATATCGGTCATCACGAGAAGTGCCAGGAACTGCATGAGCGAGACGACGGCCGCGAAGCACACTACGAACACGGCGGCGCCGAGAACGTCGTTTCCGAGCGGACTTACGGCGAGAACGCCGTTGCTCCCGATGCTGCCGCCCGCGTCGCCGCCGACGACCAGACCGAAGCTCCTCCCGAGCTCGAAGCCCTGCATGAAGCCGAAGAGGGTCGCGCCCACCCACAGCAGCCACGCCGTCGTGATGCTCCACACCAGGCCCAACGCGAATCTCCAACGGGGCGATCCGGCCGCGCTCTCGCTCATGGTTCGCGCCGGGTGAACGACCCGGTCTCGTGATCGCGCATCTAGTGTAGCGTCTCAAAAGTCTCGTTAGCACGTGAGAGTTTGGTC
>JBHHYJ010000125.1:0-4027 GCA_046757485.1 Gemmatimonadota bacterium
GGGGGGGCGCACGCACGGAGGAAAGGATGGATCACGACACATGTCCCGGATTCGGCGCAGGGGACTGAGGCGGGAGCCGCCAGACGGCTGGCCTCTGGACGACTTGCTCGTGGGCGTGGCGACCCTGCGCACGATCCGAGAGCTGTTCAAAGAGGACCATCTCTCGGACCACAGTTTGCCTCCCCGTGCGTGGGACCTGGCGCTCTGGAGCGGTGTGACCCCGAAGGGATGTGCCAACTCCCTGGAGCGTTTGCGTCGCCTCGGACTGGCGCACGCGATCCGCGGGAGACGCCGGGGCGAAGCTCCGGGCTTCCGCCTGGACTGGAGCCATCCTCTGGTGAACCCTCTGGCGCGTCTCTTCGCGGCGGAGTGGCGCATGGTTCGGCCCCGGCCGCTCCGGTCGGGGTGGCGGACCTTCAAGCCGGACGTGGCCGGCGGACCTCCCAGCGAACCTGGCCGGCGGCGGTCCTAGCCCGTGGCTCCAGCCCCGCGGCCGTAGCCCACGGCCCTAGCCGGCGTACAGCTCCGCCTCGGTGTCGGGGTCGTAGCGGCCCTCGGGGAGATCCGTCAGCTCGTCCACCTCGATCGAGGGACGCTTCTCCTCCGTCCCCGCTTCCTCCTCGCGCTCCACCGTCGAGGGCTCCCAGCTCCGCATCATCTCCCGAAACGCCCGCGCGAAGTCCGGGTCGAACTCGGAGCCCGCCCGCTGCCGGAGAAACTCGAGCGCCGCCTCCGAGGCGAGCGGCGCCCGGAACGGCCGGCGGGTTCGGAGCGCGTCGTACACGTCGCACACCTGAACCAGGCGGCTGAAGCGGTGCGGCTTCCGCTCGTAGCGCTTCGCCGGGTACCCGCCGTCTCCCGCCCAGTGCATGTGGTGCTCGTAGGCCACGACCGCGGTGAGCTCGTCGGCGCCCCGGCGCCCTCCGGCGGAGCCCAGCAGCAGCCGCGCCCCCTCGCCGGGGTGCCGCTCGATGATCTCCCGCTCCGTCGGGGTCAGCTTGCCCGGCTTGTTCAGCACCTCCAGCGGGATCTTCGTCTTCCCGATGTCGTGCAGGAGGGCCGCCTCCCCGATCCCCCGCACCTCCGGCTCGCTGAACTGGAGGTACTCGGCTAGGGCCATCGAGAGGATGGAGACGTTGATGCAGTGAGCGCTCGTGTACTGGTCGGTGGACTTGATGTGGAGCAGCGGGGCCACGAGCTGCCGGGAGCCGCGGAGGGCCACCAGGAGTCCGCGGACGACCGCCCCCGCCTCGGCCAGAGGAACCGCGTCGGAGCTCTCCACCTGCTCATGGATCCAGCGGACCGCCTCCGACTCCTCCGTGAGCTCCAGCGCGCGGGCCTCGGAGCCGTTTTCGCGTCGGCCCCGTTCCTTCCTCACCTCGAGGGCCCCGAAACGGATGTGCGGGTGGGGCAGGGATTCTCCCGTCGCGTCCTGGATCCCCAGCCGGTGCATCAGGCGGCGAACGAAGTTCTCGACCTCCTCCCGGCTCGCCCCCGGGCTCAGCTCCAGGCGCCCCACGCCCGCGAGCGCGAACCGCCGGCCCCAGGGCCACTTCTTGAGCTCGGGCAACGGCCGGTCGCCGAGGATCACCTCGCCGTCCACGAAGGAGAAGATGACGCCCTCCGCCCGCCCGCCGCTCCCGCCCGGGCGCCCGCTGCTGCCGCCCGCCTGCCCGCCGCTCCCGCCCGGTGGCGGCCCGCCGCTCCCCTCCGGGCCCTGGCAGAGCGCCTCGCACGCCTCGTGTAGCGCCTCCAGCGCCTCCTCCCTCGCCGGGTGGCCGGCCTCGTAGAGCCCGGCCTTGGACAGGAGGTTCGCCAGCTCCTGAAGGAAGTGCACGGAAGGGGTCATCGCTCCGCCCTCCCGCGGGCTGCGTCCCGCACCCGCCGGTCCTCCGCCCGGGCGGCCCGTTTCAGGAGACGCTGGACGCCCGGGTCCCGATGCCAGTGGCGGGCAAGACCGGCCAGGCCCTCCAGGAGGAGCGGCGAGGTCGGCTTCAGCTTCCGGAGGCCGAGGAGTCTCCTCAGCCAACCGCTCTCCAGGAAGACCAGGTGCACCAACGTCTTCGGGACCTCTGGCGTCTGGAGCGGGGCGAGGGCACGGATCGCCATTCCCCGGAGCTCCTCTCCCAGCGCCTGGTCCTCCACCAGGTGGATGAGCTGAGGGACGACCTCGAGCGGCGCCTCCTGCATGGCGGCCGCCAGGCCGAGGGCCAGCGACCGGTGGTCCGTCTCCTCCAGCAGCTCCCGCACCGCGTAGTCGTGCTGGGAACGGATGCGGAGGAGCATCTTCAGCGCCTCCCGCCGCACCGCGGTATGGGGGTCCTTCGTGTGGTCGAACGGGGACCACCGGGTCGGCCATGATTCCAGCTCGTCCATCAGGGCGAGCATGTTCCGCCGCACGAACCAGCGCTCGTCCTCGAGGTAGGGAAGCACGTAGCGTCCGACACGGGATCCGAGGGCGCTGATACGGGTGAAGAGGTGCCGTCGCACCGGCCGGCGGGCGGAGTTCGCCAGCACCTCCAGCATCGGCGGCACCGCGTCGATCCCGACGTGCTGGATCACCCGGTCCAGGGCGTCGAACTCCGGCTCGGGCGCCTCCAGGATCCACATCACCGTCTCCGGAGTGGCGATCGTCTCCACGGCCATCTCCGCCGCCGCGTTCGGGGAGGGCGCGGCGTCGAGGATCTCGAACAGTTCCTTGAAGCGCCGCTCGCGCACGAGCTTCCGGGCGGCGGCCACGAGCCGTCCCCCGGTCTTGTCGAGCTCGACGCTCATCTGGAGGATGCGCTCCGGTCTCACCTCCTCGACGGGCTTGCCGTTGCCCGGCTTCGCGTTCCCGTTCACCGCCGCCTGCTCCAGGGCGCTGCTGTACCCCTCCGGCATCACGTCGTCGGCGGACCACTCGGTGAACAGGTCGTCCACCAGCTCCCTGAGCCGCGTCTCACCCTCGCGGTGCAGCTCGCGGGCATCGGAGTCGGCGTAGCGGGCCATCTTCACCATCATCAGGAGGTACCAGTGGGAGATGTCCTTTCGCCGTGTCGCCGCGGCGCGCACGAGCTTCAGCATCGAGTCGCTGTCCATCCAGGAGGCCGCGTCCGCGACGAGCTCCTTCTTCTCGGCGAGGTCGGTGCCCAGCTCCAGGATCCGCTCCAGCGTCTCCGGGCGGATGAGGGAGATGAGTCGCGACGCCCTCTGCTGGAGCTCCTCGGGATTCGTGCCGTGCCGCTCCCGCAGCTCCCGCGAGAGCCCGGCGAACTGGTTGACGAACCGGGCCGCGTACGTCCTCTCCTCGGAGCGGCGCTCCACCGCCCGGGCGAGACCCTCGAGGTCCGTCCCGCCCTTGGCCGGACCCTCCTCCGACAGCCCGGCGATCGGCCCGTTCCCCGCCTCCGGCTTGCGGAGGGCCGCGCTGGCCAGATCGCGCCACAGGGCGGCCGAGCGGTGGTCGGGCTCCTCGTGACGGGGGGATTCCTCCGCTCGCGCCATCTCCAGCTCCTCGTAGCGAAGCGGGTGGATCCGGATGTGGGGCCATCCCTTTTCCCCCTGGCTCTCGTGCAGGCCCAGGGGCTGGCCCGTGCGCTCGGGCTCCCGGGAGACGACGGCCAGGAAGTCGCCCATCTCCCGGTTCTTGAAGCCCTGGACGAAGGAGATCGCCGCGACCTGGTGCCGGTGAAGGAGCCCGGCGAAGGAGTGGAAGACGGGGTTCCCGGGGTCGCTCTGGCTCCCCTCGATGGCGAACTGGTTGCGTCCCACCTCCAGGGTGAGCTCCGCGCGCCCGGCGAGCAGCTCTTCGAGCGCCGCGGTGGCGGCGTCCACCGCCGGCTTCAGGGCGGGATGCGCGGGCGGATACATGGCGTGCTTCTGGATCGCCCGGGCCAGCTCGGTGAGCAGGTGCCCGAACTCGCGGGGGAAGTAGACGTCATCGGGGTGAAGAACCTCCGATGCGTCGCGCCCCGGAGCAGGCTCGATTCCTGAATGCGGGCTTGTGGGCACGGTCGTCTGGTGCCTCCGCTGGCCGTCGAGCACA
>JBHHYJ010000126.1:0-3967 GCA_046757485.1 Gemmatimonadota bacterium
GCGGCGGGCCGCGGCGGGGCGGCGCGGCTCGCGTCCGTGACCGGGGGGCGGGGCCGGGTCGCGGCGCGGGGGGCGGCGACCGGGCTCGTGGGTGGAGAGGGCGGGCCGGCGGCGATCCGGGCCGCCGCGCAGGCCGCCGCGGAGGAGCTCGATCCACCGGAGGACATCCACGCGTCGCCCGGGTACCGGCGGCAGTTGGCGAGGGTGCTCACGGATCGGGCCCTCCGTCGGGCGTGGGAGAGGGCGGCGGGTTGAGGGCGGCCGGTACGAGCGGGGCGGGTTTCGGCGCGGCGGAGAGACACCGATGAACGTGCCGCGGCCGCCGGTGAGCGGGGTGAGGCGCGACCGGTGAGCCTTTCACGGGGCCGTCCGGTGGACGACCCGGGAGCGCGCCGCGTCGGGGGGATGGTGCAGCTCGCCGGCGAGCTGCCGCCGGGTCCGCTCGTGAACCCGGACATTTCCCCCACATCCATCGATCGCCGCACCTGGAACGTCTGGCACATCGCCTCCCTGTGGGTCGGGATGAGCGTCTGCATCCCGACTTACATGCTCGCCTCCAGCATGATCGAGTCGGGGATGAACTGGTGGCAGAGTCTCCTGGCCATCTTCCTGGGGAACGCGATCGTCCTCATCCCGCTCGTGGTGAACGCCCACGCGGGGACCCGCTACGGGATCCCGTTCCCCGTCTTCGTACGTGCGTCCTTCGGGACGAGCGGGGCCCACGTCCCTTCCCTCCTCCGCTCGCTGGTCGCGTGCGGCTGGTTCGGGATCCAGACGTGGATCGGCGGGCTGGCGATCCACGCGCTCCTGGGGATCGTGTGGCCCGGCTGGACGGGGATCGGCGGGACGTGGAGCTTCATGGGTTACGACCTCTCCCACTACCTGAGCTTCGGCCTCTTCTGGCTCCTGAACATGTACTTCGTGTGGGCCGGCACGGAGTCCATCAAATGGCTGGAGACGCTGGCGGCGCCGTTTCTCATCGCGGTGGGGATCGCCCTGCTCCTGTGGGCGGCGACCCGGGTGGGGGGGATCGGCCGGATCCTGGCGGAGTCGAGCGCCCTCGTCCAGTCCCGCGGGCGCCTTCCCCTCTCCCGCTTTCTCCTTACCCTCTTCGTCCCGTGGCTGACGGCGATGGTGGGCTACTGGGCGACCCTGTCGCTGAACATCCCCGACTTCACCCGCTACGCGAAGAGCCAGCGGGACCAGGCGGTGGGCCAGGCGCTGGGGCTCCTGACGACGATGCCGCTCTTCGCCTTCATCGGGGTGGCGGTGACCGGCGCGACCCTTGTCCTGTACGGCGAGGCGATCTGGAACCCGATCGACCTGCTGGCCCGCCTGACCGCCGAGCAGGACAGCCCGTGGCTCGGCCTCTTCTCGCTCGCCGTCCTCGTGCTGGCCACCTTGAGCACGAACCTGGCCGCCAACGTGGTCGCTCCCGCGAACAGCTTCTCCAACCTGGCGCCCCGGCGGATCGGGTTTCGCCTCGGGGGGCTCCTGGCCGGCGTCCTGGGGATCTTCATCTTTCCCTGGAAGCTCCTGGAGATGTACCAGACGTGGCTCATCAGCTACTCGGGTCTCCTGGGGGCGATCGGAGGGGTGATGATCTGCGACTACGTGGTGCTGCGGCGGGGGTGGCTCTCCCTGCCGGATCTCTACGGCGAGGACGGAGCGTACCGCTACCGGTCGGGCTTCAACCTGAGGGCGCTGGCGGCCCTGGCCATGGGGATCGGGGTGGCGCTGCTCGGGAAGGCCGATCCCCGGCTCGACTTCCTGTTCAACGGGGCGTGGTTCTCCGCCGCGCTCGTCTCCTTCGGCGCGTACTTCCTGCTCATGCGCTCGCGGGCCTTCCCTGTCCCTGTCCCGGCCGCGCGAGCCGAGGCGTTCACCGCGGTGGGCGACCCCGGGGAGGCGGAGCCGAGCCTCGGGCCCGGTTGAGGAGCGAGGCGGGGTGGCTTTGGAGGGGTCGGAGGTTCGGGGCGCTTCCGTCGGGTCGCCGGAGCTCGTCGCCCGGGCCCGTCGCCACGCCGGACGGATCGCACTGGCACACGCGGCCGGAGAGCACGCGTACGAGGAGCTGCTGGCCGCCTCGGAGGCGGTGGCGCGCCGTCTTCTGGAGCACGGCGGCGGGCCGGATCTGAGGGAGAGCCCCGTCACCTTCATGGCCGCCCCCGGCCTGGAGTACGTGGCCGCTCTGTGGGGCATCTGGCGGGCCGGGGGGATCGCCGTCCCGCTCTGCACCTTTCATCCCCCGCCGGAGCTCGCCTACGTCCTCGAGGATACGGCGGCCGGGCTCGTCCTGGCCGACGGCGGGTCCGCGCCGGCGGTGGAGGGCGTCGCGGAAGCGGCGGGGGCCCGCCTGCTTCGGCTGGGGGCGCCGGACGCCGGGGCTTCGGCTCCCGCGGCGGGGGAGGTCGCCGGGAGCGCGTTCGGGAGGATCGCCGGGAGCGCGGCGCAGCCCACCGCCGGCCCGGACGCCGGGGAAGCCGAGGGCACTCCCGCGGAGCGGAAGGAAGCCCCCAGCGGCGACCTTCCCCGGATCGCTCCCGAGCGCCGGGCCCTGATCCTGTACACGAGCGGCACGACGAGCCGCCCCAAGGGGGTCGTGCACACGCACGGGAGCGTCCAGGCGCAGGTGGAGAGCCTGGTCGGGGCCTGGGCATGGAACGGGGAGGACCGGATCCTCCACGTCCTGCCGCTCCATCACACGCACGGGATCGTGAACGCGCTCCTCTGCCCGCTGTGGGCCGGGGCCACCTGCGAGATGCTGCCGGCGTTCGACGCGGAGGCCGTATGGCGCCGGCTCGTGGAGGGGGCCGGGGGGCGCCGGCCGGCGCTGACGGTGTTCATGGCGGTGCCCACCATCTACGCGAAGCTTATCGCCGCCTGGGAGGCGGCTTCCCCGGAGGAACGCGAGCGGAGGTCCCGGGCGGCGGCCGCCCTGCGGCTCATGGTCTCGGGCTCCGCGGCGCTTCCGGTGCGGGTCTTCGAGCGGTGGAGGGAGATCACCGGTCACGCGCTCCTGGAGCGGTACGGGATGACGGAGATCGGGATGGCGCTCTCCAACCCCCTGGAGGGGGAGCGGCGGTCGGGGACGGTGGGGCAGCCGCTTCCGGGGGTGGAGCTCCGGCTGGTGGACGAGTCGGGGCGGCCGCTGCCCGGGGGGGCGGACCGAGCCGGCGCGGATCCAGCAGCGGGCCGGGCCGCGGGCGGGGGAGGCGGGGGAGGGGAGATCGAGGTCCGGGGGGCGGCCGTCTTCCGGGAGTACTGGCGGCGGCCGGAGGAGACGCGGGAAGCGTTCCGGGAGGGGTGGTTCCGGACAGGCGATGTGGCCGTGCTCGAGCGCGGGTACTACCGCATCCTCGGCCGCCGCTCGGTGGACATCCTCAAGAGCGGCGGGTACAAGATCTCCGCGCTGGAGATCGAGGAGGTGCTCCGCGAGCACCCGGGGGTGGCGGACTGTGCCGTGGTGGGGCTTCCGGATCCCGAGTGGGGGGAGGTGGTGGCCGCCGCGGTGGTGCCGGTGGCGGGGGACGAGGCCGCGGGGGTGTCCGCCGGGGGCCCCGACGCCGCGGATCTGCTGGCCTCGCTGGACGGCTGGGCTCGGGAGCGACTGGCTAGCTACAAGGTGCCCCGCCGGTGGCGGCTCGTGGAGGAGCTTCCGCGCAACGCGATGGGGAAGGTCACGAAGCCGGAGGTGCGGGGTCTGTTCGGCTCACAGGGGCCAGGGGAGCCGCGCTGATTCGAGGGGGACACGGTTCCGGGGGTCGCAGGTTATGAAACCGTCGGCTCGCGTCGCGGGCCCGCTGCCGGCCGCTGGCGTCCAAAGCCGGCAGCCCGCATGATCCCTTCGCCGGCGCCGTCCCTCGCTTCGGTGCGGGACGTGGGTGACGTTCCGCTCGAGGCCGGGTCGCCGACCACCGAGAACCCGCGGAGAACCGATGAAGCTGTACGACCTGTCGCAGCCCCT
>JBHHYJ010000127.1:0-3840 GCA_046757485.1 Gemmatimonadota bacterium
CCCGGCTTCTACCAGGTGGAGCTGGTCGTCGACTACGGAGACGACGGGCTCGCGCTGGACACCCTGGCGTTCGAGGTCGTGTAGGCCCCAGGGGATCGTCCCGTTCGGGCCGGCGCGGGCAGACACGGCCGCGACCACTGGAACTCTTCGGCGACCTGCTCGATAGCGAGCCGGCGGGTGACGCTCGGGCGGGGACGAAGCTAGATTCAAGCCCTCGCTTCGGATCCCCCTGGCAGCGGAGAGAACAGGCGTGATGGGTACCGCTCACCGTCCTCGGAGCCTGGTCCCGCGGAGGACCGCCTCCGTGCCCCCGGTCCTGACCTGGCTTCTCTCTCCGGTGCTTCTCTCGTCGCTGGCGCTCGCCGGCCTGCTCCTCACACCTCGCCCGATGTGGGCCCAGGAGGTCCGGGGGGTCGTCCTGGAGGTCGGGAGCGCCCGCCCGATCGAGGGAGCGTACGTGAGCCTCGTGGACGGATCGGGCCAGGCGGCCTCCTCGACGCTCACCAGCGGAACGGGGGCGTTCGTGCTCCGGCCCTTCGCCGCGGGCCGCTACCGGCTGCGGGTGGAACGGATCGGGTACGAGACGTGGAGCTCGGAGCCGCTCGAGGTGGGAGCGGGGGGGACGGTGACCCGGCGTCTGGAGGTACCGGTGCGGGCCGTAAACCTCGCGGGCCTCGAGGTGGAGATCAAGTCTCGTTGCGGGCCGCGGGGGCAGGGGGGAGTGGAGCTCCTGCGGGTGTGGGAGGAGGCGCGCAAGGCGCTGGAAGTGGCCCGGTGGACCGAGAGCCAGGGGCTGATCGAGTACGATCTCCGCACCTGGGAGCGGGAGCTGGATTACACGACCCTGAAGATCGACAGGGAGAAGGCTCGCCGCACACAGAGGCCGGGCCGCTCGGCCTTCCTGAGCCGCCCGGCACAAGAGCTGGCCGACAGCGGCTACGTGCGGCGAGGCGAGGATGATCTCTACACGTACTACGCGCCCGACGCCGCCGTGCTGCTGTCGAGCGTCTTCCAGCGGGACCACTGCTTCCTCCTGGCGTTGGGTGAGGGGGACCGAGAGGGGCAGATCGGCATACAGTTCGGGCCGGCGGAACGGGGCCGGGTCGTGGACGTGGACGGCGTGCTGTGGGTGGATGCCGCGACCGCCGAGCTCCGGGAGCTGAACGTGCAGTACTCGGACCTGGATCTCGCGGGGCTTCCGCGCGGCACGGGAGGGGGAGCGAGGGTCGTCTTCCGGCGCCTGCCGACGGGTCCGTGGTTCGTCCGCCGGTGGTGGATCCGCATGCCGCTTCTGAAAGAGCACCGAGTGCGGCTCCGACGGGAGGTGAGACCGTACGCCTTCAAGGAGGCCGGGGGAGAGGTCGTGGGGCTCCGAGTGCCCGGCGGGGAGAGCCTCACGCTGGCCGAGTGGGGAAGCGTGGTGGGACGGGTGGAGGATGGCGTGCGGGGCGGCCCGCTGGCGGGTGCGCAGGTGCACCTGGTAGGGACCGAGCGACTCACGCGGACGGACGAGGCCGGCTACTTTCGGCTGGAGTTCGTACCGCCGGGCCGATACGCGGTCGAGGTGCGGTACCCGCACCCGCTCCTGAGTGCGATCTCCGGACCGCAGCGCCCCGTGGAGGTGGGGGCGGACCAACCGACGAGCGTGGAGCTTTCCTACGGTGCGGAGTGGGTGATGGCCCACCTCTGTCCGGAGGGCTCGAAGGAGAAAGCCGCGGGGAGCGGTGCGCTCCTGGGAGAGGTGCGGGACGCCGAGACGGGTACGCCGGTCCCGAACGCGGTCGTGTGGATCAGCGAGGTCGCGGCCCCCTCTGCCGACAGCGCGGAGAGCGGGATGGAGGGGTTCCAGACCGATTCCCTCGGCACCTTCCTTCTGTGCGAGTTGCCGTCGAGCCGCGTGGAGGTGCAGGCCTCGGCGCCGGGCCGCCTCAGCGACGTGGTCCGTGTGGAGATCCCGAAGGGAAGACTGGCCCTACGCCGCCTGGAGATCTCGGCCGTGAAGAAGACGGCGGTGGCCGGCCACGGGGAGGAGACGGTGCCGCGTGGGGCCGTACTCTCCGGGATCGTGAGATCGGCGGAGACCGGCGACCCGGTGACCGGCGCTACGGTGAGGCTCCTGGAACGAGAGAAGGTGGTGGTCACGGAAGAGGGGGGAGCGTTCGAGTTTCGCGATCTGGTGCCGGGCCGCTACCGGCTCGTCACCGAGCGGCTCGGACTGGCCTCCGACACGGTGGAGGTGGAGGTGTTCGGGGTGGAGCGAGAGCTGACGGCCGCGTTCACCCTGGAGACCTTGCCCGTGGAGCTTCCCCGGCTTGCCGTCGACGTGCAACGGACGTTTCGGAACCCGCGCCTGGCAGGCTTCTACGACCGCATGCAGAAGGGGATCGGAGAGTTCATCACGAAGCAGGATCTGGCGGCCAGGGACGTGGTCAGCAACCTGCGGCGGATTGCCAACGTGCGGGTGCAGGAGTGCGTGACCCCGACCCCGAGCTCGGCCCGGCTGCGCGTGGGGAACTGCTGGAACATCCAGCTGGCGCGCGGCACGACCGGCGGTTTTGGAGGGTTCGACCAGTGTAAACCGGTCGTGTATCTGGACGGTCACCTGCTCACCTTCTTCGGCTCCGAGGACCCGTACGATCTGAATCCGTTCACCCTCGTGCAGAGGTACCCTCGCGACCTTCTGGAAGGGATCGAAGTGTACCGGAGCGCCGCCATGGCCCCGGCCCTGTACCGCACGATCGGCGATGCCTGCGGGATCATCCTCGTCTGGACCCGGGGGCGGGGCTCCCGCTGAGCCGAGGTGTGGCAAACGGTCTGAGGCGCCACCTCGGTCGCCCGCCGTGGTCGGACTCCTTCTCGAGGCGCCTCGTCACGGCCTATCCTCCCATTTCGGCCTCTCGGCAGCCGGCCCCCTGGTAGTGCCGCCCGGTGTTTCGGGTCTGCTCCGAGAGTCTTTCGTACGCCGCTCTGGCCTCCGGCGGCAACGTAGCGTCAGGTGAGGCCATATACCGGGCGAGCTCCAGCAAGCGACGTTCGACCTCTCGCCGGCCCACGGCCAGCGCCGCGCAATCGATGCGTCCGAGCTCGAAGTCCATCCGACGCTCCTCATAGGCCGCGAGACCGGCCACGAGGCTCTCGCGCAGTGCCTCGAAGCGGGCCGGCATTCCGCGGCTGGGGCCCGGCGGCCCCGCCCCGGGATGAAAGGCGGCCGGCGCCTCGGAAGCGTTCCGGGCCGCACGGGTCGCCATGAGGTAGCCTCCGAGTCCGAGAACGAGGACGGCGGCCAGCCACGGGGCCCGTCGACGCGCCGCTAGCCTGAGAGTCCACAGTCGCCGGTCCCATTTCTCCGAAGGCGGCATCACGACGGGGATCTCCGCGTACGGCAGGGCAGGAGAGTGGGCGGGCTCAGGCGGCGGTCGGCCGGCCGGAGCCTGGCGGGCGGGGGTTGGCGCCTTCGGCTCTCGAGCCCGACGGCTGCCCGCGGCCGCGTGCAGGCCGCGCACGACCCGGCCGATCTCCAGGGGCTCGAACGGGGTCTCCGCGGGTTCGAGGGCGAAGAGGACCTCGGGCAGTGGCGGGGTCGCCGCTACGGGCGGCTCTGTGGCCGCGGGAAACGCCGGGGTCTCCGGGGCCACCTCCTCCGCGGTCCCGGCGAGTGCGGCCGGGACCGGCTCCGCGCCCACGGACGGTTCGGAGGGCTCGACGCCGAAGGGAGGCCCGTACGGTGGCGGGGTCCACGGCGTCGCCGGGGGTTCCGAGACGGCCGCCGGGAAACCGATCGGTCTCGGAGCCGCTTCGGCAGCGGGTTCAGCCGCGGCGGGTGCCTCGGCGGCGGGCTCT
>JBHHYJ010000128.1:0-3801 GCA_046757485.1 Gemmatimonadota bacterium
GTGAGGGCGAGGCCGAGGGCGAGGGCGGAGGCGAGCGTGGAGGCGGCTGGGCGGCGAAAGCGCGGCATCGTGACTCCTATCTCCGGGTGCGGGCCGGCGACCTGTTACTAATATAGGGGAGCCCCCGGCGGGGCACCCGGGTACGTCGAGGGCGGAGGAGGGAGGACAGCGGCCCGGCGGGCGTCCGGTGGCCCACGGGGCGGTCGGGGGCCCACGGGCGGTCGGGGGACTGCGGGGAGGTCGGGGGACTGAGGGGAGGTCGGGGGACTGCGGGGAGGCCGGCGGCCCACGGACAGGCCGGGCGATTCGCGGCCGGGGAGGAAACGAAGCTGGCGGCTCGGTCGTTACCGGGGCAGTTACAGATGGCGCGGTTCGCGCGGAGAGGAGAGCACGGTGAAGCGCAGCGACGACACGAGGCGAAGGTCGAGAGAGATCACGGGTCGGCTGGCGGTCCTCGCCCTCGCGGCCCTGGGCCTCGAGAGCTGCGCCACGAACCCGGCCACGGGAAAGTCTCAGCTCTCGCTGATCGGCGAGCGGCGGGAGATCGAGATGGGGCGCGAGGCGTCGGTCCAGGTCGCCCAGACGATCGGCATCTACCCGGACGCGGAGCTGGGCGCCTACGTGCGGCGGATCGGCTTCGGGCTCGCCTCGGTCGCCGAGCGCCCGAACCTGCCGTGGAGCTTCGAGGTCGTGGACGACCCGGTGGTGAACGCCTTCGCCCTGCCCGGCGGGTTCATCTACGTGACGCGGGGGATCATGGCTCACCTCAACTCCGAGGCCGAGCTGGCCGCGGTGGTGGGCCACGAGATCGGGCACGTCACCGCCCGTCACTCCGTGAACCAGATCAGCCGCGCGCAGCTCTTCGGGGTGGGTCTGGGGGTCAGCTCCCTCCTGGCGGCCCCGATGCGGGGGATCCTGGGGAGCGCGGTCGGAAACGCGCTGGGGCTCCTCACCCTGAAGTACAGCCGGGGGGACGAGCGGCAGGCGGACGCGCTGGGGGTCCGCTACGCGTTCAAGCAGAACTACGACCCCCGCCAGGCGATCCACGTCCACGAGATGCTGGAGCGGCAGGTGGAGGAGGCCGGGGGGAGCGGGGTTCCCACCTGGCTCTCCACCCACCCGCGCCCCGAGGACCGGATCGAGAAGCTCGAGGCCCAGATCGACACGCTGGACGCCACGCGGCTCGCGAGGGCTCGGGTGGAGCACACGGCCTTCCTGCGTCAGGTGGACGGCCTGGTGTACGGGGAGAACCCCCGCAACGGCTTCTTCCGGGGCTACCTCTTCCAGCACCCGGACCTGGAGTTCGAGATCGCCTTTCCCGATCGGTGGCGAACCCAGAACATGAGCCAGTTCGTCGTCGCGGTGAGCCCGCGCCAGGACGCGATCCTGCAGCTCTCCCTGGCGGAGCGAGGAAACGGGAACGAGGACGCCGCGAACCTCTTCTTCGCCCAGAACGGGCTCCGGGCCAGCCGTGTCTCCCACCGGCAGATCAACGGGAACCCGGCCACAATCGGCACCTTCCGGGCCTCCAGCGGGCAGTCCACGGTGGAGGGGGTGGCCGTCTTCCTGGACTACAACGGGAACACGTTCCAGATCCTCGGCTACACCCCCGGGGGCCGATACCGCTCCTATGCCTCGACCTTCCGCCGCGCGTACGAGAGCTTCGACCGGCTCACCGACCGCGAGGCGCTCGAGGCCCAGCCGATGCGGGTCCAGTTGATCGAGACGTCCCGGCGGACGACGATCTCCGAGCTCGCCCGCAGCCGGCGATCGCCGATCTCCGTCTCCCGTCTGGCGATCCTGAACGGGGTGGGGGAGGACGAGACGCTCCCCGCCGGCCGGACGATCAAGTGGGTCGTGGGGGAGAGGCCGCCGGGCCAGGAGCCCGGCCGGGAGCGGTAGGGGATGCGGGAGCTTCGGTTGCGCCTCGCTCGGGCCACGGCGACGCTCGGCACCCTTCTCGTCCCGGCCGCGGCGGCGCTCGCCACGCTGCTCCTCACGGCCTGCGGAGCGCCCGAGAGCCGGCCGGCCGGGGGGGCGGTGGGCACGGAGATCCGGGTGGCGCTCGAGTCGGGGGCCGGCCGGTTCGACGAGCGGAGCTGGGACCGGCTCCTCGCCGAGGGGACCCGGGAAGGGCTGGTGGACTACCCGTACTTCCACGCGCGCCGGGACTCCCTGGACGCCTTCCTGGAGGAGGTGGCGGGCGCGCGGCTCGCCGAGCTGGCTCCGGCGGAGCTCGAGGCGCTCCTCATCAACGCCTACAACGCGCTGACGATTCGCACCATCCTGGATCACCCCGGGGTGGCCTCGATCCGGGAGATCGACGGAGTGTGGACGAAGATCCGGCACACGGTGGGCGGCCACCCCCTGACGCTGGACAACATCGAGCACAACGTGCTGCGCCCGTTCTTCCGGGATCCCCGCATCCACTTCGCGGTGAACTGCGCCTCACGCTCCTGCGCCCCGCTCCCACGGTGGGCGTTCACCGGGGAGCGGCTGGAGGAGCAGCTCGACGCCCGCGCCCGCGCCTTCCTGACGGATCCCGGCAACGTGCGCCTGGAGGGCGGGAAGCTGCTCCTCTCCCGGTACTTCGACTGGTACGGAGAGGACTTCGTGGGGGAGGGCTGGAAGCCCCGGGCCGAGACGATCCCCGAGTTCGTGGCGCTGTACGCCGAGCCGGAAGTCCGGGAGTTCGTGGCCTCGCGGGGAGGACGCCCCCCGGTGGAGTTTCTGGAGTACGACTGGTCCCTGAACGCCGCGCTGCCGCCGACGCCGGTGACCGCTGGGGGCGAGAGCGCGGGGCAGACCGCGAGCCCGGCGGCCGGGGCCACGCGGGGAGGGAACGGGCCGCCGGAGAAGGATGCCGGCTGGGTGGCCGGGCTCCGGCGCTGGGTCGCGGGCTTCGGGGCCGCGGCGCCGCTCGTCTACGGACTCGTGTACGTGCTCGGAGTCGTTCTCTTCGCCCCGGGGGCGGCGCTCACGATCGGGGCCGGGATCGCCTTCGGCCTGTGGGCGGGAACCCTGCTCGTCGTCGCGGCCGCGAACGCGGGCGCCGCGCTCGCGTTTCTTCTCGCCCGCTACCTTCTGAGGGGCCGGGTGGAGCGCTGGATGGAGGGGCGGGAGAAGTTCGCCGCCGTGGACCGGGCGGTGGGCCGCCAGGGGTGGAAGGTCGTCGCCCTCACCCGCCTCTCTCCGGTCTTCCCGTTCAACCTCCAGAACTACGCGTACGGGATCACCTCCGTGGGCTTCTGGCCGTACGTCTTGGCGTCGCTGGTGGCGATGCTGCCCGGCACGCTCCTCTACGTATACCTCGGCGTGGCCGGAGCCGGAGTCGCCGAGGCGGCCAGCGGGGCGGCGGACTGGGGAAAGACGGTCCTCCAGGTCGTCGGCCTGTTGGCGACCCTGGCGGTCGTTTTGCTGGTGACGCGGGTCGCGCGCCGCGAGCTGAAGCGGGCGACCGCCGACGGAGGAGCGGTCGCCGCGCCGGGGCCGACGGACGCCGATCTCCGGGGGTTGACGCTCCGTTGACGCCGTGCGGCCACTCCGTTGCCGCCGCGTTGCCCCCGCGTTGACGGCAGCGTTGACGGCGGCGTTTTGACGGCGGCGTTGACGGCAGGGTTGACGCCTCGTTGACGCCTCCGGGCACTTTCCTCTGGGGTGG
The DNA here is from genome assembly GCA_046757485.1 of Gemmatimonadota bacterium. GTDB lineage: Bacteria > Gemmatimonadota > Gemmatimonadetes > Palauibacterales > Palauibacteraceae > JBHHYJ01. Next base: position 3,662 of record JBHHYJ010000128.1, read on the forward strand.
CACCGGGGTCGAGGCCGTCGTGGGCTTCTCGATGAGGCCGTCGTGGGGTTCTCTATCCGGCCCATGTGATAATCCATTATCACATGGCGGCGAACACATACCCCCACCCCGGGGGGCGCACGCATCGGGGGGGCGCACGC
>JBHHYJ010000129.1:0-3787 GCA_046757485.1 Gemmatimonadota bacterium
TCCGGCTATCCGGGCGAGGTCGAGCCGCCCGAAGTGCCGGAGGGCGTGCTGGGCCCCGACAAGTGGGGTGGGATGTTCTCGAGTCGTGGAACCGCCTTCGCCGGAGCATGGGGGGTGAGCTTCCCCCGCAACCTGACGCCCGATGTGGAGACGGGTCTCGGGAGCTGGACGGCGGAGATCTTCATCAAGGCCCTGCGCACGGGAAAGGACATGGGAGAGGGTCGGGACATCCTGCCGCCCATGCCGTGGTGGCAATTCCGCCAGGCGACCGACGAGGATCTCAAGGCGATCTTCGCCTACCTACAGTCGATCGAGCCGGTCTACAACCCGGTGCCGGACCCGATCTCGCCCACCGGCGAGCGGCTCGAGACGCTCAGGAAGCCGCCGAAATGACGCCGAACGGGCCGGTGCTTCCCGTCAAACCTGGAATCGCCGCCGCGATCCTGGTCGGGTCCTGCGTCGGCGCCGGGCTCCATGCTTCGAAGAGCCAGCAGGCCCTCGAGAGCCAGGAGGCGCCCGAGCGATCCCTGTACGAAGAGACCGTCGTCGGAGACGGCGGCACGATCCGCGGGATCGTTCGCCTGGCCGACGGCGCGCCGGGCCTCGAGGAGTTTCCCGTCACCAAGAACGCCGATGTGTGCGGAGCGACGAAGCCTTCTCCCCGGCTGCGGGTGAGCGAGAACCGCGGCGTCCCGGACGCCGTCGTGGCGATCGAGGGAATCACGCGGGGGAAGCCGATGGGGAGAGAGGAGGTCCCGCTCCTCCTGCAACGCGACTGCGAGTATCACCCGCACGTCCAGGTGGTCCCGGTCGGCGGGCCGCTGGAGATCGTCAACGATGATCCGGTCCTCCACAACGTGCACGGGTACGAGCGGCGGGGGGAGCGCTGGCGGACGATCTTCAACATCGCGCAGCCGGTCCAGGGCCAGCGTGCTCGGATCAGCGAGCGCAGGTTCCGGAGCCCGCGACTCGTGCGGGCGACCTGCGATGCCGGCCACGCCTGGATGAGCGCCTACGTGGTGGTGGGCGAGCACCCGTACTACGCGGTGACGGACGCGAATGGCGAGTTCAGCCTGGAGGACGTGCCCCCGGGGTCCTACACGCTCCGCATGTGGCACGAGGGCGTGGCGGTGGTCGAAACGGAGTTCGAAGACGGGAAGCCCAAGAAGTACCACTTCGAGGCGCCGTACGAAGTGATCCGGGAGGTGGTCGTCCCGCCGAACGGCATGGTGCGGGTCGAGTTCGAGCTCGTCTTGAGGTGACGACGGCGCCGGAGCCTCGAGCACAGGATCAAGCGCCTCCTGAAGTGGCTCGGGGTGGGACTCGCGGGGCTTGCGGCGCTCGTTCTCACCGCGGCGGCGGTCCCGTACCGGTCCTTCGGTCAGCTCTCATTCGTGTCGCAGCGATTCCACGGGGTCCACCCGAGCCGCTCTGAGGGCGGGAAGCCAGCTCACCAGGATGGCCGTGCCCGGGAGCAGGAGCGCGACCGCCGCTTCGTCGTGCTTACGATGCCGTAGATCCCCACCGCCGCCAGGACGAGGGAGAGGGAACCCCCCTGACGAGCGGTGCGCAGGGGAGCCATGGCGATCACTCCTGTTCTCTCGGCCGGCCGGCTCCGCCGTCCCCGGCGGCGCCTCACCTACCTGCTACCGGCGCGACGGTGGGTGCTGCTGACCCATCGGGCCCCACACGGACGAGTCCCCGATCGTCGGGCGCTCGGCTCACGGCCCAACGCCCTATCGCGCTCTTGGGCAACGTGCGTGCCCGAACCCACGACTCGGCTAATGCGCTTTCCCATTGACAGTTACGGGCAGACACAGGGGCAGCGTCGAGCTCGAGAGGTGTCCGACATCGGGATGCGGCGTCCGGCGGCAAAGAGGCGTCAACTTGCGACTGCGGCCGCTGGGAACTCGGTTGGGCCTCGGAACGGCTTCGGAACCTGCCCGATCCTCGGGCTGTTCCGGGTGCTGCGAGGCCGGGACGCCGGGAGCGTCGCACTCGTTACGGATTCTTACGGCGCCACGTTGGATGAAAGGATCGGCCCGCGGGTCCGTTTGACGACAAGATTCGACCGGAGCGCCACATGAGGATCTCTCTGCTCCAGCGGCTGGGCTCCGTCTTCTTCCTGCTCCTGGCCGATGGCGATGCGCCGCCGGCCGTAGCCCAGGAGACGGCCCGAATCCGGGCGGGCCCCGAGGCGTCGATCGGCGTCGACCGCACCCTTCCCCACGTCGAGCCGCACCTGGCCGTGAACCCGGCAAACCCGGCACACCTGGTCGGCGCCGCGATGGTGGCGCAGGACACGGAGGAGGAGTTCCGTGCCGTCCGCTGTGTCGCGCTCCTAAGCTTCGACGGCGGGAAGAGCTGGGAATCGACGGACTTGAACGGGCTTTTCGATCCCGAGAGGCTCGATCCCCGTTCTTGCTTCGACGTCTGGGCCGCGATCGCCGCCGACGGTACCGCTTACGTCGCATTGCTGGGGGACCCCGCCGAAGGGGCCCCGGAGGTTCCCTCCCTCCTCTTCCGGTCTCCCGACGGGGGGAAGACGTGGTTGGAGCCGGTCATCGTCCCGGCCGGTCGAGGCGGCGTCTACGACCAGGAGGACATCCTGGTGGACCACACGGACGGTGCACACGCGGGGACGGTCTACCACGGTGCCGTGCAGGGCTACCGAACGGCCGAAGGGATTCCGTACACCGCGGTCTCGGTCGCCCGATCGACGGACGGAGGAGGTTCGTTCTTCGACCCGGTCCCCGCCGCGCTCAGCAACCTGGAGCTTCAGGAGATGAACATGGTGACCCTGTCGGACGGGACCCTCGTGGTCGGGTACCACGACTGGGGCACGTGTCAGAGGACGCCTTGCGATCATTATCGCCTCCGACTCCCCCGGCTCTGGGTCACCGTTTCCTCCGACGGGGGACGGAGCTTTTCGCCTTCCCGCTTCGTGGCCGAGATTCGCCAGCGCACGATCCCCAAGATCGCCGTCGACCTCGGCTCCGGTGATTACCGGGACCGCCTGTACGCCGCCTGGGGGGACTGGGGGAAGACGCTGGATCCGGCGGACTCGGTCTTCTTCAACCCTGAGAAGGGACTCTACTTCACCCGCTCGACGGACCGCGGTTTGACCTGGGCCCGACCCCGACGCATCGACCGGGCATCCGACCCGAAGACGCTTCGGGGCACCGCCGCCGTGGCCGTGAGCCCCGATGGCACGGTGGGGATCGCGTGGCAGGACCGGCGGGACGACCCGGAGAACCGGTGTCAGAAGCTCTACTTCACCGCCTCGCTGGACGGCGGCGACACCTTTCTCCCCGAAATCCCGGTCTCGACCGCTCCCTCCTGCCCCCGAGCCCCGGGCAACGGCTGGACCGGAGACCGCTACCCGACGGGGGGCGAGTACTTCGGACTGGTGGGCACGGGAGCGGGCACCTTCCGGGCCCTGTGGGCCGACGCGCGAAGCGGCGTCTTCCAGCTCTACACGGCAGAGATCACCGTGTCCTCAGCCGGTCCGCGAGGGGTCCGTCGATGAACCAGCATCGCCGGCGGGGAGCTGAGCGCCTTCCGACCAACACCGCGGCCCTCTCATCCAAGGGTTTCGGCTATGCGAGGATCCTCGCGGGACAGGATGGAACGGTCTGGGTGCAGCGCTACGCGGCGCCAGAAGACAGGGTTCTGACCCGGGCGATCTTCGGCCGCGACGGCCGGCTGGCCGGACGTCTCGACGTACCTTCCACTCTTCGCTTGCTTTCCACGCGACGGGAGGTTGTCGTGGCCGTGAGCCGGGACG
>JBHHYJ010000130.1:0-3510 GCA_046757485.1 Gemmatimonadota bacterium
GCCGGGAAGCGGTGGCCGGACGCCGGCGGCGGCCGCGACTCGCGCCCTCAGGAGCCGTCCGCCGCGGGCGTGGCGAGGCGGGCGCCCCCGTAGCGCTCGAACCACCCCAGGATGTGGACGACCTTCGCGAGCAGATGGCTCGGGCGCGCCGCGATTCCGTGCGACGCCTCGGGGATCCGGACGAGCGCCGCCGGCACCCTGCGGAACTTCAGCGCCTGGTAGAACTGCTCCGACTCCGAGATCGGCGTTCGATAGTCCGACTCCCCGGTGATGAGCAGGGTCGGGGTCGTGACGTGTCCCGCGTAGGAGATCGGTGACCGCTTCATGTAGTGGGCGGAGTTCTCCCACGGGGGCCCCGGGAACCAGTTCCGGATGCCGAAGACCGAGATGTCGGCCGTGAGCACCCAGCTGTACCAGTTGATGACCGGCTTCTGCACGGCCGCCGCCCGGAAGCGGTCGGTGTGGCCGACGATCCAGGAGGAGAGCACCCCGCCGCCGCTTCCGCCCGTCACGTACAGCCGCTCCGCGTCCACGGAGCCCCGCTCGACCGCGGCGTCGACCAGCGTCATCAGATCGAAGAAGTCGTCCCCCGGGTAGGCGTGGTGGATCAGGTTGCCGAACTCCTCCCCGTAGCTCGTGCTTCCGCGGGGGTTCGTGTACAGCACGACGTACCCCGCCGCCGCGTAGAGCTGGATCTCCGCCGTGAAGCGCTCGCCGTAGTTGGCGAACGGCCCGCCGTGGATCTCGAGGAGAAGCGGGTACTGGCGGGCGGGATCGAACCCCGGCGGCTTCACGATCCACCCCTGGATCCGCCGGCCGTCGCGCGAGGACTCCGCCCAGATCTCCTCCACCGTGCCCAGGCGCCGGTGGCCGAGGAGGTCTTCGTTCAGGTCCGTGAGGACGGTGGCCCCGGCAGACCGGCGGCGGCTCTCCACGACCGCCACGTCGGCCGGCCGGTACGGCGAGGTGTGGGTGAAGGCGATCCGGCCGTTCGCGGCGGCCGTGAAGGATCCGCTGGCGTACGGACGTCCGATCGAGGTTCCGCCCACGTCCCGGGCGAGCGTCCGCAGCTCTCCGGAGAGCGAGACGTAGCCGATCCTCGTCACCCCCCGGTCGTCGTACTGGAAGTAGAGCCCTCGCCCATCGCCGCTCCACACGGGATTCTGCGGATCCCGGTCCAGCTCCTCCGCCAGGACCCGCGATCCGCTGCCGTCCCGGTTCATGACGTGGAGGCGGCTGACCTGGTACCCCTGGTAGCGCTCGTCGTAGCCGAGGTAGGCGATCGCCGAGCCGCCGGGCGAGAGAGCCGGGCTCTCGTCGGGCCCATGCCGGTCGGTGAGGGCCCGGAGCGAGCCGTCCTCCACCGAGATCTCGTAGATCTCCGTGTCCGCGGGATCGTACTGCCACTCCTCGTGGCGGTTCGCCGCCACGAGCAGGGCCTTCCCGTCCGGCGTCCAGACCGGCTCCCCTCGATGATCGTAGGGCCCCCGGGTGAGCCGGCGCGGCGTGCCTCCCTCGGCGGGCAGGACGAAGACGTGCCGGTATCCCTCGTCCACGTACCCCGCCCCGTCCCTGCGGTAGACGAGGCTCTCGATCACCTTGGCCGAGGGCGCCCACTCCGCCCCCGCCGGCGGGGAAGGCATCTTCGCCAGCGGCTTCCGCTCGGCCGGCACGAACATGGTGAAGGCGATCCGGCTCCCATCCGGAGACCAGCTCAGGCCGCCGGGAGGCCGGGTCAGGTCGGTGAGCTTGGCGGACTCGCCCGTGTCCATCCAGCGGAGGAATATCTGCGCCCGTCCGTCCTCGTCCTCGGCGACGTACGCGAGGCGCGTGCCGTCGGGGGACCACCGGGGCGACCGGTGATTCACTTTCCCCGAGGTGAGCGGCCGATGCCCCGAGCCGTCAGAGTTCAGGATCCACAGGTTCCCGCGGACGCGATCGTGCATCACGTCCAGCCAGCGGCGGACGTAGACGATCCGTGCGCCGTCGGGCGAGATCCGCGGGTCGGAGGCGTACTCGAGACCGAACACGTCCATCGGCCGGAGTCGGGCGGAGTCGCTCGCCGCCGGCTCCTGGAAGCTCGGCCTGCCGGCCGCTGCTGCCTCCGGAGGCAGCGGCCGAACGCCCGTCGCCGCCACCTGCGCCCGCAGCTCGGCTCCAGCCGGCCAGCCCGGCGCACCCGGGACCGTCACCTCTACGGCAAGTAAGAGGACGGCGACGGCTCCGAGCCGGCGCCTCCCGCCCCGGGCCCGGCCGTGGCCCGGGAATCCTCCCCCGATCTCTGGGCTCATCCTCCTTGCTCCTTACCTTGCCTTCTCTCCGGTGCCCTCACCTCCTCACCTCCTCCCTCGCGCCTTCCTCCCGAACACCCCCTCGTCCGGCACGGTCCGCCACCCGCTCTCATAGCTCGAACGTCGTGCCCAGGCCGAGCGTCTCTGCCCGCTTCGCGACGACCCGGGCGAGCTCCACGTCCTGGACGGCGGTCCCGACGGACTTGTACAGGGTGACCTGTCGACCTTCCCTGCCGGGCGGTGCCGTGCCGTTCACGATCTCCCCCAGCTCCACGATCGTGCCCGGATCCAGGATGCCCTCCCGAATCGGCCGGATCAGGTCGCCCGCCTCAGCCAGAGCGCCGTCACGCGTGTCCACCACGACCCGCGCCCGCCGCACCGTGCTCGTGTCCACCTCCTGCATCTCGGGCGTGTAGGCACCGATGGCGCACACGTGCGCCCCGGGCTCCAGGTAGGCGCCGCCGAACACCGGGCTCGAGCTCGAGGTGGCCGCGATCACGATCTCCGCGCCCCGAAGTGCCGCGGTCCGATCCTCCAGCACCCGGATCTCGGGCGGAGCGGACTCCGGGTCCCGGGCGGCGGCGGGCTCCGCCGCCCGATGCTCGAGCTCGGCGGCGAGCCTCTCGGCCGAGGCCCGGCTCCGCGACACGATCCGAACCTCTCGGACCGGCCGCACGGCCCGGACGGCTTCGATCTGGGTGCGGGCCTGCACACCGGCCCCGAAGACGGCCAGGACGGAGGCCTCGGGGGGAGCGAGCAGCTCGGTGGCCAGCCCGGAGCCGGCCCCCGTGCGCAGCGCGGTCAGCACCGCCCCATCCAGCAGGGCGCGGGGGTTTCCGGTCCGCCCGTCCAGCAGGAGGACGACCCCCTGGATCGCGGGCAGGCCCCGCTCCCGGTTGCCCTCGAACAGGGAGGCGACCTTCGCGCCGAGCGCCCCGCTCTCCTCCAGGAAGGCCGGCATGACGAGGGTGACGCCGCCCTCGGCCGCCAGGTGGAGGCGCCGGGGAACCCGTGCCCGGCCGGCTGACAGCTGCCCGAAGGCGGATCGCATCGCGTCGATCGCCGCCGGCATGTCGACGGCCGCCTGCACGTCCGCTCCCGAGAGCGCCCTCACGGGCATCGCATTCCTCCCGCGCCGAGGCTGTCCCGCTCGCCACCCGCCGGCCGGGCCTCGCCGCTCCGACCTCTCGCCTGGCGGCCCACGCCCGCCCGACCTCTC
>JBHHYJ010000131.1:0-3508 GCA_046757485.1 Gemmatimonadota bacterium
CCCGGGAACCGGGCGAAATCCCGGTCCAGGGTCAGGAGGCGCGACGCTCCCTGCTCCCGGCACACGGCATGGATCTGCGCATCGAAGGCCAGGTTGCCGCGGGCATCGCCGGCGCGCACCGCCTCCGCGAACAGCTCCGGGTAGCTCGGGCCCGGTCCCAGCACCCGCACGGTGGGGCTCTCGAGCAGGCCCTCCAGGGCCGCGAGCGCTTCCTCCAGCGTGGAGGGGGGATCGAGCACCCGGGGATGGGTCGTCACCCGGACGAACTCGCCCAGGCAGAAGACGGGGATCCCCCACGGCTCCTTTCCCTCCGCGAGATGTCGGAGCCAGGCAAGCGCCCGCTCGTGGCCGGGCAATCCGGCCCGGTGGGCGTGGACGAGGACGTTGGTGTCGACGGCGATCACCGGCCTAACGGCTCGCGGAAGCCCGGCGAATCACCGACGGCCCTCCATCCGCTCGTGCAGCGCGTCCCTGTCCTTCAGGTCCACGCCGGGCTGCGCCCCTCCCTGCACGACCGTCCAGGTCAGACGGTAGGGCCCCGGGGATCCCTCCTCGTGGCGCAGCAGCTCCCGCAAGGCCGTCTCGACGATCGAGGTGATCGTGCGGCCGGTCACCGCCGCGCGCCGCTTGATCCGGCGCATCAGGTCGTCGTCCAGGTTCAGGGTCGTACGCATACAGAAGACCATATGAATGAGACATATATATGTCAACCACGCGTCAACAGGTATCCCTGAGTGCGGGCGCCGCGCGAGCGGGCCGGCGAGTCCGGAGCGAGGGCGGGCCCCATGTCTCCGCGGGGAGATGGCCGCCCTTCGGCGCCTCGTTGGAGGCTCCGGGGCCCGACGCCCGGGAGCCGGTCAGCTCGTCTTTTCGAAATCGATCCGGTAAGCGACGACGGAGACGTCGTCGAGGTCCCCGGACACGAACGCCCATACGGTATCGCCCGAGGCGGCCTGAAGCCGTGCCCGAGGCGGCGCCTTGACCGTGCCGAGATAGGGGCCGTCCGCTGCGAATACGTCATACCGGGCACCCGGCTCGCCGAAGAGCTCGGCGGCCCGGTCGAACGGGTCGGGCCGATCCCGCTGCACCCACAGACGGCCAGCCGAGCCCACCATTAGCCGCCCGTAGGCGGCCGGCACCTTCGGCTCCGGAGCGCTCCCGATCGCCTCGGCCAGGCTCCGACGCTCCTCGGGGATCGCGCCACGGCCTCGTTCGCGCTCCGTGAGGGGAACCGGGGGGGCATCCCGGCAGATGTCCCGCACGGGCCGGCCGTCGGGATCGAGGAGTCGGATCCGGTACGCGCCCGCGCTGTCCCCCACCGCCACGGTCCCGCCGGCGCCCACGGCGGCGAGAGGCCTCGGCCAGCCCGGCGCCGGAACCTCCCGGTAGCGGCCGCTGCCCAGCGCGTGAACGGGCACCCGAGCCAGCGTGTCGGGCACCCGGGCGTCCGGCCGAAGGAGCAGGATGGCCGTGGTTCCGTCGATCGCTTCGCCTACCGACGCCGGAGGCTCGATCGGGGACACGAGCAAGACGGCCCCGCCCGGAAGGACACCGGCCCAACCCAGCTGGCCCGAGGCCACGGTCGCCGCGGTGAAGGAAGGGTCGATCCGCAGGTCCTCCGAAGCCCTCCGCCCGTCGGTCAGGTGGATGACTTTCGATTGCTCGATGTCGAACACGGCGAGCACGCCCGACTCGTCCCACACCGCCGCGACCGGAGCGGACACCTCGCCGGGCCCTTCGCCCTTCGTCGTCCACGGACCCCGCCACTCGCCGCCCGGGCCGACCACGACGACCTCGCCCAACCGGAAGTCGGGGATCGCGACGCGGCCGGTTCTGTCGGCCGCCACCCCCACGGGGAAGAGCAACTCCTGCCCTTCGGTGAGGCCTGCCACGCGCCATATCTCCGCGAGGTGCGGCGTGCGGCCCTCCCGCTCCCACTGGCCGGCACCCGTGCTGGCAACCACGTCGACGCCCCCGCGCGAGGGGCACCAAGACACGGACCGCGCCTCTCCGCAGGCGAAGGTGCCGAGTGCAACGCTCGAGACCAGGAAAGCCTGCCAGCTCCCGTCAAGCATCAAGGGCCGCCGATCCGCCAGTCGTTCCCGCGGACGAGGGGAAGCAGACGCACATACTCGACGTCGAGCTCGTCGCGGGTCACTCCGAGCACCCAGTCGGAGCCGATGGCGAAGATCCGGAAGCCCGCCGGCGTCTCCACCTCGCCCAGCCAGCGACCCAGCGGGTCGAACACGGACCAGCGTGGCGTCTTCTCCCATGGCGCCCGGAAGTGCTGCGCCCACAGGTGGCCGAGCTCGTCGACCCGGAGCTGCTGGAGAGCCGGCATACGGTCCGGAAACGGGACGTCGTCGACGAAGCGTTCGACGCGGCGACGTGCATTCCCGCTACGGGCGCTCCGGAGCTCGTGGTCCCGGTAGCGCGCGCGCTCCTGCTCGCCGACCGATCGTGGCTTGAAGTCCCGGCGGAAGATTCCCTGGAGCTGGCCCTCGAGCGTCCACGCTAGAACTGTAAACCATCAGGTGCCTACGTTCTGTAAAGGATATCCTGCACGTTCACGGCGGCTGCTGGCCGGCCGTCCGTGCGCGACACCGTTGCCGCCACGAAAGAAGGAACAGAACTGACATGAGCAGCAGGGGAGCCGACATCGTGACATAGGTTACCCAGGGAAAGCCGCGCCCCCACATGACAACCGGATAGGTGATGGCAAGCCCGGCGAACGCAATCACTCCGATCAACTCCCACCGCCAAGCGAGCACGAGTAGCACGACAACAAGGAACGCTGGAATCAGGTGTAGGACGAGAGCAGTGAGAGTCTCGAGAAAGCCCTGCGTCTCTGCGAACACGTCGAGGGCAAACAAGCTCAAGAACAGAGCGAAGAGGATCGTGAGGATTCGCGGTGCCCACAACAACACGCCTCTAGCGGATTTGGTCATGATCAACCTCCCTGGCCTCCAAGCCGATGCACGTCCGCCTAACGTCCTGCCAATCACCTGCGGCGGGCGTTCATATGCGCCGGTCAAACCACGAACCCGCCGCGCCCGCCGTCAGGTGCATTGGCCTGTTAGAGGGCGCTGCTGCCTCTCGTACCAGGCGCGGGAACAAATCGCCCACTGTCACTCCGCTGTGGTGGGATCGATTACCGATCGGACCCGCGACACTTGATTTGCGGGGAATCCGCCCTGCCGAGCGTGCTCGCGTACCGCCTCTTCATTCGGTGCGATGTACACACAGTAGATCTTGTCGTCCGTGACGTAGCTCTGAACCCACTGGATCTGTGGCCCCATTTCTTTCAGGACACCGCACGACTTCTGCGAAATGGCTTGGAGCTCCTGCGGGGAGAGCTTGCCGGCTCCGGGGATTTCCCTCTCGATGATGAACTTCGGCATGATGGTCACCTCCATTGTTCGGTTTCAGTACGGTTCGACTGCGTGAACGCCCTCTGAGTCCACCGCCCAGACTCGCACCCGATCGAAAGCGATCGCCGAACCATGAA
>JBHHYJ010000132.1:0-3320 GCA_046757485.1 Gemmatimonadota bacterium
TTCATCTTTCCGACGACGGACGTCCAGAGGTAGTAGCGCAGCCCGTCACGGGAGACGGTGGCCCCGCCGAGGAAGTCCGTCGAGCCGGAGCCGAGCGCCGGCTCCGCCGTGCCGCTCGCCACCGGGATTTTAACGCCGCCGATCAGGGCTAGGTGGTACTGCGTCGCGCCCCTGAAGCTGTGAAAAATCCGCCACTTCGCCCGCATCACCGCGTCGCCCACACCGGTGGCGTCCCGGTCGATCTGGCCCCCACCCGGCGCGAGTCCCGACTCGGATTTCCGCTGTACCATCGGAACCGCCACGCTGAGGCTCAGGTCCTTGGTGAGGCCATAGATGAGCTGCGCGTGGAGAGCGAGTCGCTCCTGTTCGAGTTGGCCCTTCCAGCGCGTGATCTCCCCCTGGATCTCCATGCCGAAGCCCCCCTTCCAGATCGTCTGGGGACCCAGCCCGAAGACGGGCTCGTGCTTCAGGATGACCCCAGAGGGCGCTTCGCCCGGAGACGGGAGCGTCGTCTGTCCGCTACCCGCCGCGGGCAGAATCAGGGCAGCCGCCACCGCCATGACCCACAGACGAGAGGCCGTGGCCCTCGAACCGCGGGAGCCTCGTCCCTTCCGCTGATTCATTTCCCCTCGTCCGGTCCGTAATCCGCATAAGCGGAATCGAAGTTGCGGGTGATTTTCTCGACCTTGAATCCCGCGTTCTTCACCTTTTTCGTCAGCTCTTCGTTGGAAACGTCCGCGCCCTGATCCATCGTGAGGGTGGCGATGCCCGACTTCAGCACCACCTCGAGATCCTCGACGCCGTCCAGGGACTTGAGCTTCCGCTCGACCCCGTAGGCACAGAACGGACAGCTCATCCCCAGGATCGTTACGGAGATCTGCCGGGGCGCCGCCGTCTCCGCCTGAGCGGAAGCACCGCCCGGCGCGAGCGCGAGCCCGAGCAGCAACGTGAGGCCAGCGGTGAGCGCCTTGCTTCCTGGATTCTTCATCGTGTTTCTCCTTCGAGAGCAATGGAATGCTGGTGCGTTTGTCCGGTCCCTATGACTGCCCTGCGAACTCGGCACGTCGTTCAATTAGGAGAACGAAGAAGGACCGGCGATCATAACGTGACGGAGCGCCCGTTCCGGGGCGCAGACCCCGGCGACCCACGGGGACGGCCCCCGGGTCATCGGGTGCGCACCGCACCAACGTGAGGACGCAGCGTCTTCAGGGCTCGATATACCTTCTGTCTCACCGCGACCGCCGTGCTGGACCTCATCTCCGCAATCTCGGCGTAGGTGAAGCCGTGGTACTTGCTCAGCAGCAACACCTCCCTCTGTTCGGCCGGGAGCCGTGCCAGCAGCCGCTGTAGCTCATCCTCGAGCACCAGCCGGTCCTCGGGAGAAGGCGCGGAAGAGACCGGAGGCACGGAATCGCGATCCAGCGAATGCTCCGACACACCTCGATCCGAACTCCGCAGCGCATCCACACAGATGCGGCGGGCGATGGTGAAGATCCAGCTTTCAAGCCGACTCCGGGCCTGGAACGTCTCAGCAGCGTCGACGACTCGCTTGAAGACTTCCTGCAACGCGTCTGCGGCGGCGTCGACATCGCCCAGCTGACGGACACAGAAGTGGTAAAGGCGGCTCTCGTATCGGTCGTAGAGCTCCTCGAAGGCCCGGATATCCCCCCGAGCGTATCGGGTCATCAGCGCATCGTCGGTCTCCTGCTTCATCACTCGACCTCGAAGCCGGCCGCCGCGACGCGTTCGGCGAGATCTGAATCGCTCACCGCCCGCCTGAGGCCCAAGCGAACCGTACCGGTATGGGGATCCGCCTCCACGGACTCGACCGCCGGGTGCTCCCTCAGCGCCGACACGATGCTCGTGGCGCACCCGTCGCAGTGCATCCCGGGGACTGATAGGATCAGCTTCCGCGGCTTCTCCCCGGCCGGAGCGGGCTCTTCCTCGGCTTCTTTCTCCTGTTCGCCACGGATGAGCCGCCCGCCGAACGAGTTGGCCAGCACGAGAGAGACGCTCGCGACCATAGCCGCCATCGCCCACACCGGTTGGAGAAGACCCGTGAAGGCGATGGGCACGCCAATACCGTTGAAGGTGAACGCCAGCGCCAGGTTCTGCTTCGTCTTGCGGTAGGAATTGCGGCTCACATCGAAAGCGGCCACGACGCCGGAGAGCCGACTGTGGATGAGCACCACGTCAGCCGATTCGAGGGCGATGTCCGTTCCCGCGCCGATCGCCACCCCGACGTCGGCACGGGTCAGTGCCGGCGCGTCGTTGATCCCGTCGCCGACCATCGCCACGCGGTGGCCCTCCTCCTGGAGCCTGCCCACCTCCTCGGCCTTGTTGGCTGGAAGCACTCCCGCAAGCACCCGGTCGATCCCAACCTCCTGCGCCACGGCGCGGGCGGCCTGTTCGTCGTCACCCGTCAGCATCACTACCTCGACGCCCATCGCCTGCAGCTGTCGGATTGCCGCTTTCGACCCCTCCTTGATCCGGTCGGCGATCCCGATCGCGCCGATGAACTTTCCGCCGGCCGCCACCAGCACCGCGGTCTGACCCCGAGCTCGCATCCGCTCCCACCCTTCTCGGGCACGATCGATCTCGACGCCCCGCTCCTCCAGGAGGCCAGGGCTCCCGACGAGGAGCTCCCGACCGTCCAGCGAGGTGATCACGCCACGGCCGATCACCGCCTCGAAGTCGTCCACGGCAGACAACTCGAGCCCCTCGGTTCGCGCCCGGGTCACGATCGCGTCGGCGAGCGGGTGCTCGGAGGCCTGTTCAGCGATCGCCGCCAGCCGAAGAACTTCGCGCTCCGCCTCCCCGCCCCCGGACTGTTCGTTCCCCTCTCCCTTTGGCCCGTTCACAGCGGCCACGCGAACCACATACGGGCGCCCCTCGGTGATCGTGCCCGTCTTGTCCAGCACCACCACGTCCACGTCCTTGAAGACCTGGAACGAGTCCGCGCTCCGCATGAGGACTCCCCGTTCCGCCGCCAGGCCGCCTCCGCGCACCAGCGCCAGCGGGGTGGCCATCCCCAGAGCACACGGATAGCCCATCACGTAGACGGTGAGCATCGCGAAGATCGCCCGTGTCCAGTCCGCCGCGCCGTCGATCGCCCACCAGCCGATGGACCAGAAGAGGAAGGCGGCGAGGCCGATCAGGAGCACAGTCGGCACGTAGTACTTCAGGATCCAGTCCACGAGCTGGAGGACGCTCGGCTTGAGCGCACGCGCCTCCTCCACATGGTGAGCCACTTGTTGGAGAAACCCCTCCGCCCCGATTGCGGTGACTTCCACCACGAGGGTGCCCGCCTGGTTGATCGA
>JBHHYJ010000133.1:0-3307 GCA_046757485.1 Gemmatimonadota bacterium
GCGGGGGAGGCGGAGGCCGAGGAGGCTCCCGTCGCGGAAGGGGAGAAGGCAGAGGGAGGGGAGTGAGCTCCCGTTCCCCTGAGCGCTCGAAATGGAAGAGGTCATCGTCGGCCGGATCGCCCGGGCCCACGGACTCGACGGGTCGCTGTACCTGAAACCGGAAACGGATTCGCCGGAGGCGCTCTTCGTCCCCGGCAGGGTCCTGAAGGTTCAAGATCCGCGGCCCGGCTCCTCGCCTGTCCTCACCGTGACCGAGGCCCGGCCCCACGGGGCCGGCTGGTTGCTGCGCACAGAGGAGCTCGAGGATCGGGTGGCCGCGGAGGCGTGCGCCGGCCACCTCATCTCGCTGCCTCGGGAGGAGCTGCCGGAGCTGGCTCCGGAGGAGTTCTTTCTCCACGACCTGATCGGTCTCCGGGTGGTGGCGGAACCGAGAGGCGAGCTGGGACAGGTGACGGGGGTGTACGACGTGCCGGGAGGCCCGTTGCTCTCGGTCTCTGTGGGCGGGAAGGAGCGGCTGATTCCGTTCCGGAGGGAGACGGTCGTGGAGGTGGATCTTTCCGGTCGGGAGCTTCACGTGCGGCTGCCGGAAGGTCTCCTGGAGGTCTAGGAGACCTTCCGAGTGATACCGTGCGGCGTGCCGCCGGCGTCTGCCGGCGACCCGCGGGCTGCGGGGGAGGGAACCCGGAGGGCCACCGAGCGTTCGTGATGCTGTGCGCTCCGTCGACGGGCCGATGGCCGCCGGGGGCTGGATCGTGCGGATCAACGTACTGACGATCTTTCCGGATTACCTTCGAACGCCGCTCGCCCTGAGCATACCGGGACGAGCGGCGGAAGCGGGTCTCGTCTCCTACCGCCTGGTGGACCTCCGGGAGTACACTCACGACCGGCATCGGACGGTCGATGACGAGCCGTTCGGGGGTGGGGCGGGGATGGTGATGAAGCCCGAGCCGTTCTTCGAGGCGCTGGACGATCTGGAGCCGGGAGGTCCCGTCGTCCTGCTGACGCCGCGGGGCGAGAAGTTCGACCACTCCCGGGCGGTCCGCTACGCGCTGGAGGAGGAGCTCACCCTCCTGTGCGGGCATTACAAGGGGGTGGATGAGCGCGTGGCCGAAGAGCTGGCGACGGAGGAGCTGTCCGTCGGGGACTACGTCCTCAGCGGAGGCGAACCCGCCGCTCTGGTGGTGATCGATGCGGTGGTCCGGCTTCTGCCCGGAGCGCTGGGTGATCACGCCTCGGCGGCCACGGACTCCTTCTACGAGGAGCTGTTGGCACCGCCCGTATACACGCGGCCGGCGGAGTATCGGGGCCATCGGGTCCCCGAAGTCCTTCGTTCCGGGGACCATGCTCGGATCGAGGAGTGGCGCCGCCGCGAGGCCGAGCGGGCCACGAAACGTCGGCGGCCCGAGCGGCCGCCGGAGCCGGGAGAATAGCCTCGTCAGGCGCGATCCACGGATCGACGCTCGCCGGCCGAGACCGCCGCCAGACGGTGCGGGGGCCGGGAGGCGACGATAAATTGCATCGGTTGGACCGGGGCCAGAAAAGGGAGCATCAGGATGGATCCGATCATCGCGGAGATAGAGGAGCAGTACATGCGCGACGACCTGCCGGCGTTCGCTCCCGGTGACACGGTCCGAGTGCGCGTGCGGGTCGTCGAGGGTCAGAAGGAGCGGGTTCAGGCGTTCGAAGGGGTGTGCATCGGCCGACAGGGCGGGCGGCTGAGCGAGACGTTCACGGTCCGCCGCGTCTCCGGCGGCGTCGGAGTCGAGCGCACGTTTCCTCTCCACTCTCCCAGCATCGCGGGCATCGAGGTCACTCGCCGCGGACAGGTACGGCGCGCCAAGCTGTATTACCTTCGAGCGCGACGCGGCAAGCGGGCTCGTGTGAGGGAGCGCCGCTGGTGGCTGGACGCGGCGCGAGAGGCGGAGGCTGCCCCGCTCGCGGAGGAGGAGGAGGAGGAACGCCCCGGGCCCGACGAGGAGCGTCCGGAGCCGTCGGAGGTCGAAGCGGAGGTCCACGAGGTGGAGCAGGAGGTGGAGCAGGAGGTGGAGCCCGCGGCTCAGGCGGCGCGGCCCGCCGAGGCCGAGACACCTCGGGATGCGATACAGGGGGCGGAGCAGAAGGAAGCCGCCGCCGAGGCCGCCACCGAGTAGCCGGCCAGCTCTCCCGTCCCGGGATGGCCGAGACCGCCCCGCTGGTTTTCGAGGAGGAAGGCTGGGCGGCGGGCTGTCGGCACGTCGTGGGCGTGGACGAGGTGGGGTACGGCCCGCTGGCGGGTCCTGTCGTCGTGGCCGCGGTGGCGCTCCGCCGGGGCCAGAGCTTCGAAGGAGCCACGGACAGCAAGCGACTGAGCGCCAGGCGGCGTGAGGAGCTGGCAAGCCGGATCCGGAGCGAGTGTCTGGCATGCAGCCTGGCGGCCGCCTCGAGCCGGGAGATCGAGCGACTGAACGTGCGCCGCGCGACGATCCTGGCGATGCAGCGGGCCCTCTCCCGATTGTCCTTCCGGCCCGATCTCCTGCTGGTGGACGGCCGGCGGGCTCCGGGGCTCGGCGAGCACCGGCCGATCATCGGGGGAGACCGGCGGTCCCAATCCATCGCCTGTGCCTCGATCCTGGCGAAGGTCACACGAGACCGCCTCATGCGCCGCCTCGGTGAGCACTACCCGGAGTACGGGTGGGCGTCCAACAAGGGGTATCGGACTCGGGAACACCTGGCCGCCATTCGGAGGTTCGGGCCGACGCCTCACCATCGATCGACCTTCGCCGGCGTGCTGCAGATCGAGCTTGCGCTCTCCGGTGCCGGGGAGGCGCGTGACGCGGCCATCGTGTCCGAAGCCGAACCCGACCGTTCGGCGGCGCGGTTTCCGGCGGCAGGCGAGGAGTAGCCGAGATGCACTCGGAGCACCTTCGGAACGTCCAGTTCTCCTGGGTGGCGTTCGGTTGGTTCGTCGCCCTGGCGGTCACGAGCAGCCTGGTAATGGTCCTGTCGGCCGCCGGCCTCCTGTACGAGACGGGCGTGGCGGAGACGGCGGGGGTCGCGGGAGCCGTGACGGTGGGCTGGGCCGTGGGCGGCTTCATCACGGGGTTCAAGACGGCCAGCGCCCCGATCCTGCATGGAGCGGCGATGGCCGGCTTCACCTTCGTCGTCTGGTTTCTGCTGAACCTCACCCTGGGGGGGTTGACCACGGGCACGACCGCCTGGGAGCACGTTCCCGTGCGCACGGCCGCCCTGGCGCTCCTCGTGCAGGGCGCCGCGGCGATCGCCGGGTGCTGGCTGGGGTATCGCTACGCGCCCGTGCGCGTGGAGTGAC
>JBHHYJ010000134.1:0-3236 GCA_046757485.1 Gemmatimonadota bacterium
CGCCGGATCGCGTTTGCGGCCTCAACGGCCGCCGAGGCGGCAAGGAGCTTGCCGGAGGCCCGGATCGGCCTCTCCCCCGGCAAAGAGCGGGGGAGTACCGCCCAATCCGTTGCATCCAATCGTGTTAGGGAGCACGGAGGGGCATCCGGGGGCCCGGATCCGGCCCGCCGGGCTCCGGGGAACGGGCCGGGGGGTCGTCTCCTGCAAGAGATGTGGGGAAATGCGGTATGGGAGGGGAGAGCCGTGCGAGGCTTCCGAACCGGCGCCGCTTCCTTGCCCGAGGCCCCGTTTTCCCGTATTCAACGCGTGCCGTCGAGGCCCGGCTCCGGCGCGCCGGGGTCGGGCCCGCCGCCCACGGGCGTCGCGAACGAGGCCGCCGCATGCGAGCGCTGATCACCGGGATCACGGGCCAGGACGGCTCCTACCTGGCCGAGCTCCTGCTGGAGAAGGGGTACGAGGTGCACGGGATCGTGCGCCGCTCCTCCACGGAGAAGTTCGAGCGGATCGCCCACATCAAGGACCGCCTCGTCCTCCACCAGGCCGATCTGCTCGACCAGCTCTCCCTCATCACCACGCTGGAGGAGGTGCGGCCCGACGAGCTGTACAACCTGGCCGCCCAGTCCTTCGTCCCCACCTCCTGGAAGCAGCCGCTCCTGACCGGCGAGTTCACCGCGCTGGGGGTGACCCGGGTGCTGGAGGCGATCCGGAACGTGGACCCCGCGATCCGCTTCTACCAGGCCTCGTCGTCGGAGATGTTCGGGAAGGTGCGGGAGAGTCCCCAGAACGAGCGCACCCCGTTCTACCCGCGGAGCCCGTACGGGGTGGCGAAAGTGTACGGCCACTTCATCACGGTGAACTACCGGGAGAGCTACGACCTGTTCTGCTGCTCCGGGATCCTGTTCAATCACGACAGCGAGCGCCGGGGCCTCGAGTTCGTGACCCGCAAGGTGAGCGACGGGGTGGCGCGGATCGCCCTGGGGCGGGCCGAGGAGCTGCGGCTCGGGAACCTGGAGGCCCGGCGGGACTGGGGGTTCGCGGGGGACTACGTGCGGGCCATGTGGCTCATGCTCCAGCGGCCGGAGCCCGAGGACTTCGTGGTGGGCACGGGGGGGACCCACTCCGTGCGGGAGCTGGTGGAGGCGGCGTTCCGGGTCGTGGGGGTGGAGCTGGAGTGGGAGGGAGAGGGGGAGGAGGAGCGGGGGATGGACCGGGCCACCGGCGCCCGCCGGGTCGTGGTGGATCCGGCGTTCCTGCGCCCCGCCGAGGTCGAGCGGCTGTGCGCCGACGCGACGAAGGCCCGGGAGACGCTGGGCTGGGAGCCCGACGTCAGCTTCGAGGAGCTCGTGCGCCGTATGGTGGAGGCGGATCGGGAGCGGCTCCGGGGCGACTAGCTCGACGCCGCCACGCGAGCGCCTGCTGGCGCGGGCTGGTCGTCTCGTTCACGGCGGCGATCCTCGTGGCCCGTGGCCCTTCCTGGATGCTCAGGAGGGACCGGGAGCCGCCCCGGCCGTCCCCTCCGGAACCGCACGCCCCCGTTCCTTGTTATAGTTCGTTCACGGGGAATCCAGACGTGAAACTCCGGTACGGCGTTCCCGGCGGCGACCCGCGCTGATGAACGGAAGGCGATGAATCAGAACGCGATCTTCGAACGGCTGGCGCAGCTCTCCCCCTGCGCGATGGCGGTCTTCGACCGCGAGGGAAACATCCAGATGTGGAACCCGGCCGCCGAGCGCCTCTTCGGCTGGCGGGCCGAGGAGGTGTTGAACCACCCGCCCCCGATCATTCCGGAGGACGCCTCCGATGGCCGCCCGATGCGCAGGTGGCACGACCGGAAGATCCGGGGGGACAGCTTCCGCGACGTGGAGCTGCGGCCCGTGCGGAAGGACGGGTCCTCCGTCGAGGTGAGCGTCTCCGCCGCGCCGCTCCGGGACGACCGGGGGGAGGTGTACGGATCCGTCTGCGTCCTCACCGACGTCACCGAGCGCAAGCGGATGGAGAGCGAGCTCGAGGAGGTGCAGCGCCGCCTCTCGGCGATCGTGCGGCTGTCGCCCGACGCGATCTGGCTGAAGGACCTGGAGGGACGCTACCGGCTCGTGAACCCCGCCGGCGCCGGGATCTTCGACCTGCGCCCCGAGCAGGTGCACGGCAAGACGGACCGGGACCTGTTCGCCGAGGAGTTCGCGGGGAAGATCGAGAAGGCGGATCGCCGCGTGCTGCAGACGGGGGCCCCGTTCAGCCGTGAGATCACCCTGACGGTCCGCGGCGAGAAGCGGACGTACCTCACCCTCCGCTACCCCTACCTGTCCGAGAGCCAGCGGCTGCTGGGCGTGATCGGGATCGCGCGGGACATCACGCGCCGCAAGGAGATGGAGCGGGAGCTCCGGGAGACGAGGAACCGGCTGGAGGCGCTCGTGCGCGCCGCCCCGGTGGGCATCGACATCGTGGACCAGAACGGCCGGGTACGGCTGTGGAACCCGGCCGCCGAGCGCCTGTTCGGGTGGCGCGAGGCGGAGGTGCTGGGCGGGCCGCCCCCGATGTTCGCCGAGGAGCGGATCGGCGAGCTGCGGGGCGTCGTGCGGGAGATCATCCAGGAGGGCCGCGCGCGCAGCTACCGCGCCCGGCGCCTCCGGAAGGACGGCTCCGAGATCGAGGTGGCCGTGTGGGCGGCCCCGGTCGTGGACGGGGACGGCAAGATCCACGGGGCGGTCGGCTGCTTCCTGGACGTGGAGGAGCGGAAGCGGCTGGAGCGGGAGCACCGGCGCATGTCGGAGATCCTGCGCCACACCCCGGACCCCGTGCTGAGCGTGGACGCGTGGGGAAAGGTGCGGGAGATGAACGCCGCGGCCCGCGACCTCCTCGGAGTGGATCGGGCGTCCGAGGTCCGACGGCAGCCGCTGGGGGGCTACTTTCTGGTGGACTCCTGGGCGCGCCTCTGGTACCGGGGGCGGGCCGTCGCCCTGCGGGAAGGGGTGTGGCGGGGGGAGGGCGTCATGCGGGGGCAGAACGGCGACGACCTCGAGGTGGAGGTGACGCTGGTCGCGCACCGGGAGCCCGAGGAGCCCGCCGACCGGCGGCCCCCCGGCGAGACGGGCGAGACGGCCGCGGCGGGCGCCGCGACCCCGGGCCTGACCGTCGCCGGCCCCGAGGCGGAGGCGGGCTCGGGTCCGCAGGCGCTCCCGGGCCCCGGCCCGGAGGCGCTCCCTGGCCCCCGCCCCGAGGCGGAGGCGGCCCAGGCC
>JBHHYJ010000135.1:0-2857 GCA_046757485.1 Gemmatimonadota bacterium
CCGCGATCACCCGCTCCCAGCGCCGCGATCACCCGCTCCCTCTCCGCCTCGCGCAGGCCGGGAAACACGGGCAGGCTCAGCGCTTCCCGGGCCGCCTTCTCCGCCTCCGGGAATGCCCCTTCCCCCTCTCCGAGGCCCCGGAACTCCGGCTCGAGATGGAGGGACGTGGCGTAATAGATGCCGTACCCGATCCGAGCCTCCTCGAGACCCTTCCGCACCCGACTCCGGTCCCCGCACCGCACGGTATACTGGTGATAGACGTGTCGGTTCCCCGGGGCGACTGCGGGGGACGAGATTCCGGCGAGCTCCCGCAGGGCGGCATCGTAGGCGGCGGCGTGCGCCCGGCGGCGCTCGTTCCACGCCTCCACCCGCGGCAGCTTCACCCGCAGGGCGGCGGCCTGCACCGCGTCCAGCCGGCTGTTCCACAGGGCCGTCCGGTGCCGGCGGAGACGCTCCGCGAGCTTCGCGTCGTCGGTGGCGACCAGGCCTCCGTCCCCCAGGCCGCCCAGGTTCTTGGTGGGATAGAAGGAGAAGCAGCCCGCGGCCCCCACCGTCCCGGCGAGGCGCTCGGCTGCCGCCCCCGTCGGCGGTGCGGCTTGCGACGCCCGGGACGCGGTGGGAGCGCGCGACGCGCCGGACGCGGGCGCGACCTCGGACGCCACGGATCGGGGCCCAGAGGCCCCGGACGCGGGAGCGGCTTGCGACGCTCCGAACGCCTGGGCCGCGTCCTCCACCAGGATCAGGCCGTGCCGCCCGGCGACCGCCTCCAGAGCCGGAAGGTCCGCCATCTGGCCGAACAGGTGCACGGCCAGGATCGCCATCGTCGCCGGGCCGACCGCGGCCGCCACGGCGGCGGGGTCCAGGTTGAAGGTGCCGGGTTGGATCTCGGCGAAGACGGGGGTGGCGCCGGTGCGGAGGATCGCCCGGGCGGTAGCCGGGAAGGTGAACGGGGAGGTGATCACCTCATCGCCCGGCCCCAGACCCAGCGCCTCCAGGGCGATCCACAGGGCGTCGGTGCCGCTCGCCACGCCCACCGCGTGGCGCACGCCGAGGCGCGCGGCCACCTCCTCCTCGAACTGCTCCACGACCCGGCCCAGCACGTAGCGGCCCGAGCGCACCACGCCCAGGAGCGCCGCGTCCAGCTCCTCGCCGAGCTCGGCGTACTCGCGGGCGAGGTCCACGAACGGCACGGCCTCGGTGCCTCTCGCCTCTCCTCTCCCGCCCCGGCCTCCCGAACCGCGTCGAGCGTCGCCCATGCACCGAATGTCGAGCCGTCCCCCCGGGGGCGGCAATCCCGCCCGCTCCGGGCCGCAATCCCGTTCCCCCGGGGACCGGCAATCCCGCCCGCGGCGCCTTGCATCCTCGGACCCGCGTGATACCTTGTGCGCGGCCCGAAACCGGCAACGGGACGGGCATCGCTCGGCGCCCCCGGCGGGCGCGCTCCGAACAGGAACGGTGGATGAGGAAGCCCTACGGGACCGCTGCACTCACGGTCATCCTCCCGGGACTCGCGCTCGCCGCGTGGCTCGTCGTCCGTGATGCCCCGGAGCAGAGCGTTCCGCCGCTCCTCGCCCGGGCCGGGGAAGCCGCCGAGGGGCAGGCCACAGGCACCCGGGCGCAGGCTGCCGCGGTGGCTCGGGCGCAGGCTGCCGCGGTGGCTCGGGCGCAGGCCACAGGCGGCACCCGGGCGCAGGCCGGTCCGGCTCCCGCGGCGCAGACGGCCGAGGAGGCGATCGCCGCCCACGAGAGCGCCTCCCGGGGTCCCCGTCAGCCTCTCCCGTTCAGCCACCGCTTCCACGCCACCGAGCTCCAGATCGACTGCCTCTACTGCCACACGGGGACGGAGCGCTCCCCGATGGGCCTCGTGCCTTCCCTCGAGGTGTGCAACGGATGCCACCGGGTGGCGGGGAGCGGCCTGGCGCCGATCGACGAGCTCCGCCAGTACTGGGCCCGGGGCGAGCCCGTTCCCTGGGAGTGGGTGAACAAGGTGCCGGACTTCGTCCAGTTCAAGCACCGACCCCATCTCCGCAACGGGATCGAGTGCCAGACGTGCCACGGCCCCGTCGAGGAGATGGACCGCGTCTATCAGTGGGCGCCGTTCACCATGGGATGGTGCCTGGAGTGCCACCGGAGCCAACCGGCCGAGGGCGACGTGGCCACGGACCGGCAGCTCGTCGCCGCGAACCCGCCCCCCGAGCCCCCGCCCGAGCGCCAGCCGGGGAGCGTGTACCCTCGAGGGATCGACCAGAAGTACGGCGCCTACCGGGCGCCGATCGACTGCACGGTCTGTCACTACTGATGAAGCGGGAGCCGAAGCGAGGCGGTCCGCCGCGGAGGACGCCCCGGAAGGGACCGGGCGGGGCGCCGGCGGCGCCCGCCGGGACCGGGGCCGACGCACGGTGCGCCTCGGCGAGCTGTGGGTGCGGCGAGGGCGCCGGCGACCCGGGCACCAGCCGCCGGGAGTTCCTCAAGGTCGTCGGGATCACGGGCGCGGGGGCCGCCACGTTCGGGTGCAAACCCCCCGACATGGCCGACAAGCTCATCCCGTACCTCGTGCAGGAAGAGGAGCTCACGCCGGGCGTCAGCTCCACGTACGCCACGACCCTGACCGGAGCGGGGGGCGAGCCGCTCGGCGTACACGCCGACGTGCGGGACGGCCGGGTGATCAAGCTCGAGGGCAACCCGGACTTCCCCACGAACCGGGGCCGCCTCTCCTCGCTGGCCCACTCCGAGCTCCAGGCCCTGTACGACCCCGACCGCCTCAAGGGACCCCGGAGGCGACGTTCCGAACGCGGGGCGGGAGAGGGCGAGGAAGCGCGGCGAGCAGACGGCGAGCAGGCGCCGCCAGCAAACGGCG
>JBHHYJ010000136.1:0-2720 GCA_046757485.1 Gemmatimonadota bacterium
TCGGGGCCGGCGCAGGCTTCGGGGCCGACGCAGACTGGCGGGCCGGGGTCCGCTCAGGGCCGGCGTCCGGAGCTCGGCCGGATCACGAACCGGTTGGGTGGAGCCGGGCGCCCGGAGGGCGGCCCGGGCCGCCCGAAGAACGGGGACCGCCGCCCGAGCGGAACGCCGCGCCGGCCCGGCGGAGCAGCCCCGGGCAGGAGCACGCCGTCCGTACCCGGGAGGTGCAGCAGGTGGTGACCGAAGAGTCCGAAGTGGCCGTGGGCGGGGAAGAGGTGGAGCCGGGAGCCCGCGCCCCCGCCCGCCTCGTTCTCCGATCGCGAACCCGGCCCCGGCGCGCTCTCGGGAGGCGGGCTCCGGGGATAGATGACCTCCACCGGCGGTGGTCCCTCTTCTCCCTCCTCCTCCAGCGCCCGCCGCGCCGCGGACTCCCCGGAGGTGCTCCGCACGACCGTCATCACGACCCGCGGCACGAGGCCGAGCGCCACGACCGTCTCGTAGGACGGGCAGCCGCACGGCTCCAGCTCGCGATCCCGCTGGAAGCGGCGAAGCGCGTCGCGGGTACCCTCCCCCAGCCGTCCGGGGGCCTCGGGCCACTCCGGGAAGGCGTAGCCGGCCCGCCGGAGCGCCTCCTGGACGCCGAGGATCTCCCTCGCGGTGAGGGGCTGCATCACCTCGCGGGCCCGGGCTCCGCTCTCGGGATCGAAGTGCTCCACGACGCGCACCGCCGCCGGGCCGCCCGCGCGGGCCCGGAGGGAGGCGGGGCTGACGAGCTCCTGCGCGGCGGCCGGTGAGGCGCCGAGCCCCGCCCAGACTCCCGTTGCCAGGGCAAGCCCCAGCGTCGCCGCGCCGCGCACCGGGAAGCCCGCGATCCTCCCGGCCGCACGCCCCGTGATTCTCCCGACCCGACCCGCCGCGATCCTCGCGACCGGGCCCTCCGCGGCGCTCGCGACCGCACCCCCCGCGCTTCTCCCGGCCGGACCCTCCGCTCGAGCTTGCCTCTGCCTCTTCATCCTTCGCTCCTCAGCCCCCGGCGCCGTCCTCTGCCTCTTCATCTTTCGCTCCTCAGCCCCCGGCGCCGTCCTCTGCCGCCGCCCGGACCTCCGCCAGGGCGGGAAGGTCGGGATCGGCGGCCCTCCACATTCCACGGAGCTCCCCGTACGCCTCGGCCGCCGTCCGGTCGTCCCCCGCCGCCTTGGCCGCCCGCGCCAGCCCCAGGAGGGAGAGCGCCCGGCGGGGCGCCCGCTCCAGGGAGCGGCGGAACTGTGCCTCGGCCTCCGCCGCCTGTCCCGCCTCCAGGAGAAGCTCCCCCAGGAGCTCCCGTGTCGGCTTCACCACGGTCGGCGGCCCGAACTCGTACGGCATCCGCTCCTCGGCCGCCGCGGCCTCCCGGAGCCGGCTCACGGCCCGCTCCCGATCCCCGGCGTGCCGGGCCCGGAGCGCCTCGAGCTCCGTCTCCATGACCCGCGCCGCGACGACGGAGGGCCCGTAGGAGTTCGGATTCCCCTCGCCGGCCATGCGCCGCGCGCGGAGCGCCGCCAGCGCCTCCAGGGCGGCCGGATCCCCCCGCGAGCGAAGGCCCACCACGCCGTTCACGAAGGCGTCCGCGGCGCCCGCCGCGACCCGTACCCCTCCCGTGCTGACGGCCATCCCGGCCACCTCTCCCTCCCACCGCCCGGTCTCCACCAGGTAGTTGGCCCGCGCCCGGGCCAGGTAGTCGGTCCCCAGCCCCCGCTCGGCGGCCCGCTCGATCTGAGCGAGGACCTCCCGCGCCTCGGTCACCCGCCCCTGCTGGAGGAAGGCGTACATGAGCCAGTGGAGGGCGTGGAGGTTCTCGCCGCCCTCCTCGCGGGCGGCGCCCGAGGAGGCCTCGTTGGCCGTCACCACCTCGTCCCACATCCCGAGGGCGAGGAAGATGTGGGATGGCATGTGCTGGGCGTGGACGGCCGCCGGGGCGAGCCGGCCGTACACGCGGGCGGCCCGGAGCCCGAGCCGCGCGTGGATCGGGTCGTCGTAGGAATGAATCAGGTAGTGGACCGCGCCCGGGTGCCGGGGGTTCGCCTGGTATACCTCCTCCGCCAGGGCGGCCGCCTTCATGTACGTCGGATGATCCCGCCCCTCGACGGATCCCAGGAGGGAGAGGGCGTAGAACGCCTTCGCCTCCAGGTCGTCGGGGTACGCCTCGTGGAGCCGCCGCATCGCGGCGGCGTAGGCGCGGTCTCGGCGAGCCTTGTCTCCGGGGCCGAAGAGGGTCGCGACCGCCTCCAGGTACATCCGCTCCCGCTCCGTGGGCGCGGCGGCCAGGCGGGCCTCGGGAGAAGGAGCCAGCCGGTCCAGGACGGCCCGGGCCGCCGTCCGATCCTCCTGCCCCCACAGGGGATGATCGTGCGTCATCGCCTCGCCCCAGTAGGCGAGCGCGAAGCCGCGGTCCGCCTTCTGCGCCCGACGGAAAGCCGCCGCCGCCTTGCCGTACTCGAAGGAGTGCAGGAGGAGGACGCCGCGCACGAACGCCTCCTGGGCCTCCGGGGCGCCGGAGTTGGGGAACTCGATCTCTCCCAGGCCCGCGCCCCCGGGCTCCGAGACGCTCCCGTCGGCCGAGGCGGTGGCAGCCGGTGAGGCCGTGGCAGCCGGTGAGGGGGTGGCGGCCCGTGCCTCGGAGCTCCGGGCGCCGTCCTCGCCGTTGGGCCCCACCGTTCCACAGGCCGTGAGGGCGAGGCCGAGGG
>JBHHYJ010000137.1:0-2691 GCA_046757485.1 Gemmatimonadota bacterium
GCTCCCCGTCGTCGCCTCCCTGCGGCGGGCGTGGCCCGAGAGCCGCATTGCCTGGGCGATCCAGCCGGGTCCCCACCGGCTGATGCGGGGGCATCCGGCCGTGGAGCGTTTCCTCCTCTTCCGGCGCGAGTTGGGCATGCGGGCGCTCGGCGACTTTCGGCGGCAGGTGCGGCCCCTGCGCTTCGACCTCGTCCTCGACTGCCACCGGCACTTCAAGGCGGGCCTCGTGACCTGGATGGCCGACGCGCCGGTGAAGCTGGGGTTCGACCGGCGGCGCGCCCGGGACTTCACCTGGCTCTTCACGACCCATCGGCTCCCCGCGCGGGAGCCGGGCCACGTCCAGGAAGGCTACTTCGAGTTCCTCGAGTACCTCGGCGTGCCGGTGGTGCGGGAGTGGGACTTCCACTTCACGGAGGAGGAAGAGGCGGCGCGCCGCGCCTTCTTCACGCGGCTGGGAGCTCCCGGCCTGGCCGTCGTGCTGCGCTCCTCGCGGCCGGAGAAGGATTGGACCCTGGAGGGGTTCGCCCGGGTACTCGAGATGGCCGTGGATCTGGGCCTGCGGCCTCTGCTCGTGGGGGGCAGGACGGCCCCCGAGGAGCGGGCCGCCGCCGAGCTGAGGGCGGTGTGCCGGGCTCCGGTGGAGGACGCCCGGGCGGACGACCCGCGGCGGCTGGCCTGGCTCCTGGCGGGAAGCGCCGTGGCCCTGGCTCCCGACACGGGGCCGCTCCACATCGCCGTGGCTCTCGGGACGCCTACCGTGGGGCTGTACGGGGCCACGGACCCGAGACGCTCCGGTCCGTACGAACGCTTCGGCGAGCTTCTGGTGGATCGCTATCCCGCGCGGGGCGCGCGGCGGCCTTCCCCGCGGGTGCGGCCGGAGGGCATGCGGCGCATCACCGTGTCGGAGGTCGGGGAGAAGCTGGAGCTCGCCGTGCGCCGGTACGTCCGGGAGCCGGGGTCGGCGACGCGGGGAGGTAGCGGGCCGACGGGGGCACGGAACGAGCACTGACCCGGGAGGGTCCGATAGATTCGATGGCGGCGCACAGAGGAGCCGGGGCCGGCGACGGCGGGGCGGGCCGCATCCTGTGGATCGACGACGAGGTCGATCTGCTCCGCCCGCACGTCATGCTCCTCCAGGACGAAGGGTACCGGGTGGACGCCGTGATGAACGGCCAGGACGCCCTGGAGCTGCTGCGGACGGAGAGCTACGACCTCGTGCTCCTGGACGAGCATATGCCCGGCCTCCGGGGCGTGGAGGTCCTCTCTCGCGTGCGGCGACGGGCTCCGCGCCTCCCGATCGTCATGGTGACGAAGAGCGAGGACGAGTCCACCATGCACGAGGCGATCGGGCGCCGCGCGGACGACTACATCGTGAAGCCGACCAGCCCGCGGCAGGTGCTCTCCGTCGTCACCCGCATCCTGGCGGGGCCCGCCCTCCAGCACGAGCAGATCGCCCGGGAGTTCAGCGGCCGCTTCGGCGAGCTGCGGGAGAAGGCGATGGCCGCCGCCACGTGGCTCGACTGGGCCCGACTCTACTCGGAGATGGTCGACTGGGAGCTGAAGCTCGAGGAGGCGGGCGAGAGCGGGCTGGCGGAGGTGCTGGAATCCCTCTTCTCGGACGTCCGGCGGGGGTACTGCGACCTGGTGACGACCCGCTACGGAGAGTGGGTGCACGAGGGAGGGGAGTCCGGTCCTCCGCTGTCGGTGGACTTCCTCCCCCGCTTCTTCCAGCCCCTCCTCACCCCCGAGGAGTCCTCCCTGCTCATCGTGGTGGACTGCATGCGGCTCGACCAGTGGCGGGCGATCGTGCCGCTGGTGAGCGAGATGTTCGAGGTGGAGGAGACCCTGTACGCCTCGCTGCTGCCCACCGCCACGCCGTTCTCTCGCAACGCGATCTTCGGCGGCCTCTTCCCGGACGAGCTGGCCGAGCGCTACCCCGAGTGGTGGGAGACGGGGGAGGAGCGGGGATACAACACGTTCGAGGATGAGCTCTTCGCGCGCTTCGTGGGACGGCTGTCGGACGGGCGGGTGCGGACCCACTACGAGAAGATCTTCTCGACCGAGGAGGGGCAGGGGATGGTGGGGCGGCTGCCGGGCTACTTCTCAGAGCCCTCCTCCACGGCGCTCGTCTTCGGCTTCGTGGACATGCTCACCCACGGGCGGAGCGAGTCGAGGCTCGTGTGGGAGATGGCCCGCGATGCCCGTGCGCTCCGGGCCCTCACGGTCTCCTGGTTCGAGCGCTCGGCCGCCTACGCGGCCCTCCGCGTGGCCGCCGAACGGGGGGTCCGCGTGCTCCTCACCACGGACCACGGCTCCCTCCACTGTCACCGCCCCGCCACGGTCTTCGCCAAGCGGGATGCGACGCCGAACCTGCGCTACAAGTTCGGAGAGGATCTGCGGGTGGAGAACCCGTCGGCGGTCCTGGCCACCTCGGATCCGGAGGACCTCCGCCTGCCGCCGGGAAGCTTCAAGAAGAACTACGTGCTCTGCCGGGAGGACTTCTTCTTCGTGTATCCTACGAAGCTGCGGGAGTATCAGCAGCGCTACCGGGACAGCTTTCTGCACGGCGGCGTGAGCCCCGAGGAGATGATCCTCCCGGCGGCGTTGCTCACCCCCCGCTAGCCGAACAAGCTCCCGGGCAACGGTGGCCCCGGCCGGACCGTCCCTCACCCCGCCCGGAGCGGAATCCGC
>JBHHYJ010000138.1:0-2508 GCA_046757485.1 Gemmatimonadota bacterium
AGAGCACCGGGTCCGCGGTCTTGAGTTGCAGCAGAAGCTTCCGGTAGAGCGGCTGCGGAGCCCTGCCACTCGAGCCGCTCCAGCGCGAACGGCGGCCGGGCACAGTAGCGGAGCAGCCGCTCGAGGCCGGCCCGGTCGTGGGCTTCGATGCGGATCGAGGCGTCGAGGGAGAAACCGCCGGCGTGTTCCCAGGCGAGCATCTCGCGGGCGGTGTGCTCCTCGAGCAGTCCGTGCCGGTGGAACCAGCGGAGGACCCGGCAGCGGACGGTTTCCCGGAGGGCCTCGACGTCGGCCCGGGTGAGGGCCGTGGCCTCGTGGAAGCGGACGCCGGTCGAGAACCGGCCGCGGGCAAACCGGCCGCGGCGGCGTCCCGGGCCGGGGTCGAAAACCGCTCCTGTCCACCGCCGGAATGGACTCCGTCCCACTCGCCAGGGCCGCGATCGCCTGGGCACCGCCGACCGCGTAGGGCTTCTCGATCGATGCCGAGAAGGGCGGCAGCCAGGGACTCCGGAGCCTCCTGGAGGGCGGCCGGAGAGACGCGGAGGGAGGCGGGCGCGAGCCCGTCGAGGTCCGCCGTCGAGGCGAGCAGGGCCGCCCTCTCAGCACGACGCACCCGTCCTACGGTCTCGCGGGCCTCGGCCCGGCGGTCGTCGGGGAGAGCCCGAGGAGGCGGCGACCGATGGCGAGGCCGCCGACCCCTCCAGCACGGGGATCCCTCCGCTCGTGGAATCTGCGGCCCGAACGCGGCCGCAGCGCACACGGAAACCGCCCGCGGAGAGGGTCGTTCACCCCGGAAACCGACGAGAGCTCGTCGTTGTTCGCACTGCGTTGGTCAGAAGCTTCCGGTCGTCTACGAGGCCTCGACGGCGTTCGCGGCGTCGCCGCGTCCGGGCTCGCTGTGGGTGGACCGGTGGAGGTCGATAGCTACAACCCGACACACGGCCGGCGTGATGTCAGGTCCAAGTGGCTCGTCAAGCGATGATGGACGTGAGGGACATCCGGCCGTAGCGGCGGGGCGGACGCCGAGCGTCGGCCCGAGCTGCCCGACTCGGTCTTCACCTCCCGTCAGGCCACTGCCTACCGCTGGCTCCTGGCGGGCACGGTGCTCCTGGTCCTGAACACGATCCACCTGGTTCTGTGGGGCCGGGCGGACGCCCTCACCGCCGTGATGGTGGGGCTGCACCTCCTCCTCGGCGTCCCGGTGGGGCTGGCCCTGGTGGCCTTCGGGTGGGCCCACTTCGCCGGCGCCCGGGACTTCCCCAACCTCCTCCGGCGGCGCACGGGCCTGGCGGGCGTCGCCCTGCTCTCCGTGTGCGTGGCCTCCGGAGGGGCCCTCGTGTTCACCGGCGCCTTCGGGCCGGGGCGGGCGCTTCTCGTCGTCCACTTCGGCACGGGGGCGGCCGGTCTGGGGGCCCTCCTCCTGCACCTGGCCGTGCGGCTCCGGAGGGACACGGCACCCCGCTGGCCCCGGGCGTGGCGGGCCCTGGCGGGGGTGGTCGTCGTGGCCCTGGTCCTCGGGGCCGGCGGCGAGGTCTGGCGGGGCCGGGAGAGCCCTCCCGAAGGCGAGGCCGAGTCCTTCTTTCCCACCGGGGCGACGACGGCGGCCGGGGCCTTCATCCCGGCCGAGGAGATCATGAGCTCGGCCTCCTGCGGCGCCGGCGGGTGTCACGAGGACATCTACGAGCAGTGGTCCTCCTCCCAGCACCACTACGGTTCCTTCTCGAACCCGCTCTACCGGCGCAACGTCCAGTACGTCGGCGAGCGGCTCCAGGACGTGGCCAGCAACTTCTGCGGGGGCTGCCACGATCCCGCACCCACCTTCTCGGGGCAGATGAGCGCGTTCCTGGAGCCCGAGGGCTCGCTGGCCGACGCGGGCGTCTCCTGCGTGGGGTGCCACTCCATCGTCGAGACGGAAGTGATCGGCAACGGCTCCTACGTGATCGAGCGGCCCCGCCTCTACCCCTTCGCGTTCAGCGCGGACCCGCGGCTGCTGGCCCTGAACCGTTTCCTGATCCGGGTCAAGCCGGGCCCGCACCGCCGGGCGTTCCTGAAGGACCTCCACCGGGACCGATCCGAGTTCTGCGCCGCCTGCCACAAGGTGCACGTCCCGAAGGCCGTGAACCAGTTCCGGTGGGTGCGGGGGTTCGACGAGTACGACGCCTGGCAGCAGAGCGGCTGGTCAGGGGAGGCGGCCGCCTCCTTCTACGACGCCGAGGAGCCGAAGACCTGCCAGGGCTGCCACATGGAGGAGACGCCCTCCGACGACCCGGTGGAGCGCTTCCTCACCGACCCCGAGGACCCCAAGGTCACGGTGGACGTCTTCGCGGCGGGACGGGGGAGGCGGTTCGGCCAGGCGGACGAGCGGTCCGGCGAGGCGGACGCGGCCCGGGCGACGGCCATGGTCGCGCCCCTGGGGAGGGCGGACTTCTCCGCCACGCCGGGTGGCTGGCTCCGACTCGACGTCGTCGTCAGGAACCGGGGCGTGGGCCACAACTTCCCCGCCGGCAC
>JBHHYJ010000139.1:0-2499 GCA_046757485.1 Gemmatimonadota bacterium
CGGACCCCGAGGCGCTCCCCGGCCCCGACGCCGCGTACGGCTTCTCCGTCCTCATCCGGGACGTGACCGAGGTGCGGCGCCTCCGCCGCGAGCTCTCGGAGAGTCGGGCGCGCTACCGGCGGCTCTTCCG
This sequence comes from Gemmatimonadota bacterium, assembly GCA_046757485.1. Classification (GTDB taxonomy): domain Bacteria; phylum Gemmatimonadota; class Gemmatimonadetes; order Palauibacterales; family Palauibacteraceae; genus JBHHYJ01. The sequence goes on from JBHHYJ010000139.1 coordinate 131, forward strand.
GCAGGCCCCCGCGGCCCTCCACTCCATGAACCGGGAGGAGCGCCTGGTGGAGGTCAGCGACCAGTGGCTGGAGGCGCTCGGCTACGAGCGGGGGGAGGTGATCGGGCGCCACCCGAAGGAGCTGCTCACCGAGGAGTCGCGCCGCCGCGCCGAGGAGGTGGAGCTCCCCCGCTTCTGGGAGCGGGGCTGGGCCCGCGACGTCCCGTACCAGTTCGTGCGGAAGGACGGCGAGCTGCGGGACATCCTCCTCTCCTCCGTCGTGCAGCGCGACGAGGACGGAAGCCCCGTCGGCACCCTCACGGTGCTGAACGACGTGACGGAGCGGAAGGCGGCGGAGCGGGAGCTCACCTTCCGGGCCCTCCATCACCCGCTGACGGGGCTCCCGAACCGGGCCCTGTTCCGCGATCGGCTGGCCCAGGCCCTGGCCCGCTCCGGGCGCCGCAAGACGAGGGTGGCCGTCCTCTTCGTGGATCTGGACCGCTTCAAGGTGGTCAACGACACCCTGGGCCACGTGGCGGGCGACCGGCTGCTGCGGGCCGTCGCGCGGCGGTTCGCGGAGTGCATGCGGGCGGAGGACACGCTCGCCCACCACGGGGGGGACGAGTTCGTCGTGCTCCTGGAAGGGGTGGAGGAGGAGGCGGCGGTGGTGAAGGTGGCGGAGCGGCTGACGGGCACGCTCCAGGAGCCGTTCGAGATCGCCGGCAGCCGCCTCCTCGTCACCGCGAGCATCGGCTTCGCGCTGGCGGGGCGGGGGGATCCGCTGGACGCAATCCTCAGGAACGCGGACGTGGCGATGTACCGCGCGAAGGAGGAGGGCGGGGGGTCCGTCCACGCGTACGATCCGCGCGCCGACTACCAGGTGACGGAGCGCCTGGAGCTGGAGACGGAGCTCCAGCGGGCGCTGGAGGAGCGGGAGTTCGAGCTCCACTGGCAGCCGGTGGTGGAGCTGGCCAGCGGACAGCCGTGCATGGTGGAGGCGCTCGTCCGGTGGCGCCACCCTCGGCGCGGGCTCCTGGCGCCCCGCGAGTTCATCGGGGCGGCGGAGGAGAGCGGCATCATCGTCCCGCTGGGGGAATGGGTCCTGGAGACGGCCGGCGCGCAGCTCCGGGAGTGGAAGGAGGCCGAGCTGCTGGCGGACTGCACCGCGCTCAGCGTGAACCTCTCCGCCCGGCAGCTCCGCCAGCCCGGCTTTCGGGAGGTCGTGGCCCGAGTGGTGGAGGAGGGGGGCTTCGAGCCGTGGCGTCTCCAGCTCGAGATCACCGAGTCCGTCCTCATGGAGTCGGGGCCCGAGCTGGAGGCCCTGAAGCGCATGCGGGTCAAGCTGGCGATCGACGACTTCGGGACGGGCTACTCCTCCCTCGCCTACCTGAAGCAGTTCCCGGTGGACGCGCTGAAGATCGACCGGAGGTTCGTGGAGGGGCTGGGGCGGGACCCGGCGGACCGGGCGATCTGTGGGGCGATCACCGCCGTCGCCAAGAGCATGAACCTGCTGATCATCGCCGAGGGGGTGGAGACCCCCGAGCAGCTCGAGGAGCTGAAGCGGCTGGGGTGCGGCTGGGCCCAGGGCTACCTCTTCGCCCGCCCGATGCCGCCCGGCAAGATGCGGAAGCTCCTCGCCTCGAAGCGGAAGCTCGCCTAGCGGTCCCGCGGCCGGCGGTCTCCTCCTTCCCCCGCGGGCCGCCGCGGGCTCCGGCGCCCTGGCGGAGCCGTGGGGGAGCCGATGTAAAATTTCGGCCCTCTCGTGCATCTAGTATATGGAGGCCGAGGCATCCCCTCGGTCCTCCCGGGCTGCCGCCGTTGGACCTGCCGGCGGCAGAGCGTAGAATAGGGAGAGCGGGGAGACGCCGGAGGGAGCGAGGGCGATGAGGGCGATGCGGGGGAGCGGGACGCTCGCGGGGTCGCGATGGTACGCGTGCCAAACGCGCGCCCGGGCGGAGAAGCAGGTGGAGCTCCGCCTGCGCGGGGTCGGCTTCGAGTCCTACCTGCCGCTCCTCCTCCGCGAGCGCCAGTGGGCGGACCGGAGGAAGCGGGTCGCCCTGCCGCTCTTTCCCGGCTACGTCTTCGCCCGCTTCCCCCTCACGGATCTCCACGCGGTTCTCGGGACCCCCGGGCTGGCCACCGTCGTGCGGCTGAACGGCCGGCCGACGCCGGTGCGGGAGGAGGAGATCGCCTCGGTGCGGGCGCTGGTGGAGGGAGCGAACGCCACCGGGGTGCTCCCCTCGCCTTCCGATGATCTGACCCCGGGGCAGGAGGTCGTGGTCGTCGGGGGACCGTTCGAGGGCATGCGGGGGAGGCTGGTGGAGGAGCGGGGAGCGGCGCGGGTCGTCGTCCGCCTGGCGGCCGTCCGCCAGGCCGTCTCCGTGGAGATG
>JBHHYJ010000140.1:0-2487 GCA_046757485.1 Gemmatimonadota bacterium
CTCTTCGGCCACCTCCGTGCTCCGCCCTCTTCGCCCGCCTCCGTGCTCCGCCCTCCGCGCCCGTCTCGATGCGTCAGCCCTCTTTTCCCGCGGCCAATTGGCGCTCGAACTCGACCGCCTCGTCCAGGCGCTGGACCTCCGTCTCCACGTTCCCGAGCTGCTGCTCGAGCAGTGCGAGCCGCTGCTCCACGAGCTCCAGCTGCCGGGCCGCGCTCTGAGTCTCCCGAAAGCGCGCCACCGCGTCGGCGATCGGCTTGAGGGCGAAGCGGGCGGTGATTCCCGCCACGGGGATGAGCACGACGAGCACGCCCATCACGATCGCGACGATCGCCGTCAGATCGACCGGTAGCATCGTCGGCACCTGCACGATGGCGCCGATCACGGGGAGAGATAGCGGACTCATGGTAACCTCCTGGCACCGGTGGCCGTGGAACCTGACCTCCGCGCACCCGGCCCGTCCGGCCCGCTGCGCCCGTTGCGGCTCGGTCGCCGGGCGCCCCGGAGCCGAGCCTCCCGAGAGCGCCCGCCAAGATGGGCAGCGCGTGCGAGCCGCGCCAGCAGAACCCCGGGCGCCGCGTCGGCCCCCGCTGCCCGGCGCCGCCCGACGCAGCTTGCCACGCATCGATTCGCGCTCGACATTACTCCATGCTTTCGGCAGCCGACCGTGAGCGACGCGAGCCGCGCGTCCCGATCCCCGGCTTCCAGAGATGACCTCCGATCGTTCCTCCTCCCTCCACGACGTGGTCATCATCGGGAGCGGCTTCGGGGGCTCCATGGTGGCCAGGGAGCTCGTCCACGCGGGCCGCTCGGTCTGCATGGTCGAACGGGGAGATTGGGTCCGGCGCGGCCCCCACAACTGGGCGCCCGACGGCTCCGTCGACCTCACCCGCCACTACTCCCTGGAGACCCCGTATCGGGTGAGGAACGGGCGCTCCGAGAAGGTGGTGGGACTCTACACCTGCGTGGGCGGGCCGTCCGTCTTCTACGGCGGCGTCTCCCTCCGCTTCCGGGAGGCGGACTTCCAGCCGCCGGTCGAGCTCACGGGCGGCTCCGGGGCCCTCTGGCCGATCCACTACCCGGATCTGGAGCCGTACTACCGTCGCGCCGAGGAGCTGCTCGGAGTGGCCGGGAAGGAGGGAGAGGATCCCACGGAGCCGTACCGGAGCTCCCCCTACCCGCAGCGGCCACCCCCGCTGTCCGGCACCTCTCGCATGATCGCGGAGGCGGCGCGCGGCCTGGGCTTGAGGCCGTTCCACCTGCCTCTGGCGATCCGCTTCGGCAGGAACGGCGGTCGGACCCCCGCCTGCGTCCGCTGCACGACGTGCGACACGTTCGCCTGCGCCGTCCAGGCGAAGAACGACCTGGCCACCACGGTCCTCCCGGAGCTCGTGGAGCGGGGCATGGGCCTCCTGCCGAACACGGTGGTGATCCGGCTGGAGAGGGAGGCGGAGCGCATCGCCGCCGCCGTCTGCGTGAACCGGATCACGGGGGAGCGGCGCGTGGTCCGGGGCCACCGCTTCGTCCTCGCGGCGGGCGCCCTGGGCACTCCCCACCTCCTGCTGGCCTCCCGGCTCGAGCGGCGGAACCCCGGGGGCTGGGTCGTCGGACGCCATCTCATGCGGCACAGGAACGCCATCGTCTTCGGCGTCTTTCCCCGGGCCCCCGACACGGTGGGCGAGTTCCACAAGCAGATCGGAATCCACGACTTCTACTTCGGGGACGCGGACCGCAGGGCCCCCCGGGGCAAGTTGGGCGCCATCCAGCAGGTCCAGACGCCGCCGATCGGGCTCGTGCGCGAGCACCTGCCCGACGCCCTGAGCTCCTTTCTGTCGCCACGGGTGGACTACCTGGCCGGGCTCCTCGTCATGGCCGAGGACCAGCCGCAGGCGGGCAACAGGCTCGCCGTGGATCCGGGCCGCCAAGACCGATTCGGCCTGCCCTCGGCCGTCATCTCGCACCGCTACTCGCCGCGCGACCTGGCCGCGGGCCGCGTCCTGGCCCGCAAGGCCAGGCGAATCCTGCGGGAGGCGGGGGCTCTCTTCTTCTACGTGCACCGCATCGAGACCTTTTCCCACGCGGTCGGCACGGTCCGCATGGGCGAAGATCCGGCCACATCTGCGCTCGACGAGCACTGCCGCTTCCGAGGGGTCGAGAACCTCTGGGTCGTGGACGGCAGCTTCATGCCCAGCTCGGCCGGCCTCAACCCGAGCCTCACGATCGCGGCCAACGCGCTCCGCGTCGGGGAACGGCTGGTCGGCCACGGATGAGGCGGGAGCGCACATGAAGCGGGAGCACGGACGCCCGCTGCGCGTCGCCTTCCTCGGGTGCGGGCTGGCGGCCCGCATCCACAGCCGGACCCTGAAGAGGTTCGGCAGCCAGATCGAGCGCTGTTACGCCAGCCGGAGTCCCCGGAAGGCCACCGAATCGCTCCGGCGGTGGGGCGGGGTGGCCGCGTTCGGCTCCTACGAGGAGGCGCTGGCGGACCCC
>JBHHYJ010000141.1:0-2395 GCA_046757485.1 Gemmatimonadota bacterium
AGCCGCCGGCAGTTCTCCAGCATCGCCGGCTCGTCGTCGACTACGAGTACACGTGCTCTCGCCACCGGTCGCTCGCGGGATCCAGCGGAAGGGAGACGATGAACCGGCTTCCCCGGCCCTCCTCGCTCTCCACCCAGATCTCGCCTCCCTGTTTCTCGATGATGCTCCGACAGACGGCGAGCCCGAGGCCGGTGCCCCGGCCCGGGCTCTTCGTCGTGAAGAACGGCTCGAAGATGCGCTGGCGAAGCGGGCGCGGGATGCCCGGTCCGTGGTCGATCACCCGCAGGCGGACGGCTCGGTCGGCGTCGGCCGTCTCGGCCTCCACCGTGACCTTACCGCCCGCGGGGGTCACCTCGATCGCGTTCAGGACGAGGTTCATCACGACCGTCTCGAGCACCTTTGCGTTTCCGGTCAGGGTGGGCAGCTCGGGCGCGAACCGAGTCGAAATGCTCACGTTGCGGTTCTTGTACGTCCGCTGGAGCAGGCCCACGACCCCGGATACGACCTCGGGAAGAACGACATCGCCGTACCGTTCGTCCTCCTCCTCCCCGAACTTCAAGAGGTCCTGGGTCACTTGGGCCAGCCGCGCCGTGTGCTCCCGCAGGACGGTCAGATCGGTCGTCAGGACGCACTCGTCACATCGGGTTCGAGCCTCACGCTCCATGCATTCAAGGCGGTTCGTGATCACGGCCAGCGGATTGCGCAGCTCGTGAGCCAGCCCGGCGGCCATCACGCTCAACGCCGCGATTCTCTCGGAGCGCCGCATGTGCTCCTCCAGCTTGGCCTGCATCCGCACATCCCGGATGATGAGGGAGTAGCCGAGCGGCAGGCCGCCGGCCTCGCGGATCGTGGTCTCCGTGAGGCTGACGGGAAACGGCTCGCCTTCCTTGCCCTTGCGCCGCGTTCGCAGATTGACCACGGCGCCTCGTCCGGCGAGCTCTCGCCGAATGAAAGCCGCCTCATCCTTCCAACGCTCGCCCCAGGGAAGGATCAGGTCATCCACGTTGTGGCCGACCGCCTCCTCGGGGCCGTACCCGAACAGCCACTCGGCCCCCCAGTTCCAGATCCGGATCTTGTGGTCCGGATCGAGTCCGATGATCGCGTCGGCGGAGTGCTCGAGGATCCCGGCGAGCTCGGCGTGCGTCTCCCGGAGGGCGCGCGTCCGCTCCTCCACCAGCTCCTCCAGCTTCCGGCGTTGCTCGCCCAACGCCCGAGCCATGGAAGAGAAGTCTGCAGCGAGATCCTCAAGCTCGTCGTTCGTGGCGATGTCGAGAGGACCTTCGGATCCACCCTGCGCCAGCCGGCGGGCGCCCTGCCGAAGCTGATAGATCGGTTGGGTAAACTGGTGGGCCGCCACGATCGCCAGGGCGAGGACGAGGGCCAGGACGAGGAGCCCGCCGCCCGCCACGGCGCGCAGAAAGCGACGGGCGCCGGCGTTCAGCGCCGAGAGGGGAACGGTGCGGTACAGCATGAGCGGCGGTGCGTTGGAGTCGGTCAGCCGCACCGGCATGAAGCTCATGATGCGTCTGTCGGGCAGGGTCGTGGTGCCGGCGGAGCGGCCCGCGAGGATTCCGGCCGCCACGCGGCTGGGGATCTGCGTGTGGAGGTTGATCTCCTCCCGGGCGGCCAGGAGGTTCGCCCAGTTGCGCTTGAGCGCGGAGTGATAGAGGTAGAAGCCGTCCGGGTCCACCAGGCCCGTGACCCCCTCCAGAGTCTGCGAGCCCATCTCTATTCCGGCGAAAATGGCCGAGGCGAGCGCCTCGCCCACCACGATGCCTCGAATCCCCCCGTCGGGGCCTCGGACCGCGACGACGACGGCGAGGGCGGGCACGGTGCTCATCCGATCCAACCCGCCGCCGGGTGGCCCGCGCAGCTCGACCGGGAGCAGGAGATCCTCTCCCGGCTCCAGGCGGCGGGCCCGATACAGGTAGTACAGCCCCCCCACCTCGTCGGACGCACCCGGATTCGGCTCCTCGGACGGACGCGGCGCCACCAGCAGCACGTTGCCGTAGCCGTCGATCACCTTGACCTGGTACAGCTCGGGCCGGAAGGTGAGTATTCTCTCGACGGATGCGGCCGCCCGCTCCCAGTCGTGAGCCCCCGATTCCGTGAGCAGCGGACTCAGCGCCTCCTGAGCCAGATAGGCCACGTCGCGCTGGACCTCGCGAATCGAGCTCTCGGTGCGGCTGCGGGCCATGGCCAGGTCGTGCTCCAGCGTGGCCATGGCAAAGCCGCGGAGTCGTTGGGCGCTGTGGCGGACGGCGTAGCCCGCCACGGCCGCGAGCGGGACCGTGGCCAGCAGCGTGAAGGCGATGACGAGCTTGGCTCGTATGGAGAGGCGCGGAAAGAGGCGGTTGAGATTCATGGCACCACCGGCTTGGACCGTTCGACCGAC
>JBHHYJ010000142.1:0-2344 GCA_046757485.1 Gemmatimonadota bacterium
TCATCGTGGAAGTCCCCACCCCTTTCGCCATTGCCTGGCTGGAGCGGCGAATGTACCACGCCATCCAGAAGACGGTGGAAAAGGTCACCGGCAGCCATCTGGAAGTGCAGTTCCAGGTGAAAACCGGCGCCACCATGCTGACCCGAGAGCCAGCTTCCGACGCGGACCCCGCCCCAGTGGCGGCAACCCTGGGCGCGGCAGACCCTGAGGCCGCGGGGGGGCCGGCCCCCCCCGCCCCCCCCCCCCCCCCCCCCACCCCCCCGGCCCCCGCCCCCGGCGCCGCCCCCGCGCCCGGCCCCCCGTTCACGTACGCGAGCCGCGCCTCCTCGCAGCGGCCCGCCTCCCCGATCCGCACGCCGGCGGCCACCCCGACGAGCGCGTAGTCGCCGTGCCGGCGGGCCACCTCCTCGAACGCCCAGCCCCAGCCCGGCGCCGGGGGCGGGATCTCGACCGCCACCAGCAGCTCCTCCGGACCCAGCGCGGTGGTGAACAGCCCGGCGAAGAACTCCGCCGCTGGTAGGACCCGCTCCCCCTCGGCGCCCCGGATCCGGAGGCGAGCCTTCAGGGCCAGCAGCACGGCGGGAAGCTCGGCCGCCGGGTCGGCGTGGGCGGCGCTCCCCCCCACCGTCCCCCGGTTCCGGATCTGCGGGTGGGCCACGTGCGACATCGCTTCCGCCAGCAGAGGCGCCCGCTCGGCCACCAGCGGGCTCCGCTCCGCCTCCCGCTGCCGGGTCATCGCCCGGATCCAGAGCCCCCCGTCCTCCCCCGGCTCGATCCCCGCCAGCGAGCCGATCCGGTTCAGGTCCACGAGCACGGCGGGGGAGGCGAGGCGGAAGTTCAGCATCGGGATCAGGCTCTGGCCCCCGGCGAGCGGCTTGGCGTCGTATCCGTGCTCCACCAGGAGGCCGAGGGCCTCCTCCGGGGTGTCGGGGGCGAAGTACTCGAACGGCGGCGGCTTCACGGACCCGCCTCCCGACCTTCGCCACCGGCCGTCGGATCCTCCTCGCGCGGCTCACTCGCGGGCTCTGGCTCGGTGGCCCGCTCGCCCGCCTTCGCGGCGCGGATCAGCTCGAAGAGCCGGTTCGGGCTCAGCGGGATCTCCCGGATCTCGATCCCGAGATCGGAGAGGGCATCCTCCACGGCCTGGGCGAAGACCGCCCCGACCGGGATCGCTCCCGCCTCCCCCACCCCCTTCACGCCGAGCGGGTTCAGGGGTGAGGGTGTCTCGACGTGGGCCGTCTCGATCTCCGGCACGTCGGTCGCCGTGGGGAGGAGGTAGTCCATGAAGGAGGCGTTCACGAGCTGCCCGTCCTCGTCGTACCTGAGCTGCTCGTAGAAGGCGTTCCCTACCCCCATCGCGACCCCGCCCTGGATCTGGCCCTCGACGATGAGCGGGTTGATGATCCGGCCGCAGTCGTGCACCACGACGTAGCGCAGGATCTCCACCATGCCCGTCTCGACGTCCACCTCGACCACGGCCGCGTGGACCCCGCTCGCCGTGCTCCCCCGCTCCGGCCCGAAGTAGGCGGTCGCCTCCAGGCCGGGCTCCGTGCCGGGCTTCACGGCCCCGCGCAGGGGGTTCGAGCGGACCGCCAGCTCTCCCAGATCGATCCCCACGTCGGGGGCTCCCCGCACGGTCACCCTCCCCTCCTCGAGCACGAGATCCTCCTTCGCCACCTCGAGAATCTCCGCCGCCAGGGCGAGCGCCTTGTCGCGCACCGCGGCCGCGGCCGCGTGGCAGGCGTTGCCCGCCACCACGGCACCGCGGCTGGCGAACGTCCCCGTCCCCCAGTGGAACTCGCGCGTGTCGCCCGTCACCACCCGGACGTCGGCCGTCTCCACCCCCAGCTCCCCGGCCACGACCTGGGCGAAGGAGGTGAAGTGCCCCTGGCCCTGGGTGCCCACCCCGGTCGCCAGGCTCACCTTGCCGTCGGGCCCCACCGTGACCCGAGCCCCCTCGTACGGCCCGATCCCGGTGCCCTCCACGTAGGAGACGATCCCCAGCCCCACGTGCCGGCCCTCCGCCCGCAGCCGCGGTCCCTCCTCCGCCTGGAAGCGTTCGTAGCCCACCAGCTCGGAGGCCTTCTCCAAGGCCGGCTCGTAGTTCCCGCTGTCGTAGTGAAGCGGGGCGCTGTCCTGGTAGATGATCCGGTGGTCGTGGGGGAACTCCTCCGGGGATAGGTAGTTCCGGCGCCGGATCTCCACCCGGTCGATCTCCAGCTCCCGGGCCGCCGCGTCCAGGAGGCGCTCCATGACGAAGACCCCGTGCTGGCGCCCCGCGCCGCGGACCGGCGTGACGACCGTCTTGTTCGTGAAGACGACCCGGAACTCGCTGTAGTAGTTC
>JBHHYJ010000143.1:0-2284 GCA_046757485.1 Gemmatimonadota bacterium
AGTGGAGCCACCGGTTCGGGCCCATCTTCTCCAGCACCTCGGCCGGCACGGCGAAGGCGTCGGCAGCGAACACCTTCTCCGCCAGGAAGTCGAGCGCTTCCCGTTGCTCGGCCACGGGGACGTTCACGAACGGCAGCCGCCCGCTCGGATCACCCACGTGGTCCCGGTTCAGGTATTGCCCTCCGATGTACTTCACCGCGGGCGCCAGAGCGCGAACGTACTCGTTCGCCAGCCGGCCGAAGCCCACCGTGAGGTCGTAGTAGCGCGCGTTGTCGTCGAGGACGACCTCGGGGAGCTTCTGCCACAGCTCCTCGACGATCCCGATTCGCTCCTTCCCCCACGCCAGCGGGTCATCGCTCAGGTCGTACACGTTGATCGTCGGATCCGTCGCCCCTGGACCCCCGGCGTCGGCGTTCGTCCCGAACAGATGCCGCTTGTCCGCCACCTCGCGCGCGAGCTCGGCCGCCCGCTCGGGATCGGGCGTGTACGCGTACGAGATGGCCCACCGGTCGTAGGAGCCGGCACCGGGATTGTAGTAGTGCCCGTTCGGCTTTCCGGCCGGCGCCACGTTCACGGTCGGGTACTCCATCACCGAGCTGAAGACGCCGTTCTCCTCGGCCCACGCCCGGTCGTGCAGCTTGTCGAACGGCGTGCTGGCCGAGGACCGGAAGTTGTGCTGGAGGCCGAGGGAGTGCCCGACCTCGTGCATGGTCACCCACTTGATGACCTCGTTCAGGTACTCGTTCGGCACCGGCTCGCCCGGCCGGATCTCGCCCCGGGCGGCGAGGACACCGGCCAGGAGAGCCCCCTGGTCGGCGAGCACGGAGGCGAAGCTCGACAGCTCGCCGCCGCTCTCCACGGAGGCCAGCTCCGCCTCGTCGAAGGAGAGGGTGGACTCGAACGCCTCGGCCGCCGAGACGGGCCCGATGAAGTCCTGCCACGCCCGCTTGAAGCCCAGGAACATGTTCGCCTCGAACAGGATGTCCGCGTCCAGGATCTCCCCCGTCCGGGGATCCACGATCGAGGGGCCGATCGCCCCGTATCCCGGCTGGTCGGAGACGTTCCAGCGGAGCGTCGCGTAGCGGATGTCCTCCGGGTCCGCACCCTCGGGGAGGTCCTCGGCGTGGATCGCGTCCACCCAGCCGGCCGCCTCGAACGCCTCGTTCCACCCGTCGACACCCGCCTTCATCGCGGCCCGATAGTCCTCGGGCACGTTGCGGTCGATGTAGTAGACGATCGGTTTCTTCGGCCGCCACTTGTCGCCCACCTTCTGGCCCGGCTCCAGCCGCCAGCGGTTCACGAGCCGGACGAAGAAGGTCGAGTCTTCCTGGGAGAAGTCCTTGTGCACCGTCCAGAAACTCCCCACCCGGTCGTCCCCGTAACGGGGCGTCATCGGCTCCTCCGGGAGCTCCGCCAGGGTGTAGTGGATCGAGACGGGAAGGAAGCGCCCGTCCGGAACGGAGGGGAAGCCCACCGGCTGGGACGGCTTGAAGGTGAGCTTCGCCCGCACGTTCACGTTCCTCGGAAACGCCTCGACCGACTCCAGGTAGCTGCGTGACTTGTCGAAGCTCGCGCTCCCCGGCTTCCCGGGCGTGCGCGAGACGGCGAACTTCACCCGCTGGCTGATCCCGGAGAGATCCGACACGAACCAGCCGGCCACGTCGACGACGAGGGCGGAGTCCTCCCGCACCGACTCGATCTTCGCCGACTCCAGCACCGAGGCGCCGAACGTGAGGCCCACCGCCTGGGCGGCGGCGGGATCGTTCTTGGCGGTGAAGCGGTGGGGTCGCTGGACGAGGAACACCTTCTCGCCGTGGCGCTCCAGGGCGACGAGCTTCCCCTCGAAGATGTTCAGCATCGTCCCGCCGAAGAGGCTGCGGGCCCCGATGCCCCGGGCGATCTCCACGTACATCAGGAAGTTGGCTCCCAGGCGATCGCGCGGTACGGCCAGGTAGAGCTTGTCGTCCTTCCGGTACAGGTCGAAGAAGCCCTCCTGGGCCCGGGCCCTCTCGACCAGCTCCGCGAACTTCTTGTACTTGTCCGGCTTCTTCCCCTTCTCCTCCCCCTTCTTCTCCTGCGCCACACCCGTCTGTGACGCGAAGGCCAGGAAGAGGAGCGCGACGAGCGAGCGTTTCATCCGAATGACTCCTGTGTAGGGTTGCTGTGCGGGTACCCGCGCGAACTCGCGGCCCGACCCCTCGGGCCGGCTCGATGTGGCCCGCCGGCGAGCGCTCGTTCGAGCCTACGTCCGGCGAGCGGCGGTCGTTTCAGCTTCGGTCGTCGT
>JBHHYJ010000144.1:0-2222 GCA_046757485.1 Gemmatimonadota bacterium
CCGCCGCCCAGGTCGCCGTCAACCTCGGCGGCCCGGAAAACCTCGCCTTCTACCGGATGAAGGGGAAGGCACATCGGCCCGACCGCTTCTCCGAGGTCAAGGCAACGTACGCCTCCCGGGCTCCGGTCGATGCGGTCCTCTTCCCCGCCCGCCTCACCGGACGACCCACGGTCGTGGCGTCCACCGAGGGCGTGCCGGCAGCCTCGTACCCGGCCGCGGCGGAGGAGCGTCCGCGCCCCGCCATGGAACGCTTCAACGGAACCCTGATTCCGATGCCTCCTTCCGAACCGATCTCCCGGGGCTCGGATCTCTCGGGGAAGGAGATCTTTCGGCTGAACTGCGCCGTGTGCCACGGCGCGCGAGGAGAGGGGATCACCGGCAAGCCGCTGGCCCAGATCGCCGGGAAGGACCGAGAGGCGATCTTCGAGGTCCCAAAGAAGGGTCGCTTCACCCAGGGGATGCCCCCGTGGGGAGAGGGCCTGGACGAGCTCGCCGGCGTCCTGACGGACGAGGAGATCTGGAGAGTAGTGGAGTACGTGAAGCGGCTGTTCGAGAAGCCGACGACCGACACCAACTGAAGAGTCCACCGACCACGACGGAAGAGGCTGCGAGGTGGCGGAAAGGAAGGAGTCACGCATGCGACTGAGATCGATCGGCACGGCCTGGGCCACCCTCCTTCTCACGGCGGGAGCGGCGCTCGGACAGGGAGGGACGATCCGCGGTACGGTGTCGCTGGCCGGGGCGGCACCCGAGGATGCCGTGCTTCGGGTTACGAAGGACCAGGCGGTCTGCGGGGAGACCGTCCCGGCCAACCGGCTCCTGGTCAAGGACGGTCGGGTGCGCTTCGCGGTCGTGCATCTCGCCGGCCTCGAGGGCACGGTCACGCCGGACCGGATCACCCTCATGAACCGCCAGTGCGGGTTCGACCCGCCGGTACTCGCCGCCGCGGTCGGGAGCACCATCGAGATCGGCAACGCCGATCCGGTCCTCCACAACACGCATCTGCGGCACGGACGCCGAACCGTGGCCAACCTCGCCCTGTCCCACGAAGGGGACATGATCGAGAATACGAGGGCGTTGCGGCGAGCGGGGCTGGTGGAAGCGGAGTGTGATGCGCACGAGTGGATGAGCGCCAAGATCTGGGTCTTCGACAACCCGTACTTCGCCGTGACGGACGAGGCGGGGAGCTTCGAGATCCCCGACGTGCCGCCCGGTACCTACGCGTTGAAGGTATGGCACGAGCTCCTGGGCGAGCTGGAGCAGGAGGTGACCGTGGCTGCCGACGGGACGTCGAGCGTCGAGTTCTCGTACTCGGCCGAGCGGGTCGCGTCCGCCAAGGAGGGGGAAGAATGAGCAAGGCAAGCTCGAGCGCGGGGATGCTCGTGGCGTTTCTGCTGGCGCTCGGCGGGTGTGGCGGCGGCGGCGAAGGGCGGGCGGCCACCGAGCAGGCGAGCGGCTCCGAGGCCGCCTCCGAGGAACCCGGAACGAACGAAGCTTCGACCCCGGAGGAGGGCGGCTACCGGACGATCGAGGTCGCGAACGGGGGGACGATCCAAGGCACCGTCCGGTTCGACGGGCCGGCCCCCGTGCCCGAGCAGGTGGAGGTGACGGAGGACGCCGCGACGTGCGGGGAGTTCAAGCAGGTCGCGCCCCTTCGCATCGGTTCGAGAGGAGGTCTGGCCGACGCGGTCGTCTCTCTGACCGACATCCGCGAGGGGGCGCCGCTCCCGGAAGCCGCTCCGCCGCCGGAGCTCGACCAGCGGAGCTGCAGCTTCTCGCCGCACGTCCTGGTGGCGCCGGCCGGCTCACCCGTGCGGATCCTCAACAGCGACCCTATCATGCACAACGTGCATACGCTGAGCTTCGACAATCGGCCGATCAACCGATCGCAGCCGGCGGGGGTCCGCCAGATCGAGGTCACCTTCGACCGGCCCGAGAAGGTGAAGGCGCGCTGCGACGTACACGGATGGATGAGCGCCTGGATCGTGGTGACCGACCACCCGTATCAGGCCGTCACGGGACCGGACGGAAGTTTCCGGCTCGAGAACGTCCCGCCCGGCACCTACACCCTGGAGATCTGGCACGAGGCCCTGGGGAGCAGCACCCGGTCGGTCAGCGTGGAGCCCGGAGGCGTGACGGAGGCGGACGCCGTGCTGACGGAGGCGTCGAGCTAGTGGTCCGCGCCGCGACTGAGGCCACGCGAGAGCCTCGCGCGCGGACGG
>JBHHYJ010000145.1:0-2205 GCA_046757485.1 Gemmatimonadota bacterium
GATCGTCCCCGTGCTGCTTCTACTCTGCTTCACTGCCTCCTCGGCGGAGGCGGTCGTCGGGTTGGTGCGCACGGGTCAGATCCACTCACAGATCGCTGCAACCCAGGGCCAGCCGACGGCTCCGGACTCCCCCCTGCATCAGCACCGGGACGACCACCAGCACCCCAACTCGGGTGATCACTGCGCTCACATCCACCCGCCGGCGCTACCGGCGGGCGAGGCAGCGGTCACGCTATTCGGTCCGGCGATGCAGTGCCTGGCCTCTCCGAGTCCCGACCCGCGCGAGGGCCCGGTTCTTCCCACGCTCCCCCATCCACCGAAGGTCTGACCTCCTCGACCGGCGCTGACCGCGCCGGGCCCCTGACACCCGGATCCAGAGATTCGCTCGGCACTCGCCGGTAGGCGCGCGTGCCGTGTGTTTCCCTCGACACGTCCGCGCCTTTCGCGGACCTCGGTCTTCCGGGTCGCTAGCTCGATCGCAACCGAACGACGTCCATCTCCGCGGCGACGTGCCCGAAGGCGGGGCATCGACGCCCGGAGATTCCGGGAGGACGCAGGCCATGAGGCGAGCACTTCTACATCTCAGTATCAGGCCAACGGAACGCGATTCAAGCGCGTTCAGGTGGCACGCCGACCCGAATCCGGTCCTGCCACACACGGCAGCGGGCTGGCCGACGTTCGGCGCTCGTGCCGCTCGGACCGTCGGACCAGGATCCGGCGCGCCGGGACGGGAGGCCTGATCATGCTATCCGTCTTATTCGCCGCCCTCGCGATAGGAGGGGCACAGGACACGGTCACGATCACGCTGGATGAAGCCGTCGCTCGCGCGCTCGTGGTGAGCCCGCGCGTCGCGGCCGCCCGCGGGTGGATCAGCGCGCCCCGGGGGGAGCGGGCGGAGGAGATCCTTCCCTTCGCCTCGAACCCGGTCGTGGAGTTCGGAGCGGCTCGGCGGAGGACGGTGGGCGCCACGACCACCGACCGTGAGTTCCGGGTGAGCCAGGAGCTGGAGATCGCGGGGCAGAACTTCGTCCGCGCCTCCGCCGCGGGGAAGCGGGTGAGGGCGGCCGAGCGCGGGGTGGAGGACGCCGAGCGCCTCACGGCGCTCGAGGCCCGGCTCGCATACGTCGAGCTTGCCGTCGCGGAGCGGCGGGCGGCGCTCCTCGACTCGGCCGCCGCCTTCGGCGAGCGGCTCGCGGAGATCGCCCGCCGGCAGATGGCGGCCGGCGAGGTCGCGCTCCTCGAGTTCAACGCGGCGCTCTTGGAGGCCGCCCGACAGCGCAGCGCCGCCGAGCGGGCGTTGGCGGACCTGGGTGCCGCCTCTGCCGAGCTCGCCCGCGTCCTCGACCTGCCACCGGATTCGGTGCCACGCACGGCGGGGGTGCCCGAGCTGCTCCGGCTGGAGCTTCCGGGGGACAGCGCCCTGCTGGCCCGGGCGACCGGCGAGCGTCCGGACCTGGAGGCTGCCCGACTCCAGCTGCGGGGGGCCGAAGGGGACGTGACGGCGGCACGCCTCGGGCTCGTGCCGAACCTCGAGCTCTCCGGCTTCACCGGGGAGGAGGAGGGCGACGACGACCTGCTCGGCTTCTCCGTCGGGCTTCGCGTGCCGCTGTTCCGCCGGCAACAGTCCAGCACCGGCCTCGCGAAGGCCGAGCGGGCAGCGGCCAACGCCGAGCTGGAGGCCACCAGGCGGCGGGTGCGCTCGGAGGTGCTGGCCGCGGCGGCGCTCTACCGACGGGCCCTGGGCGCCGAAGGCCGCTTCCAGGAGGACGTCCTCCGCGCCGCGGGGCAGAACGCGTCCCTGGCCGAGCGGGCGTTCGTCGAGGGCAAGGTGGGCCTCGCGGAGGTCGTCCTCTTCCGGACGGCCGCCGTGTCGGCGCGACTCGAGTACCTCGAAGTCCTCCAGGACGCCTACCGGGGCTGGTACGAGCTGGCGGCAGCGCTCGGTACGGAGCCCGAGACGGTGGCTCGGCCGGGCCGATGAAACTCGCGGCACCGTGCTTCGGACGACGCAGCGCGCATCCCTGCGAAGCGACCGATCGACGAATGAGGAACGACACGATAAAGGAGAGCCAGATGACGAAGCGCGTTTCCGCGATCTCGAAGGGTACCCGCCCCATCGCGGCCCGCTCGTGGGAGTCACTTCGGCCCGCGGGGACCTTTCTCGCGGCCGCGGCCCTGGCGTGGGCCGCCGGTTGCGGCGGCGGG
>JBHHYJ010000146.1:0-2142 GCA_046757485.1 Gemmatimonadota bacterium
GGCGGTCGGCAGGCAGGAGAGGGGCTGGTTGGGGGTCACCCTCCGTTGCTCCGAGTGCGTGATCCGGCGAGGGGACACCGGCCGGTGGGACGAGTACACGTTTCGAGAGCCGCCGGAGATCGCCGGCGTGACGCGTGGAAGCCCGGCGGATCGGGCAGATCTTCGGGTGGGGGACGTGCTGACCCACGTCGCGGGCCTCGCCCTTACGACGCCGGACGGGGCGCGGGCCTTCGCCCGCCTGCGGCCCGGAGATGTGGTCACGTTGCGGTACGTGCGGGAGGGGCGAGCGAGCACGGTCCGCGTCGAGGTGGAGCCGGAGGCGAGCGCCGACAGTCTCGTGGCGGCGGCGATACGGGAAGCGTACCGGGGGATCGTGGCGGCCTACGGGCAGGCACGGGCCGCTCCGGGCGCTCCCCCGGAGGCAGAGGTCAGCTTCAGCGGAACGCTGGGAAACGTGCGGATCGAGATCAGGGGGCCCGTGGAGGTGACGAAGACGGACGAGGGTCTGGTGATTCGGGGCGGCGGGATGACCGTCCGGCTCCGGGAGACGGGACGCCCCGGCCGCAACGACCGTTAGCTTTAGGACCGTTGAAGCCCCATCCCGGGGGTTCCTGAGAGCGGCGGGATTCTCCGACCTTCGCCCGAGCCGTCGCCGGTGTTCCGAATCGCCCCATGGAGCCAGCTGGCCGTTGACGTACCGTTGATGGAACCGCTCCAAGGATGGTGGGCGAGGCGCGGTCTCTCGTAGGTCCACGCGGAGGCTCCGGGGGTCGATGGAGGCGAACGCACGGCGCAAGATCGAGATCCGGAGGCGAGGGGGCGACGAGCTGATCGTCCGCTTCGCGTACGCCCCGGACCTCGTCGCCCGCATCCGCCGGGTGCCCGGCCGACGATGGGTGCCGAGCGACCGGTACTGGACGATTCCGGCCCGGGCCGCCCCGCTCCGCGAGTTGCTCGCGCTCTTTCGGGAGGAGGAGCTCCACCTGGACCCCTCCATCCGGCCCCTGCTTCCCGAGCCCCCCCCTCCCGAGGGGCGATGGCGCTTTCAGGACGGGCGCAGCGCCAAGTACCTGGACTCCGTCCACGGCACCCTGGAGCGGATGGCGGAGGAGCTCGCCCTCCGCGGCTACAGTTCCAGAACCCGGAAGTCGTACCTCGGCCATGCTCGGCGCTTCCTCGAGTGGGCCGGTGAGCGGCCGGAGCGTGTCGGGATCCGGCACGCGCGAGGCTATTTACGGTGGGTGCTGGAAGAGCGGGGGCTCACACACGCCTACGCCGATCAAGTGGTGAGCGCGCTCAAGCTCCTCTACGCGCGCGTGCTGGACCGCCCGCTCGAGTTGCTGGACCTGCCACGTCCCAGGCGCGAGAGGAAACTGCCCACCGTGCTGAGCCTCGAGGAGGTCCGGGCCGTCCTCGACGCCGTTCACCATCCGAAACACCGGGCCGCTCTGATGCTGGTGTACGGAGGGGGACTGCGAGTGGGCGAGGTCGTACGCCTGCGGCCGACGGACCTCGATCCGGACCGCGGACTGCTGCACATCCGTCAGGGGAAGGGCCGGAAGGACCGCTATGTGCCCCTCTCCGAGGTGGCGCTGGAAGCGGTGCGGGCCTATCAGCAAAGCTACCGTCCCGCCGACTGGCTGTTCCCCGGCCAGCGCTCCGGTCGGCATCTGCACGAACGGAGCATCCAGCACGCCTTCCGCCGGGCGTGCCAGGCGGCAGGCATCCGCAAGCCGGTCAGCGTCCATACCCTGAGGCACTCCTACGCCACCCACCTCCTGGAGCGAGGCACCGATCTGCGGTACATTCAGGAATTGCTGGGACATGCGAGCAGCAAGACGACGGAGCTCTACACGCGGGTCACCCGGAGAGATCTTGCCCGCATCCGGAGTCCGCTGGACGAGCTGATGGAATGAACGATGAGACGGGGCCTGCGCCGCCCGTGGAGCCGGCCGCGCGCTACGACGGCCGACGGCGGAGCGCGTGGCGAGGTGGCGGCCGGGAAAGCCGTGACGTAGGGTCTGTTGCGCTGGCCGAACCGGGGTCTCCCGGTCCACCGGGCCTCGGAGTGGCGGCAGTCGCGAAACCCGGCCTTCAACGAAGCTTGCGTTCCCGACACGGTCCTCGCAAACGCGCACGTTA
>JBHHYJ010000147.1:0-2133 GCA_046757485.1 Gemmatimonadota bacterium
CCGGACCGGGCCCGGGATGCGCCTCCGAACCGGGCCCCGGATGCACCTCCGGACCAGGCCCGGGATGCGCCTCCGAACCGGGCCCCGGATGCACCTCCGGACCAGGCCCGGGTCGAGGAGAAGTACCGCAACCTCTTCCAGCTCTCCAACGACGCCGCCTTCCTGCTCGACGCCTCCGACGGGAGGATCCTGGAGGCGAACGAGCGGGCCCTGGAGTGGCTCGGGTACACGGCCGCCGAGCTGGAGCGCCTGACGTTCCGGGAGCTCCACCCCCCGGAGGTTCTCGCGGAGGCGGAGGACCGGTTCCGGGAGGTCGTGGAGGCGGGTCGCGTAAGGCTCACCAGCGTCCTCCTGCGGAAGAACGGGGAGACGTTCCCGGCCGAGATCTCGGCGATCTCCGTCCGGCACGACGACCAGACCCTCGTCCAGGCCGCGGTGCGCGACATCAGCGAGCGGGTGGAGGCGATGGAGTCGCTGCGCGCCTCGGAGGAGCGCTACCGGGCCCTGTTCGAGAGAAACGTGGCCGGGGTCTTCCGCTCCACCCTGGAGGGGGTGGTCCTCGAGGTGAACGAGGCCTGTGCCCGGCTCCTGGGCTACTCCCCGGAGGAGATGGCCGGGATCTCCTCCCATGACCTGTACATGCGGCCGGAGGACCGGGAAACGTTCCGGGTTCGGCTCCTCGCGGAGGGCGCGGTGCGGAACTGCGAGCTGAGGCTCCGCCGCAAGGACGGAAGCCCCGTCTGGGTGCTGGAGAACTCCATGCTCGTCGAGGATCCGGTGCATGGGGAGCGGGTCATCGAGGGGACCCTGATCGGGATCACGGACCGGAAGCGGCTCGAGGCGGATCTCGAGCACCTGGCGTACCACGACGCGCTCACCGGCCTGGCCAACCGGCGGCTGCTGGAGGAACGGGCCCGCAAGACGCTGGCCCTGGCCGGCCGCGAGGGCCGGCGGGCCGGGCTCGTGTTCATCGACCTGGCCCGCTTCAAGCGCATCAACGACACGCTGGGCCACGCGGTGGGCGACTCCGTGCTGGCCGAGACGGCGAACCGGCTGCGGGCGGTGGCCCGGGAGAGCGACACGGTGGCCCGCATGGGGGGCGACGAGTTCGCCGTGCTGCTGGCCGAGGTGGACGGGGTCGAGGGCGCGCGCGTGGTCGCCGAGCGCCTGTGGAAAGCCCTCCAGGAGCCGCTGCACCTCGCGGGTCGGACCCTCCACGCGGACGCGCGGCTCGGCGTCGCCCTGTACCCGGATCACGCCTCGGACTACGAGGCGCTCCTCTCGGCCGCCGACCGCGCCATGTACCGGACGATGACGGAGGGAGTGCTTCCGTACCGGCTGTACGATCCCGCGCTCGAGGGAACGTTCGAGGACGAGCTGGCCCTGGAGGAGGGGCTGCGGGAGGCGCTGGAGGCGGAGGAGCTCACCCTCTACTATCAGCCGATCTGCCGGGGCGGGGATGGCCGGGTCGAGGGGGCCGAGGCGCTCCTCCGCTGGCCCCATCCCGAGCGCGGGGTGATCGCCGCGGCGGAGTTCATCCACCTGGCCGAGCGCACGCCGCTCATTCACCAGATCGACCGCTGGGCGCTGCGGGAGGGGATCCGCCAGGCGAGCGAGTGGGAGGGCGGCGACGGACCGGACTGGGTGGCGGTGAACCTGTCGGCCGCCTCCTTCCGCGACCCGGAGCTGGTGGCGTACGTCTCGGGCCTGCTGGAGGAAGCGAGGCTGGACCCGTCCTGCCTGGTCGTGGAGGTCACCGAGCGGACGGCGATGCGGAACCCCGAGGCGGTGAACGACTGCCTCCGCGGCCTCCGGGAGGTCGGCGCGCGGATCGCGATCGACGACTTCGGGACCGGGCACTCGGCGCTCGCCTACCTCCGGCAGCTCCCGGCGGACCTCCTGAAGCTGGACGGCGTCTTCATCCGGGATCTGGAGGCGGACCCCGGCGCGGGGAGGATCGCCCGGGCGGTGATCGCCCTGGGGCACGCGGCCGGCATGGCCGTCGTCGCGGAGCGGGTGGAGCGCCGGGCCCAGCGGGAGTGGCTGGAGGCCGCCGGGTGCGACTTCGTGCAGGGGTACCACGTCGGGGAGCCGGCACCCCCGGACGCGCTCGTCGTGTGAGCCGCCGCTCTC
>JBHHYJ010000148.1:0-2122 GCA_046757485.1 Gemmatimonadota bacterium
GCTCCGGCTCCAGCTCAGGATCCGGATCGACCGTGGCTACACAGGCCGGCGATCTCTCCCGGTTGAGCTCGCGTTGATCACCAGCCGTACGCTTCCCCCCGGGAATCCGTCGCCTTCCATGACGGCCCGGAGGTATAATGTGGAGCGTATGGCACTCACCCAGATCACCTGGCGGGACGTCCAGCAGCTCCCGGACGATGGGAATCGCTACGAGGCGATCGAGGGCGAGCTGTACGTGACACCGGCGCCCTCCTACCGTCACCAGAAGATCTCGCAGAGGCTGGAGCAGGCGCTTCTCCGATCGCTCGAGGAGCCCGGCCACGGCTCCGTGGTGGACGCACCGTTCGGGGTCGAGTTCCCGGCCACGGGCGAGGGCGTCCAGCCGGACATCCTCTTCGTCTCCCGGGCGCTACGGGGGATCATCGGCGATGCGGGCGTTCGGGGAGCTCCGGACCTCGTCGTCGAGATCCTCTCACCCACCACGGCGGCCCGGGACTGCGGAATCAAACTTCGCCTCTACGAGCGTCAGGGCGTCGGCGAGTACTGGATCGTGGACCCGGAGGCGGAGGAGATCGAGGTTTGGACCTTCGCCGAGGGTCCACGCGCCGAGCGCTTCCGGGACCCGCTCCCCGTGCGGCTGGAGGGGGAGGCCGTCGGCGAGATCGACCGCGCCGACATCTTCCGCCCGAAGGCCTGAGGCCGGAGGAAGCGGGCGTCCCATGTCCCCCGCAGCTCTCTGTGCACGCCCCCGGCGGGCCCCGGCCCTCCCGCGGCCACCGGCTCTTCTGGCAGCCGTTCTCGCGGTGGCGGCGTGCGGGGGGGACGGCGGGACGAGCCCGGCTCCCGGACCCCCGCCTCCGCCTCCCGCTCCCGCCCGCACGTACGCGATGGGCTGGGCTCCCTCTCCCCCGCGTCCAGACGTCGGGCTCTTCTTCCAGGTCGTGGACTCGCTGGCCCGGGTCGCCGAGGTGACGATCCTCCAGCAGCCGGTTCCGTGGCCCGAGCTGCTGGCGGGCGCCCCGATGGACAGCCTGGTGGAGGACCGGGGAGGGCTGGCGGACTTCCTACGCACCAAAGGCCTGGCGATCGTGTTCCTCGTCGACCCGCTCGATGGTCTGGATCGGCGGCAGGAGGACCCGGAGCTCGTCGCCCTCGGCCGGAGCATCCTCGAACCCGGGATTCGCGCCCTGCACGAGGAATGGGTGCGGCGGATCGCGACCCGGGTCCGGCCGCGCTGGTTCGGGCTCGCCTCGGAGATCAACACGCTGGCCGCGCGCGGCGACCCCGCCCTCTACGCGACGATCCTCGACCTGGTGAACGGCCTGGCGCCGGAGGTCCGGCAGCGGAGTCCCGGCACCTCGGTCTTCGTCTCTTTCCAGGCGGACGAGGCGAACGGGAGGCTGGGAGACCCGATCATCGACCACTTCGCCCTCATCGCCGACTTCGACATCGACGCGCTTGGCCTCTCCTCCTACCCGGTGTTCGCCTTCACTTCTCCCGCCGACGTCCCGGACGACTACTTCGCCCGCTTCGACGAGGCGACGGAGCTGCCGCTCCTCTACGTGGAGGGAGGCTGGAGCTCGGAGGACGTGCCGTGGGCCTCGGGCTCGCCGCAGGCGCA
Source organism: Gemmatimonadota bacterium (assembly GCA_046757485.1). Taxonomy (GTDB): domain Bacteria; phylum Gemmatimonadota; class Gemmatimonadetes; order Palauibacterales; family Palauibacteraceae; genus JBHHYJ01. The sequence goes on from JBHHYJ010000148.1 coordinate 1,622, forward strand.
GGTCGCCTACTTCCAGCGCTACGAGACACTGCTCGATGGGGTCGGGGCGCAGCTCTGGGTGATGCTCACCTTCACGGACATTGACATCCCCTCCCTCGGCCTGCCTCCGGACCGGGCTCTGGCGCTCTCGAACTTCGCCTTCATGGGGATCCTCGACACGGCGCTCCGGCGGAAGCCCTCCTACGCCGAGTGGGCGCGGATCTTCGGGCGACCGCGGACGCCCTAGCCCCAGCGTCGTAGCCCCGGCGCCGTAGCCCGTGGACCGTAGCTCGCGAAACTTTTCTCGCCCTGCACGCCGCGCGGACCGGTCCGGCGTCCGGACCGAAATCCCGTAATCTCTTTTCACATCGCGCGCTGGACGCCTTCCAGCCACGACTCGGGCGGCCGGAACGGCCCTTGCTCTCCTCGTCCGTTCGGACGCGCCGAGTGGCGGCGGGCGAGGGAGACAGGTGCTCGAGGATGCTCATGGAGACTCGCATGCTCAGAGTTCGGTCCGGGAGC
>JBHHYJ010000149.1:0-2112 GCA_046757485.1 Gemmatimonadota bacterium
CTAACTCCTTAATGGGCTGCGGAGGACCATGCGGCGCCGCAGGAGTCCTGCAGCCTAGTGTGTCCATCTGCACGATGGGCCCCGGGTCCAGAATCCCGCAAGCAGCCAGCCACGGCGCGCGTCCGGAGGCTGCCGTCGGCGGCAGCGGGGTGCGCAGGAATGCGCGAACGCTGCGTGGCCGGTCAGTCTAGGCCCGGCGCTGCGAAGGGGCGCGGTCAGGGCGCCGGAGCTCTCCGAGCTGGTCAGCGGGACTGCGCACCCCGAGGGTTCCCTGGTTCAGGACGTGGGTGTACTGCATCGTCGTGCGGAGGCTACGGTGCCCGAGAAGTTCCTGGATCGTCCGGATGTCGTATCCGCTTTCCAGGAGGTGGGTGGCGAAGGAGTGCCTCAGGGTATGGCTCGTTGCCCGCTTCGCGATCCCGGACTCCTGCACGGCCCGTTTGATCGCACGCTGGATCACGGTGGGGTGCAGGTGGTGCCGGCGCCGGTGCCCCGTCTCGCGGTCCCGATACGTGCGAGTGGCCGGGAAGACCCATTGCCACGGCCACTCTCTCCCCGCCGCGGGTGACTTGCGCCGGAAGGCATCGGGGAGCTCCACCCAGCCACCCCCGCGCCTCAGATCCTGCTGCCAGCGCGCGCGGTTCCGGCCCATCTTCTCCCGGAGTGGCGCGGCGCCCGCCGCCGCCAGGACCGTCACGCGGTCGCGAGCTCCTTTTCCGCTTCGGACATGGATCTCCCGTCGCTCGAGGTCCACGTCCTTCACGCGCAACCGCAGAGCCTCCATCAGCCGGAGCCCGCCTCCGTACATGACGAGGGCCACGGTGCGGACATCGCCGTGCAGGCACTCGAGGAGCACGGCTACTTCCTCGCGGGTCAGCACGACCGGCCGCGTGCGCGGGCGCTTCGCCCGCACGACGGGCCGGAGCGTCTCGAGATCCCTTCCGAGCACCTCGCGGTACAGAAAGAGAATGGCGGCGGCCGCCTGGTTCTGGGTCGAGGCGCTCACCTTCGAGACGGTGGCGAGGTGGGTCAGGAACGCGGTGACCTCGTCGTGGCCTAGCCCGGAGGGGTGGCGAAGCCCGTGAAAGCGCACGAAGCGACGCACCCAGTGGGCGTACGCCTCCTCCGTCCGCCGACTGTAGTGCCGCCGTCGGATGGCCATGCGGAGCTGCTCCAGAAGCTTCGGCGCACCCACCCCCGGAGGCTGCCCGGAACGATCATTCCGCTGTCAACTTCGACCGGTACGATTCTCCAGTCTCGCGTGATGCGGCGCGTGGCGCCGGTGGCGGCGACGGAGCGGCCTCGCTTCCTCGAATACGCTCCGCGGCCTATCCTGGGGCATGAGCCGCTCACCCGACGATCCGCCGAAGGAGGAACCGAGGGACCCGCTGCCACCGCCGCCCGACGACGAGGCCCTGCTCGCCGAGTGCCGGATCGAGACCTTCCGGGCCGGGGGTCCCGGCGGGCAGCATCAGAACCGCACGGAATCCGGGGTCCGGCTCACCCACCGACCCACCGGGGTCTCGGTCACGGCGCGCGACTCGCGCAGTCAGCACCGGAACCGGAAGATCGCGCTCGCGCGTCTGCGGGCGGCACTCGAGGAGCAGGCGCGGCCGGAGACGCCGAGGATCCCGACGCGGACGCCGGAGCGGGCGAAGCGGAAGCGGCTCGAGGAGAAGCGGCTCCGCTCGAAGATCAAGCGCCTGCGCAGAAAGCCGGAGCCGGAGGACTAGCTGCCCGTCTCTTCGGGCCGGGGGGAGCCTACGCCACCTCCTCCCGCGCGCCGGCCGCCTCCTTCTCCCGGATCGCCCGCCACACGCGGGGCGGGGTGAAGGGCAGGCAGTCGATCCGGACGCCGACGGCGTCGTAGATGGCGTTGGCGATCGCCGGAAGCGAGGGGTGGAGCGGCCCCTCACCCGCCTCCTTCGCCCCGTAGGGTCCCTCGGGATCCACGGACTCGACGATCAGGGCCACGAACTCCGGGCAGTCGAGCGAGGTGGGGATCCGGTAATCCAGTAGGGAGGGGGCGTTGTGGAGCCCGTGCTCCGGTCCTCCCTCCTTGAAGATGTGCTCCTCGAAGATCGCCTCGGCGAAGCCCATGTAGGCGGAGCC
>JBHHYJ010000150.1:0-1961 GCA_046757485.1 Gemmatimonadota bacterium
GGCTGGAAGCGAAGACCGATCTCTCCGTCCCGCTCGCCTTTCCCTCGCGCGAGCGAAAAGCAGTGCGCGTTCTGGAAGAGATCCGAAAGCAGCACCTCCGCGTCGGGCGCGTAGTACACGTACTCCTTTCCGGCTCCCGGCCGCACGTACCCTTTCACGATAAGCTCCTCGCCCGGCCGGCTCACGAACGCCGCTCGGCCGGCTCGTTTCGTGCGCCGACCACGCTCCCGCAAGACACGGATGTTCGTGTAATCCAGCTGCCGCTCCCAGGTGCGGATGTCGTACTGGATCAGCCGCTGACCCTGCGTCCACCGCGCCACCTCCAGCGCCTTCCGCGCCTCCTCCCACACCCGCGCTAGCTCCGGGCCACCCTGAGAACGGGAGCCGCACCGAGACGCCGCCTCCACCTCGAGCCCCGCGAGGCTCACCGGCTGCACTGGCACTTCCAGCCGCCGCGTCACCGTGCGCCCGGGCCCCGCCAGAAACGGCTCCGAGGTCCACGTCTCGTACCCGATTCGCTCCACTCGCAACCGGTAGCGGCCCGCCGTGAAGCGCTGCAGCACAAACGTCCCGTCGCTACCCGTCAGCGCCGAGACCAGCTGCTCGCCGCCCTCGTCCACCAGGCTCACGAACGCCCCCTCGATCGGCCGAGCGCTTCCCGCTTCCACCGCCATTCCCCGCACCTCCTGGGCAAGGACCGGACGGATGGCGAACAAGGACACCAGCAGCGCACCGAGACAGGGAAGAACAAAACACCGAGGGCGACATCGGGAAGGCAACGGTGAGCACGAGAACAAACACACCGGTACAAAGGGCCAGGGATGACGGCCGACGCTTGCGTCGCTCCGGTTCATGGCGAACACTTCTTCCGGCTTCAGGCGCATCTAACCTCCCCGGCCGCTCAGCTACCCGCTAGACGCGCTCCAGCCTGGACCCACTCCACGATCTCTTCTCCTCCTACCACCGCCTTGAGTAGCCGTTCCTCCCCCACCGCCAAGCTCGAAGAGTCGCCAGACACGACACGCTGCAGAACCAGGACTTGCGGGATCCTCGGCTCCGCGCCCACACCTCCCCAGACGTACTGCTCCGTCCCCGCGTTCAGCCAGTTCCCGCCGGCGACCAGAGCTCATCGAACGCTCCAAGGCCGAGTAGGTAGTCGACTCCGACCCGTGCGTCCCAGTCGATGGAGATACCCACACTCCGAAACCGACTCTCACGGGCGACGGCTTGTTCCTTGAGCAGGGCTAGCATCGGCGGAATCGCTTCCCCGAAGCCTTCCACCCTATTCGCGCCCCGGAAGCGGGCCGAGACGACCGCAACCACCACTTCGAGGTGTTCGCCGGAAAACGAAGGGTGCGGCTCGCCGCGCCTCGCACGGCCGGGACCCGGAAGCACGTCGCAACCGAGCCCGCCCAGCCATTCCTCCGCCCGCACCGCGCCCTGGAAGGGACCGACCCAAAGACACGTCAAGGGCTGCCAGGCTCTCTCGGCCCACCGGAGGAGAGTCGCTTTCTCCTCCTTTACCTCTCCGGGGTTCATCCGCGCCACGATCGCGCCGACCGGCCCCTCGAGTCTGGCCGCAGCGGACCACGCCAGGGCCTCGGGCCGTCCGCCGAGATCCCGAACCGTGGTGGACATCTCCGAGACCCACGCGGGCTCGGCGCCCACCACGGCCACGCGACGGTGTCACCAGGGGAGGTCGGATTCCCTGTCGCTTCCCCCTGTTGTGGGCGCTCCCCACGGGGCGTACGTGCTCCTCGGCATCCTGCATCGCTTCCTCTCCCTCCCTCCCGGGATCCGGATCCCGGGACGAGCACATGCCGTCTCTCCCGGTCAACGCCGTGATATCGTTTCTCGTTCCTTCCAGGTACCCAGTGCACGGGGCGCCCCGAATCTCACGGCCCGTTCCGGCGTCCGATCCGGCTCGGGCCGTGACCCTTCCGGCCCGGCGCTCGTCGTCC
>JBHHYJ010000151.1:0-1788 GCA_046757485.1 Gemmatimonadota bacterium
GCAGGAGCTCTTCCTGCTGGACGAGGGCCTGGGGAATCTGGAGCACCTGATCGCCCTCCTCCAGCCCCTGGATCACCTGGGTGTAGTCGAGGTTGCTGAGCCCGATGGTGATCGGCCGGAGGCGAATCGTGCGGGAGGTCGTGTCGCTCACGAAGACGAACGCGGGCCGCGGCCGGCCGGGGTTCGCGCGGTCCGCCCGCTCCTGCCGCTCCCGGGCGCCCCGGAACTGCTGGAAGAGCTGCTGCCGCTGGGCGGGCGAGAGGTTCTGGAACAGCCGACGTCGGTCCTCCGGTGACATCGAGCGCAGCCGCTCCGGGGAGGGGAGTTCCGAGCCCGAGCCCGCCCGTGCGTCCCCGTCGGCGGCCCCGTCGTCGGCCGCGGCGCTCTCCGTGGGGGTCGTCCCGGAGGATCCCGCGGGCCGGGCCGCGCCCACTCCTCCGCTGCCGCCCGGGGCGACCCCCGCCCGCCCCCTCGCCGCGCCCGCGTCGCCGCCGCGGGCCAGCCCACCCCGCCTGTCCAGGGGCTCCGCGTCCACCCCCAGGACCTCGGCGAGCTGCTGCGCCTCCGCCCGGGTCTTCACGGCCGCCAGCGGAAGCGACAGGACGTCATCCTGGCGCCCCAGCACGATATCCACGTCGGAGTTCATACCGGGGCGGAGGAGGTCCTCCTCGTTCCGGATGCGGGTGAGGACGGCGAACATCGTGACGTTCTGCTGCACGACCGCCTGCGGCTCGATCTTCAACACGGAGCCGCGGAACGTCCGGTCGGGGAACGCCTCGACGGTGATGCTCGCCGGGAGCCCGGGGCTCACCCGGCCGATGTCCGTCTCGTCCACCAGCGTGCGCACCTGCACCTCGGTCAGATCGGCCATCCGCATGATCAGCGTTCCGCCCGTCACCTCGCGGGCCCCGGTGATGATCTGGCCTTCCTCCACGTTGCGCTCGACGATCGTGCCGGAGATCGGGGCTCGCAGCGTGACGTCCTCCAGCCGGTCGCGTGCCAGCTCGAGGTTCGTCCTCGCCTTCACGAGCGAGGCCTTCGCGTTGGCGTGCTCCAGGATCGCCGACTCCAGCTCCTCTTCCGTGACGACCGCCGAGTCGCGCAACGTCTGGGTCCGCTTCAGCTGCCGTTGGGCCACGTCGAGTCGTGCCTCGGCCACTTCCAGATCGGCCTCGGCCTGCTCGTAGCCGTTGCGGACGTCGCGGGGATCGATCTTCACCAGAAGCCGGCCCTTCTCGACGTAATCCCCCAGCTCGACGGGCAGCTCCAGGATCTCTCCCGAGGCTTGGGACTTGATGTCGATGAGCTTGATCGGCTCGATGCTCCCCGTGGCCTCCACGCTGGAGACGATCGTTCGGCGCGAGACCTCGGTCGAGCGAAGGCCGTCGGCGTTCTCGTTCGCCTCTCCCTGGCGGCAGGCGGAGAGGGCGGCGCCGGCGCCGACCACGAGGGCGGCCAGGACGACGGATCGCCCGGCGAACCGCTCGCCGGATCGGCGGATACTCCCCTGTAGGACTTCGAGTGGCATACGGCGCGCCTGTCTCGTTCTCTCACGTGTGAAACGGAGCCTGCCTCCGGCCTCCGATCGGTCGGAGAAGACCCACGAGCCTGCACCGCGTGGCGCGCCGGAGAACGCAAGGGGACCGGAGCGCGCACTTGAGAGGACACCTGGATCCCGCCCGGCGTTGAATCCTACCCCGGCAGCGGTGGCGTGAGCCGTGCCCTCGAGCGGCCGGGGCACGGCGCGGCCTCGTCGGGCACCTTCCGGCTGGCGCGGCGGCTTCGGCG
>JBHHYJ010000152.1:0-1658 GCA_046757485.1 Gemmatimonadota bacterium
TACGTCCTCAATAGGCCCGAGATCTCCGACCCCGAATACGATCGCCTCTTCCGGGAGCTGAAGCAACTGGAGGAGGCGCATCCGGAATTCATCACGCCCGATTCCCCGACCCAGCGGGTGGCCGGGGAGCCGGTGGAGGACTTCGCCCCGGTCACCCACAAGGTGGCGATGCTCGGCCTGGACAACGCGATGGATAGCGAGGAGCTCGCGGAATTCGAGGCCAGGATTCGGCGGGCCCTGCCCGAGGCCCGGTTTACCTACGTGTGCGAGCCCAAGGTCGACGGCGTCGGTGTGGCCCTGTTGTACCGGCAGGGGCGGTTCGCCCGCGGTGCTACCCGGGGTGACGGACGGACCGGCGAGGACATCACCCAAAACCTGCGGACGATTCGCAGTATCCCGCTTCGCCTCCGGGGGCGGCTGGCAGCATGCCAGGAGGTCGAGGTCCGAGGGGAGGTCTACATGTCCCATGAGGCCTTCCGCGGGCTCAACGCCGCGCTGGAGGAGGCGGGGCAGCCGGTCTTCGCCAACCCCCGCAATGCCGCGGCTGGGTCTCTCCGGCAAAAAGACCCCCGGATCACGGCGCAGCGGCCGCTGGACATTTTCTGCTACCACCTGAGCTTCGCCGAGCCCTTCCTCTCTCAGACCCACTGGGAGGCCCTCCGAGGGCTTCAGGAGGCGGGCCTCAAGACGAACCCGCGCGCCAAGCGCTGCCCGAACATGGAAGCCGTTGCCGCTTACTGCCGGCGGCTGGAGGCCGAGCGGGACACCCTCGGCTACGACGCGGACGGGGTGGTGGTCAAGGTGAACGATCTGGAGCAGCAACGCCTCCTCGGGGCCACGAGTCACCATCCGCGGTGGGCCATCGCTTACAAGTTCGCGCCGCGCCAGGCTTCGACCCGCGTCGTAAAGATCGACGTCCAGGTGGGCAAGACGGGGGCCCTGACCCCGGTGGCGCACCTCGAACCGGTTCCGGTGGGGGGCGTCACGGTGAGCCGGGCCAGTCTGCACAACGAGGATGAGGTGCGGAGCAAGGATGTCCGCGTCGGGGACACGGTCCTTGTGGAGCGAGCGGGGGACGTGATCCCCTATATTGTGCGGGTAGTGCCTAAGAAGCGTCCTCCTGGCACGCGGCCCTTTCGCATGCCCTCGCGCTGCCCGGTCTGCCGGGCGGCGGCCTTCCGACCCGAGGGGGAGGCCATCTGGCGATGCACCAACGCGGCCTGTCCCGCCCAGCTCAAGGAGCGGCTGCGCCACTTCGGATCGCGGCGAGCCATGGACATCGAGCACCTGGGTGAAGCGACGGTGAACCAGATGGTGGACCGGGGCCTGGTAAAAGACTTCGCCGACCTGTACCACCTCGATGCGGAGACCATCGTCTCCCTCGAGCGGCAGGGGAAGAAATCGGCCGAGAATCTCGTGAACACGATTCACGCCTCCAAGGACCGGGGCCTCGCCCGACTCCTCTTTGCCCTCGGGGTCCGCTTCGTCGGGGAACGGGTCGCCCAGCTTCTGGCCGAGCGGTACGGCACGATCGATGCCCTGCAGGCCGCCACGGAGGAGGAGATTGCCGAGATCTACGGGATCGGCCCGCAGATCGCTCAGGCCGTGGTCCGCTTCTTCCAGGAAGAGGCGAACCGCCGGGCAGTCCGTCGATTGCA
>JBHHYJ010000153.1:0-1626 GCA_046757485.1 Gemmatimonadota bacterium
AGAGAGCCCGAAGGCCCCCCACGGACGAACCGTCCCCCTCGGCGGGACCGGGCGTCGAGCACGCTTCCCGGGGCGTCGGCCATCATCACTCTGCCCGCATAGCACGCCAGGCGTTGAGGCGTCTCCGCGGAGACGCGGGCCCGCGCTCGAACGCCGCCGGTACCCTTAGAAGAAGCCTGTTGAAGAACCCCGGTGGGCCGCCCGAGGACCTCCGCGACCGGCGATTCCGCCGCGCTCACAGGCGGGGCCACCTGCACCGCCCCGGCGCGGGGTAGCCCGTTCGGCGGTTACTGCACTCGCAGCGGGACGGAGAAACGCGTCCGGTCCCAGCTCAGCTCCAGCACGCCGCCCGCCTCGAGGGGCCGGACCCCCATCGTGAAGCGCTCCACCGGAGCATCGAGCGCCTCCGTCTCCAGCGGGACCCGAACGAGGTCGTGGGCGGCGTCGTACGCCGTCCCCCAGATGCCCGTCTGAGAATTGATGATGAGAGTGGCGCTATCGGGCGTGAACGTCGTCCACAGGGTGTAGGCGCCGGCGGGCACCTCCGCCTCGCCGATCCTCAGGTCCCGGTCCGTGGTGAACTGGGTGGCCGCGTTGGCGCCCGTCCTCCACACGCGGTTCCACGGGACGAGGCCCCCCCAGATCTCCCGGCCCCGCTTCGCGGGCCGGCTGTAGACGATCTCGAATGCCGCGCCCCCGGAGGCCACGCGCACCGTGTCCGTCGGCGAGGCGATGCCGAAGCCTTCGCCGCGGGCGTCCCGGGCGGCGTACTCGGCGGCCAGCGCCTGCACGTCCATCGGTACCTCCGCCCGCCGGACCTCCACCTTGAGGGTCGTCTCTCGGCCGGAGAGCCCTTCGATCTCACCCCGCTCATCCAGACGGGCCAGCAGGGGGCTCCCGAAGAACTGCACCTCCACCGTGTCGGGGCCCCGGTGTCCGACGGCGTTCGGCGCCAGTCGCCCGCTCTGTGACAGAAAGCTGAACTCGTACGGATCGTCTCCGGCGTCTCTCGCCTGGGCCACCGCCTGCTCCCATATGCCGATTGGGGTGAGCGAGATCGTGGGCACCGTGCCCGGTGGAGCGGCGACGCGGACCGTGTCCACGCCGTTCTCGGAGCTCCGAATCGAGGTGGCGCTGTCTCCCTCCACCTCCACCGTCCACCGCAGGGGACCCGGGCCCTTCGGGTTCTCCGGAGGCGTGCTCCACTCCACCTCCAGGCGGGAGACGGTACCTTCCGGACCGAGAGAGGCGCGGTAATGGGCCATCCGGGTGACGGGGCTGCGCGTGACGCGCCATCCCTCGAACCCTGTCTCCGTGCGGGTGATCGCCTCGACGGCCGTCGTGTCGGTCCCCAGCTCCTCGACGTACACCCGTTGGGGCGGAGAGCCGGAGCAACCGTATGTGAGAACGGCCCCGAGGAGAGCCGTGACGGGGCGCCTGCGCGCCGGGCCGGCCGGTGCGGACATGCTCGCCTCCCTGGCTGTGGAGAACCCTTCAGTTCACCGAACGCGGGGAAGCGCAAGATACTCGGGTGACTCCACGCGAGCGAAGTGCCTCCGGGTTCGGAGGCGGGGTGGGCGCGGGTGCGGGAGCGAGCTGAGCCCGTGGGCGCGACGCTGAGCCCGT
>JBHHYJ010000154.1:0-1501 GCA_046757485.1 Gemmatimonadota bacterium
TGCTGCCCACGAGACCGGTGAGCAGTCGTCGGACGAGACTGCTTGCAGCGAGGGGGCGTCAGCATGCGGCGAGCTGTCTCCCGGCTGGCGTCGTGTTCAAGGCAGTATATGATCGGGCTACAGGGAGCCCCTCCCCTTCGTCCACACGAGGACGATGCCGCAGGCGTCGCCTACGGTGCGGTACTGGGCCGGCGCCATGGCGGGGTTCCGGTAGACCTCGATCCCCTCCAAGAAGTCCCGTGGGTACGCCTGGATCACGTTGAACGGGTTCATGCTGAGCGGATCGGATGCGCCCTAGTTGAAAAAGGTGAGGAGGTGTCCGTCCAGGTAGACCACTGGCTTGCACTGGTTGGACGGGTTTAGTCCGTAGCCTCGCGCGATCTGGACGTTCCAGCAGCGACCCGCGCGCAGGCCGTTGGCGGGATTTATGCACTGGTCCACCCGGACATTCGGAATGCGCCGGAAGTTGCTGACTACGTCCCGCCGCTCGAGGTCCTCCTTGGTGATGAAGTTCCCGAGTCCCTTGTGCATGCGATCGTAGAAGCCCACCAGTCTAGGGCTCAGCGGCCGCGCCACCTCCACCTCGAGCCCGGGCAGCGGGATTGGCTCCGTCTGGAGTGCCAGCGTCACGTACGCCCCGCCCGCCGGCTTCAGCTCCACCACCACCGTGTCCGAGGAGAAGCCCAGGTAGTCGGCCGCCAGCCGAACTCTGCCCGCCGGGAGCTTCGGCAGCCGGTATCTCCCGTGCCCGTCCGTTACGTCCGCCACCCCGAGCCCCGGCAGGCTCACCCGCGCCCCCTCCAGCGGACGCCCCGTCTCCGCCGAGCGCACCACCCCCAGCAACGTGGAGGTGCCACCCGCCGGCTCCGCCCGCTTCTCGTCGGTCGGCGGCTCCAGCTTCTCGCGCCTGCCCGCCACACGCTGGCCGCCGAGGCCGATGCGCCCCGCGGCTCGCTTGCCCCGAGTGACCGCCATGTCCAGCCGCAGGAGACCACCCCGCGGGGTCCGGGCCCACACCGTGTCACTGGCCGCCTCCCCGGTCTCCGCCTGAGCGACGACCCGTCGGTTCCCGGGGAGTCCGCACGCCCGGTAGGCGCCGGACTCGTCCGTTACGACGCCTCTTCGCTCCCATCTCTCCGAGACGGAGCGCTCCCTCATGGCGAATTCGGAACTCAAGAACCAGACGCGCGCTCCGGCCACGGGCTCGCCCGTCTCCGCATCCCGGACGAAGCCCAGGGCTACCGCAGGCGGAACTCGGTCCGAGACGGGCGCCCCGCCCTCCACCGGGCACAGTCGTGAGAGGAGCGTGTGCGCCGAAGGGACTCCGAGGTCGACGTGGACCGTGGCCCCCTCGCGGACCGAAACGACCGGCGCCTCCAGAGTGCCTTCGAAAAGCGTCTCATCCGCGGTCGAAAAGCCCATCGTGTACTCCCCCGGCGGCACCTCCGCGAGCCGGTACCGACCCTGCGCGTCCGTGTGCGCGGCATACTCCGTCCCGACC